>JBBRPL010000015.1:0-92849 GCA_038228205.1 Chthoniobacterales bacterium
GCAACATCGCGGACGTGACGACGGCGGTGGCGCGCGGCGACCTTTCGCGCAAGATCACGGTGGACGTGAAGGGCGAGATTCTCGAGTTGAAAGAAACCATCAACACGATGGTCGATCAGCTCAATGCATTCTCATCGGAAGTGACCCGCGTGGCGCGCGAGGTGGGTACGGAAGGGAAGCTGGGTGGCCAGGCCGAAGTGTCGGGCGTGGCGGGGACGTGGAAGGATCTCACGGATTCCGTCAACTCGATGGCGTCGAATCTGACGGGGCAGGTGCGCAACATCGCGGACGTGACGACGGCGGTGGCGCGCGGCGACCTTTCGCGCAAGATCACGGTGGACGTGAAGGGCGAGATCCTGGAGTTGAAAAATACGATCAACACGATGGTGGATCAGCTCAACGCTTTTGCCTCCGAGGTGACGCGTGTGGCGCGTGAAGTCGGCACCGAAGGCAAGCTCGGCGGGCAGGCGATTGTGCCGGGCGTGGGCGGCACGTGGAAAGATTTGACGGATAACGTGAATTCGATGGCCTCGAACCTGACGGGACAGGTGCGGAACATCGCGGACGTGGCGACGGCGATCGCGAAGGGAGATCTTTCGTCGAAGATCACGGTGGAGGTGAAGGGGGAAATCCTGGAGCTGAAGAATACGATCAACACGATGGTGGATCAGCTCAATGCGTTTGCCTCGGAGGTCAGCCGCGTGGCGCGCGAGGTCGGCACCGAGGGCAAGTTGGGTGGCCAGGCCGAAGTGCAAGGGGTGGCGGGAACGTGGAAGGATCTGACGGACAACGTGAATTTCATGGCGAACAACCTGACGGACCAGGTGCGCAACATCGCCGACGTGGCGACGGCCATCGCGCGCGGAGATCTTTCCCGCAAGATCACGGTGGACGTGAAGGGGGAAATCCTGGAGCTGAAGAATACGATCAACACCATGGTCGATCGTCTCAATGCGTTCGCCTCGGAGGTGAGCCGCGTGGCGCGCGAAGTGGGCACGGAGGGCAAGTTGGGCGGGCAGGCGGAAGTCGGCGGTGTGGCTGGCACGTGGAAAGATTTGACGGACAACGTGAATTCGATGGCGTCGAACTTGACGGCGCAGGTGCGGAATATCGCGGACGTGGCGACGGCGGTCGCGAATGGCGACCTTTCCAAGAAGATCACGGTGGACGTGAAAGGAGAAATCCTGGAGTTGAAAAACACGATCAATACGATGGTGGATCAGCTCAATGGATTTGCATCGGAAGTGACGCGCGTGGCGCGGGAAGTCGGAACGGAAGGGAAGCTGGGTGGGCAGGCGCAGGTGCGCGGCGTGGCGGGCACGTGGAAGGATCTGACGGATAACGTGAACTCGATGGCGTCGAATCTTACCGCGCAGGTACGCAATATCGCGGACGTGGCGACGGCCATCGCGAAGGGCGATCTGTCCCGCAAGATCACGGTCGATGTGAAGGGAGAGATTTTGCAGCTCAAGGAAACCATGAACACCATGGTGGACCAGTTGAACGCCTTTGCCTCCGAAGTGAGCCGTGTGGCGCGCGAGGTGGGCACCGAGGGTAAACTCGGCGGCCAGGCCCAGGTACCCGGTGTGGCTGGGACGTGGAAGGATCTGACCGATAACGTCAACTCCATGGCAAACAGCCTCACGGCCCAGGTGCGCAACATTGCGGAAGTGACGACGGCGGTCGCGCGGGGCGATCTCTCGCGCAAGATCACGGTGGACGTGCAGGGAGAGATCCTCGAATTGAAAAACACGATCAATACGCTGGTCGATCAGCTCAACGCGTTTGCGTCCGAAGTGAGCCGCGTGGCGCGCGAGGTCGGCACCGAGGGCAAGCTCGGCGGGCAGGCGGAGGTGGGTGGCGTCGCGGGGACGTGGAAGGATCTGACGGACAATGTGAATTCCATGGCCTCGAACCTCACCTCGCAGGTCCGCAACATTGCCGAGGTGACGATCGCCGTGGCGAATGGCGATCTGTCCAAGAAGATCACGGTGGACGTGCGCGGGGAAATCCTGGAGCTGAAGGAAACGATTAATACCATGGTCGATCAGCTCCGCTCCTTTGCGGCGGAGGTGACGCGTGTGGCGCGCGAAGTGGGCACGGAAGGGAAGCTGGGCGGGCAGGCGCAGGTGCCCGGCGTGGCGGGGACGTGGAAGGATCTGACGGACAACGTCAATTCGATGGCGTCGAATCTCACTGGCCAGGTACGCAATATCGCGGACGTGGCTACGGCGATTGCGCGCGGCGATCTTTCCCGCAAGATTACGGTGGACGTGCAGGGAGAAATCCTCGAGCTGAAAAACACCATCAATACAATGGTCGATCAATTGAATGGGTTTGCCTCCGAGGTGAGCCGTGTGGCGCGTGAAGTGGGTACGGAAGGCAAACTCGGTGGCCAGGCGCAGGTGTCCGGTGTCGCCGGCACGTGGAAAGATCTGACGGACAATGTGAATTCGATGGCGTCGAACCTAACGGCGCAGGTCCGCAATATCGCCGAGGTGACGATTGCCGTGGCCAACGGGGACCTTTCGCGGAAGATCACGGTGGACGTGCGCGGAGAGATTTTGCAGTTGAAAGAAACCATCAATACGATGGTCGAGCAGCTCCGCTCGTTTGCTTCGGAGGTGACCCGTGTGGCGCGTGAAGTCGGCACCGAAGGACGTCTGGGCGTGCAAGCAGTGGTGCCGGGGGTGGCCGGGACGTGGAAGGATCTGACGGACTCTGTCAATGCGATGGGCACCAACCTGACTGCGCAGGTCCGCAATATTGCGGAGGTGACGACGGCGGTCGCCCGCGGAGACCTTTCCCGGAAAATCACGGTGGACGTGAAGGGCGAGATTCTGGAGCTGAAGAATACGATCAACACGATGGTCGATCAGCTCAACGCGTTCGCGGCGGAAGTGACCCGCGTGGCGCGCGAGGTCGGCACGGAAGGAAAGTTGGGAGGTCAGGCGCAGGTCTCGGGTGTGGCCGGCACGTGGAAGGACCTGACCGATTCCGTGAACGTCATGGCGGCCAACCTGACCGACCAGGTCCGGGGAATCGTCAAAGTAGTGACGGCGGTGGCCGATGGGAACCTGCGGCAGAAGCTGACGGTGCAGGCGAAGGGTGAAGTCGCGGCGCTCGCGGAGACGATCAACGGGATGACCGATACACTGGCGACGTTTGCCGACCAGGTAACCAACGTGGCGCGCGAGGTCGGCGTGGAAGGGCGCCTCGGTGGACAAGCCAATGTGCCCGGGGCCGCGGGGACGTGGAAGGATCTCACCGGTAACGTGAACTTGCTGGCCGCGAACCTGACGACGCAGGTGCGCGCCATCGCCGAGGTGGCGACCGCGGTGACCAAGGGCGATCTAACGCGGTCCATCCAGGTCGAAACGCGCGGCGAGGTTGCGGAGCTGAAAGACAACATCAACACGATGATCGACAACCTCCGTGTGACCACGGAGCGGAACAAAGAACAGGACTGGCTAAAGACCAATTTTGCCAAGTTCACCCGGATGCTCCAGGGGCAGCGCGATCTCTACACGGTGGGGCAGATGTTGCTCTCCGAATTGGCGCCCCTCGTGGATGCGCAACAGGGGACCATCTTCCAGATGACCACGCTGGATGACGAGCGGCCCGCGCTGCACCGCCTGGCTGGGTACGCGAACGATCCGGAACTGCCGGACCGGTTCCTGGTTGGGATCGGCCTGGTCGGCCAGTGCGCGAAGGAAAAGCAGCGCATCCTCCTTTCAGACGTGCCTCGGGAGTACACCGCCGTCCAGTCGTCGCTCGGCGCGGCGCGGCCGACCAGCGTGGTGGTGCTGCCGGTGCTCTTTGAGGGCCAGACCAAGGCGGTGATCGAACTGGCCTCGCTCCATACCTTCACGGACGCACATCTCAACTTCCTCGAACAGCTCACGCAATCGATCGGCGTGGTGCTCAATACGATCGAGGCGACGATGCGCACGGAGGGACTGCTCCAGCAGAGCCAGCAGCTCACGGCCGAACTGCAAGCGGGTCAAAAGGAACTCCAGCAAACGAACGAGGAGCTGGAACAAAAGGCGCAGCAACTTGCCGAGCAGAACGCCGAGGTGGAACGCAAGAACATGGAAATCGAGCAGGCGCGGCGGGCGCTCGAGGAAAAGGCCGCCGAACTGGCGCTCACGTCGAAGTACAAGTCGGAGTTCCTGGCCAACATGTCGCACGAACTGCGGACGCCGCTCAATTCGATCCTGATTCTCGGGCAGCAGCTCGCGGAAAACACGGTCGGGAATCTCAATCCGAAACAGGTGGATTTTGCCCGCAATATTCACTCCGCCGGGTCGGATCTGCTCAACCTCATCAACGACATTCTCGATCTCTCGAAGATCGAGTCGGGGACGGTGACGGTAGAGGCGGAGGAGATCAGCTTCACGGCGCTGAAGGATTCGGTGGAGCGCAGCTTCCGGCATATCGCCGAAAGCAAGAACCTGCCGTTCTATATCGAGGTGGGTGAAGAGTTGCCGCGTTCGTTCACGAGCGACTCCAAGCGCATGCAGCAGATCGTGAAGAACCTCCTTTCGAATGCGTTCAAGTTTACCGCGCATGGACATGTCACGATGAGCGTGCGGGCGGTGCCGGAGGGCTGGAGCCCGGAAAATCCGAGTCTCAGCCGCGCCGGATCGGTGATTGCCCTGGGCATTAGCGACACCGGCATCGGCATCGCGCCGGAAAAACAACGGTTGATCTTCGAGGCGTTCCAGCAGGCGGATGCCGGAACCTCGCGCAAGTATGGTGGAACCGGTCTGGGCCTCGCCATCTCGCGTGAACTGGCGTCGTTGCTCGGCGGAGAGATCCGGCTCACGAGCACTCCGGGAGAGGGGAGCACCTTCACGCTCTACCTGCCGCTGGTCTACACGGGTCCATCCACGGCGGTCACGGCGCCGGTGACGGGGGCGAGGAGTTCCCGTCCGAATCCTCCGACGTCGATTGCGTTCCCGGTGGTGCCGACCACCCGCGACGAACCGATTCCCGATGATCGCAATGAAATCGGAACTGACGATATTGCCGTCCTGATCGTGGAAGATGACCCGCACTATGCCCGCGTACTCCTGGGCGTAGCTCGCGATCACGGGTTCAAAGGGCTCGTGGCGACGCGTGGGCAGGACGCGCTTTCGCTCGCGCGGCGGTTCCGGCCGGCGGCGATCACGCTCGATATTTTCCTGCCGGACATGCTGGGCTGGACGGTCTTGAACAACCTGAAGCTGGCGCCGGAAACGCGGCACATTCCCGTGCAGATCATCACCATGGAAGAGGAGCGGCAGCGTGGGCTGTCGCACGGCGCGTTTTCCTACCTGGTGAAGCCCGCGACGACCGAGGATCTCGAGGGCGCGTTCGATCGGATCAGAACATTCGTTTTGCCGCGCACGAAGCGCCTGCTGGTGGTGGAGGACAACGAAACGGAGCAGAAGAGCATCGTGGAACTGCTCGGGCACGAGGATATCGAGATTACCACGGCCGCGACCGGCGAGGAGGCGTTCCACACGCTCCTCGACCGGCCGTTCGATTGCTGCGTTCTGGATCTGCGGCTGCCCGACATGACGGGATTCGAATTGCTCGATCGGATTCAGACAGAACGCAGCCTGCGCGACGTTCCTGTGGTGGTGTTTACCGGCAAGGAATTGTCGACTGAGGAGGACGCGCGTTTGCGGACGATGGCCAAGAGCATCGTCTTGAAGGACGTGCAGTCACCGGAGCGATTGCTGGATGAAACGGCGCTGTTCCTGCACCGGGTGGTGACGGATCTGCCCCAAGGCAAACAGCAGATGCTCAGTCGACTGCATAACAGCAACGAAGTGTTGCGCGGACGGAAAGTGCTGGTCGTGGATGACGATGCGCGCAACATTTTCGCCCTGTCCATCGTGCTGGAAAATCAGGAAATGGAGATCCTGAGCGCGACCAATGGACGGCAGGCCATCGAGCTGATCCAGGAAACCGACGACCTGGCGATCGTGCTCATGGATATCATGATGCCGGAAATGGATGGGTACCAGACGATGCGAGAGATTCGGCGGCTGCCGGCGTTCCGGGCGTTGCCGATCCTTGCGCTCACCGCGAAAGCGATGAAAGGTGACCGTGAAAAGTGTCTCGAAGCCGGAGCGAGTGACTACATCGCGAAGCCCGTGGACACCAATCAGCTCCTGTCCCTGCTTCGTGTGTGGCTCCACCGTTGAGTCGATCAAACCGATCATGACCGCCGACCAAACTCCGCTTTCGCACGGCGCCTCTGTCGAAGGAAGTCCTGCGACCGTGCTGCTGGTGGATGACGATCCGAAAAATCTCCTGGCGTTGGAAAGCATCCTGGAAGACGGCAGTTTCAAGCTGAAGAAAGCCCAAACGGGCAATCAGGCGTTGCTCGCTTTGATGTCGGATGATTTTGCGGCGATCGTCCTCGATGTCCAAATGCCGGACATGAGCGGCATCGAATTAGCGCGGCTCATCAAGCAGCGGCGGCGGACGCAGCACATCCCGATCATCTTCCTGACGGCCCACTACCGTGAGGACGCGCACGCGATCCTCGGGTACGATGCCGGCGCGGTCGACTATCTCACCAAGCCGGTGAACCCGGCGGTGCTCCGGTCCAAGGTAAATGTCTTTGTGGATCTTTTCCGAAAGACCCAGGCGCTGGCAAAAATGAACGTCGCGGCACAGGCGGCTGAGGAAGCATTGCGCGTGGCCAACGCCGAACTGGAAGCGCGTAATGCCGCGCTGGAGCGGGAGGCGGAAGAGAGGCGGCGCCGGATTCGCGCGGAATCGGCCCAGGCGGAAGCGGAATCAGCCAATGCCGCAAAAGATCGCTTTCTGGCGATGCTGTCGCATGAGTTGCGGACGCCGCTCTCGCCGATCATTCACGCGGTCACGTTGTTGGAGGAGGGCGATTGTCCGCCGGAACTGCGTGAAGCAGTGGAAACCATCCACCGGAATGTGCGTCTCGAAGCGCGGTTGATCGACGATTTGCTGGATCTGGCCCGCGTGCGCAACGACAAGCTCCACCTGGATTTTCAAAGCGTGGAAGTGCACGCCGTGCTTCGCCAGGCGATGGAAATCTGCCGTCCCGATATTGCCGCGCGCAGAATCTCGCTGGTCGAACAACTCGAGGCGCAAGCGACTCACGTGCGTGCGGATCCGGCGCGTTTGCAGCAGGTGTTTTGGAATTTGTTAACGAACGCTGCCAAGTTTACGCCGGCGGGGGGGACGATCGCGGTGCGGACGGCTGGGCCTGACTCAACGAAACACATCCTGATCGAAATTAGTGACAACGGAGCTGGCATTGCGCCCGAAAAGATCCGACGGATTTTCAACGCATTTGAACAGGCGGAAGCGCCGGCGCATACCGGCTTGGGACTGGGTCTGGCGATCTGTAAAGCACTGGTCGAACGGCACCGTGGATGGATTGAAGCCCACAGCGCAGGCGTGGGGCAGGGAGCGACTTTTCGCATTCGAATTCCGTCCGGGCAGCCGGCCACGGAAGTGAAGCCGCCGCCTCCTCTGGACATGCCCGATGCTTCAGGACTGCGGCTGTTGGTGGTCGAAGATCACCGTGACACGCTGGAGACACTGCAGCAATTGCTCAAACGGCGCGGGTATGCCGTGCGGACGGCAGGCAGCGTGGAGCAAGCGCTCCAGGTCGCGGAGGAATTTGAGTTCGATATGCTGGTGTCGGACATCGGCCTGCCTGACGGACGTGGAACGGAGCTGCTGGAAAGACTCGAAAAGCGCTCCCGTCATCCTTTCCTCGCCATCGCGATGAGCGGCTTCGGCACGGATGAAGATTTAAGGAACAGCTACCACGCGGGATTCGCGCAACACCTGACGAAACCGGTGGAGTTCGCGACCCTCCACGAAGCGATTGCGCGACTCAGTTCCAATTTGCCGAAGGCAGTCGAGGAACTTTGAACTATTTTTGCGCAGGCTTGATTGGGACGGTGCGAGAGGGAACGTCATGGATGACGCCATTCAGATCGAGCATCTGAGTAGGAAGGAGTGTGATCGTGTTTCCATTGCCCAGCTCCACCGCTCCGCTCGATTTGACCGTCGCGCCATTGGATAGGCGGACATCGGAGGTCACCTTTTCGGTAATGCCATTGCGTGTGATGAAGACTTCTGCGCCCTTGATGAACACGCCGTCGCGAACGGGCCGTGCGGCATCGGGTTTCGGCGCGGGACCAGGATCGACGGAGGAGAGCGGCGCCACGCCTTGCGGAGTCAAGAGGACATCCTGAAACGCACCTTGGAGGGTTAGCAATTGGTTCGGGCGTAGCGCCGTCGTGCTGCCATCACGCAAGGTGACATTGCCATTGGCTTGCACCTTGAGGCCGCTGGGCAGGACCATCTCACGCTCGACCTTGGTGGTGACGCCGTCCCTGGTGACGACGACCTCAGTCCCACGCAACGTAAATCCGTCGCGCGCGGACCCGCCGAGGAGTGTCCGATTGGCATTCGCGGCATTGGTGTCCGACGGCGTTTGGGCAAGGGTCGATGCGATCAGCACCGAAGAGAGGGCCAGGGTGAGACGCAAGGTGTTCATATTGCATACATCGTGTCCGTGCTCCTCGGTGCGTGTTTGTGGGCTGACTTATTTCACGAGGATGGTCGTCTCGGGACCGTTCGAGTCGGGAACGTGTACTTTGTAAGTCCCGGGTTTAAGGTCCACGCGGAGAGTCTTCGTGTCGTTCGGGTCGACGTCCGTCAGGAATTTCTTGTCGATACCCTCACCGCGGATTTGGAAGTTCTGCTTCATGCTGCCATCATTTTTGACGACAAAGGCGGTCTTGCCCGGAGCAACCTGTTTGGCGAGTTCCACCCGCTTGTTAGCGAGTGTCACGTCGACCCGCTTCGCGTCCGCATCGGGAGTGACGGCATCCTTGACGATATCGACGGCTTTTCTGGTACCGTCGGCGACGGCCCGCCCTGCCTCTTTGGTGCCATCGACGACCGCGCGTCCGGCTTCCTTGGTTTTATCCCCCGCCTTCTTCAGGGTGTCGGAAGTTTTTTCGCCAATCGTTTTGTCGTCGGCGCCCAAAGCTGTCACGGAAAGGGCGGCAGCCAATAGAGTGGAATAGAATAGTTGTGCTTTCATGCTAACGCTGATTCGCGGAGTCCGGGTTGGGTGCGCGTATCGGGCACCGGCATAGCTTTCCTCGTCGCCGAGGCTTTATTCACCGATAGTCAGCGACGCATTGCTTCCGCGGCGTGCCGTTGGATTTCCTCTTTGCTGAAGATCCCGACGATGCGCATTTGTCGATCCACCACTGGCAAGTAGCTCAGCCCGTGCTCGTTCATTATTTTTTCCGCGTGCGTGCAATCTTCGTCCTCGTAACAGAATACCGCTTCGCGATTCATGATGCTCCCAACCTGCCAGCTCTCTGGGTCATGGCCCTGTCCTCCCAGTGCCCAGTCGGGATTTTTGCCATCGACCGTTCCAACAAGTTTACGATCTTGCACGACGGGCCACGTGGGGGAGTCTTGTTCCCGCATGCGATCCCCCGCGGTTTTTACCGTGTCCTCCGGAGTCAATGCGCCGATATTTTCGGTGGCGATAGTCTTCAACGGAACAGACTCCTGCTCTTCGCTGACGGCGGGCGGTTTCGATGGATTTGGCATGGAGGCGAAGCGTGGGAACGCATTCCAATCGCCAATGCGAGGTGCGGCGGATGAGTTTCCGTGATGCTACCCCATGCTCATGGCCTGTGCAGTCGGCACTCGCGGCTTGCCGTTGAGCGCAAGTTACCCCGGCATTGGCAATGGAATATCCGAAAGGTCGAGGCGGTCTTCGGGCGGATGCAATGGCTGGGATCTGTTGTGGTGTGGAAGAGGATTTTGCTTCCAGGCGGGCGGAGCAGTGGCTCGCGAAATGGCGGGCGCCCGTTGCAACTGATCGTTGGCCACATAGCCGACGAGCCCTTCGTCGGTGACGACGCGGGAAAAGCCGACCTCCCGCCTGAGCAACGTTACCGACTGTCCTCTCGGCAACTGCGCATCCGGGCCGGTATCCTGGCCCGCCATCGAGCGAAGCGATGACAGTTGCGGCGAGAGGTAACTCGAATCTTGTGCAGGACCATTCTTATAGAGGGCGGCAGTGGGGGCCGTAACGACGTATCGGCTTCCCGAAGGCGCCGGCTCAGTGGCGCAACCCGCCACGAAGAACCATCCGGCCACTACTAATATCGCTCCAACTGCCCTGCGATAAGATGGCTCGGTGCAGGCTGCGATTGCTGTAAGCCTCATGCCAAGGAATCGGAGTTGAGTTCTCACGTGGTCGGATTTACCGCCTTGTTTTGACCTGAACTTCGGCCCGGAGAATCTCTTTTGCAACCGCGGCAGGCGACAGGGATGCAACAGAATGTTACAGCCGATGGTACGTGTTTACACGCGGATTGAATCTATCTTTTCCGGCGCGGCTGTATAGCTTCCAGGCGTGCATCATCCTCATATCATTGTTGTCGATGACGATGACGCAATCCGATCAGTCGTTATTGCCGTGGCGAAGGAAGCAGTCCCCTTGGCGGAGGTGACTTCGTACGCTTCCGCTCTGCAGGCGTTGCAGGAAATCAGCACGGGGGGCGTCGATTTGCTGATTACGAACTGCCATATGCCCGACATGGATGGCCCGACGTTGATCAAGACTCTCCGTCAGGAAAGGCATAACGTCCCGATTATCATGATTTCCGGGAGTGACGAAGCGCGGCAGTTGGCTGAGGACGCCGGCGTGGATTGTTTCGTCGCGAAACACGCGATCCATTCAGCCCTCACGGAGGCCATTCGTTCGCTTATCGAAATGTGAGGAGTGGTGGCGGCTGAGGAATCAAACCTCGCTCCGGTTTATTGCCGAGATCCGCAGATTTGCACTATTCTGCAAGAATCGCTTGCTTGATGGGCCAATTCCGGCGATTTCGGAACGCGTTCCACGGGTGGTTTAAGGTTTTTTTCGCATGTACACATTTCTCAATACTGTAGAGGTGCTGCCGATGGCGCAGGTGGAAGTCATTCAGCAATTCTTTCTCAGTTGCGAGTTGAACGTCCCGGTAGTCCTCAAGGCGAAGGGAGGAGCTCCGGGATACCTTGCCCTGCACGCGTGGATCCCATTGGCCGAACCGATGTCCCGAACGCTGCCGACGGAATTGGCGGTCTGTTCCCATCAGGCCACGGAGCTCCGCCGTTTCCTGGATGAATTCGCCATGCAGGTTCGTGAGGCGGTGACCATCGCGCGGAACGAGACGGCCCACACAAAGGTGGATACCGCCGGTTAGCGAGCGCGGCTTTCCGCAGACATCCGGGCGCGTTGGATCGCGCGAATTGGGGGCATGACTAAACTCCAAATGAAAGGCAACTGGAACGAAATCAAAGGCAAGCTCAAGCAGAAGTACGCCCAGCTCACGGACGATGACCTCACCTTCGTCGAGGGCAAGGACGACGAACTGCTCGGGCGATTGCAGCAACGTCTCGGCCGAAACAAGGAAGAGCTGCGCCGTGAGATCGAGGAGTTCTAAGCGCGCCTGAAAAAATCTGCGCCCGCACTGCCCTGTGGTGCGGGCGCGATCTTTCGCCGACATGCGATCAACGACGGGCGCGGTTTGAATCCCCATGGTGGCGAAAACGTCCGCACGTAGCGCACCCGCCGATCCCTTTTCCGCGGCGCTGGCGGAGGATGCCCGTGAAGCGGGCTTGCGATATTCCAATGACTCCAAGCCGGGAATACGTCGGCAGCGGCGAGGAAAAGGCTTTGCGTATCTTCAGGCGGACGGCAGACCACTGAAGGACGAGGTAACCCTCAAGCGAATCCGCCGGCTGGCCATCCCGCCGGCGTGGACGGAAGTGTGGGTCAGTCCGTATGAAAACGGCCATATTCAGGCGACGGGTCGAGATGCACGCGGACGCAAGCAGTTCCGATATCACGCCGATTGGCGCCAGCGGCGGGATGTAAACAAGTTCGACCGAATGATGGCTTTCGCGCGAGCACTGCCCCGGATTCGGCGGAGAACGAAGCGCGACCTGGCCCGGCGAGGAATGCCGCGCGAGAAGGTGCTCGCCACGGTAGTTCGACTCTTGGAAACCACGTTGATCCGCGTGGGAAACGACGAATATGTCCGGCAGAACAATTCCTACGGTCTCACGACGATGCGAAATCGCCATGCCAGAGTCGTGGGGACACAGATTCACTTCGCGTTTCGCGGCAAGAGCGCGAAAAGGCACGAGATCAGCCTGCGCGATCCGCAACTGGCGCGAATCGTCCGCCGTTGCCAGGACATCCCGGGCCAGGAGCTTTTTGAATATGAAGACGAAGATGGCGAGCCGCGCGGGATCAGCTCACAGGATGTGAACGAGTACGTCCGGACGATTGCCGGAGCTGATTTTACGGCGAAGGATTTTCGAACGTGGGCCGGCACGGTGCTTGCGGCCATTGCGTTGCGAGAATTCGAGGCAATCACGCATCAAGCGGAGGCGAAGAAAAACATCGTGGCGGCGATCGAAGCAGTTGCACGAATGCTGGGCAATACGCCCTCCGTGTGCCGCAAGTGCTACATCCATCCCGAAATTCTCAATTTGTACCTGGCCGGAGAGACAATCGCGACAATTCGGCAACGCGCCGCGCGGAGGGTCGATCGGTCTTTGGCGCAGTTGAAGCCGGAGGAGGCGGCGGTGTTGGTTTTGATCGAGCGGGGGTTGGGGAAGTAGGAGTGCTCAGTCGACGGGCTAGCGTCGTGGCTGCCAGTGCTCGTCGAAGAACCCGGCGTCCACGACCTGCCCCGGCCATTGCTCGCTGGGTGGGGTGCGAAGGTCGATGAGCGCCCAGTCGGGGAGTTTTGGTGTTTGCAGGGAATTGGAGGTGCGGGCTCCCATCCGGAAGGTAAAACCGCTGTTCAGGACGACGTAGCGTTCGGGGCGGAGGGGATTTGGGTAGATGAGGATTGGCGCGTGATCGGCTGCGCTGGCGGTTTGTGTGCCCACGGTCAGTTTGTCTGTCGTCCACTGGAGTGGGAGCTGTGGAAGAATGCGTGCCAGAACCTTGTTACTGCCGGGATCGCCCCACAGGACGAGGTTGGAGCCGCCAACGTCCTCAGCCGTGAGCGCGGTGTCGTCTTTGATGCGCACGTCGCCGCGGAAGACCGTTCGCCATGCGCCCACGGCATGCTCGAATTCGCTTTGAGCCCATGCTCCGACTTTGTCGTTCAACGCCTTGCCGGTCGGGCGAACGAAGATGAACGAGTCCATGAACGCGTCGTCAACGGGACCTTGCAGCCCGTGGCGCTTGGCGAGTGGCGCAGCCGGCGTTCCGGGCGGCGCCTGAGCGGTGAGCGCCTTTGCCGGGTTGAGCGGTGGAAAATCGCCAGTGACGGCCCCGATGGCCATTGGCTCCCCGCGTCCCCATTTGCCGCCGGTCTTTTTAAAGCTCGCGGTCCATCCTTCGCGGACAGCAGGGCCGACGAGTTCCTGCCCGTCGATCACCACCCGCGGCGGGTGCGTCTTGTCCAGCGGCGCCGGACCGGCCGGCAGGGCGATGGTGAACGCGGCGATATTCTTCGTTTTGATCTGGAAGGTGCCCTCGTCGACGAGTTGGGCGTCAATGTCCGCTTTTTCCCAATGCTGCTCAAGCGCATCGAGGGTGATCCATTTCATCTGGTTGTAACGGAGGGTAAAGGTCTGGAACCGGACGCGCGGCGGGAGCGGCTCGCGGCCTTTGGCCATGATGGCGTCGACCCGTTTGGACAATTCCTTCTTCGTCTCGGGCTCGTATTTGTGCGCGGTGTTTGGTCCGATGAAGCGCTCCATTTTCAAGCCCTCTCGAGCCATGGCGGCATCCATGATATCCGCGCTCTGCTTCTGCGGGTCGATTTCCCCGCTGTAGGCCAGCAGTGGGACATCGAAATAATTTACCGCGACGTCCGTCACGTTGTAGAGGCGGTAAAGGACCTCCTCCCACCATGGCGGCGGCAACTTTTTCTCGTCGTACACCTTGGCGTAAATCTGCGTTTCGGCGAAGCCGGCCCCCGATGAAACTACGGTCCACAGTCCCGCGTGATGGGCGCCGAGATGCCAGGCCGTGGCGCCGCCCATCGAGAAGCCCATCACGGCGATGCGATTCGAGTCGATCGAGTAGCGGTGCTGGACGTCGGCGAGCGCTTCGAAGGCATCGACCTCGCCGGCAAACTTGCTGGCGTTGCAGTAGCGGCCGTAGAGGTGCAATTCGAAGGCATTGGCAGTGGCAAAGTCCCGTTTCGCCTTGAGCCGGCCGCTGATGAAATTCACTTCGCTCAGGGTGTCGCCGCGTCCGTGAAACCAGAGGTAGATGGGGCGCGGGGTTTTATCGCCGGGCTTCCAGTCATCGGGGACGATGAGGCCGTAAGGCTGGACTGAGCCGTCAATGCGAGAAGTGTACCCGAGGATCAGGGGGCCGGTGGCCGAGGGCCACGAGGGCTTGCCGGCGGCCAGCTCTTTGGCGCGGTCGAGGCCCAGTGCGAGCTGGGTTTTGGCGGCGGCGATTTCGCCGGGCTTGAAGAACTCGTGGTAGGTGAGGGCGTAGAGTGGGGCCTTGTGGAAGACCTCGACATCCGCAAGGGTTGCGGTCTGGCTTGCGGGTGGGTTTTTCGTTTTGGCCCGGAGAGGGGCCAATTCGTTCTCCAGCGATGTGAGGGCCGACTTCAGTGCGGTTGCGTCGGCTTCCGGGACCTCAATGCCTGGAGGTGGTGCTTGCTTTGCGGTGGGGGTCGCTTGGGCGAGGAGGCTGGCCGGCAGGGCGGTGAGACTAGCCAGGAGGAGGGAGAGATGCGGGAGTTTCATAGAGGCAGGGGGGAGTTTAGTGCTGCGTGATGAGTCTTAAATTGAGCAATGAGGAGAAAAAGTTCGTCGCTGCAGGGTGCAGCGACCGGTGGGTCGGAGACCCGCGCTACCCGGAACTCACTTGCGTTACGCGGGCCAGGGAGCGGAGGCTGGATACCTATTTTGCCGGGGCTTTCCACTGCTCGTCAAAAAAGCCGGCGGCTTTCACTTCGCCGGGCCATTTGGCGTCGGGCGGGGTGCTGAGGTCGATAATCGCCCAGTCGGGAAGCTTCGGGATTTGGTCGGCGTTGTTGAGCAGGGCTTGCTCACGGAAGGTCACGCCGCTGTTGAGGACGACATAATGGGACGGGTTGAGCGGATTTGGAAAGATGAGGACAGGTGCCGTGTGGGTGGCGTCGTAGGTTTGACCGGCGAAGACGAGTTGTTTCGCGTCCCATTTCACCGGAAGATTCGCGGCGATTTTCTTGAGCACTGCGTTACTGCTCGGGTCGCCCCAGAGGACGAGGTTGGAATTCTTGATGTCATCGTCGGTGATGGCGGTGTCGTCTTTCACAGGTGCATCGCCCCGATAGACCCTGCGCCAGAAAGCGATGGCATGGTCGAGTTCGGCCTTGGCCCAGGCGCCGACCTTGTCATTGAGAGGCTTACCGGTGGGGCGGACGAAGACGAATGAGGACATGAGCGCGTGGTCGATGGGACCGCAGATGCCGGGGCGCTTTGATCCCGGGGGCTTCAGTCCGGGAGGGTTGTCGAGAATCAGCGTCCCCCCGTTCGTTTCCCAATGGGGTTTGGCGTCGGAGGTGAGACGCAAGGAGAGGAACGCCTTGCTCCAGTTGGCGGGCAGCGTTTGCCCGTCGATGACGATGGACTTGATCAGGCTGATATTCGGGCCGCCCTCCTGGGGGAGACCGCTGAGGTAGAACGAAGCAATGTTCCTGGTCGTGGCGACGATCTTGTCGCCCTGCACTTCCGCTGTGAGGTCCGCGCGCTCCCATTGCTTTTGGAGGCCGGTCAGGTGGACCCAGGCCATGTCGGGGTAGACGAGCGTATAGGTCGTGAGGTGGACTTTTTTGGCCGGTGCTTCGTGTTTGGCCACACCTGGTTCGATCAGCTTTTCGATCTCCGGTTTCGCCTCCGCGAGAACCTTGTGCGGCGTCTTGGGGCCAATGACGTGGTAGAAGGCGACATCCGGCGCGGTGCCGGTGACGCGCGCTTCGGCGGCGGACGGCGAACCATCGCCCGGCGCGACCTTGCCCAACTCCGCTGCAGGAGGATTTGCGTTTCCGGCTTCCTTCCGGGCGAAGCGAATCATGATGTCTGCCGATTGCTTTTGGCCGTCGATTTCACCGGAGTAGGCGACGGTCGTGGTGTTGGCGAGATTGGCGACGTATTCGGTGGAGTCGTACCAACGCCAGAGCGTCTGCTCCCATGGTGAAGGCAGCGGCTTTTCGGGTGCGGTGCCGAGCCGGAGGAATTCCTTGGATTCACCGAAGCCTGCGCCCGGTTGCACGGCGGCCCACATGCCGGCGAAGTGCGTGCCGAATTGCCAGGCGCTCGCCCCGCCCATCGAAAAGCCGCGGATGACCAGCTTTTTGGAATCGATGTTGTAATGCTTTTTCGCGTTGTCGAGCGCCTCGAAGAGGTCGACTTCGCCGGCGAATTTATTGGCGCAACAAAAGCGGCCGTAAAGCTGCAGGGTAAATGCGCCAGCGGGCTGGAACTCTCCCTTGCTCGAGAGGCGCTGATTGACGAAGTCGAGTTCGCTCAGCTTTTCTCCTCGGCCATGGCACCAGAAATCCAGTCGGCGTCCGGTCTTTTCCCCAGCCTTCCATTCGTCGGGGATGACCATGCCGTAAGGCTGCACGGAACCGTCGATCTTTGAGATGTAGCCGCGCGGGACAAGGCCGGTGGCGGTGTTCCACGAGGCGGTCCCGGCTTTCAGTTCCATGGCGCGCTGGTTGCCGAGCTCCAGGAGCTTCTTGGCAACTCCGACTTGTTTCACATCGAAGAACTCGTCGTAGCGCAGGGCCCAATCGACCGCCTTGTGGAAGATCATGACGTCGGGAAGAAGGGAGAGCAGGTCCGGCTTTTCCTTGAGGTTGTGACGCAGGACGGTGATCTCCTTGCCGAGCGCCGTGACGCCGGCTTGCAATTCCGAACGGTCACCATCGGAAATGGCGACGCCCGGTGGAGGCACAGGCTTGACGAGCGCTGGCGCCGGGGCTTGCGCGAGAAGGTGGCCGCTGAGCGCGGCGACGATGAGGGAGGAGCGGAGCAGGGGGAGGGACATGCGGAGGGCGTTGTAACGAGGCGGTGACCGGGCCGCACGCTTTTCCTTAGAGCGGGGTGGTGGGAGAAAAGCCCGCTTCCGGCGCGGTCAGATGCCGAAGACGGCCATGACGCGCCCGACGAAAGGACGCAGCTTCGGTGGGGCCGCGGACTGCCACTCGTTGAGATGTTGGGCGAGGAGTTTGCCTTGTTTGCGCAGGCCGAGGTTCAGGTAACAGATCGATTCCCAACCGGCGGGTTCTGCTTCGAAGAGCGGAAGCAGTTGCCGGGCGACGATCACGTTCCTGGCTCGGAGGGCGGGATTTTCGCGGAGGGACGGTTCGTTTTTTCCGAACCAGTCATGGAAGGACTGGTCCGGGGAGAGTTGGTGATCAGGTCGGGCGAGGCGTTCGGTAGCGTAGTCTGCCAGGGCGCCGGAGTAGGTGCGCCACTGCGGGAAAGGCGGCTCGGCGCGCCAGGCGATGGCCAGCTTTTGCAGGACGAAGAGCGAGGAAGTTTCGCACACGCATTCCTCAAACCAGAGGTTCGCGTGTCGTGGCGGATGCCAGCTTCGCTTCGCGGCGGCGCTGTGTTGGGCGAGGGCGTGGCAGAATTCGTGACCAAACTGGAAGGCCATCTGCGCCCAGCGCGTTTCCTCACTGGCCAGGCCGATGCGGATGCGCCCGCGCCAGTCGTGCAGAAAATCCGTCTGTGGAAAATCCTCGCGATGGTAGACGGAGATGGGCCGGATGAGCTGGCCGGGGCACCAACGCCAAATTTCCTGGGCGGCGGCGAGAAGGACGGTGTGGACGTCCGCCGGTAAAGCTGCGCCCCAGCCGTCCTTGTCCACGAGAATTTCCAGCGCGGCTTTCTCCGCGGCGCATAGGGCGACGCGGGGTGCAGTCACACTGGCGGCGGCCAGGGTGACGAGGAAGCGGCGGCGGGAAAGGGGAGTGGGCATGGAACAGATTGGCAAGTGGCGGCCGGAGCTGGACGACGCGTCGATCTCCATGGCGGCGCCGAGCATGGGTGAAAAGGAAGAGCCGCCGCGAGTGCCGATTTACCTTTACCGTCCGGAAGTCTGCCCCTTTTTTACCCGCCCATGGCACCATGGCTCACCGACCCACATATCTGGATCAGCCTGATGACGCTGACCGTGCTCGAGATCGTCCTCGGGGTGGACAATATCATCTTCATCTCCATCCTCGCCGGGAAGTTGCCCGCGGAGCAACAAGGCAAGGCGCGGACCGTCGGCCTCATGCTCGCGCTGGTGACGCGCGTGCTGCTGCTGTGCTCGATCTTCTGGCTGACCAAGCTGACCGGCCCGCTGCTTCCCCTGCCGGACGATCTGGCCAACGTGGGCGCCCCGGCCAGATTCGTGCATTGGTTGCAGGCCTTGATGGGACACGAATTCTCGGGCAAGGATCTGGTCATGCTCGGGGGTGGTATTTTCCTGCTGTGGAAGAGTGTCCATGAAATTCACGGCAATCTCGAAGGCGAGGACCATGAGGAAAGCTCCAAAGTGCGAGCGACGCTGACGTCCGTCGTCGCGCAGATCGTGGTGATCGATATTGTATTTTCGCTGGACTCCGTGATCACGGCAGTGGGACTGGCCAAGGAGATCGCGGTCATGATCGCGGCCGTGGTGCTGGCCATGGCGGTGATGCTCGCGGCGGCTGGAGCGATCAGCGACTTCGTGAACCGCCACCCGACGATCAAGATGCTGGCGCTGTCATTCCTGCTGCTCGTGGGCGTGGTGCTGATTGCCGATGGGTTGGGCCAGCATATCGAGAAGGGGTACATCTATTTTGCGATGGCGTTTTCCTTCGCGGTTGAGGTGCTCAATATTCGCGCGCGAGCGAAACGGAAACCTGTGGAATTGCGGCAGAAATACTAAAACGCGAAGCCGAAGCTGAAGTGGAAGGCGCCGAAGTCCTCGTCGGCGCGGCGGTTGGGGTTGACGCCATAGTCGAGGCGCAGAGGGCCGATGGGGAGGGCGTAGCGGATGCCCACGCCGACCGCGTAGCGCATATCCTCGGAACCTCGGACTTCGACGCCCGCGGGGCGGACCTCGTTGTTCTTGAGATTGCCGGCGTCGACGAAGACCGCCCCCTGAAGCCCGCCGGTGATGGGAAAAGTGTATTCCGCGTTGAATACGGTATAGATATCGCCGCCGAGCGGATTATTCCCGGAGTCCTTCGGTCCGAGTTGCCGCTCGGTGAAGCTGCGCACGGTGTTGGCGCCCCCGTTGAAAAACCGGACGTCGATGGGCAGCGTGTCGACGATCGGAGAGATCATCCCGACGCGGGCGCCCACGGCGAAGAGGCTCTTGCCGACTGGCAGATAGTAGGAGAAGCGCACGATGCTCCGGGTAAAGGCGGCTTCGCTATCGATCGTGGAGAACTCGAAGGAGGAGGTAAAGACGAAGCCGCGCGCGGGGTTGATGGGATCGTTGCGAAAGTCGGTCGTCTGGGTGAGGCCGATGGTCGCCACCTGATAGTCGAGCGGCCCGAGCAGTCCTGGATCGATGGTGCTTCCGGTCACCTTGACGGAGGCGCTTTCGATGAAGGCGCCGAGTTCGAGGTGCCGCATGGCTTTGCGGGTGAGATCGATGCGGGCGCCCAGGCCTTGTTTGGAATAGCCATCCTCATCGCGGGCCTCGGAATAGACGCGGGCGCGCAGGCCGAAGCGCGTGTCGAACAGCCATGGATCGAGGTAGAGCAACTCACCCTTGAGGCCACGCTGGGAATACTCGGCGGAAAAGGAGAGCGGGCGCCCGCGGCCAAAGAGATCGCGGTCGCCGAGACGCACGCCGATGGTGACGCCTTCGTAACTGCCGGCGCCCAGGGTAAAGCCGATCTCCTTGGCTTTGGCTTCGGACGCGGTGAGGTCGAGCTGAAGTTCGTCGCCGTTCACCGGGGTGAGCGACATGCGGAGATTCTCGAAGAGCCCGGTCCGAAGCATTTCGCGAAACGTTTCATCGAGTTTCTCGGGATCGTAATTCTGGCCGTGCAGAGGAGCAAAGCGCTTGGGCAGGAAGTCGGCGTGCAGACGCGGGCGGGCCGTCTCGTTCTTCACCGTGGCCCATCCGAAGCGATAGAGCTGCTTTGGCGCGACTGTAAAGGTAATCGGAACCCGCCCATGGACGGCGGTCGCAGCATCCGCTTCCACGGTGACCTCCGCCTGGTAGTAGCCGTGCGCCTTGTAGAACGACTGAAGATTGCGCGCCATGACGTTGCCGATACCCGGAGCAAATGGGCCATCGGCGGGTTCAATCAGGGCATGAACGAGTTGGTCGCGTGGGTAGAGGGTATCGCCGACGAAACTCACATTGCCGATGCTGTAGCGGGGCCCTTCCACGATGCGGATGGTCACATCGGCGTGTGCGCCGTCCCCGGTCAGAGCGACATCGGCGGGTTCGACCGTCGCCTTGAGATAGCCGAGCGAAAGATAGTATCCGCGCACCCGGTCGGCGCCGGCGCCGATTTCCGCGACCGTGTAGGGAAATTGCTCCGGATGCTTGGCGAGATGTTCGGGAGTCGCGCCGAGCATGTAGTCATAGAGCGTGGCAGGAGGGATGGATTGATTGCCGGTAAAGCTGATCTTCCGCAGCAGGGAACGCGGACCTTCCTTGATTTTGATCAGCACCTTGGCGCCGCGGATATCGTAATCCACGGCCACCTGCGAGAAACCGGACTTGCGGTAGAACGAGCCTACATAGAAGGCGAGATCGTCGGCCCTGGCCGGAGTGATGCCGTGCTCGGTGATGTCGCGCACCTCTTCCATGAGGGGCGCCATCAACTCGGCCTCGGTGAACGTCTTTTGACCGGTAAAATCCACCCGGTGATTCGCCTCGGCCTGCACCGTATCGACGAGCAGCGAGGCGCCTGGCAGCGCGCGCTGCAGGCCACTGTCTTGCGCGGCGGCGTATGTGACGACGCCCAGAAATACGATCCCGGCACAGCACACTGGCGAGTGAGAAAAGAGGTGCAGGGATTTCACGGAAGAGTGTTCACCGGAAACGAATGAGGTATTTCAGGCTTCCTGTGAAGCCTCCTTCCGTCCCCAGATCGCCAATGAGGTAGAGCTGATCCGTGAGGCGGACGCGGCTGATGACCTGCTGCCCGCCGGTCCGGTTGTCGAGCGCGCCGAGTTCGATCTGAAAGCGATCGACGAAATTACCGTTGCTGCTCTTATCCTTGTCCACCGCGGGCGCTTTCCCCTTGAGGAAGATCTTATGGTAAAGTTGCTGCACCGCCAGCATGGCGGCCTTGCTGGCGAGGACGTCGGCATTGCCCGTGAGTTCGCTTGTCGTAGTGCCGGTGGCGAGGAGGGACACGATATCGGAATACTGGAGCGGCGGCTCGCTGCTGAGCTGAATCTGGGGGTCGCTCGCCTTGCCATACACGTAGGCGTGCACGAGGTAATCGCGCGCTTGCGAATCCGCCTGGATTTCGAGGGAAGGCTGGAAGGGGGCTTCCTTGGTGAAATAGATGAAGCCGCGCGACACGCTCAGCGTGCTGAAGGGCAGCGAGGCCTTGAACTGCTCGACGTGGATGCTGCCTTCGAGGTAAGGCTCGAGGCCGGTGCCGCCAAACTTGAGGTCGAGAGCGGCGGCGCCGTTGGCGAGGTTTCCTCGAATGAGAAAGGCGTCGCCGGGCCGTGTCTTGATCGCGAGGTCGAACTTCCAGTCGCGCAATGGCGGAGCGGGAAAGGACACGCCGGTATCGATCGCGCGCGCGGTTTTCGGTGCGGGTTTGGCTTTGCCAGGCATGGCGATCGGCAGGATGTCGATCTCCTTGAAGAAGCGGCTGTGCGTGACGAAGACCGTGCCGCCGACGGTGGCCGCCGCGAGCGGTCCGGTGAGTTGCACATCGGCGTCGGCCCGCACGGTGATCGAGTCATCGCGTTTGACGAGGACTTCGCGAGACGCCATGTGCAGATCGAAAACGGGATCCTTGAGGGTTGGGACCTTGACCGTGCCGCTGAGCTTGAAAGTGCCGCCGCCGACCTCGCCCTCGAAGGTGTTGAGGGTGAGGGTATCGTCCGCAAAACCCAGGCGGGCCTTGAATCCGCGAATCGCCGGGACGTTTTCGTTGTCCATGCGCGCCTGGATCAGATCGAGCGCGGCGGAACCGCTGAGTACTGGTTTGTTCACGGTGCCCGCAATGCGGATGTCGAGCCCGAGCGTGCCGTCGATTTTGCGGACCTGCGGGGCCAGCTTCGGAACGATCGCGAGTGAGGACGGCGGAAGCTGAACGGTGACATCGAGCGGCAGGGTCGGATCGAGTTTGGCGTCCTTCACGGTCGATTCGAGGTCGAGCGGCACCTGGCCCTTGATGGTCAGGGGCTGCATCTGCGGCTGCTTGATCACGGCGGCCAGGGTCAATTCACCGGGGGCGGGGCCGGAGGGCGCCCCATCCGCTCGCTCCTTGCTGGCGTAATGCAGGTCGAGGTCCAGGTCGGCGGCGTCGAGTGCGGCGACGGCTTTGGTTTTGAGCTTGCGGCCGGCGACCTTCAAGTGCCCAAACGGCTGCAGCAGCGTGCCGCCGGTGACGAGATTGGCCGTGATCGTCCCGCCGACCGGCGAGGCCTGGCCGAAACTGCCGAGCAGTTTGTCGAGGTCCAGATTGGTCGCGTTGATATTGGCCGCGACGCGTCGGTCGAGCGGGATCGGCTGCCCGGGATTGTCGAGATCGATGGGCAGAATGAGATAGCCGGTGAGGACGGTGAGGCTCCCCTGGGCGAGACTCATTTCCTTCAGCCGCACTTTGCCTTCCTTCATCTCCAGCGCGCCGGTGAAGCTCGTCGGACCGGTGACGAAACGCAGGGCGGTGGATTGCGCGAAGCCCGGGCCATACATGCCGCCGAGCTTGATTTCGCTGAGGTCGACCTTGTCGAAGCGTCCCTTGGTGAGCGCCAGATTGAGCTGACCGACGTGCTCCAGGGACGGGGCAAGGGGCGGTTTGATTTTTGCGGCTTCGCCCTTGCCCGACCAGTCGAGATGCAGCGCCCCGGCGAGGGTCCGTTTCATGCCGAAAACGGCGAGCAACGGCTGAAACGTGGCGAGGTCCTTGACCTCGAGCAAGAGCGCCCCTTCGTAGGGAAATGGCGCTTGCACGCCGACTTCGCCGGTGATGCCCAATTGGTCCGTGGCATTGAATTGCAGGGCGAGCTGGTCGATGGACGCGAGATTTTTTGCAATTTGGATTTTCGCCGCGAGCTGCACGGCCTTGTAGTCCCCGAGCTGGAAATCCCCACCCTGGATTTGCACACTGCCATTGAGCGCCTGGTCCACGAATTTCAAGGCGCCATGGCCATCCAGATGCCCCGCCAGAGACGCATCTTTGACCTTGATGCCGAAGGATTCGAGCTTGGGTAGATTCAGGGCAAACTGGGCATCAATGGGTGCGCTGCCGGCCTGGCTCAAGTCGCGCGGCACGCGGTAGGTGCCTTGGGCAGAAACGGAGTTCTCCGCGCGGTGGATCTCCACGGTATGCAAGGTCACAAGGTCGTTTCGGTTCTCGACATCGAGGGCGACGGTGTCGATGGCGAAATCTCCCGCGCGCAAACCGGTGACATCCGCGGTGATGCGGCTGGCCAGGTCGTCGAAGGGCGCGCCGCCCGCCGGGGCGATGCGTTTCTGCGCGTGGATGGCCAACTTCGTGGTCTCGACCGCAAATGCCTTGCCGGCGAGCGCCGTGGCTTTCAGCACGAGATCCGTGGATACCCACCCCTTCGCCAGCTTGATCGGACCGCCGCCGGAAACGGTGCCGGTGAGCGGATCGGGAAGCATGGCGGTGAGGACGGGAAGATCGGGTGCGTCGATCTTGAAAGCCGCATCGACGTCGCTTAGCGGGAAGTCATTCACCGAGTCCGGAAGTTCCACGGCGCCCGACAAGGCGATGGTGTTTTTTCCCGCGGAGATGTTGATGCCTTTCAATTCCGCTTTCC
Organism: Chthoniobacterales bacterium; assembly: GCA_038228205.1. Taxonomy (GTDB): domain Bacteria; phylum Verrucomicrobiota; class Verrucomicrobiia; order Chthoniobacterales; family Chthoniobacteraceae; genus Chthoniobacter. The sequence goes on from JBBRPL010000015.1 coordinate 24,025, forward strand.
CGCCGCGAGTGAATTTTGCCGCGAGGTTCACCGTGTCGATTCGGGTTTTGTCGAACGCGAGCGCGTCCACGCGCGCGCCGATATTTCCATCCCAGGTTCTAGGTTTTTCCGGCTCGCCGGTGAAAAGGACGACCAGGCTGGTGAGTTTGGCGACGGGCGGCTTGGGCGCCTGGAAATAGAGGGCGGCGTCCTCGAGCGAAACGTCCGCCGCCTCGATCTTCAGGGTGGTGTCGTAGCTCTTGGCGAGGTTTTCGCCCTTCGCATTGAGCTGACTTCCACTCATGGCGAAATGCAGGGTGCCGCCGAAGAGGCGCGCCTTGAGGTCCATGCCACCCTTGTGTTGCGCCCGTTGCGACGCGTCGAAATTCAGCGCCTCCACGACCAGATCCGGCGCCAGTTGCAATTCCTTGATGTAGAAATTGCGGTCGGTGTAGCTCGTGACCGCGGAGAGATTGTCCCACACGGGCAGGCCGGGAATCTTGATCCGCTCCACGCGGAGGGATCCGGGGGCCTGCGGATCGAGTGAGAGATGGAACCCTTTGACTTCTGTGACGTTGTTTTCGGCGCGGACGGTGATGTTGAAATTCTGGATCAGGACGCGATCGGCATAGGCGGCGGGCTGGCCGAGGAGATTGTTCAGGTCCTCGGCGAGCGCGTGCTTTTGCTTTCGCTCCGGCTCGCTCTTGCTGGGGAGGGCGTCGATTTCCAGGTCGGCGTTAATGACTTCGTAGCTGCGGAGGAATTCTCCGATCCCATATTTCGCGAGCATCGGCAGACTGTAGTCGAGTTGGACCCGCTCGATTTCGATGCGGCGAATCGGGCTGGGCGCCTTGCCGGTCGGCGTGGCGCGGACTCCTGAGACGGTCAGATTGGTGAAAATATTGCCGGAGAAGGAGACCTCGAGGGCGACATTCTGCCGCGCGGCCACCTTGATCAGCAGCAAACGCACTCCGGCGTGGAAAAGCGGACGGTGAAAGACGGCGAGGACAAGGAGCACGAGACCCACCCAGCGCAACGCGCGGCGAAAGCGCCTGCGCGGGCGTGGCGGGGTGTTGGGAGGCTTGTCGGGATCCGGCATTAGCGGCATAGGCTAGCGTCCCCAGATAAGTGCGCAAGACGGCGGGAGGTTGTCATCGACAAAACTTTGCCACTAGAGTCCGCCCCGTGAGCCGTCTTGCACAATTTCGCCGCGCCGCCCCGCCGATCATCCGGATGTGGGTGGTGCAGCGTTGCCGCATCCTGTGGCGGGCGCTGGTCAAATACGATGAGACGGACGGCGAGCAACGGGCAGCTTCCTTTGCCTACTATGCGTTCTTCGCGATGTTCCCGCTCATCGTCTTCCTCATCACCATGGCCACCAGCTTCCTCAAGACGCCCGATGCGCAGGCGGAATTGCGGGACAAAGTCATGGAATATGTCTCCGCCTATATCCCGCAGTCACAGGATTCCACGGTCGTGATCAAGACGATCAGTGGTGTGGTGAAGTCGCGGAAGAGCGCGGGAATCATCGCTTTTGCCATATTGGCCTGGAGCGCGATGCGTTTCTTCCAGGCCCTCGTGCGCGGGGTCAATCGGGCCTGGGGGACGAAGGAATACTCGTGGTGGCGTCTCCCGATCAAGAACCTGTTCATGACCGTCATCCTGGCGAGCGCCCTCCTCCTCGGGGTCGTCGCGCCGAGCGTCCTCAATGTGATCGAGGCGCTCTACTGGAAGCACACGCGTCAGATGGGGCTGGAGTTCACCTTCACCTTCGGGTGGTACGTTTTCTATTTCGCCCGGCCGATGATCCCCGTCCTGGTCCTCTTCTACGGCTTCGCGATGTTTTACAAATTCGCTCCGCAACGCCGGACCCTTTTCCGGGAAGTCTGGACGGCCGCGCTTTTCGTGACGATTTCGCTGGAGATCCTGCAGCGCCTTTTTGTGCTCTACACGACGAATATCACCCAGTTCAACGCGCTCTACGGCACCTTCGGCAGCGTCGTGGCGCTGCTCCTGTGGATTTATCTTTCCGGGTCGATCATCATCCTGGGCGGCTGCATCTCGGCGGCGAAGTATGAGATCGAGATGAGCCTCGCGGATCAGGCGATCTCCAACCACGCGCGCTGATCGAAGTGACCGCCGAACCCTCCCCTGCCGCACCTCCGACGCGGCGCAAGCTCGATTCCGGAGAAATCCTTGCCCTCCTCAGCCATGTGCGGCCGTGGCGCGGGCGGTTCACGCTGGCGATGGTTGCGCTGCTCGTGTCGATGAGCTTCGGGCTGCTCTTTCCGCTGCTCGTCGGACGGCTGATGGACGTCGCCATTCCGACGGCCGCGGCACCGTCGATGGCGTCGTGGCATCCGACCGTGAACACGGTGGCGGCGCTCTTGTTCACCACGCTCGCGCTCCAGTCGGCGCTCACTTTCTTTTACGCCTATACGTTCAATTTCGTCGGCGAGCACGCGGTGGTGCGCCTGCGCCAGCGGCTCTACGGAACGCTGCTCTCGCTGCCCATGAAGTTCTTCGGCGAACATCGCGTGGGCGAACTGACGAGCCGTCTGTCGAACGATCTCACGCTGCTCGTCGACACGCTGACCGGGACCGTGCCGCAAGCCTTGCGGCAGACAATGATGCTCTTCGGCGGGGTGGTCGCGATCCTGGTGATTTCGCCGAGGCTGTCGCTGGTCATGATCTCGACCTTCCCCGTGCTCATGCTCGTCGCTGTTTTTCTCGGGCGGAAAGTGCGCAAGCTTTCGCGCGAGGCGCAGGATCGGCTGGCCGAAAGCGCGACGATCATCGAGGAAACGCTGCAAGGAATTGCCAACGTAAAGGCCTTTACGAATGAGAGCTACGAGGTGCGGCGCTACGGGGCAGGCCTCCACGCGTATCTGGACGTGATCCTGCGCGGAGTGCGGCGCCGCGCCGGACTCGTTTCGTTCATCATCCTCGGAATATTCGGCTCGATCACGCTGGTGATGTGGTACGGCGCGACGCTCATGCAATCGGGCCAGCTCACGCATGGCCAACTCACGACGTTTACGCTCTACACCCTTTTCGTGGGCGGCGGGGTGTCGTCTTTTGCGGAAGTATTCAGCCAGCTGCAGCGCACGTTGGGCGCCAATGAGCGCGTGCAGGAGCTTCTCGCGGAGACACCGGAATTGACCGCGGCGCCGGGACCGGGAACACCTCCACGGCTTGCCGGTGGAGTACGCTACGAGAATGTCAGCTTCAGCTATCCCTCACGCGCCGATTTGCCTGTGCTTCGCAATCTGTCGCTGGAAGCGCGTCCCGGCGAAAGGATCGCATTGGTGGGCCCGAGTGGCGCCGGCAAGTCGACCATTGTTTCGCTGCTCCTGCGCTTTTACGAACCCGACGGTGGTTGCATCCTGCTCGATGGCGTGGACGCGGGGAGCCTTGATCTTGCGACGGTCCGCGGGAACATGGCGATTGTCCCGCAGGAGGTCCTCCTTTTTGGCGGAAGCATCCGCGACAACATTGGCTACGGGCGGCCCGGCGTGAGTGAGGAGGAGATCGTGGCCGCGTCGCGCCGGGCGAATTGCCACGAATTCATCACCCGCTTCCCGGAAGGCTACGAAACCCTGGTCGGAGAGCGTGGCGTCAAGCTGAGTGGAGGTCAGCGCCAGCGCATCGCGATCGCGCGGGCGTTGCTCAAGGATCCGGCGATTCTGATTCTCGATGAGGCCACCAGTTCGCTCGATAGCGAGAGTGAGGCGCTCATCCAGGAAGCGCTCGCGGAGCTGCTTCGCGGGCGCACTGCATTCATCATCGCGCATCGCTTGAGCACCGTGAGGCAGTGTGATCGGATCTGTGTCGTTGAGGACGGAGTGGTGACGGAGAGCGGGACGCACGCGGAATTGATGGCACGTCCCGATGGGACGTACCGGCGGCTGGCAGAGTTGCAGTTTACGACGGCGGGGTAGCGGGGCTCCGAGATCCTTGTGTTCGCCAATGGCAGGGACTTGCTTTGCACGACCTCGCGCTTAATCTTCTCCCATGTCCGAGCTAATTTTCGAAGTGACGCAGGAGGCCGATGGGGGTTTCGTGGCCGAGTGTCTGACAGAAAGCATTGTCACCGAGGCCGACAATTGGGAGCAGCTGCGGAAAAACGTGCGCGAAGCGGTGGTGGGCTACTACTTCGATGCACCGCATAGTTTGCCGCAGTCCATCCGGTTGCATTTGCAGCGGGATGAGGTGTTGGCGACAGCATGAAGTTACCGAGAGATCTCGCGGGTCGGGCGCTCGCAGAGGTATTGTGCAAGCGATGGGAATACACTGTGGTTCATCAAGTGGGCAGCCACATCATTCTGCAGACGGAAGCGCCTGGGCATCAGCGCCTGCCGATTCCAGATCACTTGCAACTGAGGATCGGCACCCTGAGTGCTATTTTGCGACTGGTGGCCGAACACAAGGGTGTCAACCGCCAGGACATACTGGACTCACTGTAGTTACGTCGAAGGACAGAGGACCGCGCAGCCGATCAATTCCCCGAACGCGAGTTTCCCGTGCCTTGGCGGTTGCGTTCGGGCCTGGCCCGGGGCAGATGTCTAATCAATGCCCTTGATCACTCCTCGAAAGTCCGCCACCAATTACGATGTTATCGTGGTGGGCTCGGGGGCTGGAGGGGGGATGGCGGCGTATGTGCTCACTCAGCAGGGATTGCGGGTGCTGATGCTCGAAGCGGGACGCAATTACGAGCCGCCGGCGGAGACGCCGATGTTTCAGACCAACGCGGATGCCCCGCTGCGTGGCGTGGCGACGCCGGACAAGCCTTTCGGATTTTTCGATGCCACGGTGAACGGCGGTTGGACGGTGCCGGGGGAGCCTTACATGGTGAAGCGAGCCGGCGGCGCGGATTGGGAGGAAGCGAGCGGATGGGGCGCCAGGAAAACAAATCAGAATTTCACGTGGTGGCGTCCGCGCATGCTCGGCGGGCGGACGAACCACTGGGGCCGCATCTCGCTGCGCATGGGGCCGTATGACTTCAAGCCCAAGTCGCGCGACGGGCTGGGGCTCGATTGGCCCTTCGATTACAAAGATATCGAACCTTGGTACGACAAGACCGAGGCGCTGGTGGGGGTGTACGGGGACAATCAGGGCTTGGAAAACACACCCGATTCGCTGAAAGAGACGCTGCAGCCGCCGCCGAAACCAAGGGCGCATGAAATGCTCGTCCGCAAAGGGGCGCAGCGACTCGCGATTCCTGTGATCCCAGCGCACATGGCGATTCTGACGAAGCCGATCAACGGCCGCGCCGCGTGCTTCTACGCGACGCCCTGCGGACGCGGTTGCTCGATCGGTGCCAATTTTCAGTCCACGACGGTGCTGCTGCCGCCGGCGGTGGCGACGGGCAAACTGGACATCATGACCGACGCGATGGTCCGCGAAGTGATCGTGGGCAAGGATGGCAAGGCGACCGGTGTGCTCTACATCGACAAGCAGACTGGCAAGGAAGAACGGGCGACGGCGCGGGCGGTGGTGCTGGCGGCGAGCGGTTGTGAGAGCGCGCGCATCCTGCTCAACAGTAAATCGCATCTCTTTCCCAACGGCCTGGCCAATGGGAGCGGAAAGGTGGGCCGCTACCTCATGGATTCCGTGGGCTCCAGTCTCGGTGGCCACATTCCCGCCCCGGAGAATTGCCCGCCGCACAATGCCGACGGGACCAGCAGCATGCACGTCTATACGCCGTGGTGGCTCTACAAGGAACAACTGGCGGGAAAACTCGGCTTCGCCCGCGGTTACCACATCGAAATCGGCGGGGGGCGGCAAATGCCGGACATGGGGGTGCCGGTGAAAGACGGCGCCAGTTACGGCAAGAGGTTCAAAGACGAGGCGCGCCGCTATTACGGCGCCAGCGCGCACTTCTCGGGCCGGGGCGAGATGATTCCCAATGACGACTGCTATTGCGAAATCGATCCTGACAAGAAGGACAAATGGGGCATCCCGGTGTTGCGCTTCCACTGGAAGTGGAGCGACCACGAGAAGAAGCAGGCCGTCCATATGCAGCAGACGTTCGCGTCGATCATCGAGGCGATGGGGGGCACGCCGAACAAGCCGGAGACCGATCCGGAGAAAGCAATCATGGGGGCGGGAACGGTCATTCACGAGGTGGGCACGACGTGCATGGGCGACAGTGCGAAGACCTCGGTGCTGAACCAGTGGGCCCAGGCGTGGGAAGTGTCGAATGTCTTCGTGACCGACGGCGGGCCCTTTGTGAGCAATGCGGACAAGAACCCCACGCTCTCGATCATGGCGCTCTGCATGCGCTCCTGCACCTACCTGGCGGAGGAAATGCGCAAAGGAAACATCGGATGACGCGCCTGCCAGACACCTTTCGCCCGCGTGGCACGCGAGGCGCACTTAACGCGTCAAACAACTCTCCACTATCGCCCCTCCGCGCGATCCAATATCGACTCCTCACCGCATGAACTCTGATCCATTGTCCCGCCGCGAAGCACTCAAGCGCGTCATCGGCCTTTCCATCGCGCTTTCCGCGATGGAAATGCCGGCCTTTGCCAACACCCCGCTCCGCGGCATCGGAACCGACCCCAACTTGCTCAAGAAGGAAATTCCGTGGCCGCTCGTTCTGACGGAGGCGGAAATGAAGACGGTCAAGGTTCTAGGTGATATCATCATTCCCGCGGATGAGAATGGCCCCGAAGCCAGCGCGGTCGGCGTCCCGGATTTCATCAATGAATGGGTGAGCGCACCGTATGAACAACAGCAGGCGGACCTTCAGGTTCTCCGCAACGGCCTCGTGTGGCTGGATGCGGAATCGCAAAAGCGTTTCGGGAAAGCTTACGCGGCCGCCGCACCCGACCAGCAGACCGCGATTCTCGACGATATCGTGAAGCTGGGCACGCCGGCCCGAAAGGAAGCGTACGGGTTCTTCAAGATGTTCCGCGACCGGGTCGCGGGTGGCTACTACTCCACGCCGATCGGGTGGAAAGCGATCGGATACGTCGGTAATACGCCGATGGCCGAATTTCCGGGGCCGCCGCCGGAAGTGCTCAAACATCTCGGCCTTGCTTGAGCCATGCCGATCATCACTTCCTCAAAAACCGCGCCGCAGTATGACGCGATCATCGTCGGTTCCGGCGCCGCGGGTGGCATGGCGGCCTACGTTCTGACCAAGGCCGGGATGAAGGTCCTGATGCTGGAGGCCGGGCGGAACTACGATCCTGCGGCGGAGACGCCGATGTTTCAGACCAACGCCGACGCGCCCTTGCGCAATGCGAGCACGCCGGACAAGCCGAATGGGTTCTTTGACGCGACGGTGGGCGGCGGGTGGGTGGTCGATGGAGAGCCATACGTTGTGCAGAAAAAATCGGACGGCTCGTGGGCGGAAGGCGCGGTGCAGAACCGCAAGAACACCGATCAGAATTTCATGTGGTGGCGGCCGCGTATGCTCGGCGGGCGGACCAACCACTGGGGCCGCCTCTCGCTGCGCATGGGGCCCTTTGACTTCAAACCCAGAAGCCGCGACGGACTCGGTTTCGATTGGCCGATCGGGTACGACGACGTCGCGCCCTACTACGACAAGGCGGAACAGATGGTCGGCGTTTATGGGGAAAAGGGCGGGATCGAGAATCTGCCGGACAGCGATTTCTATCAACCGGCGCCCAAGGCGCGCGGATACGAACTCCTGGTCCGCAAGTCCGCGGAGAAAATCGGGCTGCGAGTGACCGCGGGACGCATGGCGATTCTGACCAGGCCTCTCAATGGGCGGGCGGCGTGCTTTTACGCCACGCCGTGCGGTCGTGGATGTTCGATCGGCGCCGCGTTTCAATCCACCACGGCGCTCCTTCCGCCGGCGCTGGCGACGGGGAACATGGATCTCATCACCGATGCGATGGTGCGCGAAGTGACGGTCGGACCGGATGGCAAGGCGACCGGTGTGCATTTCGTGGACAAGCCGACCGGCAAGGAAATACGGGTCAAGGCGCGGGTGGTGCTGCTCGGGGCGAGCGCGCTCGAAAGCACCCGCATCCTGATGAACTCAAGGAGCGCTCCGCACCCGGACGGGCTCGGCAGCAGCAGCGGCCACCTCGGCCGATGGCTGACCGACAGCACGGGAGGCGGGCTCAGTGGCCAGGTGCCGGCGCTCGAGAATTGCCCCCTCTACAATGAAGACGGCACCTCGAGTGCCCACACTTTTGCCCCATGGTGGCCGTATGCCGATCAACTGGCGGGCAAGCTCGGATTTCCGCGCGGCTATTACGTGGCGTGGGGCGGCGGGCGCAGCATGCCTGGTGGCAGCGTCTATCTGCCGGACGGAAACGCCTACGGGAAAAAGCTGAAGGAGGACGCGCGACGCTACTTCGGGTCGCAGGTTCATTTTTTCTCCCGGGGCGAGATGGTGCCGAACGAAAAGAGTTGGTGCGAGTTGGATCCGCAGACGAAGGACAAATGGGGTATTCCGGTGCTGCGCTTTCATTTCGAATGGGGCGACTACGAGCTCAAGCAGGCCGTGCACATGCACCAGACGTTTGCGCAAATCATCGAAGGCATGGGCGGCAAGGTGACGGACAAGGTGGAGACCGATGGTCGCAAGATCATTACGGCTGGTGGTTCGGTGAACCATGAGATCGGCACGGCGCGGATGTCGGCCACGCCGCAGGAGGGCGTGGTGAATTCCTTCGGTCAGCTTTGGGATGTGCCCAACGTGTTTGCGATCGATGGTGCTCCGTTTGTTTCCAATCCTTTCAAGAATCCGACGCTGACGATTTTGGCGCTCGTCTGGCGGGCTTGTGATTACCTGATGGGGGAGATGAAGCGGGGAAATGTGGGGTGAGTGAGAAGAGCCACTTGGCTCTTGGCACTCCTGCGTGACTCGCGCAGTTTCCTTGGGCATGTCCCGCCCCACTGACATTCGGGTCCGCAGCACGGCCCTCTATTTTATTCCCGTCCAGACCCGGATGCCGCTGAAGTTTGGCGCGCAGGTGGTCGAGCACGCCAGCTTTGCCCGGGTGTGCGTGCGGGTGGAGGACGGGGGCGGACGAAGTGCGGTCGGGTGGGGAGAGACGCCGTTGAGCGTGGCGTGGGTCTGGCCTTCGACGCTCTCGTGGGATGAGCGGGAGACACGCATGCAGGACTTCTGTGGCACGCTGGCGCGGGAGTTGCCGGCATTTGACGCGAGCGGACACCCGATGGAATTGGGCGATGCATTTCAGCGGCATCGCCTGCACGCATTGCTGGAGGCGCACAATGCAGCCCACGCGGAGCCGATGCCCCACCTGGCCGCGCTGGTGTGTCACTCGCTGTTTGATCTCGCGGTCTTCGATGCGTTCGGCGTGCTGCACGGGCGGCCCGTCTTCGACACCCTGGGAGAGGATTTCCTCGGCAGTGACCTCGCTCATTTCCTGGATGGCGATGCCCGCTTCGCCGGGCGGTGGCCCGCGCAATTCCTGCGGCCCCGGACGGACATGCTGCCGGTCTGGCACCTCATCGGTGGGCTCGATCCCATCGAGCCCGCTGACCTGACGGGCAAGGAGCCGCGGGATGGATACCCGGTGCTCTTGCGCGATTGGATTCGCACCGATGGTTTGCGCTGTTTGAAAATAAAACTGCGCGGCACAGACGCCGGGTGGGACTTTGCGCGGCTGGTTCACGTCGGGCGGATGTCGATCGAGGAAGGTGTGACGTGGCTGACCGCGGACTTCAATTGCACGGTGACCGATCCGGCGTACGTGACGGAGATCCTCGACCGGTTGCTGATCGAGGAGCCGCGCATCTACGGGATGCTGCTCTATATTGAGCAGCCATTTCCCTATGACCTGGAGACGAACCGCATCGATGTGCGCAGTGTCTCGGCGCGTAAACCGCTCTTTCTCGATGAAAGCGCGCATGACTGGCGCTTTGTGCGACTGGGGCGCGAACTGGGCTGGACCGGTGTGGCGCTGAAGACGTGCAAGACACTTACCGGCGCGTTGCTCAGCCTGTGCTGGGCGCGGGAGCATGGCATGACCCTGATGGTGCAGGATCTCACGAATGCGATGTTGGCCATGATTCCGCATGTGCTGCTGGCGTCCCACGCGGGCACGATCATGGGGGTGGAATGCAATGCCATGCAGTTTTATCCTGAGGCTTCACTGGCCGAAGCGCGGGTGCATCCGGGACTTTTCCGCCGCCGCGGCGGGGTCCTGGACCTGAGCACGGTGCGCGGGCCGGGATTTGGGTATCGCGTCGAGGAAATCGGTCGGGAATTGCCGGAACCTAGGGTGCAAGCTGGCGCATAGCGCATGCGGACTGGGAATAGGTCGTGAACGAAGTGAGCCCGCGAATCACACCAATGAAGAAAAGCCGGATTCGTTGTTCAGACAGGCATTTATCAACTTCTGCGCCGCCCCCATGAAGATCGCCGTTCGCGAGACGCAACTCTTCATGCGCAATCTCACGCTGCGGGTGCCGTTTCGCTACGGGATCGCGACGATGACTTGCGTGCCGCACCTCGTGGTGCGGGTGGCTGCGGAAATCGACGGCCGGATGCAATGGGGTATTGCGGCGGATAATCTGGTGCCCAAATGGTTCACGAAGAATCCGGACACGGCGTTTCGCGATGAAATCGCCGATATGCTCGAGGTGATCAAATCTGCCGCGGCCATCGCCCAGGGGTTGCCGCCGATGAAGTCGGTCTTTGCCTGGTGGCGTGAAGTTTCGAAGGGGCAGGAATGCTGGGCACCGACACGGGGCTTTCCTCCACTGCTGTCCGGATTTGGGGTGTCGCTGGTTGAGCGGGCCGTGATCGATGCGTTCTGCCGTGCGACCGGTCAGACCTTCTCCCACGCGGCGCGAGCCAATGCGTTCGGGATTTGCCTGGGCGAGATTCATCCGGAACTCGGCTCGGCGGAGCCGGCGGAGGGTTTGCCGCCTTCCTCGCTGCGATCGATCATCGTCCGTCACACGGTGGGGCTTGCGGATGCGCTCGGCGAGGAGGAAGGAAATGCGGGCACACCCGACGGTCTGCCTCATTCGCTGGAGGAGTTCATCCGGGCTCAGGGGCTGACCCATTTCAAGATCAAGCTCTGCGGAGATATCGAACTGGACCGGGCGCGCCTGCGGCGCATCGCCGAAGTGATCGGGCGCCATGCCGCGAGTTGTTTCTTCACGTTGGACGGCAATGAAAGCTTCCGCGCGGTCGAGCCGTTTCGCGCTTTGTGGGAAGGGTTACAGGCGGACCGCAGCCTCGGGCGGTTCCTCGCCGGCCTGATCTTTGTCGAGCAGCCGTTCCATCGTGATGTGGCGTTGAGCGAGGCGACGGGCGCGGATTTACTCTCCTGGCGGGAGCGGCCACCCATCATCATCGACGAATCCGATGCGAAGATCGACGCGTTGCGCGTGGCTCTGGCTGGCGGGTATGCGGGGACGAGCCACAAGAATTGCAAAGGCGTTTTCAAGGGACTGGCGAATGCCTGCCTGATTGAGCGGCGCCGCCGGGACAATCCAGGCCAGTCCCTGCACCTGAGCGCCGAGGATTTGACGAATCTCGGGCCGATCGCTTTGACGCAGGATTTGGCCGTCGTGGCGGCGTTGGGCATTCGGCACGCCGAACGGAATGGGCACCATTACTTTGCCGGCTTGAGTCAATTTCCCGTCACCGTTCAGCGAGACGTTCTGTGCCATCACGGTGATCTGTATGCCCGGCACGCGGAGGGTTACCCCACAGTGCGGATCGAGGCGGGAAATTTGGAAGTGGGGAGTGTGGTCGATGCGCCCTTCGGTGTTGGGTTTGAACCGGCTTTAACGCAATTCACTCCGGTGGAAGACTGGACCTTCGAGTCTCTATAGGATGCGCCGCGGGTTGAAATTTAGCGGCAACTCCGCTAAGACTACGGGCGCCATGCCGCACGTCCATCCTTCTGCCGAAGTGCAATTTGATTCCGCGCTGCAAACGCTGCGCGAGAACCGCCATCGCGTGACCGAGCCGCGCAAGGCAATGTTGCGCATCCTGACGCGCGAGCACGGGCCCTTCACGGCCGAGGAGGTGCACCGCCGGCTCGAAAAAGGGAGCTGCGATCTCGTGACGGTTTATCGCAGCCTCACGGCGATGGAGGAGATCAATGTCGTCCGGCGCTGTGATTTCGGAGACGGCTCATATCGATACGAGATCAATATGGGCGAGCATCATCACCACCACATCATCTGCCGGGTGTGTCACGGGGTGAAGACTCTGGACCTTTGTGTGGCAGACGGGCTCGAGCGGATTGCACGGCAGATGGGCTATTCAAACGTGACCCATATGCTGGAGATTTTCGGGGTGTGTCCGGAGTGTCAAACTGCGCAGACGATATGAAGACCAAAAATGAAAAATTTGACGGGATCGGGATCGGAACTGCGGGATTTGTTTCGAGACGTGGCGTGTTGCGAACGCTGAGCCTTTCGGCGGCGTCGCTCCTCATCACTCGCGCCCGCCCGCTCGTGGCCGCGGAATCGAGTGCCGCGCAGATGCGGGCGGCGGCGCAGTATTCGGCGGCCCACTCCGGGGTGGCGATGCTGGTGATGAAGGCTGGGCGGGTGGTCTTCGAGGACTATCCGAACGGCCATTCGCCGTACGACATGCACAAGATCTACAGCGGGACGAAGGGATTTTGGATTCTGGCCGCGCTCAAGGCGGCGGAAGAGGGCCGGATCGATCTCGATGAACATGTGGCGGCGACGATCCCCGAATGGCGGAGCGATGCCGGGAAGTCGCGGGTCACGATCCGGCAGTTGCTCAGCTTTTGCAGCGGGCTCGATGCGGCGAATCAACTGCACGGAGACGGCTTCGAGAATCGGGACGCCATTGCCTTGCGCACGTCGCTGGTGGCCCAACCCGGCAGTGCCTTCATCTACGGTCCGGCGCCGCTCCAGGTCTTTCATGAGATCTTGAAACGCAAGCTCGCGGAGCATGAGGAAACTCCGACGAAGTATCTTGAGCGCAAGGTACTCCAGCCGATGGGCCTTGGCCCGCAGCGCTATCTGGCGGACAAGGAAGGCAACCCATTGCTGGCCACTGGATTCATGATGACGGCACGACGCTGGGCGCGGATGGGGCAACTCATCCTCGATGGCGGCAAGCCGGTGGTGTCCACGAGTTCCCTGATGCAGGCCTTCCACGGGTCGTCCGCGAACTGTGCGTTCGGCATGGGCTTCTGGAACAACAGGATGGCCGCGGATTCTTCGGGCCGCGAACTCGACATCGAGGACATGCTTGAGCCCAAGTGGTATCGGCAGAACTGGCAACACGCGTGCATTTGCCGGGATGCGCCGGCCGATATGGTGGCGTCGGTCGGATCGGGTTATCAGCGACTGTTCGTGATCCCGTCGCAGCAGCTCGCCGTTGTCCGACTGGGGCAGTTTGGGCGCTGCTCGGACGGGGAGTTTCTACGCTTGCTGCTCGGGAGGGCGTGAGCGGTCCGGGGGATCAGTAATCAGTAATCAGTCTGGGCCGCGTTCGCGGTCACAACCCTTGGCTCACCCGCCTTTGCGGGCTGCGTAGTCGTTGGCTTCCTACTTGGGCGTCGCCTGGATGAGCATGCCCTTCTCGATCTGCCAGGCATACCCGAACGCGAAGCCCAACGGAGCCGGTTTCGACGCTTTGAAGGCGGCGGCGAGGTCGGGTTGGTAGTGTTCCTTGAAGAGCCCGATCGGGCTGTCGTAGGTGCCGAAGAGCCGGACGTTCCAGCGCTTCGGATCGAAGGAGTGGAAGGGAATGCCGGAGTCGTCCTGAATGATGATGCTGCTATTGGCGAGCAGCCAGTTACGCACCTTGGAGAAGCCGTCTCCGTGCATGAGATAGCTCGCGGATTTCACGAGGCTGGCGCCCGGTGCGTGCTTCTTGCAGAAGGACAAGAATTGCTCGTTGCCGCCGCCGTTCGAGAGGTCCGTTTTGACGTAGTAAAGCGTCTTCGCTCCACCCGATGGTCCGCGAAAATCGATCTGCACACTGGGCCCGTTGACCTTCGTGCTTTGAATCGTGCAGCCGGTTCGGGCGAGAAAGAAATAGAGAATCGGCAGGGTGCCGCTGATGGTGCCGCGCGTGAGGTCCACCCGCATGTCCTTGGTGATGAAGTAATGCGTGGTGAGCATCGTATCGAGCGCCGTCCGGACATTGGCTAGATCTCCGGCCACATACTGCGGCTGCATCTGCGTGATGTCGGGGACGGAGCCGACCGGCTCGGTGCCGCAAAGGATGTAGGTCGAGGCGTTTGGAAATAAGGTCTGCGCGTAAAGGAAGTCCGGGCCGCTGAATGTATAGAAAACCGTGCCTGAGACATGAGCAACGTCGGGATTCCCGTGCACCCAGTCGCGCACGTGGACAAGTTGCCGCTGGTCCATCTTGGACCATTTCTTATCGAGCACTTGCGCATGGCCGACCCAATTGGGTTCCCTTTCGCGTGCGGCCAGGGCGCCATCTTTCACGGGCATCCCCGCGACGAATTTGGCGAGGTCATCGGCGGAAGGTGCCGCGTGCAGGAGTGATGTTGCACACGCAAAGAGCAGGGCGGACAGGAGTTTTGTGGTCATAGCGTCGGTGGAGCTGGCGAGGTGGACGGTTGAAGAGATGAGCCTCGTGGCGTGGCGAGGATGAGAGAGGTTTCACTGGGGTGCCAACGATAGCCAAACCCGAAGGGCAACGGTGGTGGGTTGCTCTTTTGGTAGATCGCGGCCAGATCGGCCTGGTAAAATTGTTTGAAGAGAGTGATGGGCCCCGGATAGTGGCCGAAGTATCGCATCCCCCAACTGGCGGGGTCGAAATTCTTGATCGGAATTCCCGAGTCGTCCTGGACCAGCACGGAACTGTGGGTGAGGAGGAAATCGCGCGCAGCGGTAAACGAGCCCAAGTGCATGAGATACGAAGCCGCCTTGAGCAGGCTGTGCCCCTTGCCCTGTGCATTGCAGAATTTAGTAAATCCCGGCTGGCTCTTGATGCCCTCATTGGAAAGATCGGTGGAGAAGTAATAGAGCGTCTGCTGCGCGCCGCCCGGACCGAGAAAGACGATCCGCACACCGGCCGTCGCGGATTTGTTCTCCGAGACCGCGCCGGCTTTGTCGAGCCAGACGAGATCGACACTGTCGAGGCGACAACCGGCGCGCGCGAGAAAAACGTAGAGGACCGGCAGCGTGCCGCTGAGCTGGTTTTGCCGCAGATCGACTTTCATGTCCTTGGTAATGAAGAACGAAAAACTCAAAACGGAATTGAGCGACTTGCGGAGATTGGCCAGTCCGGAGGCGAGCGCCCCGGGAGGAAGGTGCAGGAGATCCGGCGGTGTGCCGACGGGCTCGAGGCCGGCGAGGATGTAGGTCGAGGCGTTCGGAAAAAAGACCTGCGCGTAGAGGCTATCGGGGCCGCTGAAGAAATAAAACAAGGGCCGGCGATCCGTATAGGCGTCGGCGAGAAATTCCGGCCCCCACTCACGGATTTTGGCCAACTGGCGGGCATCGAGTTGCTGCCAGGCCTTGTCGAATTCGATGGCGTGTTGCACCCAGGACGGATTGCGGCTCAACGCCTCGAGCGGAGTGTCGCGCACGGGTACCCCGGCGAGGAATTTGGCCGTGTCATTCGGCGTGACCGCCTCCTGCGCGAACGCGTGGGCAAGGAGCGCGGCGAGGCATGGGATTAACCGGAAAAACATGGGGCAAACTCTAGGCCGCGATGGGCTGCGGGCGGGTGGGCGACAGAAAATAGATCACGAATCCAAAAAGCAGAGTGGCGAAACCCGCCAGGGATTCACGCGGACTGGAGCGCAGGATGTGCGCGATCATCCAGCCGCTAATGGCAAGGAACAGAATCGGGGTCACCGGATAGCCCCAAGTCTTGTAAGGACGCGGTAGATCGGGCTGCGTCTGTCGCAGGACGATCACGCCAAGGACGGTGAGAAAGGAGCAAAGAGTCAGGCTGAATTGCACGTAGGTGAGCACATTTTGAAAGCTCGTGATACACAGAATGATGATGACGATGACGTACTGCAGTATGCTCGCGAAGAAGGGAACTCCGTGGGCGTTTTTCAACGCGAGAAAGCGGAGGATACGGCAGTCCTCACCCATCGTCATGGCGACCCGTGGGCCGATCCACGTCATCGCGCTGATTGACGAGACCAGGCCGATGCAAATCAATCCGGCCATGATTCGTCCACCGGCTGAGTTGAAGATGAAGCTGGCAGCGACATGGCCGACGTCGAGCTGGTTCTTGAGGGCGTCGAGCGGGGCGACGTGCAGGAACACTGCGTTCAGCGCGAGGTAGAGCACAGCGACAAGACCAGTTCCGATGGCCACGGAAAGCGGCACATTCCGTGAAGGATCGCGCACTTCGCCGACGATATAGGTCGACGCGTTCCATCCGGAGTAAGAATACATCACGTAAATGAGGCTGACCGCGAATGGCGTGCTCGTGATCAGCGCACCGTCGCCGGCCTTGGGAAGGAAGGAAAGAGGCTCCACGTGGGCGGAGGCAAACAACCCCGCTGCGATGAAGACGAGAATCAGTGTGAGATTGAAGATCGTGGCGGCGTTTTGGAAGCGTCCACCGAAGACGACGCTGCGCAGATGGATGAGAGCGGCGAGCGTCACGATGCCGATGGAAAGCCACAGCGGGGGCACGCTCGGAGTGAGACTCGAGGAGTATTTGGCAAATGCCATGGCGGCGAGCGCGATGGGCGCGGCGAAACCGACGGTCGCGGAGAGCCAGCCCGATAGAAATCCGACGGCAGGATGGTAAATTCGCGAAAGAAAATGGTATTCTCCGCCAGAACGGGGGAGGGCGGCGGCGAGCTCCGCATAGGAAACCGCGCCGCAAAATGCGCAAACGCCGCCGATCAGCCAGAGAAACAGGATCGTGAATCCCGACGGCAGGCTGCCGACTTGAAAACCGAGACTCGTGAAGATCCCGGTGCCCACCATATTGGCGACCACAATACAGGTCGCCGTGAGGAGCGAGATGGTTTTTACGCCGTAAGTTGAGGGACCCGCATTCAAGAAAGGCGCATGGTGTAGAGGGCGGGTGGACGGAAGTCAAACTGTGCTTGGGAGGAAGACGCATATCAGGAAATCAAGCGGATCAATAAACCGATATAAGTAGTGTTGGTACAGTGTGTTGCGATGCGTTCGAAATCCGCGAGGCGATAACCGAATCTGGGATGACCTTTCAGTACTGGTCGAATTCTTCGGCGCCGATCCTTCCGGTCGGCGAATTGCCAACGCCCGTCTGGCCGAGCGTCAGGTCGTGGTTGGAGTACGTGAGCCCGGTTGCGGTGCGGGTTGCGGCGAATTCAAGACTCTCTTTGAACTCCGTGAATCTCTCAGGTGCGGTGAATTGATCCGTCCCGGAGTCAATGGCATCGCCGTAGGCGAGAATCACGCGGTACGTTCCGCTCGAGATGCCGGAGAGGCGGAAGGAGCTATTGGCCAAAACGACGAAGGTGTAGATTTTCGCACCCGTCTTTTGATCGATGAGTTTGCAGATCGCGTGGTGGCTGGCGGGATTCGACACATCCAATACGCCAGGGCCGAAATTTCCAGGATAGAGCTCGAACAGGATTGCTCCCGAGGTGGGAACGTAGGATGAGACGCCCGCCGAAGCAGCGTCGCCTGGTGAGGCAGACGACAATCCGTATCGGGAAAGGTATCGATGGCAGGTGCGAGCCAGGATGACCGGCCAGTCGGAGCTTTCGAAGAAGGCGGGAGAACTGGCGCGGAGGCGGTTGTATTCCGAGTGGAAAAGAGTATTGAAGGGGCTGCCTTTGATGGGTAGAGCAGGGAACTCTCGCGCCGCCTCGCGCCGCCATTCCTCTTCAGACGACGGGCGCTTGGAAGATGGTGGGACGGTCGACGACCGGGAGCCGGCGGATGCGCGAGGGACGTGGATGAATTTGCCGCCGCGGAAGACCAGTTCGTCCGGAGGTTCGGGCGCTGACGGAGCGGCCGGCACGACGATTGAGACGGGAGGCTTGACGGCGCGCGGTGAATCCGCGGAGGACACTGCCCGGGACATCGGGATGGCCGAATATGAAGGTGAGGAGATGACCTTTGTTGCGATGATGACGATGGCAATGGCGACCAACCCGAAGAATACCGCCGCCATGGCGAAAGGGGAATAGCGCGGGCGCGGTGTCCGCGAGGACGGCGCCGCCGGATCCGGCATGGTCTCGACGGTCATACCGGCCGGTTGAGCATGCCGGCATGCCGAACTGGCGATGACTTCCGCCTGTGAGGCCGAGAACCCGCTCCGGCGCAGCATGTCCGAGATGGTCTCCTCCCGCGCACGGTCATTGGCCATGGCACGCGCTTGCAACACGGCCTTTACCTGGTTGTCGTCGAAACCGGCGGCGCGCAGCTTTTGGATCTCGTCGCTGTCGATGAGCATGGGCGAAGAATCACCTTCACTCCGCGTGGATGCCATTACTATTTGCCGACCAATAGCCCAATCATCGCCCCGGCGAGGACCAACCAGGCGGAGTTGACGCGAAAGCGGACCAGGAACAGCGCGGCGACAAGGCTGATCGCCAGGGTCGGCCAGTCGATCAACGCGCTGCGGCCCAGTTGAAAGGTGACGACGGCCATGAGGGCCAGGGACGCGGCGTTCAATCCGTCGAGGAAAGCGCCTGCCGTCGGGGAGGCGCGAATTTTTGGAAGAAGAGGAGCGCTGATGGCAACAAAGACAAATGCGGGGAGGAAAATACCCAGCGTCGCGACCAGCGACCCCGGGACGCCCCCGAGCAGGAAGCCGATGAAGGTGGCTGTGGTGAAGACCGGCCCTGGGGTGATTTGGCCCGCGGCAATAGCGTCGAGGAGTTGGGCCTCGGTCAGCCAGTGCCAGCGCTCCACGAGATCCGCATGGAGAAAGGCGAGGAGCACGTAGCCACTGCCAAACAGGACGGCGCCCACCTTCAGAAAGAACAGGAACAGCGGCCACAGGCCGAAAGGAAGCGCGGCTGCCGAGGTGGTGAGCGTCGCGAATGAAACGGCAGCGGCGGGCGCCCCCGGCCTGGCCAGCGCCCTGGCTTGGAAAAACGAGAAGACGCCAGCCAGGGCGGCGCTTCGGGCGGACCTCGAGGGCCAGTGTTTGAACGCGACGGCGACCAGCGCCCCGCAAAGCAGGAGCAACAATTCATGGACTCCCAGGAGGCTGCCCGCCCCTACTCCGATGCCCACGAAAGTCAGCGTGGCGTTCTTCAGCGCCGACCTGCCCAGGCCCCAGAGCGCCTGGAGCACGATGGCAATGATCACCGGTTTGACGCCGTAGAGCAGAGCGGTCGTCTGGGGCAACGCGCCAAATGTCACGTAGGCCCAGGCGAATCCCAGGACGAGTAACATGGCTGGCAGAATGAAGCACGTTCCGGCCACGATGAGGCCCCAGGTGCCGGCGCGGAGGCGTCCGATGTGAATGGCCATCTCCGTTGAATTCGGGCCGGGGATGAGATTGGTGGCCCCGACGATGTCGAGAAAGCCCGCGTGGTCGAGCCAACCCCGCCGGCGCACCACTTCGTCCTCCATCAGGGCAAGGTGCGCCGCCGGCCCGCCAAAGCCGATGATGCCGAGTTTGAGAAAAAGGAACGCCAATTCGCGGAGGCGCGCCATGCGAGCCGTGATCATGGGGCGGCCGTTTATGACACGCCCGGTCGGATCATTCGAATGAGAAATGAATCAGCGCTGAATTTTCACATTCGGATTGAAAGTTCCGACCGGCGCCGTGGCCCTGGCCTTCGCTTCGCTTCGGTTCGCCTGGGCGTTCACGTTCGGAAACTCCACCGTCTTGATGGGTCGTACGCCGAGTCGGAAATGCGCGACATCCGCGAGCGGCAGGGCAAAGACGAATTGCTGCACGTGTACAGCCTCTCCGACCCCGCCGCTGCTCCCACCGCCGGAGGGGTGCAATTCACGTCCGTCCCGGGCGACGGCCACGACGCCGAACTGGCGCGCGGTGTCCTGCTTCATGTCGATCGAGATGGAGAAAAAGGCTCTCCCTTTCACGTCCTGCCCCAGCGCATTGAACTGGCTGCCATTGCCGAGGGCAACGCTGGCCTGTTCCGCAGGATTGAACTCGCTCTGCTGCTCCCACGGACCAACCGTGTAGCGCAGTCTCACCGTGAGCGCGGCTGGAGGGCTCTCCGGACTCAACGAGTAGGTCAACCACCCGAGGCGATCCTCGTCGGGGTCCGGTCCACGTGCGTTCGAGGCGAGCAGGCCGCCGGCTCCTATTGGAAGGGGTTGGCCAGCGCCGTCGAGCAACGTGACCTCGTTGAAACTCTGCTGGTCAATGAGCGGGTGGGAAAACCAGAGGTAGAGAAACGGAGAATTGCGTCCGTCTGAGGATGTCCCGCTGGCGTCGCACCGGGTGGGGTGGATGAACGCGAGCAAGCGCAACTCCGAGGCATCGCTCACCGATGTGCCATCGGCGTGAAAGGCGCCGCGCGGTTTGCTCGGTTCGTGGGTATCCCACTGGTCCTGCCAGGCGAGAAAGCGCAGCTTGGGAGATTCCGCGAGCAAGGCGGGTGTGGCGGGCAAACTCGGGGCATTCCGGGACACATTTTTCGCCGGCGATCCGGGCGCATCCCCAGGCCCCTGTGCGTAGCTGACGGGGCTGCCTTCGGCCAGGTTGTCCGGGGCATCCAAAACCACCAGGTCTCCGGGTGACAAACCGTGCTCAATTTCCACTACGCCCCCTTCGATGGTTCCGAGTCCGACCGGGCGACGGGTCACGGTCTGGTCCGCTCGGATGAGATAGACACAGGGTCCCAGTGGCTTGCGCAGGATCGCCTTCGCCGGCAGAAGCGTGACGCCGTGTTTTACATCCAGGAGCAGGCGGATATTGACGAAGGCGTTTGGCAGCAGCACGGCGTCCGAATTTGCCTGGATAGCGGCGGTGCACGCCAGCGTGCCGCTGCCGGCATCGACCCGATCCGCCAGGCTCACGAGTATGCCTCTACCCAATTTCGTGATGTCATCGCTGGCATAGGCTTCAACGACGAAGCGTTCTCCCGCGTTGTACTTCGTCACGAGTTGCTGAACGTCGGATGCCGGGACCGAGAAGATGACAGGGACGCTACGAAGTGGTTCGTTCCCCTGAGATGTTGCCGCGCCTGCTGGCGGTGGGGCAACCGCACCGAGGTAGTTCCGATACACTCGGAGATCGCCGCTATAAGCGGGCGCGACGATGACAGCGACGGCTGCAGGTTTAAAGCCCGTTCTCCGCACCATTTTATAGCGAATCCTCACGGACTTATCCATCACGCCGATGACTTGCAGAATCCCCGCGCCGCCTTCCCGGGTTTGAAACGCGTAGGTGATGGGTTTTCCTTCACCGGGTTTCAATGCCTCGGTTGTCTTGCTGCGCGTAGCGGTCAGGCGCTGGAGGATCTCCGGGGCAGTCCGCAGTTCCCACGCTTCGTCTTCCAGAATTTCGACCTTCATGCCGACGCCGAGGAATGAGTCCGAAGATTCGCGCACCGCATCCATGCCTTCGCTCTCCATCCAGGTGAGGGCTGAGAAGACGTTCTCGGCGATGTTGAGGGTGCTTTTTTCCGATGAAGAATCGGGAAGGCTGGCGAGCTTGCCGGAATCGAAATCGATGGCCTCCTCAACTTCGCATTCGACCACGGGACCAAAGCGGAGAGCGGCGGGTGCGCTGGCGAGCAGCGGATTGGCGAACACGAAGCCCAATCCGATGGCCAGGTTGAGAATGCCGGCCACAAAAGCGCTGCGGCCGGCCCAGCTTTTCCGCAGCGGCAGCGCGAGCGCGATGCCGAGCGAGGCCAGCAATATGCAGAAGAAGGGAAGCACCAGGGTCGGCAACGCCATGACGTTGCTGAACGATCCTGTAATGGCGCTCACCGCACCCATGATGCCGCTCACCGCCGCGCAGCACAGCGCGAGGTAGTCGCGCGGGGTGTTGAAAAACGGCGGGTTGCCCGTGGCTTCCGGAGCCAATCCTTTGTTCACCGCACGCCACGTGGCGCGGATGACGAGGAAGTCCACGACGACGATGACCGCCAGCAAGAGAAGGACGACAGATCCGGGAATGTTCTGCTCGGCCATCGTCACGCCCGGAGTGATGGAGGGACCGACGATGTGCGTCCGCCCCGTCAAATCCGCCGCGATGATCAGCGCATCCATGGCGAGCAGGGGAAACAGTAGTCCATCGAATACGGCGAGCCACAGGCCGCCGAGTTTCCCCCCGGAGCGCCGGATTTGCGCGACCGCAATCCAGCCGAGAAGGGTGGGAGCGACTTGCCCTATGACGACGAGCGTCGCGCCCGGCCATCGCCAAAACCATGGCCCGGGATCATTCGGTGCCAGCGCAGGATGGTACACCGTCTCGAAGGAATTGAACGCCAACCCCGCCGGCAGCAACAGCGGGCACAGCGCGCCCCAGATGGCTGTGCGCGAGAAGCGCGACGAAGCGGATGCCGCGGTCTGCGTGGTGTCCGCCGCCTCCGTGAGGTTCTCCAACTGCGTGCGAAACTCGGCCGCCGTCTGGTAACGCAGTTCGGGCGTCTTTTCCAGCGCCCGCAGGACGATCTCGTCCAGTCGCACATCGATCCGCACCCCGTGGATACGGGATGACGGTGGCTGCAAGCTTTCCGCGGGGAGTTCTCCCGTGAGCAGTTCGTAGAGGACCACGCCGAGGGAATAGATGTCGGCGCGATGATCAGTGCGGTGATGCGCCCTCTGCTCCGGGGCCATGTACTGCGGGGTGCCGGCGGGTTGGGATTCCGCAAGACCCACTTCCGGAGCCTCGGCATGCAGCATGCGCGCGATGCCGAAGTCCGCGATCTTCACCCGGCCATCCTTGTCCAGCAGGAGATTCTCGGGCTTGATGTCGCGATGCACGATGCCGTGCTCGTGCGCAAATTGCAGCGCCTCGCAGATCGGTGGCACGATGGCCAGCGCCTGCTCCGGGGTGAACCGGTCCGCCCTCATCGCCTGCCGCAGATTCACGCCATCCACAAACTCCATGAGCAGAAAGTAGAACCCGCCAGCCTGACCGAAGTCATAGACTGTGACAATGTGTGGATGATTCAGCGCCGCGAGGGCATGCGCTTCATTCTGAAACCGCTCGGCGAAGCGCGCGTCTTCCACGCGCTCGGGCGCGAGCAGTTTCAGCGCGGCCAGGCGGTTGAGGGATTTTTGCCGCACCTTGTAGACCACACCCATGCCTCCACGTCCGAGCACTTCGAGGATTTCGAGCTGGGGAAAATGCGGGGAGAGTTCCTGCGGGGTGGGAGTGTCAAAGACCGCCGTCCCTTCCGCCCCGGTCACACCCGTTGCGGTTCCGAACCCCGCCTTGAACAGGCAAGCGGGACACAGAGCCATCAAGGCATGCGGCGAAACGGGTTTCCCGCAGTTCGGACAAGTGGCTGGTTCGGTATTCATAGTCGCTTCACCGATACTCAGACGAAACGGCGGGCGAATGTTACCGAAGGCCCCGCATTCTTTCACGAAAATCGCCAGACGGCCAAAATGGCTTCCGCTCTGGGGCGGGAGACGAATTAGCGTTCGATGACCTGGATCGACACCACCTTCCCCGCATCATCCTTCACCAGGAGCAGAGGCAGGCCGCGTGCGGCCTCGAGCAATTCCCCTTGCTCCCTGCTGAGCCCCGCTGGAATCGGCAACGGCTCGGTGATCGCCTCCTGCATTGTCTGAACCTTGATGTATTCCGCCGGCTCGGACACGTTCGATACGGGCGCTTGTTGCACGAAGCCGACCGTGGAAAATCCGAGGTGAGCGGGATGCAAGAAGCGCCATGACTGAGACGCGCAAATTCCAAGGACGACGATGGTCAAGGCGCTGGATAGCCGGCGGCGGAGCTGAGTGTGGGCGGCACGAGACCGACGGGCTTCGCGGGCGGCCAGTTCGGGCAGGTCGGCGGCTTCCTCGGCCAGGCTCTTGAGAAGGGGATCGGAACGGTCGGGGCTTGGATTCATTGGATGCGCAGGATGATCTCTCGCAGGCGTTCCCGTAGGCGGGCGAGACGGTTTTCGATGCTCTTGGGCGTGGCGTTGAGCGCGGCAGCGAGTTCCGCGGTGGTGCAGCCATCCCAGTATTTGCGCCGCAACAAAGCGGCATCGTCGCTGGACAGTTTCGCCAATGCTTCGTCGGCGAGGGCCGAGGCGTGGTTGGTGGAAGGATGGAAGTCGATGTCGTCGCGGAAATGCCCGGCGCGCCAGTGGGCGAACTTTTCCATCAAGGCCGCGCGGCGGGTGACGTGGCGCGTGTGGTCCAGCGCAACGCAGCGGACGACGCAGCACAGCCACCCCCAGAAGTGCGCGTCGACCGCGAACGGCCTGACATGCCGTGCGATCCGCAGGTAGGCCTGTTGCACGACTTCACTCGCGCCGGAGGAATTTCCAGTGCGGGAGGCGGCATAACGGAGGAGCGAAAGGTAGTAGCGCTCATGAAACCATCGCCACGCCTCATCGTCGCCTTCGGATAGGCGACGAGTCCGCTCGGCCAGCGCGAGCTCGGCGCGTCGCTCGTCGGTCTCGCCGTCCATGGAGGTCAGGAGAGGCGACCACGCGGCCAGTATGCCATCATCGGCCATTCTTCCTGGCCTTCTCTTCATCGGCGGCTTTTTTCGCCTGCTCTTCACGGACGGCCCCCTGGGCCTGCCTCGCCTGTTCGGCGATTTTCTCTTCCTGGTCGCGCCGGTTTTCCTCGGCGGCGAACAGCTCGGAAGCAGTGATCATGCTTTCTATTCCGGCGATGCCAGCCTCGCTGCCGATGAGCACGAACACTTTTTGATCGGATAGCACCTTGACGACGGTGTTGGTGATCTCGCGTCCCGTCAACCTGGCGGAGATCGCCGACCTTTCCATCTCCATGTCCTGAACTTGTTGGGACCAGCGTTTGAGTCTGTCCGGGTTCCCGATTAGACGCGGAGCAGCCACTGCTCGCATCGTCACGGCGGACAACGGGTTGGAGGAGGCCGGGCCCGAAATGCGCCAGATATTGCCAGGCATCGTCGTGTCCCGCGGAACGACCTCGACCGTGAGCGTGCCTTCGCTGAGAAACGCAATGGACCGCGCCAGTTCGGCCAGCCGGACATTGCGAATCTCGAAACTCGGCAGGCGGCCGCTGCTGGCCGACCCTGTGTATAAAAAGTTGTCTTCGGGAAAAGCGTTCTCCACGGTCGCTTGCAGACGCAACACACTGCCGCCGTCAAATTTCATGCTGTAGAGGAGCTCACCCTTGTCTGTATGGGTGAGCGAGGCCTTGAAGGGGAGTTCCTCTTTCGCCTTCGCGGCCGGTTGCGGCGAACTATTTTGGGCGTGCGCGTGGACGACGAGGAGCGCCGCCAGAGTCATGGGAAGCCAGAGGGCGGGAAATTTCATGCGGTATTTCATGGTGCAATTCAGGATACGGATTCTTCAGCTTTTTGCTGTGGCGTGCGATCGACCGGCGTCGGCCTTCATCCTGAAAACGTCTCTTCCGGCATAGGTCCCTCAATTATTTTCACGACTTCATCCGCGGAGCGGCGTCACGAAGAAAACACCCGGCGGAGATACTCGAGTTCCCCGGTGACCTCCGATTCATCGGCCACGGTGTGGGCGATCTCTTCGCGTAACATGTGCCGGTACCGTTTCCTGAGGCGGTGCACCGCGACGCGCAGCGCCTCTTCGGTCATGGCGAGGCGAGCGGCGATTTCCGAATAGGGGGCCTCCCGCCCTTCCATCGCGATGGTAAAGCGCAGCTCGAGGAAGAGCGGGCCGCGGCCCGTGGATTCGTATTCGCGGCAGAGCCGCTGCACCACGGTGTCGAGGAGGGTCAGCGCCCACTGCCGTTCGTAGATGCTCTCCGGACTGCGCTCGTCCACCGGCTCGTGCAGGAACCGATGCTCGGCGGCTTCGGCATCGAGAGAGATCGTGCGATTCTTGTCCCGTTTTTGCGCCGTCGCCCGCTCGTGCTCCGCGGCGAGGTAGTGATTCATGGAGGCGAGCAGGAACGCGCGGAACTTGCCTTTCTCCCGCGTCACACCCGCCAGCGATTTCAGCTCCAGCAAGCGCTCGAAGAATCCCTGAGTGATGTCTTCCGCATCGTGCGGGGAGTGCCCGCGGCGCCGTGCATAGGCATAGAGCGGATACCAGTATGTCTGACACAACTCGGCGAGCGCCCGGTGGGCACGCGTCGTTTCCGAACGTCCAGCCGTCAGGACCGCCGTCCAGCGCGTCGTCGCGAAAATATCGGGCGGATTCGCGGCCATGATCACCCTGGTGTTGATGGCCGTGCTTGATGCACCCGGGGATGGGGGCGGACGGAGGCGCGGAGCCACCCGTGACCGGGCCAGAACTGCACGCCGATGGCGTGCTCATGCCGCAGAATTGGCGGGTCAGAAATGGGGCCAGGGACCTGAGCGTGGGAACGGCGAAGGGCAATCAAGTTGGCGAGGGATGGCCAAGCGTAGGCTCGCCGGGGACGCACCTCAACGCCAGGCGATACGGGCTCGCTCGACGAAGTCTGTGTTGTCGAGAGCCAGCCACGCGCCGCCTCCATGATATTCCACGCCGACCTGGCCATTGCTGAGCTTGACCACACGGGCTTCCGTGCCCACGGGAGCGCGCAGTTTGCCCACGACCTTGCCATCGACGACCGCCGGGAAATCCACGATCGCCTTGAGCCGGACGGTTTTCGGCCACCGGGTAGGGTCGGCGCAGACTTTGCTGAGATCGAATGACTCCGCGACGGCGACCGGAGCATTCGGTTCCGGCTTCGGAGCCGGCGCCGGTGCTGGAGGCGGCGTGGACACAGGGGGCGCCGTGCGGGCCAGGGCGGGAGGTGGAAGTGGGGCGCCCTCTTCCGCGGGCGCCGGCGCTGCCGGCGGCGCCCCGACGATCCTTACCTCGAAAGGCGGCGCGTACTTGCCGACCGTTTCCTTCACCCACGGGCATTTGCGATCGATAAACTCGCGGGCGCCCGCTTTTTTGATATAGAGTGCCGTGATCAGAAAGAGCACGGAGAGAGGAAACGCCAAAATCCACAGTCGATTGGATGTCTGGTTCATAGGTCTTGGTTTGAGTTCAGCTACATGTCCGGAATTGGTCCGGTTACTTGTTACTGAAGGAAAAAGGACGAAACGTTACTGGGAATCCGCGGATTTTTGCGGGAGCAGGGTGGAATCGCGCGTTGCCGCGCGATATTCGCCTCCATAGAGTGTGATCCCTCAGCGCGAGAGCCCGACGTGTGGCGGCCGCCGAAAACCAATCGATCCCATGAGAATGCCCTCCTTCTTACAGGCCCTGTTGCTCCGCAGCGCCTTGCTGACGATTGTCGTCGGGGGGACTCTCCGCTGCCTGGCGGATCAAGAACACACGCCCGACAAAGGGAGTCCGGAGCGGAACGCCATTCTCGACGCGCTGCATCAAGTCTATACGACGGGCTCCGGCAGCGCGGCAAAGTTTCTCGTCCATCATTTCAAAGTTCACAGCGGGTGGGCCTGGATCAACGTTGTCCCGCTCGACAAGAACCAAAAGCCCGAAGGCGAGGAGTGGCCCTCTCTCCTGCATCTGGTGAATGGGAAATGGGTGATCGTCGATCTCATCGCCATTAACGATGATCCAACCGATCCCGTCGGACCGATGGACCCCAGTGCCAAGTACCTTCGTGCAGTTCAAAAGAAATACCCGACGGTGCCGAGCGACATCTTTCCGAAACCGTCGAGATGACGATGTCGATCAGATTGAGCGCGAAGGACCGATGGGTCCCACGCGGCGATTTTTGAGCCAAAGCGCGCGGCGAAGGACGGGTTATCCCGTTACTACGATGAATCGAGCGTTCCCCCCGACCTCCACCGCGCTGGCGGCCATCGTGGCTTTTTCGCTGGTGACGGTCGGCGAGGCGGCCGTCGAAACGACCGAGCCGGCGCCGCTCTGGTCTCTCCAGCCGATGCAGAATCCGCCGTTGCCTGAGGTGCGGCGGAAGGATTGGCCAGCCGCGCCCTCGGATCATTTCATCCTCGCGGAGCTGGAAAGGAACGGCCTGGAGCCGAGCGCGGATGCCGATGCGGCGACGATGTTGCGGCGCCTGAGCTTCGATCTCGCCGGCCTGCCGCCGTCTCTCGCGGAGATCGCGGAGTTTGAGCAGACTTGGGCGCGCGATCCTCAGGCGGCGATCGCCCACGCGGCGGACCGGTTACTCGCCTCGCCGGACTTCGGAGTGCGCTGGGGCCGGCACTGGCTCGATGTGGCCCGCTACGCGGAATCCAGCGGCAACTCGCGCAACATGGCCTACGTGCTGGCGTGGCGGTATCGGAACTGGGTGATCGAGGCACTGAACAAGGGCACCCCATTCGACAAGTTCATCCGCCAGCAACTGGCTGGCGACTTGTTGCCCGCGGCCACCCCGGTGGAACGGGATGACAACCTGCTCGGCACCGGCTTTCTCACCGTGGGAGTGAAGTCGCTCGGCGAGCAGGACCTGGTGACCTACGAATTGAACACGGCTGACGATCAGATCGACGCGACCACGCGCGCCTTCCTCGGTCTCACCGTGGCTTGTGCCCGGTGCCACGATCACAAATTCGACCCTATCCCGACGCGCGATTATTACGGGCTGGCCGGCATCTTTCGCAGCACCGTGAACCTCACCGGGGTCGAGACCAACAATCGCAAGGAGGAAGCCGATGGCATGGCGCTGGGCCCGGACGGAGCGGGTCATCTGGCCGCGGTGAAGGCGCACGATACGCAACTCGCCGCCATGACCAAGGAATACACGGAAGTGGCGAAGAAGCGGAACACGATGCGCGACGAGTTGGTGAAGGCGGGCATCGAGCCCGCGAAAGCGCAGCCGGAAACGATGCCGCCGGAGATGGCGGTAAAGCTCACCGAATTGAAAGGCCTCGATGAGAGCATCGAGGATTGGAAAGCGCGGCTCAAGAAGATGAAGGACGAAGCGCCGGTGCGTCCGCCGCTCGGCATGGCGGCGCAGGAAAAAGCCGCGCCCAAGGACAGCCCGCTCTACTACAAAGGCGATCCGAAAAAGCCGCAGGACGCGGTGCCGCGCGGGGCACTGAGCACCCTGGCGGCTCTGCCCTTCCGCGACATCCCGCCGACGGAGAGCGGCCGCCGCCAACTGGCGGAATGGATCGCGAGTCCCGAGAATCCGCTCACGGGCCGCGTCGTCGTGAACCGGGTGTGGCAGCATCTTTTCGGGCGCGGCCTCGTGGAGACGCCGGATGACTTCGGGACCATGGGTGGACGGCCATCGCACCCGTCGCTGCTCGATCATCTCGCGTATCGTTTTGTTCGCGAGGGTTGGAATGTGAAGGGGCTCATCCGCGAGTTGGTGCTGAGCCACGCGTATCGACAGGCCTCGTTGGCCGCGAGCGACGCGCCCGGCAGGCAAAAGGATCCCGCGAACAAGCTGGTCTGGCGCATGAGCCGCAAGCCTCTCGAAGCCGAGGCCCTCCGCGATGCCTTGCTGGAACTTGGCGGAAAGCTCGATCGCACACCGCTCGCCGGCAGCCAGGTGGCGGCGCTCGGCGATCCGGTGAATCCGCAGAGCCGCGAACTGGGGCGCAATGGTTTCCTCAACAACCTCGCTGACGAACCCACGCGCCGGAGCATCTACCTCCCCGTGGTGCGCGGCGCGGCGAATCCCGCGATGCAGTGCTTCGACGTTGCCGACCCGAATCTCGTCACCGGCCAGCGGCACGCGACCATCGTCCCGGGGCAGGTGCTCTACCTGATGAACAGCGATCTCGTGCTCGATCAGGCGCAGGGCCTCGCCGCCCGCCTCCTGGCCGAGCCAGGCGACACGCTGGATACGCGCATCGTGAAGTTGTGGCGGCTCGTGCTCTGCCGCCCGCCCGGGGCCGGCGAGGCACTGGCGCTCCACGAAATGCTCGCGCCGGCGGCGAACGACCCGGCCGCGTGGGCGCGCGTCTGTCAGACGCTGATGATGACCGGCGAATTCCGTATTCTCGAATGAACCACACCGCCCTCTCCCGCCGCCACATGCTCCGCAGCGCCGCCGCCGGTTTCGGCTGGCTCGCCTTCCATGGATTGCATGCCGCGCGGGCCGCGGTCGCGGAAAATCCGCTCGCGCCGCGCCCTCCGCATTTCCGGCCGCGGGCGAAGCGCGTGATCTTCCTCTTCATGTGCGGTGGGCCGTCGCAGGTCGATACCTTTGACTACAAACCGGAGCTGACGAAACAGCACGGGGTGAAGGTCGGCACGGCCGCTGACGGCCCCGTTCTTTATCAATCGCCGTGGGAGTTTAAGCCGCGCGGCCAGAGCGGGATGCTGGTTTCCGACCTACTGCCACACATCGCCCAGCACGCCGACGATTTGTGCGTCATCAACTCGATGTACACCGACCACGGCGCGCACCCGCAAGCCATTCTGCAAATGAATACGGGGAGCTTCCTTTTTGCGCGGCCGAGCGTCGGGTCGTGGGTCACCTATGGCCTCGGCACGGAGAATCAAAACCTGCCTGGCTTCATCACGATCAGCCCCGAGTTCAGCGGCGGCGGCGCGCTGAAACACAGCAGCGGCTTTCTCCCCGCGGCCTGCGCCGGCATGCAGATTGGCGAGGGTGGCAGCAACGGCGCGGTCCCGCAGTCGCTCAAGGACTACAAGGTGCCCTTCATGCAAAACGGGCGGCTCGACAGCGCTGCGCAACGCCAGCAACTCGACCTGCTGGCGAAGCTGAATGCCGAGCACCTGCGCCAGGACCCGGCCAATGAAGCCATCGAGGGCATCATGCAGTCCGCCGAACTCGCCTTCAACATGCAGCGCGAAATGCCCGAAGTGACGAGCACTGCTGGGGAATCACCCGCCACGCTCGCAAGATACGGGATCGGCGATGGCCTGCCCACGGATCATTTCGGCCGCGCGTGCCTCATGGCGCGGCGCTTCTGCGAAGCGGGCGTGCGCTTCGTGCAGGTGAATCACGGCTTCTGGGACGACCACACCGAAATCCTCAAGAATCATCCGCGGCACGCGCTGGAAACAGACCAACCCGTGGGCGCATTGCTGGGCGACCTCAAGCAGCGCGGCCTGCTCGAAGACACGTTGGTGCTCTGGGGCGGCGAGTTCGGCCGCCCGCCGATGCTCAACAAGAACAAGGGCCGCGATCACGACAACCTGGGCTTCACGATGTGGCTGGCCGGCGGTGGCGCACGTCCCGGCATCCGCTACGGCAGCACCGACGAGACCGGGAACAAGGCCGCGGACGACAAGGTCCATCTCCACGATCTGCACGCCACGATGCTCCATCTCCTGGGCCTCGATCACGAACTGCTCACCTATCGCTACGCCGGGCGCGATTTTCGACTCACGGACGTCGCCGGGCGCGTGGTGAAGGGCATTGTCGCTTGAGGCGGCGCCTGAAGCGAGGGTGTGCCACCTCGCTCAGCGACTCGCCTCACCTTCTCCGGTCGGCGTGCGCTTTGGTTTTGGGACGAACACGACCAGGGCGTAGGGCTCGTCCGCCACGTCGAGGCCAGCCAATTGCGCGGCGTAGCGCAGCGCTTCACCGAGCGGCACATTGCGCAGGCTCAAGGTGATCCGTGCCTCGCGCTTTTCCGCCGGGACATCCAGCACGATGTTGACACCCTGTTTCTTCGGGTCGAGCGCACGGCTCTTTGCGGCAAGAAAATCGAGCGCCTCGGGTAACGTCGAATCGCGAAATTCCACCTGCGGCAGGATCAACGCGGATGCCGTCTGGGCGGCAGGGCTGGACTTTAAATTTGACGCGACGGCATCGGCGGGGCCGGGAGCCAGGACGAGGGCGTTTGGACCCAGCGTCAGCCGCAGGCCCGACAGCCGCGCGACGTAACGCACGGCTTCGCGGAGCGGCACATTGGCGAGGCGGAGATTCAGTCGGGTCTCGGCTGGGACAGGAGCCAGACAGACGATGTTGATGCCCTGGCGCGTGGGATCGAGTTCCCGGCTCTTGGCGGTGAGCGCGCGAATGCTCTCCTCGACCGTGGCGTCCCGCAAATCAAGTTGCGGCAATTGGATGGCCCATGCTCGGCCCTCGATACTCTGACCCAAGGCCGCGCAGGAAAGCGTCAGGATCAAAGCAGCGGCAATACGAACTCGGAGGCGGGGGAACGCTGGCATGGGGGAATCACTAGCAGTTTTGCCATCGTTGACGAATGATTTGCGCCGCTGTTTCGGTCGATCAAACGCGGGGCAGTTCCGTGGCGCCACGCCCTGCATTGTCCGCGTTCGAAATGGCCTCCGAATCATCATTTTCGTTTCGCGTGAGGCTTTCGAAGCCGATGGGGTTTCGCAGGGATGCGTGAAGATCAATCTCCAGATTTTCGAAGAAAATGAAGGGGTGGCGGAATTTTATGCAGGGCTGGGATATGCGGTTGAGAAGCGGATCAGCATGGGAAAACGCGTGCCGGAGAACATCCCACGGCCTTGAGAAACGGTCGTGCCCGGCGTTTCGTCACAGCGGAATTGAGTTGCGGTGAGTGGCTGGAGGAAACTGTTATCTCCGTGCCCGTCCATTCCCATCATGTCGCCCAGGCTACTTCCTGTCGTCCTTCGTTCCTTGCTGCCGCTTCTCGCGCTGGCGGCAAGCGGCATGGCTCAGGACGACGGGTCGATTGAAATCAAGGCCGTTGCCGGATTGCGTTACGATCCACCGCGGTTTGTGGTCAAGCCCGGCGCGAAGGTGAAACTGAAGATCGAGAATGCGGATGATGTGGCGCACAATTTCGTCCTCCTCGCTCCGGGGGCGCGCCTGGAGATCGTCGATGCGGCGATGACCATGCCCCTCACTGCGGAGCAGAATTTCATCCCGCCAAGCGACCGCGTCCTCCAGCACACCCCGTTGCTGATTCCGGGGAAGACGGCGACGCTCGAATTTACGGCGCCCGCCACGGAGGGCGTTTATCCCTACGTGTGCACCTATCCCGGGAATGGCCAGGCCATGTATGGCGCGATGTACGTGACGACGAAAGGCGAGGATGGCCTGCCGCCGCTGGCCGAAGACGAGAACCTCTCCGGCGCGGCCCGCGAGCAGGCCAAAATTTTGAAACTGCACGCTTACCCCACGGAGCCCCCCTACTGGTATCGCATCTTCATGCGCGACAGCGGGCCGGCTTCGATCGCGGTGGCACTTCCGGATGGACAGAACTATTGCTGGGACGCTGGCGCGTGCCGCCTGCGCTACGCGTGGCGGGGTCCGTTCGTCGACGCGCAGGCGCAACTCCGCGGAACAGGCGACGCCTTTGCTGAGGTGAAAGGGACGATTTATTATCGGCCCGGAGTGTTTCCGCTCCGGTTCGGAGACCCGAAGAAGGGTCCCGCGGAACCGCGCTTCCGCGGATACACCATTGTTGAAAAATTCCCGGAGTTTCACTACGACGCGGGCGGCGCCGACGTGCGGGAACTCATCAAGCCCTTGCCGCAGGGTGGCTTCGAGACGACCTTCAAGGTGGCGGGAACGAGAAATCCGGTCTACTTCGTCACCGAGCCGGGCGCGGGGGTGGAGGTGACCTCTTCCGTGGGCAAATTTGTCGACGGCGTCTTGAAAATTCCGGCCGACAAGGCCAGGCAATTCACCATTTCCTTCCTCGAAATCCCCAACAAGGAACCCATCGGATACTGGTCGATGAATGACACCCTCGCGGACAAAATACCGCTGCCAGTTGAAGGGATCAAAGGTCGCGCGCTGGTCTTCGATGGGCGGAAGTCGCAATATGCCACGGGCATCAAGACAGATGCGGTGAAGGCCGGGGCGACTTTCGCCATCTGGGCACAGTTGACCAGCCCGCCAGCACCCGAGCAGGCATTCATCGGCGCGAAGAAAGGGGATGAGGAGTTTGCGCTCGGGGCGAATCTGGCGGGTGTCGCCGGGTACGGTGTGCGGGTGAAAAATGTGAAAGCGGAATCCAGGATCGTGGCCGTTGTGCCTGTGGAGGCGGACGCCAACTGGCATCATCTGGCGGCGACGGTGGACCTGGTGAAGGGGGTACGCTTTTACCTCGATGGCAAACCCGCCGGCATGGCCGCTCCCGCCGTGCTGCCAGCGGACGCGGAGTTTTTTCTGGGGTCTGGCGGACAGACGAATTTTGCGGGAGCGACGCTCGATGAGGCTCGTATTTATGGGCGGGTCATGGATGCGAAGGAAATTGCCGCGCTTTACCAGAGCGAACATCCGAAAGTCATTCCGAAAATAGTGGCGAAGCCCACCCCGAGTCCGGTGGCCACGCCGCCCCCGAAACCGGCAGCGACCCCCGCGCCCAAGCCGGCCGCGACTCCCAGGCCCACCACGCCGCCGAAGCCCACGCCGAAGGCCACGCCGGCAACCAAGCCCACGCCGCCTCCAAAGCCCACGCCGACCCCAAAGCCCACCGGCAAACCCCCTGCGAAAGCGGCCTGATGAAGCGCCTTTTTCTCCCGATTCTAATCGCGATGCACGCGGCTTTCGCCGCGGATACGCCGCCGAGCCAGCCGGATAAATCGTCTGGCGAATCCTACACGGTCGAAGACATCGCCACGCCCCCCGGCCTGTCCGCGGAAGTGGGTGGGCTGGCCTTCATGCCCGACGGCAGACTGGTCGCCTGCTTCCATCGAGGCGAGGTTTACACCTACAACCTCAGCACCAAGGAATGGAAGCTCTTCGCTCTGGGTCTGCAAGACCCCTTGGGCGTCATCGCCCCAAAGAATGGCGAGGTGATCGTCATGCAGCGTCCGGAACTCACGCGCCTGCGCGATACGGATGGCGACGGCGTGGCCGACAGCTACGAGACGATTTTCGACGCCTTTGGGTTGTCGGGCAACTACCACGAGTTTGCGTTCGGTCCGGTCGCGGCGCCGGGTGGAGGATGGTTTGTGGCCTTGGATTTGGCGTCGAATGTTTCGGGGGAACGCTACGAAGTGCGCGGGGAGCGTCAGGAACGCGGGTGGGATGGGCGAATGGTTTCGATGGTCCCGTGGCGTGGGTGGGTCGTGAAGATCACGCCGGATGGGAAACTCACACCGCTGGCCAGCGGGTTTCGTTCGCCGAACGGGCTGGGCTATGATGCCGCGGGGCGCCTCTTCGCCAGCGAGAACCAGGGCGATTGGGTCGGCGCCAGTTCGCTCTACCATGTCGAGAATGGCAAATTTTACGGTCACCCCGCCAGCCTCGCGTGGAGACCCAAGGAGATGCGGGCGCCGTCGGCCATTCCAGTCGCCGAACTCGACAAAACGCGGACCCGCGGCGCGGTTTTCTTCCCGCAAAGCATCATGGCGAACTCGCCGACGCAACCCCTGGCCGACATGACCGCGGGCAAATTTGGACCGTTTGCCGGGCAACTGCTCGTCGGTGAGATGAATCACGCGCGCATCTTGCGGGTCGCCTTCGAGGAGATCGGCGGGCAGTTTCAGGGGATGGCCGTGCCGCTGCTCGACAACCATGGTCTGCGCAAAGGAAACAACCGCCTCGCCTTCGCGCCCGATGGCAGCCTCTGGGTCGGTCAGACCGATCACGGCTGGGTGGGCGACAAGGGCATCCAGCGCATCTCGTGGACCGGAAAGGTGCCGCTGGATGTGAAGGAAATGCACCTCACCAAAACGGGGTTCGACCTCGTTTTCACGCGCCCGCTGGAGGCGGCGAGCGCCGGCCAGGCCGAATCCTTTCCGGCGGAGCGCTACTACTACGAGTACCACGCAGCTTACGGTTCGAAACAGTTTGAATGGGAAAGGATCACCCCCAAGACCGTCGCCGTGTCAGAGGATCGCACCAAGGTTACGCTCGTTTTTGATCCCCTGACCGCCTGGCGTATCTATCAGTTCGATCTCAAGGCGCTCAAGGCCGAGGACGGGACGCCGGTCGCCAACCCGCTCGTCGTCTATACGCTCAATCATTTGTTGGAACGGACTCCGCCTCCGCCGCCACCCGGCCCGGATGCGAATGCGGAAGGGGAAGGGAAAGACCCGGTGAAGAAGGCAGAGCCTGTCGACAAGGAGGGAAAGCCTGACGAAGCCAGGCCGCCGGAGACCGAAAAACTGGAACCCACTGCGACTCCGAAGCCCGCGGGCGCCAAGCCAGGAGACAAAAAGCCGGGGGAAAAATCCACCGGCAAGAAGCCGGCGACACCGAGCCCCACGCCGGCTGCCACCCCGGCATCGAAGCCTGGGAAAGCCACGCCGCCGCTACGACCCGGCGGCCGGTCCTGACAAGGCGCTTGCCAGCCGGGCGTGGTTCGTCCACGTTCACGCTCCCTTTTTCCAACCAACTCTCCTACTCACCATCCCTATGGCCAACGCCAACGAACTCCGCAAAGGCATGTGTATCCGCTACAATGGCAACCCCGCGATCGTGCTCGAGGTGATGCATCGCACCCCGGGCAACCTCCGGGCCTTCGTCCAGGCCATCATCCGCTACATCGGGACCGGCAAGAGCGCGGACGTGCGATTCGGTTCCACGGACAAGATGGATACCGTCGACGTCGAGCGCAAGGAACTCGAGTTCTCTTACAAGGATCAAGGTGGCTATAATTTCATGGATCCCGAGACCTACGAGACGATCACTTTCGACGCGTCGTTCCTGGCCGACGCCAAGGATTACCTCACGGAAAATCTCAAGTGCGAAGTGCTTTACGTCGAAGGCAAAGCGGCGAGCATCGCGTTGCCGTCGTCCGTCGTGTTGACTGTCACCGAAAGCGCCGAGGGCGTTCGCGGGGACAGTGCGAATAACGTCCAGAAGCCAGCGACGCTCGAGACGGGCAAGGTCATCCAGGTCCCGCTCTTCGTGAAGGAAGGCGAGAAGATCAAGGTTTCGACGGAGACGGGCGCCTACATGGGCCGGGCGTAGAGCCTGCCCGAAAAGTTTCCGCCGTTTGACTTTGCGGCGTTCCCTCGCGGCCTGTTAAACACGCCGTGCGCGTGAGCCAGAAAAAGAAGAAATCTCTTCCACGAAAGGGTCAGCGGCTGGCCTTCCGGCCGCCGCCTGCCACTGTCCGCCCGTGGGTCGTCCCGCGTCGCTGGCTGAATGCGGTCTTCGGCCTGTTCCTGCTTCCGATCGCTTTTGTCATCACGGAGACTTTTTTCGGCGCATTTTCCCGCAGCACGCTCGAGCACGGAGGGTGGGCGACCGACGAGTTCTGGTTCTTCGGCCTGGGGGCGGCGCTGTGGACTCTGTGGTTTTTTGGCAGCATCTGGTCGATGGGCGAACCGCGCCCGCTGCGCGCCTACGTTTTTGGCCACGAGCTGACGCATGCCATCTGGGTGTGGATGTGGGGTGGCCGGGTCAGTGGCTTCGAAGTCTCGCGCGACGGCGGCTATATCCTCACCGACACGCACAATTTCTGGATCGCGCTCGCCCCCTATTTTTACCCCCTCTATAGCCTCGTCATCATCGTCGCCTACGGAATTGCCAGCCTGTTCTATGATGTCGCGCGAATTTCCGACACTTTGCTTTTTATGACGCCCCTCCAGTGGCTCTTCCTCCTGCTGGGGGCGTCATGGGCCTTTCATCTCAGCTTCACGATCTGGATGATTCCCAAGGGCCAGACGGACCTCAGCTATCACGGCAATTTCTTTTCACTCGTGGTCATTTACGTCATGAATGTGCTGCTGCTGACCCTCTTCCTGATTATCGCGGCGCCGGAGATTTCGTTTGCGTCCTTCGGCCGGGAACTGCTGGAGAATGCGGAAGACGTCTCGGCCTGGCTGTGGAAAGAGGCCCACCACCTGTTGAGAAAGAGTTGATTCAGTGACCATTCGTCGCTTCCGCCCAGGATTGACGGAATCCGTCAGTTGCGAAAAATTCACCCGCGCAGTTGCAATTCGCCGCGCGATTCGCACTAGATTTCCTCCCTTATGAAGTTCCTCTATGCGATCACCAGGCAGCCAAAGTCGTGGCTTCTGGTCGAGGCCCTCATTTGGGTCACGATCGTTGGCATCGTTGATGCGAAGACGCCCTACCGATTCAGCCTGTTCGTCTTCTATGCGGTCCCTATCTTCGTCCTCTCTTTTCATTTCGGGCAGAGATCGGGCATTGCGTTTGCATCCTTCTGCGCCTCGGTGTCGTGGTACTCCAATTTGGCGACCCAACCTTTTGGAAATGATATGACCGGATACGGTTGGTCCATCCTCAACCGCCTCATCGCCTTTATGTTTGTCGCGTTGGGAGGCGCTTCCATCAGCCGGTTTCGTGAGGAAACCCGGAAGCGATTGGAAGCGCTGGAGCACGCGCAGAAACTGGAGCACGAGATCGTGCGCGTGGGCGATCGCGAACAGATGCGGATCGGCCAGGACCTGCACGACGGCGTCTGCCAATCCCTTGCCGCGCTCGATTGCGCGACGGAATGCCTCAAAGTGGAATTGGAGAACGTCGGGTCACCTCAGGCGGCGACCGCGCACCAGATTCAAAAGCTCCTCAAGGAAACGACGATCGAAGCCCGAAACCTGGCGCGTGGCTTGGTGCCCGTGGCCATGCAACCGGATGGCCTGGTCACCGCTCTCCGAAGCCTCGTGACTACCACCGGCACCCTCCGGCATGCCGCGATCGACTTCCAGAGCATTGGCGACGTTGAGATCAAGGATACCGATGTGGCCGTTCACCTGTATCGGATTACCCAGGAAGCGTTGAGCAATGCCATGCGCCACGCCAATGCCATGCACGTGACAGTGAGTGTGACACGGGACGACCAGGCCCTCCATATCGGTGTGGCGGATGACGGCTGTGGTTCCGCGACGCAGCCGAGGGCTGACGGCATGGGGTGGCGCACCATGCGCTATCGCGCGAAGTTGATCGGGGCAGATATCAAGGTGACCGAGAGTCCTGTCGGCGGCACGACGGTCTTGTGTTCGTTGCCGATGCCGGCACTTGCCGCAGCCTGAGTTTGCAGACTCACACCCGTCGCAACATTTCCATGCTGCATAGCGCCGAAATTCGCTGGTTTTTTCCCGAGACGGAATTGGATGGGCTCGAAGGTCTGTTCCCGGAAGCGCCGCCGAACGATCGAATGAACTGGCAGGAGACGCGCACGGATATATATCGCGTGATTGCTGGTGTGGAAATCATCGGCCTCAAGGTGCGCGGGAACGGCGGGCTCGAATTTAAGGCGCTACGCGCCGCGCCGGAGGCCTTTTATTGGAAGGCCGAGGAATCGCTGTTCGCCGAGGTCGTGCTGGGTCGAACCGACCAGTGGGTCAAATGGGACTTGCCGGAAATCAGCGGGGGCAAATTGATGGGTGACGCGCGCGAGGTGCACGTGAAGAAAGTTCGCTGGATTCGCAAATTCTCCGCCGAGCGAGGACCGCTGAAGCCCGTTTATGCGAATGGCCCGGGATCGCGGCCGGCCAATGGCTGCAATGTGGAGCGGACGAAATTGACGGTCGGGCGGGAACAGTGGCTTACACTGGGATTTGAGGCATTTGGCGAGCCGGCGCGGATTTGCGCGATTCTAGCGGAAGCCGTTGCCCTGGTGATGGCCGAAGCCGGCCCGGTGGAGGTGCAAGTGTTGGTCGATGCGTGCTCTCACAGCTACCCTGTGTGGCTGGACGCCTATGTGAAGCGGATCGGGGTTTGATTCAGAGAGGGGGGCCAAAGAGCCTTTAAAGAGAGCCATCAGAGAGCGAAAGGCTCGAAACTTGCTGACTCTTTTATGCGAAAATGCGTGCCCCGCACTCGAATACGTTCCTCTTCTGGAGGACTTTAGCTCTTCCAGTCGCTGCCTTAATCGGGTGCCTGGTGCTCATGATTGCCGTGGCACAGTCGCTCCCGGCGGGCAACCCGTCCCTGAAGAGCTGGCTGCTGGTCGGGCTGGCTGTGTCCGGAATCGTGGCCACGATTTCCGCCTGTGTCCAGGTCGGCCGGAGCCTGGCGCGTCCCATTTCGCATCTGGTGGAGGTCGCCCGATCCGTCACCCATGGCCGTGCGAGACACCGTGCGTCGACCGATATGCAGGGGCAATTCAAGGTCCTGGCCGATGCTCTGAATCAGATGATCGAGACGCGTCAGCGGGAGGAGGAGAAGTTGAAGGTGGCCCAGCAGAGTCTCGATCTCAAGGTGCACGCCCGCACCGCGGAACTGTGGCGGGCCAACAAGGCTCTGCAGGAGGAGATGGAGCAGCGCGCCAAGGCCGAACGCGACCTGCAGCAGGCCCAGAAGATGGATGCGCTGGGCAAGTTCGCGGGCGCGATTGCGCACGATTTCAATAATCTCCTGACGGTCATCCTGGGCGGGACCGATTGTGCCCTCAAGCTGATGAACGATCAGGATGCGGCCGCCGATTTCCTGCGCACCGTCCGGCGGGCGGGAGAAAGTGCCGCGGCTTTGACTCGTCCGCTGCTCACGTTCAGCCGCAATGAGGTTCTGTCGGCGGAACCGTTGAACCTCAATGATTCCGTGAAGGACGCGGCGATGCTCGTCGGGCGCCTGATCGGGGTGGATATCCAGGTGCAACTGGATCTGGCCTCGCCATTGCCTCCGATCATGGCCAACGCCAATCAACTCCAGCAAGTGATCGTGAACTTGTCCGTCAATGCCCGGGATGCCATGAACGGCGTCGGCCGCCTGACGATTGCCACGGCCACCGTCGCCCTCGACGAGGCGTTGGCGGCCCGGCACGAGGTCTCCGCCGAGAAACCATGGGTCCGGCTCACGGTGACAGATTCCGGTTGTGGGATGGACGCGGCGACCAAAGCCCGAATCTTCGAGCCATTTTTTACCACCAAGCCCGCCGGGCGCGGCACTGGCCTTGGCCTGGCCACGGTCTTTGGAATCGTCAAGCAGGCCAATGGCGTGCTGGAGGTGGAAAGCGAGGTTGGTGTGGGGACCAGCTTTGTCATTTATCTGCCCATGACGGACCACGCCATCGAGACGGATGCCGGCACGGAACTGGCAGCGCCCACCTCCGCCTGCGGCGGCGAGACGCTGCTGCTCGTGGAGGACGAGGATGACATCCGTGAACTGGCGACACTCATGCTGGAGGGCCGTGGCTACAAGGTGCTCTCCGCGCCCGATGCGGAGGAGGCGCTGGAAATCGCGGAAAAGCACGCCGGCGAAATCCGCGGCCTGATCACCGACGTGGTGATGCCGCGGATCAATGGTCTCGAACTCGCGCAACTGCTTATCCCGGTCATCCCTGGCTTGCGCGTGCTCTTTGTGTCGGGCCATTGCCGCGAGACGGTGGCGCCGGAGGCTTTGATCGCGAATGCCGACTATCTGCAAAAGCCCTATCGCAGCGAGACGCTGATCGCCAGGATCGAGGCGCTGCTGGCCGGCGCCGACCAGGGCGAGGTTGCGGAAAAGCCCAAAGGGGCCAGGGAACTGGCGGGAGTCTGAAGCCGGACGAGGAAGGCAGGATGACGACGATGGGGGGAGCGCGTTCCTTTTGCGAATTGCTCCCACCGCGCCAACTCCCCATCGCCGATCACACGCATGTAAACCCATCCGCCCGCGCCCCAGCGGACGATTGTTTAACGAAGGCTATCCTATGAAAACGATTCTTCTCTTCTTCTTTGTTGGAATCGCCGTTCTTCGGGCAGCCGAGCCGGTCAAGCGGGTGCAAACCGGACTTGCGTCCTGGTATTCCGAAGGTTCCCAGACGGCCTGTGGCGAGCGTTTCAATCCCATGTCGATGACCGCGGCCCATCGGTCATTGCCTTTCGGCACGATGGTCGAGGTCAAGAATCTGTCAACGGGCCGCACGGTTACCTTGCGGATCAACGATCGCGGTCCCTTTCGCAAAAGTCGGATGATTGACGTGAGCAAAAGGGCGGCGCAGGAACTCGGGATGATTCACTCGGGGACCGCCAAGGTCCAACTCGCGGTTTTGAATTAGCCCGATCCGCCCTATTGGTGCTGCTGGTATTCCTTGAGCGCCTCGGGAAGGATGCGCTCCAACGCTTCGATTCGGGTGGCGTCGCTCGGGTGCGTGGACATGAACTCCGGCGGTTTGCCGCCACCGCCAGCCGTGGCCTTGGTCATGCGCTTCCAGAACTCCACCGCTTCTCGCGGGTCGTAGCCCGCGCGGGCCATGAAGTGGAGCCCGATGGCATCGGCCTCGCTCTCGTGTTCCCGGCTGAAGGGGAGGAGGAGGCCGTACTGCGCCCCCGCGCCCAGGGCACCCATGACGGCGCGTTGTTGTTCGTAGGTCATGTCTCCCACGGAAACCTGGACGCCCGTCATCAAGGTCTGGGTGGCCTTTTGCTGGAGTAGCCGCTCGCTGCCGTGGCGCAGTGTTGCGTGCGCCATCTCGTGGCCCATGACGGTAGCCAGGCCGGCTTCGGTTTGGGCGACGGGGAGGATTCCCGTATAGACGACGATCTTACCGCCGGGGAGGCAGAAGGCATTGATCTGAGGGCTGCGGACGACGGACACCTGCCAGTCAAATTTCCTGGCGGAATCACCGGTCGCCGCAGCGAGACGCCCGGCGACGCGTTTGACCAGCTCATAGTCGGGGCCCGAGGTCACCGTCTGCGATTCGCTCAAGACCTGCTGGTAGCTTTGGAGCCCGAGCGCCTTTTCCTGCGCGGAGTTGAGGGCGTAATGTGCCGTCCGTCCGGCTTCGTTGGTGACCTTTTCGGCGGAGAAGTACTGGTAGAAGACCACCAATCCTGCGATGGCGATGGGGATGAGGCGGACGAGGAGGCGACGCTGGTTCATGGCAACTGCCCATCATGATGAGGAGCAAATTTGAAATCCGAAATCCGAAATCCGAAACAATTTTCCGTGAGTGGGCAGGGCGAAAACGCACCGTCATGCGACTGACCCCGATTCAAAAACCTCGACTTTTTGGAATCGTTTCTACTCGAAATTTGGATTTGGGAGTCTCCAAAGCATATTTCGCTGACGCGAAGGGAGACACTTTTCCCGGCAAATCTTCCCCTCCATACGAGAATCAACCGCGATTTCTTTTGACGCTGCTAGGGGCTGGCCCCTAATTGTAACCACTTTTTGACCCCACAAGCGCCCTATCTTAAAGGCGGGACGAACGATAGTCCCGCCGCGCATGCGTGTCCTCAAAAGGCGTCTCCCGCAACTTTTACGATTTAAGAAGAGGTTAATTTTGAATGTTTAATGGATTATTTGGGCTTCTCTCCAATGACATCGGCATAGACCTGGGCACGGCGAACACGCTGGTATACGTCAAGGATCACGGCATCGTCCTGCGCGAGCCCTCTGTG
Organism: Chthoniobacterales bacterium; assembly: GCA_038228205.1. Lineage (GTDB taxonomy): Bacteria > Verrucomicrobiota > Verrucomicrobiia > Chthoniobacterales > Chthoniobacteraceae > Chthoniobacter. The sequence continues at coordinate 67,077 of JBBRPL010000015.1, forward strand.
GTTGCCGTGCAAGTCGGCACCAGCCATGTGCTTGCCGTGGGTGACGAGGCCAAGCGGATGCTCGGGCGCACCCCGGGTAATATCGTCGCCATCCGGCCGCTCAAGGACGGGGTCATCGCGGATTTCGAGATCACCGAGGCGATGCTGCGCCACTTCATCCACAAGGTGCATCCCCGCCGGGCGTTCTTCAAACCACGCCCGCGAGTGGTCATTGCGGTCCCGTCGGGCATTACGGAAGTGGAAAAGCGCGCCGTCAAGGAATCGGCGCTGCGCGCCGGGGCGCGGGAAGTGCACCTGATCGAAGAGCCGATGGCGGCGGCGATCGGCTGCGGCCTGCCGGTCCAGGATGCGGCGGGCAACATGATCATCGACATCGGCGGTGGCACCACGGAAGTGGCGCTCATCTCCCTCTCGGGCATCGTCTTCTGCCGGAGCGTCCGTGTGGCGGGCGATGAATTGGACGAGGCGATCATCCAGTATATGAAGCGGGCCTACAACCTGATGATCGGTGAACGGACCGCGGAGGATATCAAAATCAAGATCGGCAGCGCGTATCCCATCGAGAAGGAGACCACGATGGAAGTGAAGGGACGCGATCTCGTGGCCGGACTGCCGAAAACTTTAACCATCACCTCGCAGGAAGTGCGCGAGGCGTTGCTCGAGCCGATTTCGACGATCGTCGATTCGGTGCGGGTGACGCTCGAACGCTGCCCGCCCGAACTTTCCGCCGACCTTGTTGACCGCGGGCTTGTGCTCGCGGGCGGCGGCGCGCTATTGCGCGGCCTCGATCGTCTGCTCACCGAAGAAACAGGACTGCCCGTGCACGTCGCGGAAGATCCCCTGAGCGCCGTGGCCGAAGGCACCGGCCGCGCGCTCAGCGAAATCAAGTTCCTGCGTCAGGTGGCGACGAGCGATAGTCGCTGGTCACACTGAACCATCGCGGGCATGACCGCACTCGCCAACCGTCCAATTTCCAGGAACCGAGCCCGGCCCTACGCCGAGGCTCCATCGAACTATCCCGTATGAGCCGCCGCCTCGTTATTCCATCGGTCCTCATTTTCCTCGTCCTGACCGGCCTGGTCTTGTTTCTGAGCCCGCACAATATGCGCCGGGTTCAGGCGGGCTTCCTCGGAATCATTTCGCCGTTCCTCAAGACCGGCTCGACGATGGAGAAGAAGTATCACGATTTTCGCGAAGGCTTGAAGACGCTGGAGCAACTCGAGTCGGAAAATCAGCGATTGCGGGTCGCGAACCAGGAATTGAGCGCGACGAACCAGACGCTCCGTACCCTGGAAACCGAGAACAACCGGTTGCGGAGTTCGTTGGACTACAAAGAGCGCTCGGTTTTCAAACTGATGCCTGCACGCATCGTCGCGCGGGATGCGTCGACCTGGTACAACAAGGTGGTCATCGATCGTGGCAGTGCGGATGGCATCGACGACGATCAACCGGTGCTGACTGACCTCGGGCTGGTCGGCAAGACCTCCGTGGTCGCGGAACATTCCGCGACGGTCGTGCTCGTCTCCGATGAGACCTGCCGTGTCGCGGCCAAAGTGGAGGGCACGCAGGAACAGGGGATCGTGAAGGGGGAGCGCGCCTCCAACGGGTCGAATCCGATCATCGGGCTGCATTTTCTATCCAAGCAGGCCAAGCTTCAGCCGGGCGCCAATATTTACTCCTCGGGTGTCGGCGGCGTCTTCCCTCCAGGGGTGCTCGTTGGCCAGGTCAAGGAATTCAAGGTGCGCGAACTCGACGCCTTCGCCACGGTGGTCCCGGCGGTGGATCTTACCACGCTGGAGGACGTGTTTGTCGTCGTTGGAGAAAGCAAGTGATCTTCTTCGTCCTGCTCCTCATCTCGATGTTTGTGGCGCTGGTCGCGCAACATTTCATCGGGCCCCTGCCGGTGATAGGTTCGCGCGTGCTGCTCATGCCCATCATCATGTTCTACGGGGCGCTGGCCCTGCCGGTGCCGGGGATGCTCGCGCTGGCCTTCTGCGGCGGGCTGATGTGGGACGCGCTCAATATGCTCACCGTGGACGGGAATGTTGAAATCGCCATGGGCTGGTCGATTATCCTCTACGCCGTGCTGGGCACCTTGATGGGCGGATTCCGGCCCCTCTTTCAAAGAGGGCGCTGGGAAGTCCATTGCCTGCTCAGCGGTGTTTGCACCTCTTTCATCGTTTTAACCGAATACCTTATGATCACATTCCGTCGCGAGCCGGTGGTCTTTCATTTCGACAAGGAAATCTGGTGGCGCATGGGCGGGTCCGGCCTCGTGGCCGTGCTCCTGTCGCCTTTTTTCTTCTTCGCGCTCAATTACCTCGCCTTCCTTGTTGGTTACGATCCGCAACCGGAGAGGAACGTCCGTCGATCCCGTTAGCCTATGGCCAGCGCTTTTTCCCGCCGACCCAGCGCCGAGTGGCGCGTCATCTTTCTCGCCTTCTTCATGGTGTGCATGTTGGGGGTTCTTCTCGCCAAGTTATGGTGGGAGCAGGTGGCTCGTGGGACGATGTGGACGAAAAAGATCGCCAGCCGCTCCGAAGTGACGGTGCGTATCCCGTCCGTGCGGGGTGAGATTCGTGACCGGAACGGGCTGACCCTGGTGGCCAACCGCGCCAGCTACGAGGTCGATTTCTATCTTCCGGACATGGTGCGCGGTTACCGCAAGGAGTACCACACCGTGCCGGTCAATGAGTATCTGGCGGTCGTCAAGCAGATGAAGACGAAGATGAAGGAGGCGGACGTGGTGAAGATCGTCAACGAGAGCGTGATTCCGCGGCTGAAGGAGCTGGACCTGGCGTCGGACTACAATTCCGAGCACCTGCAAAAGCACTACCGGAATGACACGCTCGTGCCTTTCACCTACCAGGAAGAGGTCGATTTCAAATCCATCGCCAAGTTTTCCGAGCATGATGTCGGCTTGCCGGGCGTGGAGATCGCCGTCCGGCCGGTTCGCCAGTACGTGTATGGCGCGCTCGCCGCCCATTTGCTGGGCTACGTCGGAGCGCCGCAGGATGTGAACCTGCTACCCGACGTCTCCAAGTACAGCTTCTACCAACCGGACGTGGACGGGAAATCCCAGATCGAGCAGAGCATGGACAAGTATCTGCGCGGGGAGCCCGGGATCCGGGTGTTGCGCAAGAATGTCAAGGGCGTCATCGAAAGCGAAGAACGTCTCGATCCGCCCAAGCCCGGGAACAACGTTTATCTAACGCTCGACGCCCGCATTCAGTATATCGTCGAGGATGCGCTCCGCCATCCGTCACTGGGGCGCGCGGCCGCGGTCGTCATCGATCCCAACAATGGGGATATTCTGGCCATGGGTTCAGTGCCCTCGTTTGATCCGAACGTCTTCATTCCGAGTGTTTCCAAGGCCGATTGGGAGAAACTCAACCAGGACGAGGCCATTCCGCTGATCAGCCGGGCGGTCAGCGGCTTTCCTCCGGGCTCCACGTTTAAGATCGTGACGGCCTTGGGCGGCCTGCGCAAGGGCGTCGGGGCAAACCATTACAACTGCCCCGGGGGCATCTCCTACGGAGACCACTATTTCAAGTGCTGGATCGCGGAAAAGGGAGGCTCCCACGGTTCACTTGGACTTTCCGACGCGCTCAAGGTGTCCTGTGATTGCTTTTTCTATCAGTTCGGTAACGCCGCGACCATCGAGTCGATCGATCACGTCGGGAAGATTCTCGGAATTGGCGAGCACTACGACCTTGGCTTGGCCGATGAGAAGGATGGCACGATGCCCGGTCCGGATTGGATGAAGATGAAGTATCCGCTCCTGAAGTGGACTACCGCCCACACCGCCAACGTGTCGATCGGCCAGGGCTACGTGCTGGCCAGTCCCTTGCAAATGGCCATGGCCTACGCGGCGGTGGCGAACGGCGGTATCGCGTATGAACCGCGCCTGGTCAAAACGGTGCTCACGCCCGACGGCCAGCCGGTGCTCGACGAGAACAAGCAGGTGGCCGTTCCCGACCAGCCAAAGATCCGCGGGGATTTGCGAACGGAAGTTGCCAAGGAGCAGATCGAGATGGTCCGCCACGGTTTGTGGGAAGTCGTTAACGAGACCGGCGGCCCCGGTGGCGGTGGCACCGGGGCGAAAGCGCGGGTCAAAGGGATCGTCGTGGCCGGAAAGACCGGCACGGCGCAGGCGACGGATCGTGGCCGGAAGGAACACATCGCCTGGTTTTGCTGCTTTGCGCCTTACGAAAAACCGCGCTATGCGATTTGCGTGATGGTGCAGAGCGGCGAGCACGGCGGCAGCGTGGCCGCCCCCATTGCCCAGCACATTCTCGAGCAGTGCATCTCCATGGATCAGGGAAATCTGGAAATAAAAGTTGCTTCCCTCACGCCCGCCCACAACGACCATCCCTTCACGATTCTCAACGCGCTCCCAGACTACGGCAAGGGGGGCAATGGTGCCATCGTCGTCAACGAGGAATCCGCGGGGACTCATGTCTCCGATGCCACCAGCCAGATGGGCGGCAGCAATGCCACCCCCAATATTCGGGCGGACGCCGACGCGCGCGGCAAGGTGCCGCAAGGCAAACCGCAGCAAGTCCCGAAACCGGTCGACAAACTCAATTTCTTCCAACGCTTTTTCGGTGCGAAACCCGCCGCGCCGAACCCGCCACCCCCCCGGCCGGCAGGTCCACCGAAGCGTTGACCACCCCGTGCTCAAAAATCTTTACCCCAAACTCCTTTCCATGACCGAACGCGTCAAACGATTGATCGGCCTGGCACCGCGCCAGACCGGCAACAAACTCATCATCAACGCCGAGAAACTCGAACGTCGGGTCGCCCTCCTGGAGGGGGGCATCCTGGAGGAATATTCGATCGAGCGCGAAACCGACCGCAACATTGTCGGGAGCATTTTCAAGGGCCGCGTGCGCAACATCGAACACGGTCTCAAGGCCATGTTCGTCGATATTGGCTTTGAGAAAAACGCCTTCCTGCATTTCTGGGATGCCCTTCCCGCGGCGCTCGACAGCGGCGTCGAGCAGGTGGAGCGGGTCGGTGGCGGCAAGAAAGAGAGCAAGCGGATCACCGCCGCGGACATCCCGAAAATCTATCCCGTCGGTTCCGAGGTTCTCGTGCAGGTGACCAAGGGCCCGATCAGTACCAAGGGTCCCCGCATCACCACCAATCTTTCCCTGGCAGGGCGGTTTCTGGTCCTCATGCCGTACTCCGACCAGAGCGGTATCTCGCGGAAGATCGAAAGCCCCAAGGAACGCGATCGGTTGCGGAAGATTCTCAAGGAACTGAACGTGCCCGAAAACATGGGCGTCATCGTCCGGACCGTGGGTGAAGGCCAGAAAGCCCGCTATTTCGTTCGCGACCTGGCCTACCTCCTCGAACAGTGGAAAGCGATCGAGGACGCGATGAAGGCGAAGCCGGCACCGGCTTGCGTCTTCGCCGAACCCGACCTCATCGAGCGCACCGTGCGCGATTTTCTCACCGATGAAATCGACGAAGTCATTTGTGACGATGAGAACGCCGTCAAACGCATGATCGAGATCGTCGGCCAGATTTCCCGCCGTTCGGCGAGCCGCATCCGCCACTATCAGGACACCACGCCGATCTTCGAGCGCTACAATGTCCAGAAACAGATCGATGATGCCTTCCATCGCCAGGTCTGGCTGCCGTGCGGCGGCTACATCGTCATCGATGAGACCGAGGCGCTCATCGCCATCGACGTCAATACTGGGCGTAACAAGGGCGGTTCCAATGCAGACAAGACCATCCTGCAAACGAACGTCGAAGCGGCGGACGAAATGGCTCGGCAGATGCGCCTGCGCAATATCGGCGGCCTGATCATCGGGGATTTTATCGACATGAAATCGCGCAAGGACCAGCAGATGGTCTACCAGCGCATGAAGGACCGGCTCAAGCGTGACAAGTCCAAGACGCACGTCCTGCCGATTTCCCCGCTCGGGCTCATGGAAATGACCCGTCAGCGCGCGGCGGAGAGCATCAGCGGGGCCGTCTTCGAGCCCTGCCCCTATTGCGGCGGGCGCGGCAAGGTCAAGAGCGCCATGACGATGAGCGTGGAACTCCAGCGCTCCCTGCATCAGGTGATGCGGAAGTACCAGGACACCATCCACGAGATCAAGATCATCGTGCATCCCCATGTCCTCAACCGCCTGAGGACAGAGGACGAGGAACTACTCGTCGAGATCGAGCGGCGCTACGCCGGGCGGCTGACCTTTCGCGCGGACTCGGTGCTCCATCACGAGAAATTCACGATCACGGATGCGAATACCGGGGCGGAATTGAAGGCGTAGAGTGGGGAAGCGCGGGTAGTGGTGCAACTATCCACTGCTTTTTCCCCTGCTCCGTGTTACAGGAATGTCACATCCTGCCCCTTGCGGCGGGACGTGCCCTTTTTACACTCCGCGCCATCCATGAGCAACAAAGCCGCGAACAAACGCATCCTGGTTGCCGACGACGAACCGGACGTGCTCCATCTCGTCTCGAGCAACTTGAAGAATGCCGGTTATAACATCTTGAAGGCGGAGGATGGCCTGAGCGCCCTGAATCAGGCGCGGGAGACGCTGCCATCGCTCATCGTCCTGGATTTGATGTTGCCGGAGATGTCGGGGCTCGAGGTGTGCAAGGTTTTGAAAAAGGAGCCGGCCACCAGCCAGATCCCGATCATCATGCTTACCGCAAAGGCCGAGGAGGTGGACCGCATCGTCGGATTGGAATTGGGGGCGGATGATTACATGACGAAACCTTTTTCGCCGCGCGAGCTGGTCTTGCGGGTAAAATCGGTGTTGCGCCGCGCGAGTGCCACGGCCGAGATCGTCGATCAGCTTTCGCTCGGCGCGATTCGCATCGACCGCTCCCGCTACGAGATCACGGTCGCGGGCAAGCCGATCGATTTTACGGCGACGGAATTCAAGCTTCTTGCTCTATTGATCGAGCGGCGCGGTCGCGTGCAGAGCCGGGATACGCTGCTCAACGACGTGTGGGGTTATGAGAGCGTGATCGATACCAGGACGGTCGATACCCACATCCGCCGCTTGCGCGAAAAACTTGGCGAATCGTCGGACTGCATCGAGACCATCCGCGGATTTGGGTACCGCGTGGCGGAGCCGGTTCGCTAGCGTCGATGCAACCGCTCTTCGGCTGGGTGGTGGCTGCGGTGATCGCGGGATCGTGGTGGTGGGTGTGGCGGTGCCAGGTGAAGGATCGGCAGCACCTGCTGCGATTGCTGAAGGAATTGAGTGAAGGGCGCGCGCCATCGGGGTTCGTCTTTCGCCACGGCGGGTGGTTCGCCCACCTCACGTACCCGCTGGAAAGATTGTCTGCCGAGCAGGAAAGGCTGCGGCGTCAGATCGATCAGGATGCCTTCAACCTGCGGACCATCCTCGCGAGCATGGAGGAGGGGGTCATGGTGGTGGACGCACAGCACATGCTGCGGCTGGTCAATCCTTCCTTCATCCAGCTTTTCGAGGTGAAGGGCGATCCCCTCGGGCAGACGATCCTGCGCACGCTGCGAGAGACGGCGTTCGAGGAAATGGTGAGAACGGCACTCTCGACCGGAGAAGCGCAGACGGGCGAGGTCAGCATGGCGACGGCGAAGCCCCCGCGTCATTTTGCCGTGCATACGGTGCCGATTCGCGCACTCACGGGCGATCCCGGGGTGGTGATGATCGTGCGCGATATCACGCGGCTGAAACAGCTCGAAGAGGTGCGCCGCGAGTTTGTCGCCAATGTCTCCCATGAGCTTCGGACCCCCCTGTCCATCTTCCAGGGCTACCTTGAGAATTTGCTCGATGACCCCGCAATGCCGCGGAAGGCGCAGACCGAGATCTTCGAGATCCTGCGGAAGCACTCGCAAAGGCTCAACGCGCTGCTCGAGGACCTGCTGACCATTGCCCGCCTGGAATCCCGCCACGAGAAGCTGGTCCGGAGCGAATTGCATCTGGGAGATTTGTTGCCAGCAGTCGCCGGGGATTGGGAGGCGAAGATCCGGCAGAAGAATCTCACGTTGACCATCGACGTCTCGCCCGCATTGCCAGTCATCATGGCCGACCGGTTGCGGATCGAGCAGGTCGTGCACAACTTGCTCGAAAACGCGGTCAAATATACGGACCCGCAGGGGCGGATCACATTGCGTGCGATCGCGGACCTGGGCGCGGTGGAAGTGCGCGTGGAGGATTCCGGCATCGGCATCCCGCCCGGCGACCTGCCCCATATTTTCGAGCGCTTCTATCGTGCCGACAAAGCGCGGACACGCGAGCAGGGGGGGACTGGGTTGGGCCTCTCGATCGTCAAACACATCGTCCATCTGCACGGCGGGACGGCCTCGGCGGAGAGCAAGTATGGAAAGGGGACGACGATCATCCTGCGGCTGCCAGTGGGTGGCGGGTAGGAAGGTATCACCGGTCAGCCTTCCGGCGGGGCCTTTTCCGCCGTGCTTCCCAGCGCTCGGGCTGGCTGGCAGGCTTTTGAGCAACCATTTCCCGCGCTGATCTGGAGATCTCTCGCAGTCTACGACGCTGCCAGCGCCGGGGGCTCCGTCTCATCTCCGTCCACTTGTGGGCTGAAGGGGAGCACGTTGGCCGTCGCGTAGCCGGTGATCAAATCGATCCTGCCTTCGAAATCCTCGGTCAGCGCCGACAGGCTTTCGACCCAATCGCCGCTGTTGTAGTACAAGGTGCTCTCGATCGTCCGGATGACGGGCGTGTGGATGTGGCCGCAGACGACGCCATCGACATTGTCCATCCGGGCGTATTGGACGATGGCCTGCTCGAACGCGCCGATGAAGCTCACCGCGTTCTTCACGCTCTTCTTCACGTAGGCGCTGAGCGACCAGTATCCGAGGCCCAGCCAGCGGCGGAACGCATTCACCGGGTGATTGAGCTTGAGCAGGAGCTGGTAACCGACGTCGCCGACGAAGGCGAGCCACTTGATGTTCTGGACGACCGTGTCGAGTTCGTGCCCGTGAATGACGAGCAGGCGGCGGCCATCGGCCGTCGTGTGGATGTCGCGGGGCATGATCTCCACGGCGCCGAAATGTCCCATGAAGCCAGCCACGAATTCATCGTGATTGCCGGGGATGTAAATGACCCGGGTGCCCTTGCGTCCGGCGCGAAGGATCTTCTGGATGACGTCGTTGTGAGCTTGCGGCCAGTAGATGCCGCGGCGGAGTTGCCAGACGTCGATGAAATCGCCGACGATGTAGAGTTTCTCAAACTCGTATTCGCGCAGGAACTGGAGCAGGGCTTCAGCCTTGCTCCCGCGGGAACCGAGATGAATATCGGAAATCCAGCCGGTGCGATAACGCTTCATGCATCAGTTGAACTCTGAAGCAGACTGAAAAGCAAAATTTCAAATCCTTCCAAGAGAGGAATTTACCTGTTCGTAACAATCCTGACACCCATTCCTCTCACGGTTTGTGCTTCTTATGCGGGTATGAAAGTTCACGTGTGGGATCATGAAATCGGTTTCCCGATCCAGTGTCGTGCCGTGCCCGCGGGGCGGTCGAAACGGAAAACCGTCGCGCAGATCCTCCGCGCGGCGTACCGCAAGCACGTCCGCGATGCCGACACCCGCCGGGCTGTCAAGCGCTGCCTGCACTAACGGGTGCCGGAGAATTTGTCGTGGAAACGTCACAAACGCACTCTTGACGACGGCTCCCCGACACCTTCAGCCTAACTGTGAATTGCGCCCGTGAAAGACGAACCCAAAGCCAAGCCCCCCTCCGCCTTGCCGCTTCAGACTGTCGCGGAGGAACTGGCGTTTGTCCGGAAATCCTTTCGCGATCTGATTTCCACCTACGCGGCGCAGATCGAGAGCGAACTCCAGCAAATGCATGCGTTGGTCGTGGCGGAGGCGGCTTCGAAGAAAAAGCTGCCCGGCAGCCGCGGCACGGATCTGCGCGACATGCTGATGCTGCTGCGTTCGCTCGAGGTAAAACCCGCGAAAGGACGGCGGCGTGACTTGAAGAAGGTGGAGACGCTGGTCGAGGATCTGCGGGCGATCGTGGACCGGTGGGAGTAGGGGCGACTTCCCGGATTAAGGTCTCTAGTTTCCGGTCGTCCGCGCGTGTCGTTCCCCTGTGGAGCGGGGCGGCTTTTCAACCGGAAACCTTCAGCCAGAAACTTTTAACCCCGAGGGCTTCCCCCTTGGCAAACGCCTGACGGTCATTACGATCTGCCGCCCTATGAAATCCTTCAAAATCGCTGTTCTCCCGGGCGATGGCATTGGTCCCGAAGTCATGGCCGAGGCTCGGCGGGTGCTCGCCGTGGCGGAGAAGAAATTTGGCTTCCAACTCCACTTCACCGAAGCCCGCGTGGGCGGGATCGCGATCGACGTCGACGGCCGGGCGTTGCCTGAGGAGACCCTGCGCATTTGCAGTGAGGCGGACGCGATCTTGTTTGGTTCCGTGGGCGGGCCGAAATGGGAATCCCTGCCACCCTCCGAGCAACCCGAGCGGGCGGCGTTGCTCCCGCTGCGCAAGCACTTTGCCCTTTTTGCGAACCTGCGCCCGGCGGTCTGTTTCCCGAAGTTGACGCATGCTTCTCCGGTGAAGGACTCGCTGATTGAAGGGGGTTTCGACGTCTTGTGCGTGCGCGAATTGACGGGCGGCCTCTACTTTGGGCAACCCAAGGGCCGGCACGAGGAAAATGGCGAACCCGTGGCGGTCGATACGATGGTCTACAAGAAGAGCGAGATCGTCCGGATTGCCCATGTGGCCTTCAAGGCCGCGCAGGGCCGGAACAAGCGCCTGACGTCCATCGACAAGGCCAATGTGTTGGAAAATGGGGTGCTCTGGCGGCAGACGGTGACTGAGGTCGCCCAGGCGTATCCCGATGTCACGCTCAACCATCTCTACGTGGACAACGCGGCGATGCAATTGGTGAAGAACCCCAAGGGCTTCGACGTGATCCTCGCGGAGAATCTCTTCGGGGACATCCTGAGCGACGAGATGGCCATGATTGCCGGTTCCCTCGGGATGCTCCCGAGCGCGAGCCTCGGGGTCAAGGAGACTGCCACGGGGCGATTCGGCCTGTTCGAGCCCAGTGGAGGTACGGCGCCGGATATTGCCGGCAAAGGGATTGCCAACCCGATTGCCCAGATCCTCTCCGCCGGTATGATGCTGCGTTATGCCTTGAGTGAGACCGGGGCTGCGGACGCCATCGAGGCGGCGGTTCGACGGGTGATCGATGATGGCTTGCGGACGGGCGACATCTGGAGCGAGGGAACTCGCCGGGTCGGCACGCGCGAGATGGGAGAAGCCATCGCGGCAGCCGTGTAACGCGCCTGCCGTGGAATGGCGGCTCCAGGCTAAGTAGTTTCCCTTAATGAGAGCGGGGAGAATGGCATTTCATCTGCTTAAATAAGCAGCTAATGCCAATGCTCCCGCGTCCAGAACTGCACACCTGCCAGAGAAGGCCCGCGGGCTTTACTCTGGTGCAGGTCATGGTCGCGACGGCGGTCATCGTCATCGTGGGCCTCGCGAGCGTCCAGGCGCTGGTGCTGATGAACCGGAAGGCGGCGACGATGCGGACTCTGAATAACGCGAGGGCGGTGGTGCAGCGGAATATCGATACGGCCATGGGAGTGCCGTTTTCGTCGGCCCTGGAGCCTCCCATCCTGGCGATTACCACGGCGAGCGGGTCCGTCTACGATGACGACGGCGGCGGCGACAACTTGGTGAACGTGGCTCTCCTGCGTGCCGGTACGTCGGCCTGGCTGAAGGGCACGCTGACGCGGACGGTGATCGCGGAAGCGAACGCCGAGGGCGTGGACATCCGGCGTGTCACGTTCAGCCTGACTTACACTTATCGCGGCCGCCCGTATTCCTTTGCGATGACGACGCTGCGGACGTTCGACTAAAGATGAAGGCCCACGCACAAGGTTTGGAAAAAGGATTTTCGATCGTCGAGACGCTCATGGGTGCGGCGGCGGCCATGGTCGTGGGGATCGGGATCTTCAGCATCCTCAACACGGGGACCATGCTGTCGGCGAGAAACCTGTCGCTCAACGTGACCAATAACGCGTTGCGCGGATCGCTCGACCGGGCCGAACAACTGCTGCAACTGGCGAACGCGACCCCGACCCTGATCGACACGACGGGAGCCGCGACCACCGGACCCGCCGCCGGCGTGAAGTTCGATCGCTTTGTGGGAGCACCCTACGTGATGACCATTCCGGTTGCGGGACTTCCGGCGGCCACCGCGTCGCTGACGCTGGTTCGCTCAACCGATGCGCTGGCCTCCCCGCCAGTGCCGGCAATCGGCGACCTCATCCTGATCGATGGCGAAGCGAATACGCTGCGCCCGCGCGTTTCCGCCATCACCACGGCGTCACCCGACGCGCAATTGCACCAATCCATGACCGCGACGTTGGCCGCTTCGCTCGGGACGCTGGTCAGCGGTTCCTCGACGTTGCTGACCGCCAAATTGGTCCGCAGCGCGGCCCTGATCGTGATGCCGAACGGGGCGAAGCGCGAACTGCGCTACTACCCGTCGATGGACCTGACGGCGAATCTAAACGACCCCACGAAATATACCGTCCTCACCGATCAGGTGGGGATGCAATCGGACGATGCCACGCCCTTCAGCCTCATCACGGTCCAGACGAAAAGCTTCGTGAATATGTCGTTTCGGGTGCGGTCGAACCGATTCGACCAGCGCTTGATGGGCAAGCAGAGCGACCAGTTCAACACCTTCTCCCGTGTCGACGTGCAAATCCGCCCCAAAGTAAATCCATGAAACCCTCATCCGCATCCGCCGAGAGCGGCAATATCCTGATGGTGGCGCTCATCGTTGTCGCCGTGGTGTCCGGCTTTGTGGCCGTGGCGTTGAACTCGACGAACGGCGCGGCCCGTCTCAGCGACCGAAGCCGGGATTATGCGGCCACCACCGCCGCGGCGGAGGGGGCCGTCGAATACGCATATGGCATCTGGAAAAGGCGCATCGCGAACAAGAACGGGGCACTGACGACCACCGAAACCAATGCCACGCTGACGGGTCCGGCATTTCCTGGGTTCTCCTATGCTCCGAGTGCGGAATCCGGTCCGCTCCGGATCGACGGGCTGGATGAGTACGGCGCGCCCGTGGCGACGCCGGTCTCGGTGACGGTCGACCTGCCGACCTACCCGGGTTGGCGCGGGCGGACCTTTTCCTATCTGGCCAAGGCGAAGTTGACCCAGACCAACGGATACACTTTCCGCAGTGGCGTCGAACGGCGCTTTCAGTATTCGGAGGTGCCGCTCTTCCAGGCGATGTTCTTCTATGAACACGATATTGAGATTTATCGGGCCGCCGAGATGGTGGTGAGCGGGCTGGTCCATACGAACTCGAACGCCTATCTGAGCGGGCAAAGCGGCGCCAATCTAACCTTTCAGAGCCAGGTTTCCTACGTGTTGAGTTATTCGGACACCAACGACCCGCCGTACTCGACGAGTTGGAGCGGCTGGCAGGCTAATGCGGAGATTCCCCCGATCTACTCGAATGGTGGCCAGAGCCAGCAGCTCCACCAGGTGCCACGCATGGAACCGCTGGGGACAGAGCCCGCTTCCGTCATCAATACGACGGACACCAATCCCAATAACGATGGGATGCGCGAGCTGATCGAAACGGCGAATTCGAGCTACACGGACCCGGACGCATTTGCCAAGCGCCGGATGTCGAATAAAGCGGGCATTTACGTCGATATCAACGGAACAACGATCACGGTAACCGGCCAGAATGGGACGACCCTGACCTCGGCGCAGACGACCTCGATTCGCGGGGCGGTGAGCGCCAAGACCGCGGTCTATGATCAGCGTGAAGGAAAGAACTTCGACGTGAGCTCTGTCGACATGTCCTCGTTACGGACGACGATCAATGCAGGCATCAGCGGCTTCAACAACGTGATGTATATCAAGGACAGCACAGCCACGGGGACGAACCCCAAGGCCATCCGATTGAAAAATGGCGGACAAATGCCGAACAACGGGCTGACGGTTGCGAGTGAGAATCCGGTTTATATCCAGGGTGATTACAATACGGGGACGACAACCACTTCGACGGCGGTGCCCGCAAATGGGAGCGGCAATGCCGATAACACGGCGAGCCCGACCGTGACGGGCTATACGCGCAAACCCTCGGCGGTGATGGCAGATGCGGTCACGCTGCTGTCGAATAGCTGGTCCGACGCCAATTCATCACTGTCTCTTTCCAATCGGCAGGCCACCAATACGACCTATAATGTGGCGATTATGGGCGGATTCATGCCGTCGGGTTTCCAACCGACGACGGGGAGCCAGTATGGTTACTCGGGCGGGGCGAATAACTTTGCCCGGTTCCTCGAAGATTGGAACGGAAACTATTGTACCTACTATGGATCGATGGTCGAGCTCTACCAGAGCAAGATCGCGGCGGGCAAGTGGGATACGGGTGTCATCTACCGGCCACCATTGCGCCGCTGGAATTTTGATCCGAACTTCACCAGCGTGGCGCCGCCCGGGAGTCCGGATGCGGTCTCGTGCAGCCGCGGAACCTGGGCCAAATGGTAGGCATGCCGCGTCGTCTCTCGAAAGTGGCGTTCTCGTTCACCGGCCTCCTCGTGATGGTTCTGGGCGCCGGGGCGGTCGATCTCACGCCGCGTTACATCGACACGTTCATCGATGGCGTGGCGAACCGGCGGCTCTATTTTACCGATGGCGAGAAGAAGATTGGCGTCAGTCTCGATCACGAAACGAAGGTCGAAGCGGGCGCGGGCGGAGTTGTTTTCCGGTTTCCCAAGTATCCTGACGCGACATTCCTGATCAAACCGTCGCCGATGACAGCCGACCAACCGTTCGAGGGGATCGCGCTCGAACGCTACCGGGAAGCAGCCCGCCGCTTCCTGCCGCCCGGGGCGACGAATATCAAAGCGCTGGAGGAGGTGGCCGATCCACTGCCGATCAATCGGTGGACCAGCCGGCGGTTCGCCTTTACTTGTGATTCGGTCGAAACGGCCATCGCGATCAGCGTGACGTTTTTGAACCTGAATGCGGAGGATCAGCTGGTGCTGGTGACGACATCGACGACGCGGAATTTCGCCGAAGCCGCCGAGCGGTCATTTCAGATTATCCGGACGTGGCAGGAGTTGTTGCCGGGGGATGAGAAGCGGATCAAGAATAACTAGGGGAAGGCCGTGGGGATGGAGGATGGAAGATGTGATTGCTTGGGGTTGGAACGGCCATCGTGTTAGTTGAGAAGTCGCTGATCTTCCGGTGGGTGTCACCCCCAGTGGGTGTTTGAGTAATCTGTTGCGATGCAGACGGCGTCCGGCGGCAGCGGAGCTGGTGGATCGCGTTCTCTCCCGCATGCGGGACGATGGGAAAAGGAATCGCGGCTTTGCCGCCCATCTTTCGGAGAACGGCGGCGTCACGCGAATGTAACACTGTAAGGATTGAGTACGCGGTTTCACCCAGGCTCTACTGCGACCGCTTTTCCAAAGATTGGTATGAAGGTTTACCCCAGTGACGAACACGGCGGCTCGCTTCGGCGAGCGGATGGGGCCGCGTCGTCCCTTCAGGTGGGGATCCAGAACGCGGAAACATAGGCGGCGGAAAGGCCATAGGAATCCCCCTCAGAGCATATGAACGGCAAATCATTCGTGGTCACATGGCGCAGATTCGCGCTGGCCGCCGCGCTCTGGAGCCTGCTCCTCGCGACGGGTGTCGCCCAGTCGCTCACTTTGCAGTTGCCGCTGTCCCGGTTTAGTCACGGGTTCGCGTTGCACTACTGGGATGGCGCCACCGGAACTGAAAATACCCTGTTTCCAGATAGCTCATTCCTGAGCCCCGCGGGTTCGGTGGATGGCACGGGTCAATTCCAATTGGCGCCGAATAGTTTTCTGGAGCTCACGTTTTCACTGGATACCGCCCTGGCCAGCCAATGGTATCTGATGGATACGACGAGTGGGGAGTTCTCGCTGTGGGGAACGGCCGATCTGCGGACGAACCCGTGGTCAACCGACGGACCACACCAGGCGGGGGACGCATTTGCTGATTCCGGTCTTCGCTATTTCACGATGCCGATTAGCCGTTTCCAGGATGCCTTGACGGTGATCGATCAGAACGGGACCAGTTTCACGGTCACCCAAGGTCAGGAGGAAGGGCAATACATCCCCGATCCGGCCACCGGAAATCCGGTGTTCCAGGGGTTCGGATTCTTCACCGCGTGGTCCAACCTGACAGGCGCGACAGGGAATTTCAGCATGGTGGATCTCACGAGCGTGGAGCAGGGGACCGCGGGCGTGACCCATCTGCTGGGCAATATGTGGGCTCCGTTGAGCGTGCCGTCGGTCGTGCGCTCGGCGACGATCCTCGTCGGAGACCAGAATGCCGGGGCTTACTTTACCTTTCACACTTCCAGCGGTTCGCTGCAATCGATCCTGCCGTCCGCAGTGCAAGGCACTGATCCGGTCACCCATCAGGCCTACTCGGGCTACGTCGTTTCCGGGACGGTCGGCATCGGCGAGGAGTTCTGGCTGACCCGCGACATCGATGGGATTGCCACGGCCCACCAGCGGATGCTGGTCACCGATCAAGTGGTGGATTGGTCGGCGGGGATTCCGGGGCTGCCCCCGCGCAACGCCCAATCGCTGACGTATCGCATCGGGGAGAATCGGAGCGGCCATACCCTGGCGGTCCACCATGACGATGGCCTCGTCACATATCTCTACGTGGCGCCGTGGAATTTCTACAACAGCAACTCGCTGATTTCCTACCACGCCAACGGCGTCGTTTTTGACTATCACTATACCGAGTTTGTCGCCGCGGTGGACGTGAACCGCGCGTGGTCGCTCTTCGACGAGACCACGGGGGAGAATCTCGGGGGGACGCAGACGCTCATGGAAGGGTTTCAGCCCTATGCGCCCCGGAATTCCCTGGCCATCAGCAGCACCCGGCGCGGCCACACGCTCGTCCTGCACCTGAGCGACGCCACCACTGTCAACCTCGTGCCCGACGCCGCCTACGCGCAAAACGGGGCGGACCTGATCACCTCGCAGTTCTTCTACGCCGGCGGCCCGGACGCCAGCTACTACGATATCCGCTATTTCCCGGTCTCGGTGCCGTTCGACACGACGAAGACCTTTACCATCGAAGATCAGACGGCGGGAGATCAAATCTCGCCGACCCTCGCATGGAGCGAGGGCGGCTATTCGCTGGATCTGAGCCAGTGGTATCCCCCGGCGAGTTCCCGCGGCTTGAGTATCATCGGAACGCGCTGGAGCCACGAACTGTGGCTGCGCCAGTCCAATGGGGAAAGCTTCCTCGTCACCAAGGGCAATGTGCAAGGGGTCTGGGCGCAGGACGTCGGGAACCAGACGTGGTTTTCCTCCTATGGATACTTCGACGCCACGAGCAGCTATCATCCGGAGCTGGATTGGTGGATTTACGATGCCACCAGCGGCGAGGTGTCTCCGCCCAACCAGCCGGACCTGACCCATTGGGCAAGCGCCCTGGACACCGTCGATTCGGATGGAGACGGGCTTGTCGATTGGTACGAGTTTATCATCGGGACCAATCCGCACCTTTTCGACACCGATGGCGATGGAATGCCCGACGGCTGGGAACTCCGCTACGGATTCAATCCACTCGATCCGGCGGACGGTCAATGGGACGCCAACGGCAATGGCCGGACCAACGCGCAGGAATACGCCAATGGCTCCGACCCGCTCAATCCCGACTCCGATGGGGACGGGATCCCGAACATTTGGGAACTGGCCCACGGCATGAATCCGTTCGACCCCTCCGACGCGGCCGCCGACGACGATCACGACGGACTCACCAATCTCCAGGAGTATCTGCTCGGGACCGATTTCCAGAACCCGGACTCCGACCACGACGGCATCCCCGACGGATACGAAGTGGCCCATGGGCTCGACCCGATGCATGGCAGCGATGCCGCCCTTCTCGCGCCGGGTCAGGGAGGATTGACCAATCTTCAAGTCTCCCAAGGCTACAGCCTCTACGTGTTTCATCTGCCGCTCGGGCGAACGGGCCACGGCTTCACGTTGTCGGCCTCCGGCAATCCCTATGGCCCCTGGCGGGTGCAGGTGACGCCGATCGCGGGAGTGGATGGCACGGGCCGGTTTATTTTGACCGCCGATAGTCGCCTGGAGATCACCTTTTGCGCGCTGTCCACGCAGATGAACGACTCATGGTGGTTGAGCGACGATACGTCAGGCGAATTCGCGCCGATGAACACTTCCGATCAGCGCGAATCCCGATGGGCTTTGGATGGGCCTTATGTTTTCGGCGGTGGCTTCAATGAATCGTTCGCCCGCTCTTTGGTGCTGCCTTTGGCTCGTGTCGACCATGTCTTCAACGTCCTTCAGGATGACGGCCTGACCCTCCCGGTGAACGTCGGCCCGGAATTGTCGGGAGATGGCATCAACCCGGCAACAGGGCAGATGGAATCTCGCGCCTACGGCTTTGCGACGGCGACGGTCCACCCCACCAATGGCGCCGGCAATCGCTATGTTTTGGATGTGAGCGCCTTCCAGCAGGCGCCCGCGAATGCGACGAATCTCCTCGGTGTGGAGTGGGCGCCGATCGACTTTCCGACGATCACCCGCGTGGTGAATATCGCCCTGGCGCCGGCGAACGACGGCTTGGCCTTCACCATCCATACCTCCGGCGGTTCGTTGCAGGGAGCATCGGCCGCCCTCTCGAATTTCACGAACGACGCGGGTGGATTGATTTATTCCGGGATCGGGATCTCCGCCTGTGTGGGGATCGGCGAGACTTACTGGGTGACCCGCGATGTCGATGGGGCCGCCTCGCCGCACTTGCTGATGGGGGTGAACAATACGTTTATCGATTGGACGGCGCCCTTCGCACCCTTCCGCAATTTCCAGACGACGCACTACCAGATCGGATCCAGCCGCCGCGGTCATGTTTTCGCCGTGCACCAGCCCGATGGCTACGTCGCTTACCTCTACCCCTCCACTTTCAACGACCAGCTCATCTCGTGGGACGACAATGGCCAGCCCGTCGAGTATCCCTACGACACGTTCAATGCGGCAGTGGACGGGAACCAGTCATGGACGTTGGTGGACGTGACCACTGGCGAGGACATGGGCTCCACGGTTTCCGTGCTGGAGAACTGGAACCCGTGGCATCCCGCCGCTCCCTTCGGCTATGTGGCCATCAATATCAGCCAGTACCGCCACGGCCACCCGCTGCGCTTGCGGCAGGCCGATGGCTCGACATGGAACATCCAGGCCTCGGCGGGCTACGAGAACCACGACGCCTTTCTCCAATCGTGGAACACCTGCTTTTCCGGCACCCCGGCCCAGCGGACCGCCGCCACCAGTTATTTCCCCGCCCAGGCTCCATTCGATCCCGGCGAGGGTTTTACGGTCGTGGACCTGGTGACCGGGGAGGAATTCGCTTTCGGAGCGGGCACCTACACCGCCGACCTGAGCCAATGGACGGGCGCGGCACAGCCATTGTTTCTCAAGCTCTCCGTGGTGCGCTGGGCGCACGATCTGGTTTTGTTGCAGGCCGATGGGTCCACTTCTCCGATTGTCCGTGGTAACCTCCAAGGGTCGTGGATGACTCCGGGGTTGGCGGACCCGTCCTGGTTCACGACTTCCAGTTACGTCGACGCGACGACTGAGGTCCGGCCCTGGATGGACTGGTGGGTCTATGACGTGACGGCGGGCGAGGTGGCCGATTCCAATCAGGCCAACCTCATCCAATGGATGGGTGTGAGCGCGACGTGGGACACCGATGGCGACGGCCTTCCCGATTGGTATGAGTTCGTCATTGGGACGAACCCGCACCTGTGGGACACCGATGGCGATGGGATGCCCGATGGTTGGGAACTCGACCACGGATTCAACCCGCTCGATCCGGCCGACGGCCATTGGGATTCCAACGGAAACGGCGTTTCCAATGCCGAAGAATACTTCAATGGCACCGACCCGTTCAATCCCGACTCCGACGGGGACGGAATTCCGAACGTTTGGGAACTGGCTCACGGCATGAATCCGCTCGACCCCACCGACGCGGCCGCGGACGACGATGGGGACGGTCTCACCAATCTCCAGGAGTATCTCCTCGAGACCGATTTCCAGAACCCGGACACCGACCACGACGGCATCCCGGATGGATGGGAAGTTGCCCATGGGCTCAACCCGCTCCTTGGCACCGATGCCGCCCTTCTCGCACCGGGTCAGGGAGGATTGACCTATCTTCAGGTTTCCCAAGGCTACGCGCTCTACACTTTCCAATTGCCGCTCGGGCGGACCGGCCATGGGTTCACCTTGTATGGTTTCAACAACCACTCCTACATCCCCTGGCGGACGCGAGTCACACCGATCGCCGGAGTGGATGCGGCGGGCCGCTTTGTTTTGGCTTGCGACAGTTACTGCGAGGTCACTTTCTGCGCCCTGTCTTCGGACATGGGTGGAGATTGGTGGCTGAGCGACGATACGATGGTTGAATTCTCCGTCGTCGGCACCTTTGACTGCCGGACAACCCCGTGGGGTCTCGGCCAGCCCTTTGTCCCGGGCGCCGGGATACCCGCATCGGCCATTCAGTATTTGGTGCTGCCGGCAAGCCGGTCGCAGGATGCTTTCAATATCATGACCGATGGCGGCACGGCCTTTTCGGTGTTCGCCGATTCGGAGGTGTCGGGAAATGGCATCAATCCGGCCACCGGCCAGATGGAAAACCGCAGTTACGGGTTTGCCACCGCGACCTCGCGGCCCGACGATCCCGCCAGTGGCCTGCATGTGCTGGATTTGAGCACCTTCGAACAGGCCCCCGCCAATGCGCTCAATGTCCTGACCGTGGCCTGGCAGACGATCAGCCTGCCCACCATCACGCGCGGCGTCACGATTGCCCTCAATCAGGAAAATTCCGCCTTAATGTTCACCGTCCATACGTCCACCGGTTCGCTGCAAGGCACCGCGGCGGATCCCCTGGGCAGCTACGGGATTTTCGCGACCGTGGGCATCGGCGAGACCTTTTGGATCACGCGGGATATCGATGGTGCCACATCACCGCACGTGCGGATGGGAGTCGATAACCTCTTTCTCGATTGGACGAACGCATTTATGCCCGTCCGCTACACGCAGACGAGGAGTTTTCAGATTGGAGGGATTCGCCGGGGCCACGCGCTGGCGGTGCATCAGCCAGATGGGTATGTCGCCTACCTCGGTCAATCATCCTACGGCAATGTCCTCACCACTTGGAACGACGATGGACAGACCGTTGAGTACCAGTATGACACGTTCGACGCTTCGGTCGACATCTACCAGAGTTGGACGCTGTTCGACGAATCCACCGGCGAGAATCTTGGCGCCACAAACTGCGTTCTCGAGGGCTGGACCCCGTGGCACCCGGCGCCGCCTCCCGGTTATGTGTCCATCAGTATGAGCCAGTTCCGCCACGGGCACGGGCTGCGTTTGCGCCAGGATGACGGTACGATATGGAACGTTCGTCCGGCCACGGGCTACGAAAGTCCCGACGCGTTTCTCCAGTCGTGGAATACTCTGTATAGTGGGACTCCCTCGGAACGCACCGCGGCGACCAACTACTTCCCGGCCCAGGCGCCCTACGATCCCAATCAGGGCTTTACCATCGTCGACGTGGACACCGGCGAAGAATCCAGTTTCGCGGCTGGGACAACATCCGCGGACCTCAGCCAATGGAGCGGCGCCCCCCATCACTTGTGCCTCACGATCTCCGTCACTCGCTGGACGCACGAACTCGTCGTGTTGCAGGCCGATGGAGCCACCCATCCGATCACGCGCTGCAATCTCCAGGGTTCCTGGACCCCGACGATCAACAATCAAGGTTGGTTCACGACCTACAACTACTTCGACGCCAGGACTCAGGTTCGGCCGGCGATGGATTGGTGGGTCTACGATGTGACCGCGGGAGAGGTGGCCGATTCCAATCAAGCCGATCTCCAGGCATGGGTGGGGCCGAGCGCCCAGTGGGACTCGGATGGCGACGGCCTGCCCGATTGGTACGAGTTCATCATCGGCACCCGCTCCGACGTTGCCGACACCGATGGCGACGGCGTCCCGGACGCATGGGAAATACGCTACGGGCTCAATCCGCTGGACCCGTCCGATGCGAGCCTGACCTCTCCTGCGGGCGAACTGACCTACCTCGAACGATTCCTCAATGGGCTCGACGCGACCACGGTCGACTCCGATGGCGACGGCATGTCGGATGGCCGACGAGAAACCGCAGCATACCGCCGAGAGTGACCAGGAAAAAGAGGAGACGTTCATCGATGCGATGACACTTGGGCTGCGCCACAGCGTGACCGACATCTTCGTGCCGGTCGCGGGCAGCGACCTGGTGCTGGCGGCGCGGCGCAACGCGTCTCCGATGATCTGGAACTTGAAGAGCGGCTTGCGCCCGGATGAGCGCAGGGACTTGCCCTTTGGTGCTGGCTGGACGTCCAGCCTCGCACCCACCGTCGAAATCGTGACTGCGCCCGGACAGCCCGTTTATGCCCATGTCACCGACGAAAGTGGCGCCAGCCATCGATTCATTCAGTGGGAGGATGGACATGGCACGCATTACGTTCCGAGCCCTTCTTCCAAGACGGAAAACAGCGACTATCTGACGAGCTTCGATGGAGCCACTTTCACCTCCCGCTACGGGACGACGATCGCCTTCGAAGCTTCGGGTAATCCTATTCAAATCCTGGCGGACCGCCTCGCCGGAGGACAGCAAGTGGAAACGCATCGCTTCCTGAGGGGCTCCGCCATCACCGACCGGCTCGGCAAGACAATCCGGTTCCTTTATGGTGGGAACACCCTGGTTCCGGATACGATCACCCTCGAGGGCAGCCAGACGCAGACGATTTCGCTGCGTCACAATGCGCTAGGCCAGGTCACGGACCTCTGGGATCCGAATGGCCTGCACACCCAGTTTACCTACGGGACCATCGCCTATCCGCAGACCGTCGCGAACTTGACCGTGCCGGTCCTCACGAGAATGACTGCTCCCGACGGCAGCCATACGGATTACGCTTATGACTTCCAGGTAGAAAACGATCTCACGCCGCTGAGCGACGACGAAACGGCGACGCCCAAACTTCACCTCGACCTGGCGAGCATCACTGATCCATTGGGGCACGCCTATTCGTTCACTTACCAGTTCGATCACTCCAAATCGAACTTCAAGAACAGCGCTGGCTACTATCCGCAGACGGGATTGCCGCGGAATGTCAGCATCGTCACGCTGCCGGACAATCATCATGCCAGCTTTGTAAATCACTCCCACCTGGCCTTGGGCTACAACGGCGACACACCCGTCTTAACCGCGGGCAGCGTGCGGCAGACGGAGGCGACCGATGCAGAGGGCAACAAGACCACCTACACGTGGGACATCCCCCAGATCTTCATGCTCAATGATTTGGCGGCCCTGTATGCTGGTAATCCCATCGCCGTGCCGAAGGTCGTTTGCTTCACGCAGATGACGGTGGAGTATTCCGGCTTGGGAACGCAGGTCTATACGTTTGATATGAGCGCCGGGATGGCGGTGAGCGAAGTGCAGGATTTCTTTGGGCATACGACGCATTTTACCTACGGAGACACTTGGGACCTACCCGCCAAGTCCGTCTATCGGAAGGTCTTCTCGCTGGCCGGATTTAACGGAAACTACAGCGACCCCACGACGCAGACGAACGCCTTGGGCGGGCAAAAGAATTTCACGTATTTCGGTCCATGGAGGATCATGAATCAGGTGACTGACGAGCTTGAGCGTGTGA
The DNA here is from genome assembly GCA_038228205.1 of Chthoniobacterales bacterium. GTDB lineage: Bacteria > Verrucomicrobiota > Verrucomicrobiia > Chthoniobacterales > Chthoniobacteraceae > Chthoniobacter. Next base: position 90,821 of record JBBRPL010000015.1, read on the forward strand.
CGTCCAATGTGGTCGATGAACTTGGTCGCCGGAAGAAGGAAACCATCAGTGGCACCGATGGAACGGTGCAGGTTACGGAATTCCGTTATGATAACGCGACGTTCCCAGGCGTCGTGACGGAACGGAGAGTCAAAGGCGGGGCTGGATTCCCCGACCTGGTGATGCAATATGTCCTGGATCCCGTCACTGGCCGGGTTGCGCAGGAAATCGTCGATCCGGGTGGGCTGAGCCTGACCACGGCGTCCACCTACGACCTGAATGGCAATAAGCTGTCGTCCACCGATCCCAAAGGGAACACGACCTGGTTCGGCTACGATAAACGGAATCGGCTTGTCGGCGTAGCCTATCCCGGTCAAACGGAAAAACTTATCGCCTACGATGCGCGGGGCAACAAGACCTCCGAGACGGACGAGAACAATCACGTGACGACGTTTGTTTACGACGTGATGAACCGGCTCATCGAACAGCACCGGGCAGTTCCAGAAGGGGACATCGTGAGCAGTTTCGCCTACAACGAGGTCGGATCGCGCATTTCAGCTACCGATCCCAATGCGCATACCACTCAGACGGAATTCGACAAACTGCAGCGGCCCGTGAGCATTACCGATGCTCTTGGAAAAGTGACGCACTTTGTCTACGGACCCAATTCCGGGGCGAACGCCTTCGATAGCAGCAGCTTCAAAGCGACGTCGATGACCGACGCCAGGGGATACGTCACGACGACCCTCAACGACGCCCTCTACCGGCCGACTCAAGTGAGTGTGGGCTATGATCCTGAACAAGCCGCCGTGTCGCATACGGTTTACGACGCGGTCGGCAATGCGACGTCCGTGACCGACCCGCTCGGCAGGACCACGCAAAAGACCTACGATGCCCTTAACCGGCTGGTGGGAGTGCACTTTGCCGACGGCGCCACGAACAGCATCGCTTACAGCCCCACGGGCCTGAAGTATTCGGTGACGGACGAACTGGGCCGTGTATCGACCACGGAATTCGACGGGGCGGGCCGACCGGTGAAAGTGAACTCTCCCGCGCTGGCTGACGGGACCCCCGCGGTCACCGAGGCGGTTTACGATGCCGCCGGCAATGTCGCCGCGACGATCAACCCGCTGGGCCAGCGCTCGGATATGACCTACGACGCACGCAACCGCAAGGTGCGCGAGGCCGGGCCGGCGGTCACGGTGGACTACGTCGCGCACACCACGGCGCGTCCCATGACGGATACCGCCTACGATGGCGTGGGTAATGTGATCCGCGTGACCGATCCGCGCAACTACGTGACGACGATGGAATACGACGCCGCCAATCGCAAGAAGAGGGTCGTGGCGCCGGCCGTGCCGGTGGCGGGCCAGCAGGACTTCGCGAGCCCGGTGACGTTGATGCAGTATGACCTCGCGGGGAACGTGCTGCGCGTCACCGACCCGAATGGCCGCGTGACGGTCAACACCTACAACGCGCTGAACCATCTGATGACCACGACCGATGGGGCTGGGATCATCGTGACCAACGAATACGACGCGGTGGGCAACCGCACGGCGGTGATTGACGGCAAGGGCCAGCGCACGCAGTTTGCCTACGACGGGATGAAGCGCAACACCACCACGACCGACGCCCTCGGCCATACGACGACCTTCGCCTACGACGCGGTCAACAAGACCAGCCGCACTGATGGGCTCGGCCAGGTCACGAACTACGGCTACGATCAGCGCCACCGGTTGTTGACAGTGCAGTACGCGGTGCCGCATGCCGCGGAAAATCGGAATTACAGCTATGATGCCGCGGGGCGGCTGCTCTCCGTCAGCGAGCCCGGCAAAGGCGGCAAGGTGGAGGTGATCTACACCTACGATGCCCTGAACCGGGTGATCAACGAAACTTCGGGTGGAGTGATGCATGGGTACGCCTACGACCGCGGCGGGAATCGACTGCATACGACCTATGGCGGGACGACCCGGACGCTGGACTCGACCTACGATGCGCTGAACCGGCTCCAGACGGTGACGGAAGGCGGGCGGACGACGCAGTATCAATA
>JBBRPL010000016.1:0-90864 GCA_038228205.1 Chthoniobacterales bacterium
CTCGCCCCTTCCGTGCGACCGGCTGAGAATCAAGTCTTGGGATTGCCGGCCGGGGTAAAGGTGCTCGCTTTCAATCATCCCGCCGAATGCCCGCGACTCTATCGGTGGGACCTCCATTTCGACACCGACCATCTCAACGAAAAGGGCGCCGAAGAATTCACCCGCCTGCTCGCCCAGCGTTTCGTGGCGGAGACGACGAAACGCACAGCTACGGTCGAGGCGGGCCACTGAACCCGAAATCAAGATCAGCTCCGCGAGAGCTTTTCCCAGAGCGCCCGCTGCTCGGGGTTCAGATCCGTAGGCAACGTCACCACCAGGCGCACGTAAAAGTCGCCACGGTCCGTTGGTCCCGACGGCAGGCCGCGGCCCTTGAAGCGAAACTTGCGGCCGGGCTGTGAACATTCGGGAATTTTCAACCGCACCGGGCCATCCGGCGTGGGTACGCTGGCGGTCTCCCCAAGAACGGCCGTCCACGCGGGCACCTCGTAATCATAGATGAGATCGCTGCCTTCGATCCGGTAGTCGGGGTGCTTTTCAAACCGCACCACGAAATACAAGTCACCGGCCCGAGCACGCCGGCCCACCCCCTCACCCTGCCCCGCGAGGCGGATTTTCTGGCCTTCGCGCACGCCTTTCGGAATCCGGATCTCGTAAGTTTCGACCTGCGAGTTGCCATCCCGCCGAAAGGAAATCTTCTTCTTCGACCCGTGCAGCGCTTCTTCGATCGTCACTAAAAGATCCGCCTCGATGTCGCTGCCCGGTGCTTCCGCCTGCGCGCCGAAGCCGGGAAAACCGGAGCGTCCACGCGCCCCCCCGCTGAAAAATTGCTCGAAGAAATCGGAAAAGCCCGTGCCGCCGAAGGTCGTACCCTCGCCGAAACCGCCCTGCCCGCCACCACGTCCCCACCCCGGTTGCGGCTGTGCGCCACCAGGTTGATCCCAATCCGCACCCAACTCATCGTAGCGCTTCCGTTTGTCCGCGTCGCCGAGCACCTCGTAAGCCTCATTGATTTCCTTGAACTTCGATTCGGCCGTCTTCTTGTCCTTGGCCACATCGGGATGATGCTGCCGGGCGAGCTTGCGAAAAGCCTTCCGAATTTCATCCTGCGAAGCGGTCTTGGAGACGCCGAGGGTCGCGTAATAATCCTTGTACTGAACGGGCATAGAGCAACGCGAAGATAGTCATCCCACGCGCCGCCGCCAGCCTCTCGTGCGATTCAAAGGCGATTCTTGCCACTCCGAAGGCCATTTGGAGTATGGAATGAACCTCTCATGTCGAACAAACGCCCCGGATTCACGTTGCCCAAGCTTTCTGTCCCGGGAATCACATGGCAGGGGCTGGCCGCGGTGCTTTTGGTCATTCTGGCCTTGCGGATCGGGTATTCGATCACCAAGCGTTTTGATTCGGATGAGCCGCAACACCTGCACGTCGTGTGGGCGTGGACCACCGGCCAGCTCCCGTACAAGGACGTCTTCGACAATCACGCGCCACTCTTCCAGTGGCTGTCCTCCCCGCTCCTTTGGTTGATCGGCGAACGATCCGACATCGTGATTCCCATGCGGTGGGCGATGCTTCCGCTCTATTTCCTGAGCCTGTATTTCGTCTTTCGCGCCGGGCGAACGGTGCTGGCGCCGACAGCCGCGTGGTGGGCGGCGGTGTTTGGATGCTTATTGCCTCCGTTCTTTGCCACCTCCATCGAGTTTCGCCCCGACGACCTCTGGGCGGCGTTGTGGTTCGCGTTTCTCGCGGTGCTGGTGGAAGGTCGGGCCACCCTGCGGCGCGCGTTCGCGCTAGGTTTGGTGATGGGCCTGACGTTTGCCGTGTCGATGAAAACGACCTTGCTACTGCTGGCCATCGGGTTCTCGATCGCGCTTCTACTGCTCATGAAGAGCTTCGACAAGAGCCAGCGACACGATTTGGGTCGCGTGCTTCAAACAGCCGCAGTTGGCCTCGCCGCGATCCTTATCGCCCCGGCTGCGATCATCGGCTACTTTTGGGCGAAGGGTGCCCTCAAGGATCTTTATTATTGCGTCATCGCCCACAACATCGTGCCGGGGTTGAAACGGTGGGGGCATCCGCACTATCTCGATCCATCCATCTGGGCGTTGGCCGCATTTCTCGTCGGCGGCGCGATCGTCATTTACCGGCAGGCGGCGCCGGGCGGCATTCGAGATCGCAGGGTCCTTCTCTTCCTGGCCCCGCTTTTCTACATGCTCGTCCTCTACGGCTTTTGGCCGGACATTACCCGAGAGGATGATCTGCCCCTGTATCCCCTGCTCCCGCTGGCGGGTTTCATCCTTCTGGCTTCACCGGCGGCGGTGGGCTGGCGGTTGGTTCCGCAACGCCTCGCCGCCGCTCTCCCGTGGATCGCGTTCGCCGGTTTGCTGGCGTGGCTCGTCAGCATCGAGCGGCCTTGGAAACGGGAAAATCGCCGGCAGATGGCCATCATGTCCAGCGTGCTCAAGATGACCAAGCCGGGGGACTATTTCATGGACGCGAAATCCGGCGCAGTCTTCCGACCGCGACCATTCTACTACGTCCTGGAGACAGTCACACGCGCGCGACTCAGGGGGCACTTGATGAAGGACAACGTTCCGGAGTGCCTGATCGACACTCATACCGCGGTCGCCGACCCGCGCCAACTCCTGCAGGGGTCAGCGTCGGAAAAGTTTGTCTTCGACAACTATCTCCCACTGGCCGGCACCATGGAGATACGCGCAGCCGGCAAGCTGATCGAAAACAACTCCACGCCGGCTGGGGAGCCGATTCGCTTTGAAGTCGCGATCCCGACCCGCTACACGGTCCTGGAAGGGCATGAGCGCGCGGCGGGGGTGCTCGACGGGGTTCCGCTGGATCAGCCGCGAGATCTCAAGCCGGGTGAACATTCATTCGTCCCCTCTTCACCCCATTCACACCTGGCGCTTTTCTGGGCCGGGGCTGTGGATGCCGGGTACTACCCTGCCCTCCGGTAGCCGATCGGGATACGCACTTCGTGCGGCAAGCGCCGCACATTGGTCACTTCTTTTCCACCAGCTGGACGTCGCAAATCTCGCAGTCCGCGGCGTATTGCGGCAGGGTGAATTCGAACCCGATCATCGCGAGGGTGGTCTCCTCCAGCTTTTTCAGATCCTTTTCCTTGAAGACCACCTGGAAACTCTTTTCGTAGTTTTTCCAGCCGCTATTCGCCGAGAAATTTTCGACCACGCGCACTTCTTCATGTGTCTCGTTCTTGTCGACTTTCACGGAACCGCGCTCGCCGCGCGTGAATTTCTTGGGCACGTTTTCGGCCGCGCCGAGATAGGCGACGGTGCAGGAGCCGTCCACGAGGCCAGTACCCTTGGCTTTGAAGCTCACTTGATAGGTGGCACCCACCTTGAGGCCGCCGAGCTGCTGGCGAAACTCAAAACGATCGGAGGTCCGATTGTAGCCGTCATAGCCGGCTGGCACGGGATCCCATTGGTAACGATCGTAACGAAAATAGGTGGTCACGTCAGGTCCCTCGATGCCAATCGGGAACATTTTGAAAACCTTATTCGGTGAGGGGAAAAAGCCGCTTTTGAGCACCTTGCCGCCGCCGGGACTAGCCTCACCCGGCATGACAGAAATGTAGCCATAGAGATTTCCACGGCCTTTGCCGGTATCCATGGTAAAATTTGCCGGCAAATTGATTTTTTCCGCCATTAAATCGGTCCCCTTGATATCGACGAGCGGTCCGAACTTCGGCTCGGATTTGGTGCCCGTGTTAATGGATACCGCAACGTGGCCATCGGCCTTGCCGATGAGCAGGTCGAACAATCCGTCGCCGTTGTAATCCGCGGCGAACGGGGCGATGGCAGTGCCTATTTTTTCCACATCGCCAAAGCGAATATTCGTTGCGAGCGGGAGTTCCGTGCCTGGCTTCCACGAGCCCTGATTCAAAAACACGCCGACCGTTCCCAACCAGTCCCCGACGAGGACATCCGGCAAGCCATCCCCATTGTAATCGGCGACGGTGGGCACCAGTTGCTCACGTCCATCGCCATAGCACAGGTAAAACCGCTGCTCTTCCACGAACTTGGGTTCACTGCTGCTCGATTGATTGAGCAGCACGTAGATCGCGTTGGCCGAATACGAGCCTTCACCCACGAGCAAATCCGTCTTTCCATCATGGTTCCAGTCCACGGAACACGGAGCAAACAGGTTGCCCCACGGCCGCTTGTTGGAAGTGGGAACCTTGATCTTTTCGTAGGACTGAGGTTGCGCGAAGTGCGGCGACTGGGCGCTGCCCGAGTTCGGGAACCGGAGGATATCGCCGATGTAATTGCCAACGATGAGATCGAGGGAACCGCGGTGGCTCCAGTCGTAGAGCGAGATCTTCGGCGTTCCGACGGGCCCCACGTTCTCTTTCAAGGCATCCTTCGCCACGCGCGGCAGATAAAGGGGGATAATCTCTGCGTGCGTGAATTTGGGCGCGGTCGCCGTACCGCTATTGATGTAGGCCCGGAGAAAGCCCGCGGGATCGCAGGTGATCAAGTCCGGCAGGTGGTCGCCATTGATATCGATAAAGTTCACCGAGACCGGCATGGCGAGCGGACCGGCTTTTCCGCGTTCGGTCGCGGCAAAAGTATTCCCGATCCAGCCGGACAGGAGCCCGGCGCTATTCACGCCATCCCATAGATTATCCTCGGGCGTAAATTTGGCAAAATCGCCGTTGGCCACCAAGTTACCGGCAGGCGCCTTACCACCGGCAGGCGCCTGCGCCCAGGCTGCGGTCGAGACGCCACACATTGCGCAAAAAACGAGGAATCGAGTCGGAGGATTCATAGGTCAGTGGGGTCAATTTGGGCGCGGCGTGGAAAATCCCGGAGGTGGGAGGCCCTGCGCCGCCGGATTACCCATGGGCACATTGCGGATCTTTTCTTCCCACCGTGTGAGCAGATGAATGATGATGTTTGTCCCGAATTTGTAAGTGTCGAAAAGCGACTTGGGCTCGATGTTGCGGAAGTAGACGTTGCGCATGTTGTACATGGGCTGGTTGATCGCCACGAACCGTCTTTTTTCATCGATGCTCAGGTCGATCGCGCCCTTCTCGTCGATGCCAAACTGCCACATGTCGCCATAATCGTTGGCCGTGTAAATCACCGCAATTTCCCCCCCGTAACCGACCAGCGTATAGATCGGTTCGTCGTAAAAATTGATACCGGGCACGATGGCCCGAATTTCGGAATAGTAGGTCTTGGTGAAAATCGCGTGGGTCGGCGGAAGCGGCAGCCACGGCTGATTCGGGTCGGGAACCAACCGGAGCATCTCGCGCCGAAACGCGATGTCGAAGCGGGAACGCTGGCCGGGAAGCGAGCTGTCACCCCAGATGCAACCACCCCGCCGGAGATACTCGCCCAGCACTTCCACTTCCTTGTCGGTGAGCTTGAAATCCCGATGGCCTGTGAACCAGATGAACGGCGGCTTCTTGTCGAAAATTTCGCTGCTCGAAAGATCGAGCGGCACGGCCTGCGGCTCGGCGTGGATTTTCTTCTTCGAGAGCTTGGTGATGATGTAAAGCAGGTTGGGCAGGCTGCCTTTCCAGATCTGGCCGTCTTCAAGTTCCACGGTCGAATCCCAATCGCCGCCCTGATACTTGCCCAGATAAGCGGTGAACTCGAACTCGCGACTCTTGAGCGGCTTGCTGAAACTGGCGGTGCCGCCCTTCGCCCAGCCCACAGTAAATGCGGCGATCTTGGAGGCGATATCCTTGCTCAACCCATGAGATGTGGCCGCCACGTTCGGCGTCATCGGCGCGGCGAGTTTGTCGGATTTGATCGCCGGCGAGGCCATCGCGAGCGACGCCATGTTGAAGCTGGGGGTGGTGAGATTGCTCGTCGTGAGTGCCGCCAGAGTGGACGGAGCGGTGGGCGTGGCCGAAATATCGGGCGTCGATTGCGAAAATTGCGGCTGGCTGAGTTGCGGCGGCTGCTCCGGCGGAGGGGTCACCGTCGATTCGTTGGCGACCAGGCCGCCGGGTTCGGCGGTGAAGTCCGGCGGCTCAACGTACTTCTTGAAGAGGACCGTGGTTCCCAGCATCAGGACCAGAACCGCATGGATGATGGTGGAAAATGTGAAGGACTGAACCTTCGACAGCCTCTCAATCAGGGACGGACGGCGCGTGCTAAATTCGGTGGATGCGGTGGCTTGCATAGCGACAGTGTGGGGGAGGTGGAGGCCAGCGCCAGGGCTGGACTCACGGGGTTTTTTTGTGAGTCGCACCTAAGCACTAACCGCGCCTGCGGTTATCACTGTTGGCCTTTCAGGGTGAAAAGACCAGACGTTTTTTCCGCATGCTATCCAAGTGAACGGAATGCATCCCACCGCCGGCCAGGCGTGGGTATTTTCTATCCCCGCTCGACGGGCCTTACAACCCGGCCGGATGCCGTGCGGCAAAACCCATCGGGGACCGGGATTCCAGCCGCCAGCGCGGCCCTTCCTCCTCGCGGTAGCCCGTCGTATCGAGCCGCAGCCCAGCGATGACCGCGAAGACGTGGCCATTCCGGGCGTAGATCGTCACCCATTTTCCGTTTCCGCATTCGCCGTAGCTGAGGAATTCCTTGGAGGGCGTCGGCTGGTCCAGCAATCCGGCGTGGTGCAGGAAAAACGAGATCGTCCCGGAGCAATCGTAGCCGCGATCGTAAAACGTCCCGTGACCGCCTCCCCAGACGTAGGGCTTCGAGGCCAGATAGTTGGTCGCCCAGATGGCCCGCTTTACGCATTCCGGCGCATTGGCCGGAGCATAGGCGACCCTGCCTTTGAGCGCAGCGCGGCTGCCCGGAATCGTGGGGCCGGTGGTGGGTGGGGTTTCTTTCCCGGCTTGGGCGGGTAGAGCAGAGGCTGCCAGCAACAGGCCGCACAGCGAGGAAAGGAGAAACGGAAACTTCATGTCCCCTCTCTTTCGCGAAAATCATGCCACCTTGGGAAGGATAATCATCTATTTTAGAGCCGTCGCAAACCCCTCTCTCTCTGAATACTGCGCCTCAAAAGATCGATTTTACTGTACGCGCCGTCCTTTTCCGGCCATTCTGCGGCTCCAAGAATGAGCGACCTTTTTGCCCGTCCCCACACCACGAGTTTTGATCTTCGGCTGGGCGACTGCCTGGCGGGGATGGCTTCGCTGCCCGCGGAGTCCGTCGATATCGTCGTCACCTCTCCGCCCTACAATCTCGATATCGCCTACGCGAGCTATCGCGACAATGCGCCTCGCGCCGATTTTCTGGATTGGGCGTATCAGTGGGCCGCGGAAGTTCAGCGGGTGCTCAAACCCACCGGTTCATTCTTCCTGAATGTCGGGGCCTCGCCCGCCGATCCCCTGCTGCCGCACGAGATCGTCCTGAAATTCCAGCCGCTCTTCCGGCTGCAAAACACACTCCATTGGATCAAGTCGATCACCGTCCAGCCGCGCCGTTCGCCGGAGGTGAGCGTCGGCCACTTCAAGCCGATCAACTCGAAGCGCTACCTCACCGACTGCCACGAATACGTCTTTCATCTCACCAAAACCGGCGACGTGCCGCTCGATCGCCTCGCCATCGGGGTCGAATACGCCGACAAGAGCAACATCGCCCGCTGGGCGCATACGCGGGGGGAAGCGCGCGACCGGCGGTGCCGGGGCAACAATTGGTTCATTCCCTACGAGACGATCAATAGCCGGGCCTCGGATCGCCCGCACCCTGCGACCTTTCCCGTGCAACTCGCCGAATGGTGCATCCGGCTCCATGGCCTGCGGCCGGGCCTGGTGATGCTCGACCCTTTCCTCGGCATCGGGCACGCCGCGAGCGCGGCGGCGATCTGTGCGGTGGAGAAATTCATCGGTTTCGAAATCGACGAGGGATACCTGGCGGAAGCAAGAGAGAGACTTGCTTAAGAAAGCATCTCCGCCTTGCGCGCCGCGCGTCCGTCAGATGTGATGCGCGCCAGCCACGCATGTTGACCTTCATCCTCCGCCGCTTCGCCTCGATGGTCGTGGTGCTCATCTGCGTCATCACGCTCACCTTCGTGCTCGGGAGGATCGCTCCCGGCAGCCCCTTCGCCCGCGAGCGCAATATTCCGCCCGCGATCAAAAAGGAAATGGAGGCGCGCTACAACCTCGATGGATCCCTCTGGCAGCAATATACGATCTACCTTGGCGTGCAGAAAAACTCGCGGGGCGAATACAGCGGCTTGCTGCAGGGCGATCTCCAGCCCTCGCTCAAATACCGCGACCGCTCGGTGCGCGATCTGATTTCCCAGAGCCTGCCGATCTCGATCATGCTCGGCATCGCGGCATTCCTCATCGCCAGCCTCGGGGGCATCTGGCTGGGCAGCATCGCCGCCGTGCGGCAACACACGCCGGCCGATGCCGTCGCCATGCTCGCCGCGCTTTTCCTGATCAGCATCCCCGCGTTCGTCGTCGGCCCCGTGCTGATTTTGCTCTTTGCCATCTACGTGCCGATCCTGCCCGTCGGCGGCTGGAGTAGTTGGACAAGTATTGTGCTGCCGGCGATTACCCTTGCCGGCCCCTATGTCGCGTACACTGCGCGGCTGATGCGCACCAGCATGCTCGAGGTGCTGCAACAGGACTACGTCCGCACGGCCCGGGCCAAGGGCTTGAGCGAAGGGCGCGTCATCTACCGGCACGCGCTCAAGGTCGCGATTCTCCCCGTGGTCAGCTTTCTCGGTCCGCTCGCGGCCAATCTCCTCACCGGCTCCATTGTCGTCGAAACGATCTTCAACATCCCCGGCGCCGGACCATTCTTCGTCAACTCGATCCTGAGCAACGACGTGTTCCTCATCGAAGGCGTGGTCATCATTTATTGCGCGCTCCTCGTCGGGCTCAATCTCGTCGTCGACATTGCCTACACGTGGCTCGATCGCCGCATCCGCCTCGAATGAACGGTAAAGCCACCCCTCCCCCTCCCGGAACATGGTCGCGCCTGCGGAAAAACCCCGTCGCCGTCGGCGCGATGGGAATCCTTGCCTTCATCCTCTTCATGGCCGTCGTGGGTCCGCTGATCTTTCATACCGACCCGCACACCACTTCGAAGGAGCAGTTCGAGGAGCCGGACGGCCGCCACTTCTTCGGCACCGACAACAACGGACGCGATTCTTTCGCCCGTGTCCTGGAGGGCGCACGCATCTCGCTCCTCGTCGGCGTCTGCGGCGCACTCATCAGTCTCATCGTCGGCACCACCTACGGGCTCGTGTCCGGGTATGCCGGCGGACGCACCGACGCCCTGATGATGCGGGCCGTCGAGATCCTCTACTCCATTCCACGCCTCATTCTCCTCATCCTCTTCACCTTCATCTTTGACAAGCATTTCAAGACCTGGCTGACCGCCCAAGGGTATCTGGCGCTGGTTGGGTATTCGAAAATCATCATCCTCATCGTGACGTTGGGTCTCATCGAATGGCTCACCATGGCCCGCATCGTTCGCGGGCAGGTGCTGGCGATGAAGAATCTTCAGTTTGTCGCCGCCGCCCGCGCCCTCGACCAGAGCCATACGCGCATCATCTTCCGCCATCTCCTGCCAAATCTCGCTGGCATCGTGATCATCTACCTCACGCTCACCATTCCGGCGGTCATTCTCGACGAAAGCTTCCTCAGTTTCCTCGGTCTCGGGGTGCAGGCGCCGCAGGCCAGTTGGGGTTCGTTGCTCAGCGATGGCGCGCAGGTCATCAACCCGGTGAAGAGCTACTGGTGGCTGCTTGTCTTCCCTGCGCTGGCCATGTCCGTCACCCTCCTTGCGCTCAATTTTCTTGGGGATGCTTTGCGGGATGCGCTCGATCCGCGAGCGCGGAGGTAGGGTGGACGCGGTCAGGATTCCTGGATTCCGGGCGTCCCTCGAGCACCGTGCCAGAACCGGATAATGTCTACGCGGCAGTCGGAATTATCGACACGGTAAATTACGCGATAAGCGCGAACCACAATCTCGCGAAGAGATCCGTCGCCGAATTCAGGAACCACGCGTCCCAGTTCTGGGAACTCCGACAACCTGTTGGCCTGCGAGAGGAGAAATTGACCGAAGGCAACTGCCCTCTCCGGTGAATCCAGCGAGATGTATCGCACCACGTCGCGCAAATCTCGCCGAGCCGAGGGCGACAGCGCTACTTGATAACCCACGACGGCAGTTCGTTCTGGACGTCCTCAATCGAGATCCGCTCGCCACGATTCAGTTCCAACAGTCCCTCACGGACTCCTGCCACAAACTCAATCTCGCGGGCGATGTCATGGAGAGAAGCATTCTCCGGAAGTCGCTGGAGTAGGTCCTGAACGATTTCTTTGCTGCTCATGACCGAAGTGTGCCCTCAGGCAGGGGTTTGTTCAACCGAGATCACCACCGCGTCTCAATAGTCGAAACTTCCCGGCCGGACTTTCTTCGACTCCGGATAGATCGAATACATCACTTCCGCCGTCTTGAGGAGAGCACCCATCCGGCAGATCAGTAAAATCCACATGCTTGCGGATGGTCACCGTCACCCGGGCAACGGCGCAAGGTCGGGCGGGACGAAATTGTATTTGGCTTCAGGCGAGCCAAAGCGGGCGCGCGAGTAGAAGAGTCGCAGGAGCTTCTTTTCCCGGAGCTGAGGTTGGGCCTCATAGAATTCCTGCGAAGGCGGGGCATTCGGGCTGAGAAGCGGCGGACTCGCTGGATCGACGGAGCCGGTTGGGCCATACTCCGCGACCATCGCCGCGACAAGATGCAACCACGCCACGGTCATTGTCTCATGATAGCCGCTGGACGGCGTATCCACGATGCCCTGCGATTTGTTGTAAGCGCGAATGCCCATGGTGACTTTGGGAATCGCTGCTTCCAGGCCGAAACGCGTGACGTAACAATACGCGACCCGCAGGTGCGCGCGGTGCGTCCAATGCGCGTAGGGATAGGTGCAGGCTTCGAATTGCCGCAGAAATTCCTCGTCACTTAGCCCGACGGCTTCGGATTTAACGACGGGCGACTCGGTACTCATTCCGCCGGAGCTTTTTGAAACTGTACCGCTTTCACAAGCGCGGAATACTCGAAGGTCGACGCCCAGATGCCACGCCCGGGTAGGGTGGGCGACCATCGGGCCGGACGCCGCGCGCTACCCAGACTTCCCCTTCGCAGCTAAGCTGCCGGGCTGGGCAGATCTTCCGCGACCACAATTGCCGGAGCCTCGGACGGGCGCACCTGCCGCAGAAACTGCGGCAGCCGATCGAGAAAACGCGCGGCGCCAAAACTCACCGCCCCCACACCCGCGAGCAGGCCCAGCGTGACAGGCAATCCCAGCGCCACCGGGGACACGCCGGCGCCGACGAGAGCCGTGATGACGGTGAGATGCGCCACGTAGAGCTTGAGAGAATGTTTTCCGGCGTAGAGAACGAGCCGCGGCAGCGTATGTCGTTCACTCCACTCGCAGAAAGCCGCCAGCGCCAGCACCCAGACCGCGCGTTCGAGGAAAAACGACGGGCTCACCGCGGAAAAGACCGTCCCGCGGCAGCTCCAGGCCAGCAGCGCGAGGCAGATCATGGCGGCGGCCCGCCCTGGCAAGGCACGCACCGGCCATGCGCCCATGAGCGCGCCGAGGAACACAAACCCCACCCACGGGAAAAGCGGAAACAGCGAACCGGTCGTGGCATTGAGCCAGGCGCGCACGATCACCGGTCCACCCGCCCAAATCTGGACAAGCGGCGCAGCGAGCACCGCCGTCAGCGCCAGCGCCACGACCCCCAGCGACCAGACGAAGGGAGGAAGTGACCGGCCCAGATGAATTGACGAGGACGGAGAATCCCCGCCCGGCGCCTTACCGCCGTCATCCGCCGCCGGGATCGCTGATCGCGGCATGAGTTTCCCAGTCAGCCAACTGACACCAAGCAACAGCCCGAGGCCGAGAGCGAGGCACTGGAGGACATCGATCTGCGAGCCAACGCGAAGCGCTTCGGACCAGCGATGGCCGGCCAGCGCCCCGAATGGAAAGTGCAGCGCGTAGCCCAGCGCGGCGATCGCCAGCAGGCGTCCGGCGCGGCGGGCATACGGGATCGGCTTGCCAGGCGCCTTGCGGCGCTCCATCCCCTGCACAAAGCCGGCGATGAACAGGAAAGAAGGCGCGACGAGCCCATTGACATAGTTGAGCATCGCGAACCAGCCACCTTCGCGGAACCCGCCGGCGAGGAAGGTATTCACAACGTGGGTCTCGATCATGACAAGCACCGCAGCGCCGCGGAAGAGATCGAGCCACGCCAGGCGCGGGCGCGGGGGCTCGAGCGCGGCGTCCGAGGTGTCTTGGGGGGAACCGCTGGCGGTTGCGAGGCGGTTCAAAGCGGTGGGGTGGGGCTACGGAAAATGGATCTTCACTTCTGTCCGTCGATCTTTTTCACCAGGGCCCTTGGGGCCTGGCAGGCATGCAGAGTTGCCTCGGTCTTCGTCTTGATTTCCTCGGAAACGGCGAGGAGCTTGTAAACCAGCGAACGAGGCGTCATGGGCCGGCACTTATAGCGGGTTTTTTCTTCTCGGCAAGGATGGGCGATGCGCGGATATTCGCCGCCCGCCCATGGATTTTATCGATGAATTGCAGCACCGCGTCCTGCCCGGTGACGGCGCCATGGGCACAGAGCTGATGGCTGCCGGGCTGCCGGAAGGGCAATGCCTCGAGGAATTGTGCGTGAGCCAGCCCGACCTGGTGCGCGGAATCCACGAACAATACATCGCCGCCGGCGCGAGGGTGATCGAGACGAACAGTTTCGGCGCGAATGCCGTGCGCCTGGCCAGGCACGGCCTCGAGGGCCGGGTCAACGAGTTGAACTGGAACGCCGCGCAACTCGCCAAGGATGTGGCCAAAGGGACGGGCGTCTATGTCGCGGGGAGCGTCGGTCCGTTGGGCATCACCGCCGCCGAAGCCGAGGCCCAGGGCATCGACCGGCATCACGTTTATCTCGAGCAGATCGGGGCGCTTCTCGACGGCGGCTGCAACCTGATCTTTCTCGAGACATTCCTCGATCTGGACGAACTGCTCATCGCGCTCAACGCCAAGCATACGCTCCACCACTGCCCCGTTGTCGCCCTGTTGCCCTTGGACGACCCCGCCATTTTTTCCACGGCCGTGGCGTCCCTGCAAGGAGCCGACGCCGATGTCGTCGGAGCAAATTGCGTGGATGCCGGTAAAGCGCTCGCGCTTCTCTCCAATCAAAACTCAAAATTCAGCATTCAAAATTCCACCCCTCCATTTTTGGCCGCTTTTCCCAGCGCCGGCCTGCCGGCCACCGTAGGGGGCAAGCTCGTTTACGGGGCGACCCCGGAGGCATTCGCCGCGAGCGGCGTCGCACTCGTGGCGGCGGGCGCGCGGCTTATCGGAGGGTGCTGCGGCATCGGGCCGCGGCACATCAAGGCGTTCGTCGCGGCCCTGGAGGCCCAGACCACCTCCCACTGATCCGTCCGAGGCCATGTCCCAACTGAAGCGCGCTCTTTTTTTGCAACTCGGCGGCCTGGTCCTCGCCGTGGGCGTGGTGACGTGGCTCGGCCGGCACTATCCGGTGATGGACTTCATCGTGCGCCTGCAAAATGCGATTGGCGCGATGGGCTGGGCCGGAGCGGTCCTCTATCCCCTGCTCTATGCCGCGTGCAACGTGTTGCTGCTGCCCGGCGGTGTGCTGGCCATCGGGAGCGGCCTGTTTTTTGGCCTGTGGTGGGGGTTTGCCCTGAATCTCGCCGCCAATGTCACCGCGGCTTCCTGCGCTTTTTCCATCAGCCGGACCTTTGGCCGGAAATGGATTGCCCGAAAGCTTCTTCAGAATCCCAAATGGGCGGCCCTCGACGAAGCCATCGGACGGGACGGCTGGAAGATCATCCTGCTCAGCCAGTTGCCTCCTCTTTCGCCCGTCAGTCTCCTGAATTATCTTTACGGGATCACCCGCATCCCCTTCGGCACGTGCATGCTCTGGGTCGCCATCGGCCAGACCCCCTCGATGTTTCTCTACGCCTATCTCGGCACGATGGGCCAGCGCGGGCTCTGGCTGTGGCAGGGGAAGATCCACCCCGAGGCCAGTGAATACTGTATTTGGGTCGGCGGACTCGTCGTGACGCTGGGGGCGACGGTGACCCTGGGCAGGATTGCCTTGCGAGCCCTTGCCGAAGCCGAAAAAGCAGTCCACATTGCCGCCGCTCCCCCGCGAAACCGCCCATCCCGCCCAGAACCCGTGACTATCGAAGCCGAGGCGCAATAAGATTGATTGCACATTTTTGACAGAACCAGAGCACATGCTAATTTCTGCTAGCTTTGTTTGTGAATGATGTGATTTGAGAGACCCCAATGCTGACCGCCACCACTCCCAGACCCTCCCTTTACCTCGACTACGGCGCTGACGCTCAAGTCTGTGCCACAGGTGACCTCGACATTTCGGAGCGCGGCATGCGCTTCACCTCCCGCTGGCAATTTTCGATCGGCACCCAGATTTCCGTGCTGCTCGTCCAGATGGACCCACAGCGCGGGCTCTGCCGCATGGCCATCGATGGCCTCGTCGTCTGGTGCGAACCCAAAGACGGCAAGAGCTACGAGAGCACCCTCCTCTTCCTCGAACTCCCGGATGAACTGAAGCCCAGTCTCCGGGAGTTTTCGCATCAACTCACGCTGGCCGCTGAGTAGAAGCGGCGTCCCGCCGCTTTAGACTTGGAACCAAGCGGCAGGATGCCGCTTCTACTTTCCTTCCGCCTTACCAGTGGCGCGGGTGGTGGTCGCCCGGCCAAAAGTGAAGATCCAGGGAGCCCCAATACGGGCGTTCCCCGTAGGCTCCGTACGCCCCGTAGTAATAAGGGTCGTAATCGTAGGAGTACGGATCGGTGAGGTAGACGCGATGGTGCGGCGAGGCGTACCGGCCGGAAAATTCGTCGGAGGCCGCCTGGAGAGCGTCGATGACAGCCGGGCTGACCCGCGCCCGCTCAAGCCGTTTATGATCCTCAGGGTTGAGCGCATAGTCCACGCCCACGTCATCGATCTGCCGCATGATGTAGCGTTCCGGCACGTGACGGCGGGTCAATTCAATGACGTCCTCCGGCGTCAGGATCCGGCCGGCTTCCATCTTGCTGTAAAGCCGTGGCGAAACACCGCTCCCCCGGATGAGACCGAGTTCGGTGGGGTTAAAAGTGGTGCAACCGGTGAGCAGAAGCCCGAGGAGCAACGAGGCGGGAAGGAGACGCGAATTCATGGTGGACTTCACTTTCTCATCAACCGCCCGCTTGGCAAGAAAGCCGACAGGTTCAAGGCTTTTTCAACGAGACCAGATACTCGACGAGGTCGATGAGGTCCTGCTGGGTGAGGGCCTGGTTCAGGCCGCTCGGCATGAGAGAAGTGGCCAGCTTGTCGCGCTTGGCGATCTCCTTCTTGGTGAACTTGTTCGTGGCGCCGCCGGGCAGGGCCAGGACCAGGTCGTCATTGGTCTCGCTACGCACGATCCCGATGGCGACGGTGCCATCCTTGGTCTGAAGCTGCGTGGTCTCGAAGCCCATCGAAATGCCGGCGTTCGGATTGATGATGGCTTCCAAGATGGCCTCCTTGGGCAGTTTTGAGCCGATCTCGCTCAGCGCGGGCGCGAAGTCCACACCTTTGTCGCCGATGCGGTGGCAGGTCATGCAGGAGCTTTCGGCGCGCTCCGCCACTACTTTGCCGTGCGCGAGATCCCCCTTGATCTTAATCAGTTCCGCGATAGGCGGGAGAGGCGAGCCACCGAGGGCTGCCGGCGTGGGAAACAATGCCGCGATATCCGACTTCAGCGACGGATACTGCACGAGGTTCAGCGCCGTGGTGGCGGTGATCTTCAGGTCCTCCTGCAGTCCATTGTTCTTCGCGAGGTGAATAACGGCCTGCGCACCGGTCTGCGTGCGGGCGAGCGCCTGGATGGCGGCCTTGCGGCTCGGCAACGACCCGCCGACCTTGGTGGCGATCTGGGTGAGGCGATTGATCGTCCGCGCATCACTGGAAGTCCCGAGCAGCGTCACGAGTTTCTCGGCCTGCGGCCCGGCGAGCACATCATCGAATATCGTCGAGGCGTCCGCTCCGCCGAGGACCAGCTTGAGCGCCTCGTTGGCGAGCGGGTCAGACAGGTTCGCAAGAGCGGCATCGAGCAGCGGCGCGTCCTGCCCTTTGATCTGGAAGTCGCGCACGATCTCGATGAAGCGCGGGGTTCCCTTGCTGGACGCCAGTTGCTTCTCGACGGCCGCTTTGACCTCCGGGTTGTCGTTGACGTTCACGTTTTTCAGACGCGCGAGCGCCTCGGCGGCGACGGTGTTCATGTCCGTCCCGAGACCGGCCAGCTCGACCAGGGCCTTTGTCTTCTCGGGAGCGTCGGGCAGGAAGTCGAACGCCCGCAGGTAGCGAGGCTTCTCGGTCGCGGCCACTGATTTATCCTCGAGGATCTTGGTGAGGTACTGCGCGGTCTTCGCCGTGCGCAGACGCCACAGAATGTCGCGCCCGGCGGGTGTGTTCCATTTATCCCCGACCGCGGCGAGCCACGCGTCGAAACAGGCGTCTTCGTTGCCGGCGGCGCCGATGCCGAGGGCCTCGAGATACCAGCGGTCCTTGCCATCGTGCTGCTGGGCCAGCGCCGCCCACATCTGGGCGAAATCCTTCTTGCCGTGCAGGCAGACGGCGAGCTCGCGCCGCACCTGCGGGCTTTGATCCTGCGCAAGATTCGCGAGGAGAGTGCGGTCGCCCTCGATGGCCTTCATATCGACGCCGCGCGTGGTCGCGAGCATGCGCGCCAGGCGGATGGCCGCGATGCGAACATTGGAATCGGAATCCTTGAATCCCGCGGTGAGATGTTCGATCTCGCGGCCTTTGATCTGCGTGAGCAATCCGAGCGCGCGGGCGCGGAGGCGGGGATTCTCGGACTTCCACAGGCCGGTCAGGGCGGGCTCAGCCTTGGCGTCCATGGCGTGAAGCGTCCTCCACGCGACGTATTGGGTGGCCCGATTCGGGGAAGCGAGCGCCTTGACGCAACTCTCGGCGGAACTGAAGTCAGGGGCGGCGATGGTGTATTTGCCGGCCGCGGGTGCGACACGATAAATGCGGCCCATCATCTTCCCAATCACGTTGTCGCCCATGGCGTGGCCTCCGACGCCTGGATCGTACCAGTCGCTCACGAAGAGGGAGCCGTCGGGCGCGATGTCCACATCGGACGCGCGGTACCAACTATCGGTCGAGGTGAGGATATCGACCATGGTGGCCTTGTAGCCTGCGCCATCGTTTTCGACCGGGTAGGCACGGACCGTGCGCGGGCCGGCATCGCAATGGATGATCTGATTGGTGAACTGCGCGCCGAGCGTCGTGCCTTCGTTGATCACCATACCCGTGGGTGAGCCGGCGCCGGTCTGGAGCAGGTTGGGCACGGTGCCTGGATCGTTCTGGTGCCAGTGCATGAGCGGAATCTCGCTCTCGATATTCGTGCGAGGGGTGCGCCAGCCGGCGCCCGTCTTCTCGTCGGTATAGCCGAAGTTCCCAAAATGCATGACGTAGTTGATCCGGACGCCCTTGTTGCCGTCGTCATCGTTGTCCGATTGCCACATCGAGCCAAAGGAATCGACGGCGACCTTATAATTGTTGCGGAAGTTGTGGCCGAGAGTCTCGACGTTGCTGACTTTGCCGGTTTCGAGATCGATGTCGCAGCGAAAGACCATGCCCTGGCGGTAAGGCTCGCCCTTGTTGGTGATTTCATGGCCGGCGAGATCGGTCACGCGCGTGCCGTCCGGGTAGGTCAGCTCCGTGATGGAGTTGCCGGAGTTGAAATAGAATTTTCCGTCCGGGCCGAAGCAAAAGGCGTGGATCTGGTGGTCGTAGTTCCACACGCCTCCGACCTTGAGAATGATCTTGGCGTCGTCTGCCACGTCGTCGCCCTTCGTATCCGTGAGCAGCCACACATTGGGCGCCGCGCTGACGATGACCTTGGTGCCTTTGGCCTGCGGGAGCACGCAGATGCCCAGCGGATTTGTCAGCTCTTTGCTCTGGTAGAAAGTCTTTTCCTTATCCGCCACCCCGTCGCCATTGGTATCCTCGAGGATGACGACGCGGTCGCCGTCGGGGCGCTGGCTCATGTACTTGCGGTAGTTCTCGCATTCCGTGGCCCAGAGGCGGCCGCGCGGATCGACCTGGATATTCGTCGGGTTGACGATCATCGGCTCAGCCGCGAAGAGCCCGGCCTGGAGACCGGCGGCGGCGGTGAACGTGCTCATGTTCTTGAGGGCATTGTCCCACCCGAAGCGCTCATCCACACCTGCCGACGGGGCGGCGCCACGCGGAGCGCTGGCCACGACGGCGGCAGGCCCGGGGTTCTGCGCGAAGATCTGGAACGTCACCGTAGCTCCGCCCCCCTGCTTGGTCCCACCGTCATCGATCGCTCCTTCGGCTTCAAACGCCACGACGCCTTCCGGCAATTCGAATGCGGCCATGGACGGCGCATGGGCGCCGAATCCGTTCGAAAACTCATGCCCGTTGACCTTGATAGGTTTGCCTTGGGGATTGAGATTCACGGCGAATTCGCCCCAACCCGTGTGCGCGGATTTTGGCTTGAGATCGGTGAGCTTGATCTTCGAGTCGTCTGCTTTCACAAGCGTCGGATTGAGCCAGACGGCCCAATCCGCCGTGAAACCATCGCCCGCATCGCTGACGACGAGATACAATTCCTTCGCGCCCTTGAGATTCGCTTTGATCTCGACGGGCTTGTTGTGGACAACCGGCGAGGTGTAAAGCGCCTGCACGGCGGGATTCGCAGCAGCGACCGCCCCGGAAGCCGATGCGGCAGCCGCCGCCGGCTTGGGCGCCGCTGCGGGCTTGGGCTGGCCCTTGGGATCGAGATTCGCGGCCAGGTCTTCGGCGGTGATCGTCGAGGCCACGCCATTGGCCGGCACTTCAAGTTTCGCCGTCCAGACGATGGCGTTGAGCACCAACTTGCGCTGGTCTTCGTTGCCCCAGCCTTGATGAAAATGGCCGCCGGAGAATCCAAAGCCGCGTCCTCCGTCAGTGCGCTCCACGGCCCAGGCCACATGCTGCGGCTTTTTTTCCTCGAGCACTTCACGCTTCACGTCGGGATTGCCGCCATGCGTGCCTTCCCCGCGGTTCATCGTTTCCGCAGGAGGGAGGTCCGTGAGGATCGGGGTGACGCCCTGCATTCCCGGACGAAACCGCATATGAAAATACCACTCATCGGTCGTGCTGAACGGGTGCACGCCGCTGCTGATCGGGTGCTTCGGCAGTTCCTTGAAATTGGCGAGCCAGTGCGGATTGACCGACCAGTACTGCTCGAAATAGCCGCCGAGCCAGTCCAGGAATTCGGGGGAGCCTTTGCCTTTCGAGGAGCGTCCGGGCGGGATGGGCTGCGGGAGCGGTTTGCCATCGGGGCCATTCTGCGGGTCGGGCCAGCCGACTTTTTCGAACATCGGCTCGACAGCGTAGTGCAGGCACACCAGGCCGCACCCGCGCTTCATTTCCTTGGCCAGATCGGTGAGCCGATCGCCTTGCAGCCCAACATGCCCGCCACCGCCATCGGAGTAGAGGACGATGGAGTCGGCCTGGCCGAGTTCATTGGCATCCGGCCATTCGGCATTGAGATGCACCTTGGTCACGACATTGGGCATGCCCTGGTTGAGACACTTCGCGAGGAGTTGGACGCCGGCATTGTGCTCATGCTGGCCGGGACCGTGCGACGGCCTGCCGGCGAGCAGCAGGATGCATGGCTTGCCATCGGGCGTCTTGCCGGCCGCGGAAAAGGTGAAGCCCAGGGCGAGCGTGACGGCGACGAGGAGACGGTGCGGGAGGGTTTTCATACAAATCGAGGGGACGGAGAGCATCGAAAGACGCGGTAGAATGGGCGGCGAGTCAAGCACGTGCGGGGAAAAATCTTAGAGAGCGTCCTGCTTTTGGCGGCGTCGCCATTGCGGCGCACCCTCCGACCGGATTATCGCGTTGGCACAGGACAACGAAGCGACGCGCCGGGGCGTGGATCGTTGACCTTCTCGTCACCTACTTCTTCGGCGGCTTCGGATCGAGATTGGCTTCGAGATCCTCTGGCGTGATTTTCGATTCGATGCCGCCGGGCGGCACGGTCCCTTTGGCCACCCACACGAGCGCATTGAGCACGGTCTTGCGGAACTGGTCGTTGCCCCAGTTGTCATGGAAATGACCGCCGGTGAATCCGAAGCCGCGGCCGCCATCAGGTCGCTCGACAGCCCACATCATCGCCTCCGCGCGACCGCTGGCGGCCACGATGTGATCGTATGGGCCCTTGGGATAGACATACGGTCCCTTGCGCACGTCGTCGCTCGGCTTGGCCACGAGGGTCGGCCAGAATTTCGTCGCCCCATCGAGGTTCGCCTTGTCCGCGGAGAAACCGTCGGCGAAGCGCATGTTGAAGTACCACTCGTCCTTGATCTGGAAGGGCTTCACACCCTGCGTGATCGGGTGCTCCACGAACTGGGTGAAATTGGGTTCCCACAGCGGATTGCACGAATACATGTTCTCGTAGTGGCCGCCGATCCAGCGTTTGAACTGGTCGCCGGCCTGGGCCGGCACCACTTCCACGCCGTAGTGCATGCAGCCGATTCCCACGCCGTGCTTCGTCCATTCGTCGATCTTCGCCAGGCGCGCGCCACCCTCCTGCACCGCCTCATGCTTCGGTCCCCCATCCATGTAGAAAACCACCGCATCGGCATCGTTAAAGACCGCTTCATCCGCCGGCCAGCCATTGAGCACAACCTCGACCTTGAGCGCCGGCGCCCCCTGCGCGAGACACTTCGCCAGCAATTGTGCACCCGCGTTAAATTCATGCATGCGCGGCGGATGCGACGGTTTTCCGGCCACGAGGACAAGCTTCTGCCTGCCATCCGGGGTCTTCGCGGAGGCCGTGGGATATGGCGCGAGCCCGAGTGCCAGAGCCAGGAGGGGAAGGAGGGGATACTTCATCGGGTGATGAAGCCACGCGAGGGCGGCGGCGTCAATCGCCGCACAGACGTTCCGCATTTTGGCGGCAGTCCCTGCACCCTACGCACGCGTCTCTGGCGGACGCATTGTGCACTGCCACTATTGACTTTCGAAATCACCTGGCACGACGGAACCCATGCCACCTCGACCCCTGCGGCCGAGAATTACTGGTGCGGCGGAGTGACTTCGCGGACAGCGGCGCCGTGGGCTTCGCTCATGAGGAGAATGGCTAGTTTGTCGACTTCACCCAGTTCGCCGGGGGTGAGCATCTGGTAGCCGAGGCCGCCAGAGGCGTCTCCGGCATTGCGCGGCATCGGCATGTGCTGGATCTCGCTGGAGTTCAGGCTGGCATAGTCAAATTTCCCGCGCAGGTCCGTGTAGCCATCCTTGTAGTAGCGCACGGTTCCATTGCGCAGGCGGGCGTAGACTTTGACGTAGGCTTTGCTGACCGGTTTGCCGGCGGCTTCGTCGCGCACCTCGATCTGCCCATAGTTTTCGGCCAGGGTGAGCTTGAGGGTGTTGGCGTGATACGCTTGCGCCTTGCGCTGGCCGGCGCCGAGGATTTCCACGAGGACGTTGGCCTTGGCAAATTCACCAGGCAGCGGCACGACAAGGGCATCCTGTCCGGCGGGCAGGGCCTGTTCGACGGTGCGCGTGGGCTTGATGATGGAAAAGCGCCCGGCGTCCTGGGTGACGAAGGGGCTCGCGCTGAACATGAACTCCGGGTCCATGAGGTAGTAGTTGACCGTGACCGCCCCGAGGTTCTTCCACGTGAGGGCGATCTGGCGGTTCTCGACCTTGAAATCGAACGACGGCTCGGTTGCGGCGAGTTCCCCCTGCTGTTTTTCGCGGTCGGGCTGGCCGTCACCGGGACGTGGGACGACTTTGCCCTCGATCTCGTCGAGCTGCGCCCCGACTTCAGCGAAGAGCTTGCGCCAGCGGTCCACCGGATAGTCCGCATACTGCTGGACGAGGCCGCGGGCCACCGCGGGCTCTTCCTCGTAGAACGCGACGTAGGTGCGGAAATAGTCGTGCTGGAGCCGGGTCGGCAAGGCCGCGGGAGCGATGGCGTGGAAACGAGCCAGGCCTTCCTCGATGCGATCCTGGAGGAAGACGTAATAGGTCACGCTCATCTGATCGATCGCGTCGAGCGTTGGCTTGTAGGCCAGGACGTTTAGCAAGGACTGGTACTGTCCGCGCAGGACGGGATTCGGGATGCGGTTTTCCGCGCCGACCCGATGCGCCCGCTGATTGACGAGCGGCGAGTATTCGAGGTGTTCGTAGGCCCGACGTTCGATGGGGTCGATTTTGAGGATCGATGTGTCGAGCCATGGTCCGCACTGATTGAGGAAATCCTGACGGTCGCCGAAGAGGGTGAGGTACGACCGGATGACCCGGGCGTCGTTGTGCAGCACGGCGTAGCGATAGATCGGCTCGCTGTAGATGTGCCGCGCATCCAGGAGGCCGACCAGCTTCCGGAAGAAGTCCACGCTCTTCCGCGCCCGCCAGGCAATCTTCTCCACATCGAGCCGGGCGAGATTCGCTTTGTCGAGGAAGGAAAACACGTCCGCGTCCGTGCCGTATTGGGAGACGTATTCCCAGGAGGCCTTGTCCACTTCCGAGAGCTGCTTCACCACCTTGAAGGTGAAGGGCTTTGCGCCGCCGACGATCTGCTCGTCGCGCGCCACCTGCACGGGGTAGTGCGCGAAGCGGTCTTCGTTCGCGGGGTTGGGCGCCGGGAAGTAGAAGAAATAGTTCAACGTTTGCGTCGTGTACGGTTCGACGCGGAGACGGCGGCTATCGGTCGCCTTGCTGCTATTCACGGGCAGTGCTCCCCGTGGGATTTGCAACAGCGCGGTGAGCTTCTGCGGGGCGCTCGTGGGATTGGTGATGACGATATTGGCGCCATAGACCACGCCGCTCAAAAACTCAGTGGTCACATACTTGTCGAACTTCTCATTGCCTTCCTCGCGGTAGCGATCATCGGCGCGGAAGAAGTTCTGCGAGACGAGGAGCGCGGCATTCTCCGGCGCGGCGGCGGCCGGCTTGATCTGCTTGTGAAAGGCGATGAGCGGACCGGCGGCGGTGAGCGTGAACTGGCTTCCCTCCGTTTTCGTGGCGTGCTTGGGAGCGGTGAACGGCAGATCCAGGACCGCGAGCGCGAGCATCATCTCCGAGAAATTGCGCGCGGCTTCCGTCAAATGTTCCGAGACGAAGGGTGACTTTCCATCCCAAGCCGCGTAATCCCGCCAGAAGGCATTGATCGGAATGAGATCGGCGTTCTGGACGCCGATGCGGAGATGGTAATAGTTGTTCTCCGCCCATTCCTTGGTCGGCCCCAAGGCACGGAAGAATTGGCGCACGAGGACGCGCTGACGATCCGCTTCTCCTTTGGCGAAGAACCCTTCCTCGAGGTCCCCGAGTTTGTTCATCGCATCCTTGGCATCCTTGAGTTGCGCCTCCCCGGCCTGCTCGGACAATTGCTTGCGCTTTTCGACACCATCCGCCGCCTTGTCCAGACCATTGATGCTCTTCGCGGCCTCCGCCGCATTCGCAATACCCATGCGGAGCGCCTGCGGCTTGGCGGGTGCAGCCGCCGCCAGGGGCTCAGCCGGCATGGGCGAAGCGGTGGGAGCGAGGGGATGGTCCGAGGCCAGTGCTTCCTTATCCCGGCGACCTTTCTCACTCTTGAAAGAACTCTCGTCTCGATCTCCCAGAAGCGCCCGGCCGCGCAGCGCGGTTTCAAAAAGGTGATTTTCCTGCTCGGGATTCGGCGGGACGAGTTCCCACAACTCTCGCAACAGCCGGGCCGTGGCCGCGGATTCACCCGGCAGGCGCTGAGCCAGCAAGGCGCGCTCGGCCATATTCAACCGCACAAATTCCCAGGACTCCAGGTAGCGGCGCAGATCATTGCCGAGCAAAAAGTCGTCGAGAAAGGTCCGATCCTTTTTGTTGCGCAAATAGGGCTGGACCACTTTTTGGAAAAACGCGGGATCTTTGCGACTGAGGAAGAAGTTGAGTTCGTGGCAGGCAAATTCGGAATACCTGGCGCGCTTTTCTTCGTCCTTGAGCGACGGCCATTGCAGGACCCAGGCAAATTTCGCCAGGTTCGCGTCGTTGCTGAGCGTGGTGAAGAGGGCATGCACGCCCGCAAGCGAATCGTAGGTTTCAAGTTCGGCCGTGAGCAGATCCGGCAAGGTCAGGGCCTGACCGGCCGCCAGCAGGGTGGCCTCCTTCTTTTCGGTGAAGAGCTTTTGCGGATCGAGATTCCGCACGAGGCGCAGTTCCTGAAACTTCGTGGGCGCCTCGGGCAAGGCGAGCGTCCGCCACGCCGCACTCGTGAGATCCTCGGCGTAAATCTGGACGTGCTGCCGATCGCCGAGCGATTTAAGGTCAATCCGGACCATCCCCTTCTCGTCGGGCACGAGGTTGTAAAGGACGGGCGCAGACTGCGCGAGAAAATCGATGTTCGGCCCTTCGTCCCCATAGGGTTCGAACACGCGCATCTCCATCGGCATCGGGGGAGCGGGTGCATTTTTCGCGGCTCCGCGGCCTCCCGCCATTCCTGCCGCGCGTTGCATGGCCGTCAAGGACTGCGCCTGCAGATCGGTGGACCGCACCTCCCAAGGGTTGAGCAGAAGGCCCGGGCGCGAAAGCATGTTGCCGGGGAAGAGCTTCGTGTAACGGCGCTCGAGAATGTAACGGTATTCGTCGCCGATGGCGCGGCCGGCGGCGAAGAGGTTGGGCAGCTTGGCCGGAGTCCCCTGCCCTGGTTCGAAGCGCGCAAACGATCCGAGGCCTCGCAGCAAACTGGATTCGGGCAGGAACCGCGTGGCCGCGACATGCACCCGCGTGAACGGACCGGCATTGGTCAACTGGACGACGAACGCCGCGGGTTCGCGGACGATCGACTCGATATTGACCGGAGCGGTTCCACGCAGCTCCAATTCGCGGTTCGGGGAAACGAGCCAGTTTTTCACCACATCGCCCGCGGTGATTCGAATGCTGACCGGATCGTATCCAGTGGCCTGGAGAGAATAATCTCCCGGCGCCAGGCCGGTGAGGACGAGACTGCCCGGCTTGATCGCCAGGGCGGCGCTTCGATCCGCGACAAAGCTCCCGGCGCGCACTTCCAGCAAGGAAACACGGGCCGGAGGCGCGTCGTCAGTCCAGGGCAGCGTGACGACATCCCCGGCCCGCGCATGCACCGACTGCGGCCAGGTGCGTCCGGACTTTTCCAATTCCCAGCCATGCCGCTCTCCATCCCCCGCGCCCGCCGCCCGTGGTTGCACGGCGGCAATGCCCTCGAGTGCGCCGAGATCGATGCGCCCGAAATCATCCGTGCGTAACGGGATCGTGATCTCCCGGCGGAATTGCCGATGCCGAAAATTGAAGACGACCTGCTGATCGGACGCGGGTTCCCCATTTTTGCCGAGCAACTCGTAGACATAGCTATCGCCAAACCGGCTCAAATGCGACGCGCGGACCTGAACGGTGCGATCGATGCCGTTGATCGCCATCTCGTAGGTCTGGCTCAGTGCTTCCTTCGTGCCGCCCTGGCTCAGCTTTTCCACCTGGGCGGTCAGCGTCACGCGAAGCCGGACGACGCGTTCCGGGACGGTGATCGTGTGGGTGAAAACCTTGGCCAGATCGAGTCCGGTCACCTTCACTTCGCTGGTGGTATCGACGCCGTCGATGGCCGCCGTGGTGATCGTCAGCTTGGGGTCCTTGAGGAGATCGAGCGAGACCAACCCGTCGTTGAGCAGCAACGCCGTCCGGACGGCAATCGTCGCCTCGCGGCGGGCGAGCAACTGCTCGCGTTCGATATGGATCCGCGCGTCGAGGCGATAGGTCTCCGCATGATGGTCAATGGAGGCGAGCGTCGCAAACTCGCCCGCCTGATCCGCGAGCACGACATTCTTTGAGCCGGGCTGCTGGGTGAAGGGGACGAGAATGTACCCTGATTTTTCATCGGGAATGAGCTTGCGACCGTCGAGCCAGACGACCGCACCCTTGACCGGCTGGCGCGCCTCGTCGAGGACGGTGAGCAAGTCGCCCGCCGGTCCCGAACGCTGGATCACGGACCACTGGCCCTTGCGCACGAGCGCGCGGCTTGACTTGCCGCCGCCGATAAATTCGATGACCCACGCTCCGCGTTTACCCTTCAGTTCGGGAAATTTGAACGTGCGCGGGGTGCGCCGGAAAGGGCTGCGTCCGGCTTCGTCGGCGGTAAAGTCGTGGGTCACCTCGCGGTTGGCCACGAGCCCGTCGAGAGCGAGGTCCGTATTGAGCTGGCGTTGATGGGTGAGGTAGTAGGAGAGCGCATTGATCTCGTAGATCTTGACGATGAGCTTCGGCGCGTTCTTGAGGAACAGGTCGATATTGACGTCGTCGCCAGGCGCGAGGAAGGGCGGATTCACCGCCGAGAAATCGACATCGACGCGATCCTTGAGCGCCTGGAAAGCGCTCGGGGAGAGGAGCGACGCCCATTGCTCGGCATTGCCGATGCCGTTGACGATCTTCGCTTCCGCAAAGACCGGCTTGAGCCAGGTATCGCGCAGCCAGATTGCCCAGGGCTCCCAGGTCGGTTCGTCCTTGAGCAGGTGCAGCAGATAGTCGCGAACCAATTCCTCGTCGTTGCGAATCGGAGGCGCGACGCCGAGGACGGCGCTGAGGTCCGCGTTCACATCGACGATCTGGGAGGCGAGATCCGCCCGGCTGAGATAGTCGGAGTTTACGTAGTTCGCCCGGCGCGGGAGCTTGATATAATCGAGGAACCGCGCCTTGTCGTAGATCGCGCGAGCGCGGTCGTGCTGGAGGCGCTGGAAAAGGATGCTCGCCTTGAGCGTGTTGAAGCTCGGGCTGAGATTCCTGGCATAGGCCCAGGCGCGGTCGAGCCACGCTTCCCGTTCGGCGGGGTCGAACTCGGCGTCGGCGTCGGCGCCAGGGACAAGCTTGTGGACGCGGGCAAAGACAAAGTTCTGGTTTTCGTAGAGCGTCGGGATGCGTTTCGCGAGGTCGTCCATTTGCTCCGGAAGCAGGGCGCGGTGGATCTCGAATTCGCCGAAGCCGCGGCTTTCCTTCGTTTTCAAATCCGCCGCGATGACGTCGACGAGTCCCGGGACATCGGGGCGCTTGAGGCGCTTGAGGAGATCACGCGTTTGCGACGACTTCAGCGCCACCTTGTCACCGATCAGTCCCGGCAGCGCCTCGTCATCGACCTGGCTGAGGTCATCCGCGACCCCCAATGCCTGACTCTGGAAGGCCGCCCGGCTGATGCGCGCGGAATCGAGTTTTGCCGGCAAATCGGGCTTCTGATCGCGCACCTGTTGCTGGTGGTTGAATTCCAGATGCAGGCGATCACGGAGGAACTTAAGGGTTTTCTGCGGATCGGCATCGTAAGCAAGCAGAGCCGATCGGTTTTCGATGATCCGGCGCCGCTCAGAATTGGGGAAGCGCTTGGACCATTGATCCATGATTTCGGCCAGTTTGGCCGCCTGCCTGGTGCTCTGGTAATGGAGCGCGTGGAAGAAGTAAGAGTCTTCACTCCCCGGAAGGAGTTGGCTGAGCACGGCCTCGCGATCAGGCGCGAGGGCGAATTTCTCGATGAAACCGATTTCGTTTTCCGCGCGGATGGCGAATGGCGCGGCGAGGAGGGCGGCGGACAGGAGGACGAGAGGCGTTTTCATAGGCAGGTCGGGGGGACAAAGTGACGCGGGCGGAATCGTGGCGTTTTTCAGGCGCCAGGCGCAATCTTCATCGGGTGTGGATTCAGTGCACGTACCCCAAACGAAGAGCGGTGGGGGTTTATTAGAGGAAGGGTGAAGAGGAGTGTGAGGACTGGGGGAATGATGCGGTGGCCTCGGCGTTCGATGGATTGCGTCCGCGCGGCGTCGCCGCTACAGGCGCGTCACCTCCGCATGGACCATCATGCGGGCGTCATCGTGACCTTCTCAGGGGACGCGTTCGGCTTTCCGCCGGCTGGAGGGGAGGGAAAGCAGCAGGATGCCGCTTCTGCTTTTTGACCGATTTCCGCGCGCGGATGTTAGCGAAGGTTGCCTTCGGCGTCGAAGGCCATTTCGGCGGCGGGGCCGGCGATTTTGGTTCTGGGGTTGCGCAGCGCTTCTTCGAGGAGGTTCTCCGAAATGTAGGTGCGATCCAGGGAGAGGGTGTTCTTGATGCGCGCGAGGCGCACTTTGCGGGGATCGGCAATCAGACTGGTCTTGATGGCGGCCTGGGCGGCCTGCTGGTCGTTGCGCATGACCATGGGAATGCGGCCGACGGCGGCGGTCGTGGAGGTCAGGAGGTTGCAGTACGTTTCGATGAAGTTGAATTTGCGGAAGACGCGTTCGGTGGTGAAATCGGCGAGGCCCAGGCCGGTGCCATTGCCGTCGGAGACATCGGTAATATTCAACACGGCGATGCGGGTGATGCGCGGATCGCGATCGGTGAGGATCACGTCGGCGGTGGGGTAACGGCCCACGACATTGGGGTCGAAGCCGGTGCCGGAGATGTTCTTGCCGACCTCGTCGATGAGGAGGACGTCCAACGACTGGATGGGGACGGTGGGCATGAGCTTGCGAGCTTCGTCGAGGAGCCGGGGTTCCTGGACTTCGATCTCGGCGGCGGGAACAATCTCGACCTGGCTGGTTTCGTGGTAGGCATTCTCGATCAAGCCCACACCGAAGAGGATCTTCCCGCTGGCAAGGGTAGCACGGCACAGGGCGAGGAGGTTTTGCTCCATCCGTCCGTAACCCAGGTTGTGACAGGTCTCGGCGCCTTTTTGTTTGCCCACGCCGATGACGATCATCTTGCTAAGCCCACTCTCGACCTGCCCGCGGAAGGAGGTGTGCGGCTTGATGCGGTTCACGATAATGATGCCGTCGGCCGCGGCGGCGATAGCGTCGACGTAGGCCGGCAGACCGTCCGGAGTGGAGCCAACCTGGACGACGTCCATGGTGGTCCGAATGGGAGCGCCCATTTTTTCTTCGGAAATCCCCATCCGTGCGAGTACGGCGCGCTGGCCGTCCGGGGTGGCGCCGCCGTGACTGCCCATCGCGGGAAAGATAAACGGGCGGGCGCCGGCTTTCTTGAGTTCTTCGACGAGCAGGCGGGTGACCAATGGGAGATTCGTGATTCCGCGGCTGCCAGCGCCGACGGCCAGGCTCATCCCCGGACGCACGGCGGCGAGGACACCGGAGGCGTGAAGCTTTTCGACGAAAGACTGCGCGACGTCGGCGAGCACAGGCCGATCGAAGGACGTTTCGATGGGCACCATGCGAGGCAGCGGTACGTCCTTCAGCAGAGCATGAATCGGGGAGTCCTCGGGATTGGCGAAGTTCGAAGGAAGGACGGGGGGCGCCGGATGGGCTGCGCCCGGTGAGGCGGCCTCCGCGGAGGCCGGGGCGCCCTTGCCCAAGGCAACGAGGAGGCCCGAAGTGGCGGCGTTGGCGAGAAAAGTTCTGCGACTCGGCTTCGGTCGGGAGTTTGGATTCATCGGGGGGAAAGAGGTCGCGAAAGGGCAGCTATTTGGGGCGGCGGTGTTTCATCTCCTCGCCGCCGATGAAGACGCGTTTCACGCCGAGCTTTTTGTCGAGGACGAGGACATCGGCGAACTTGCCTTTCTCGAGGCTTCCGACTTTTCGCGCGACGCCGGCGCGCTCGGCGGGCGTGAGACTGGCCATGCGGATGACGTCTTGGACCGGCGCCTTCGTGGCGCGGGCCATGGTGCGAACCATGGTATCCATGCCCATGATGGAGCTGGCGAGCGCGCCGCTGCCGGGCATTCGACCGACGAGGCCATCGCTGTAAAAGAGCGAGCCGTCTGTCGACGGCCCGATGCGGTACTCGCCGGGAGGCATGTCGAGGGCGCGGTTCGAGTCGGTGACCAAGCAGAGGCGGTCCGGGCCTTTCATCGCGAGGGCAAACAGGAGCAACTCCGGCGCGAGATGATGGCCGTCTGCGATGACCTCCGTGCTCATCTCGCGATGCATGAGGACAAACTCGGCCATGCTGCCCTGCATCGGGGTCCCGAGGCGCATCCGCATGGCGGGGACAGAACTCATGGCGCACCAGAAATGGTCCACGTGACGCATTCCGGCACGAAAGGCGCGATCCATCTCGTTCCAGCTCGCATTGGAATGCCCGCAGGTGACGAGGCAGCCGCTGCGCGCGGCCGCGCGGTAGTAGGGCTCGGCGCCGGGCAACTCGGCGGCGCACGTGGCGACCTTGATGATCCCACGACTAAAGTATTCACGATACTCGGCAGGGAGCGGGTCGCGGCGGCCTTCCGCGGCATGGGCGCCGAGTTTGTCCTCGGCAAAGTACGGCCCGTAAAAGTGGACGCCCATCAATCGCGCGCCGTCGGTGACGCGCCATTCACGCTGAACCACGGCACAGGCCTTGAGCATTGCGTCGAGTTGGGCGGGCGAACCGGTCGTCGTCGTGGGGAAGATGGAGGTGGTGCCGTGGCGGGTGTGGGCGCGATTCGCGGTGCGCACGGCCTCCGGGGTGCCGTCCATGTAATCCGCGCCATCGCCGCCATGGACGTGGATCTCGACGAAGCCGGGGGAGAGATAGCCGCCGCGAGCGTCGATGACCTCGGCGTCGCGCGGCACGCGGACCTTGCGAGCAGGCCCGACAGCGGTAATGCGTCCGGCGCTACAGGTTACGACGGCATTTGGCACGAGGCGATCGGGGAGAACCGCGGTGCCGTTGACGAACACGCAGGGGGTGGCGTTCACTTTCATCGTGGAGCACCTTCGCGCAGGGCGGGAGGATGAGTCACGCCTAATTCATCGCCGAGGGCTCGTCGGGCTATTGTCACCCAATCGTAACCCAATCTTCGCACAAAAGCCACCTGCCGGAGACGTGTGCGGGCGATGATCGAAACGTGACTTTTGCCGACTATCCCAGCCTGCCTTCGGAGACACGTCCGTCCCGCGACGGTGTCGCTGAGGACCGGTTTTCCGGCCGCCAGGCGGGCGGGCGCAGAAGCGACCGGTCGCCTCTTTGAATCATGCCGGAGTTTAGATACGTCGCGAGAGATTCCCGCGGGGAACTGGTCAATGGTCTCGTCACCTGCGCGGACCGGGCAGGCGCCATTTTGCAGGTGGAAAGGCACGGCGCGGTGCCGATTTCGATCCAAACGCTGGGCGTGGCAGCGGCAACGCCCGGGGCCCGGCTCGCCGGGGCAAAGATGGCGGTTCGAAGCCCGGAATTGGCCACGAGCGGAGAGACCGTCACGAGGCTCGGGTATGCGCATCAGCATTTGTTCACGGAGCAGCTCGCGCATCTGCTGGGCGCCGGGATGACGTTGGATGAGGCGCTCGCGGTGCTCGTCCGGCGTCTCAAGCAGCCGCGCTTGCAGGCCTTGTCGCAGTCCCTGCATCGCGCGCTGATCGAAGGGCGCAGCCTGTCCCAGGCGCTGCGCGAGTTTCCCCGCATTTTTTCGCCACTCTACGTGAACCTCGTGTCCGCGGGCGAAGCGAGCGGGGCGCTGCCGGTAATCCTGCAGCGCCTGGTGGCCCATCTCGCGGCGATCAAGAGCCTGCGCGATCGCGTGCAGCAGGCGCTGCTCTATCCGGCGGTGCTCGTCGTGGCCGGCTTGGGCCTGATCGTGACCTTCATGACGGTGATGGTGCCGCGGCTGACGAGCTTTTTCAAAGGCACCGGGCAGCCGCTGCCGCCGGCCACGAGGCTCCTGATCACGACCAACGAAGTAATCGTTCATTATGGCTGGCTGGCCGCGCCCGCAGGCCTGGCCGTATATGCGGCCTACCGGCTTTTTACCCGCCAGCCCCAAGGGCGGCTGATCTGGGACGCCATCCTCTGGCGGGTCCCGCTCTACGGGCGGATCATGCGGTATCGGTTCCATGCGCAATTTGCGCGGACGCTCGGGACGCTGATGGAAAACGGGGTGACGATGCTGCGCGCGCTGGAGCTGCTCGAGGAAATCTCCGGGAACGCCCATGTGGCGGCGCGCACGAAGGAAGCGCGCAAGGCGGTGCTCGACGGGGCCACGCTCTCCACGGCGCTGAGCGGACAGGCGCTGTTTCCAGAGCTCTTCATCGACATGCTGGCCGTGGGCGAGCAGACGGGGAAATTCAGCAACACGATGCACATGATCGCCAACGTGTATGAACGGGAGCTGGACAAGGAGATCCAGATCGTTTCCACGCTCATCCCGCCGCTGGTCATGATCGTCATCGCGGCGGTGGTCGGACTGGTGGTCTATGGCATCATGAGCGCGGTCTTCGGGCTGACGCAGAATCTGAGGGTGCAGGTGCACTGATCGTATGTCGCGGAGCTTTGTCTCATTCCCGATCGCAATCGTCTGCTGCCTCCTCGGGCTGGCGCTGCCGCGTTCCCTGCCCGCGCAGGAATTGCAGGAGGAAACCACTCCTTTCAGCGTGTGGCTGGATTTTCGCAGGCTGGCGGCCAATGGCGCGCGCCCGGCGCTGCCCATCTGGATGGAAGGCGTGGAGACACAAACCACACCCGGCGCAGATGGGACCATGGCGACGGTGATCCAGATCCGATTGCGAGCCCTGGCGGATTTTGATTCGGAACGGCAGCTCCGGCTTTTCTTCGAAGATCGTCCGGGCGCCGCGCCCAGCATCATCGGCCGGACGGCCTCCGGCGAGGAGCGCTTCACGCGCGGGCCGCTCGGGCAGGGACTGTGGCTGCCCACGTCGGAGAGTGTCACCTTCCCCACCGCGGATGTGGCCACGGTGGACATTCGCGTCCCCGGTGACGGCCGCAATTTGCGCGGAGTATTCCTGGCCACGCTGACCACGCAGAAGATGCGGCGGCTGCTGGATTTCGCGGCGCCCGCGGAGCGAATCGAGGCCTTCGGCCAGAGCGCGCCGTTGAATCTTTCGGCGAACGATCTCTTGCTGTTTGGCCGCGTGAAAGCCGCGCTGGATACGGGAACGGTGAAGCTCACGCCGGGTGAAGCGCCGAGCGTGATCTGGGAATTCGAGCTGCAAGCGGTGCCCCTGCTCGCGCTCGTCACCTTCGAGATTCTGAACGCCGACGGGGATGCGCCGCTCGAGGCAATCGTCAATGACCGTCCACTCGGCGTGACGGGGGTCACGTGGCCGGACCTGGCCGACCCCGGCTACCTCGGGGTGGTCCGCCCCCTCGAGAGCGGCATGCGCTTTCACTACACGGGATGGTTGCGCGCGCAGAAGACCATCCCCGGCAACGCGCTGCGGGTCGGGCTCAACCGCCTGACCCTGCAACTGCCGGCGAACGCGGACGCCGCGGCCGTGCGCTCGGTCGAACTTCAACTGAAACACAACTGGAAGAACCTCGACTATAACCTGACTCCCAACACTCCATGAAACGCTCCCGCTCCTCGTCCGCCGCCTTCACCCTCCTGGAAATCATGCTCGTGGTGCTCATCATCGGCCTGCTCATCGGCATGGCCCTGCGCTTCATGGGCGGCAAGCTCGATGAAGCCCGCCGTGTGAAAGTGTCAGGCGATCTTCAGCAGATCAAAACCAACCTCCTCATGTATCAGGCGGCCAACGGCTTTTACCCAAGTACCGAGCAGGGCCTGAAGGCGCTGGTGACGAAGCCAGATACCGAACCGAAGCCACGCAACTGGCGGCAACTGGACGACCAAGTGCCCCGCGATCCATGGGACAAAGAGTACTTCTATGTCTACCCGGGGAAGCACAACCCGAAGGAATACGATATCTTCTCCGCAGGGCCCGATCGCAATCCGGACTCGGAAGAGGACAACCTCGGGAACTGGCAGCCCGCGAGCTGATCCTCAGCGCGGGACGGGAATCGGGAGCTGGCGCTTCCTGATTTCGGGCGGCGACGGTAGCGCCGAGTTACTAGCCAAATGCGCTGGCGCGGGAATCACCGTCGCTTTGGCCGTGCCGCCGGACCGCTGCGCGATGGCCGCCTGGGGCGGATTCCGGACATCCGCTTCATTGAATTCCAAGCGTGCCGTCTCGGTGCCCTTGCTCAGGATGACCGTGGTTTTTCCGACGGCGTCGGACCAATTGACGCTGGCCAGGGCCACGCCGTATTGCCGATTCTCCGCGCGCCCAATGAGTGAAAACTGGGTCGATAGGTCGCGCGACTTGATGGACACGAAATCTTCGTCATTGAGGCGCGCGATCCCGCTCAC
This sequence comes from Chthoniobacterales bacterium, assembly GCA_038228205.1. Lineage (GTDB taxonomy): Bacteria > Verrucomicrobiota > Verrucomicrobiia > Chthoniobacterales > Chthoniobacteraceae > Chthoniobacter. Next base: position 34,085 of record JBBRPL010000016.1, read on the forward strand.
AAACCAATCGGCGGCGAACGAGGGCTGCGTCTGCGTGGGCGCCGTCGCGGTCGTGAGGGCAAAGGGCGAATGGGTGATCATCCCCGCGTAACGCTCCTTCGGCAACGACGCTGGAACAGGGCTATCTCCGCCCTCTGAGACAGACGCGCACAAGACCAGCAAAATGAAGACGCGGGACATGGGCACGGCCTATGGCGGTGAAAACCAGCGAGCGATCTTGAGCCGGCCCCGCATCTGGGTCGGATCGGCGGCATCGATTTTAAGATTGGCGTTTTCCACGGCGATGAATTGCTCCGGAGCCTGCAACTCGTGGAGGAAACCAATCAGGGCAGGCCACGCACTCTTCGTTTCCACATCCAGCGCGACGGCGGTGTACATAGGCTGACGATCCGCCGGATGAAGGGCGGGATTCTCCAGCAGCACGCCGTGCTTTTGCGCCAGCTCCTTGACCCGATCCAACAGTTGCACTCCGGCCTGGTCGCTGTCGGTGAGCCGAGGTTGATTGGTGTGAAGCCACTCGTCGCGCTGCTGCCAGAACGCCGTTTCTTCGCCCAAGGCGCGGGCGAGCCGCAGTTGTTTGGTGCGGCTCTGGATCTCCGCCCGCAAAGCGGCGCGCTGGCTCGCATAGCCGTCGATGAGCAACGCGGTCACGCCGATGAACACGATGGCGCTCACGATGCCGGCCAACCACTTTTCCCGGGAAGACATGGATCGGATCATGGCTTGCCGAAAATGCTGAACTGCGCGCGTTCGCCGGCGAGCAATTGCGGTGGACCAGCATTGATCTGGCAGTCGCTCAGCTCCGGGGCGTCCTTGAGACGTGAGACATACTGGACGGCGAGCGTGGCCGAAGGCGCTTCGCCGACGATCCGCCATTGCGGCAAAGACAGCTCGAATTCCGTCAAACGGACATCGGCGCCTGGGATGCAGCGATCGATGAGATAAAGCATCTCGACCGCATAGCGGCGGGGATCGATGGCGGCGGCGAGGGCCGTCGAGCGACCCTGGCGTTCCTGGATCTGTTGGAGTTTCGGTCGGAGCGCGGCTAATTCCGCTTCCAGATTTTGCGATTGCCGCCGCAGGAAGGCCAGGTGCCCGAAGGCGGCGGCCACGACGACCAGATACACCACTGCGGCGGCCTGCAACCGGCGCGCTGTCTGGCGCCAGCTCCGGCGCTGCTCCGTCTGCCAGCGCCACGACGGGGGAAGGAGATCCATGGCCGCGTCATCCGCTGGAGGGACGGCAGGCAGCGGCGCGACCGGCGCCTCGAAGTACTGGCGGAGCGCGGGTTCGCACGCCGCGGCCTCCGGGGCGAGCAGCACCCGCGTGAAATTCGCCGGCACGCCTTCCAGGCTCGCCGTGAGGAGCAATTGCGGGAGTTCGGTGGTAAACACCGCGACGTCGTCCGCTGGAATCAGATGCACCCAGCCCGCCCGCCGGTTCTCGACCATCGCCAGGACCCACTGTCCCAATTCCACATAGACCACGAGCACGGTCTGATCGGGCGGACAGGCGGCGGCGACATGACTAACAAATGGGCTCAACCGTGTCGTGGCCATGGCGCGATCCTGGAGCGGCTCGCAGAGCTTTTCCAACGCCGCCTGCGGACAGGCCACCGCCAGCACCATCGATTCCTTTGGCTCCTGGCTAATGATGGCAAAATCCCCGGAGACTTCCTCGGGAGGAAACGGCAGGGCTTTTTCCCATTGCAAGCGCACCATGCCCGCGAGTTCCTCTCGCTCGGTGGCCGGAAAATGCAGCCGCTCGATGACGAGTCCCTGACTGGGCAATGCCACGTGCACCGGCGATCCCGCCGGGAGCAGCGCCGCGGCTTCGGCAAGGGTGGCAGCGAGGTGTTCCCGGCTGGCCCCGCGCCAAATGGCCCAGCCATCGGCTTGCGGCAGGAGCGAGATGATCGTGGCGGCGTTCTTCTTCATTCTTTCCATGAGATAATTTGAGATTTGTCCGCCCCCTTGCGGACGACGACCTCGACCCGGCGGGTGATGCTTCCACTGCGGCCTTCGCTGCGGATGGAGAGCGTCGGATCCCGATACGAAATGAGAGGGCGCAGTTCCTGGAATTGGTTGTCGTTCAGCCGGAGAAACTGCTGGATGGAATTGAGGTCTGGAAAGCGATTGTCATCCGGCGTGCCGTCCAATCCGTCCGCCCCCTGGCGGTATTCGACAAACTGACGGAGCCGCGTTTCACCGAGGCCGGGAAGCAATTCGAGGACTCCGATGCCCGCGGCATTCAAGTCGATGGGGCCGAGACTGTAAACGGTGAGGTCATCCTGCCAGCCGGGCTGCGAGGTAAGCGGCGAGGCCCCGCGCACACGCGCGATTTCTTCCACACTGAGCAATTCGCGGTTGGCAGGATGATAGTCACCGTCTTCTTCGGCTCCATTGAGGCGCGTGACATTGTCGGCGTCCACGTAGTCCAGGAGACAATCGATGAACCGATCGCGCTGCTCGTAATCCAGCCCGCGTCGCTCCAGCCATTGCCTCAAGATCGCGAGCTTCCGGGGTTCCTCACCGCGCAGCAGCCAATTGATATTGAGTTTGCCGCCCTCGCCCACGATTTGCACCCGGTAGCTTTGCCCGGGGGCGACAGACCTCTCGGGGAGGGGCGTTTGCTGGGAGACCAGAGGGTGCATGCCGATGGCCAGCCCCGAGTGGGCCATGGCACGAGCTTCCATGGCGCGGTTCGTCTCGCTGTGCGCGGCGATGCTCTGCTGCATCCACTCCACCCAGGCAAAGACGGTGGCGGAAAGGAGCAACAGCGCCCAGAGGACGAGCAGCAAGGACGACGCCTGGAGCGATGAAGAATTCGTTTTCATCGCTACAGGTTTCCCGACGGCACGGGAAGCATGGCTTCGACGGGCGCGTCATCCACGCGCCGCCATAAGCGCAGGCGGACGAGGCTCGGACGGCGGCTGCCATCCGCCCAGGCGTCCACCCAAATCTTTTGCGCGGGGTCGTAATAGCGGACTTCCAGCGCGGCCATCGGCTGGATCAGCGGGAGCCAGTTGTATCTGCCGCCGGATCCGCCGCGATTGAGTTCGCCCGAGTTCGCGTCCTTCGATTCGACCGGCTGACGGCGCAAACCGAGTTCCGTCTCGGAGGATCGCTCGGACACGGGTTGGACGGTGAGCGTCACGCGGTACTCGCCGGTAGCGGCGCTGGTCAGCAGGCCGGCGCCGGCCTCGGAGCGCCAGGTGATTTCGTCATTCGCCAGGCCGCGAAACTTGTACGGCCGACCCAGGAGGGCTTCGCCCTGCCGGAGCGGCAGGTCGCGAAGTTGCGTCTGGACCAGGCGGATCACCGCCTGGATGGCTTCGCGTTCGTCGCCCAGTTCCGTGGCCTGGCGCATTACAGCCAGGTGCGACGCGAGGAAACGGTAGAGCGTGAGCGCCAGCATCGCGACGATCATCGTGGCAACGATCACCTCGATCAGGGTGAAGGCGCGCCGGCGACTATTGTGGACGCGGATACGCATAGAAGGTCTGCTCGCGAACGTGGGTTTCGCCGTCGCTCCGCCAACTCACGGCCAGGGTCACGACCGTCATCCCGGCCAACGGCTGGTCATTTTCGTTCTTCAACGCGAGGGGCGCGCTGGACTGGGAAAGCGTCAGCCCGCGAAACGGCTCCGGCAAAACCTCGGACTTCGCCCCGATGGGCGAGGCGGCGCCTGCCTCAATTTCCGCGATGCGATTTTCCAAGGCGCGCCGCGCCAGGGCGTCCTCCATTTTGAAGTGCTCGGCCGCAACGCAATTGCTCACACAACGGCCGAGAGCCAGCACGCCGAGCGCAAAAATGGCGACTGCGAGCAGCGCTTCGAGCAGAACGAAGCCCGGAGAGAATTTGCGTCGCGAGTTCATCGGGTTTCCGAACGGATGAAAACTCCCCGCGCGGTGAGCGCATCGTAGCGCACCTCCCATTTCCCCGACTGGCCCGCAAAGGCGATGACCGCCGGCTCGCAGGTGCCATCCGGCCAGAAGACCCACTCCGGCGGAGGATTCTTTCGCAGGGCGGCTGGGCGCTGGAGATGGAACGCCTCATCGCGGGCCGGGACCAGGCGTTCGGGCAACGACGCGTCCCCTGCCCCGGTCCTTCGCCCCACGGGAACGAGGGCGATATCCTTGCTTTCCCAAACGAGCCGCCAGGGCTGCTGCTCGCTCACGCTCCGGCGTTTGGCCTCGACGACCAATCGATCGAAACGCTCGAAGGACTTCCTCAATCGCTGCTCCGCCAGCAAGCCCGAGACGCTCGGCACCGCGAGCAACACGAGCAGGAGCCCGATGAGCAGCGCAAGGCAGATTTCCAGTAATGTGAAGGCGGCGCGACGAATCGGCATGTGCGCAGATACTAGCTGTCCGAAGGTGTCGGAAATGTGGCAATTGCGTGACATTTTTCCCGGAGGACGGATGGACGTTGACCCCGGCCGACGGCGGTTGTTAGTCCACGATGGTGAAGCCTACCCCACTGTTCGTCTACCTCGCCATGACCGGCCTGGCCGTGGCGCAAAACGCCGCGCTTCCGGGCGGAGGGAACGCCTCGGGGCCAGCCGCCGCCCGGGTGGCCGGCGCCAGCGGAACAGCGCGCCTCCAGTTTCCGAATACGGACGTGAAACAGGTCCTCGATGCTTACGCCGTTCTGACCCGGAAGCGCGTGGTGATCGACAATCAGGTGCAGGGCACGGTTTACATCGTGGTCGACGGCGATGTGCCGGTGGAGGAAGCCATCCGCATCATCGAGACCAATCTCCTGCTGAACGGGATCACTCTCGTGCCCGTGGAACATTCCAACATCGTCAAGGTCGTCTCGAACAAAAGCCCGCGCTCGGCGGCGATCCCAGTGATTTCCGACGAGTTGATGCTGCCCGACGGGGAGCAGGTCGTCACCTTCCTCGCCCACCTGCGCTACGCGGACCCCGCCGAAGTCCAGAAGACGCTCACTCCCTATATCGGTCAGGCGCCCGGGAACTACAGCTTCATCAGCGCGCTGCCCCAGGCGCAGGCGCTGCTGATCACCGAGAACAGCGCGGCGATTCGCGGGCTGCTGCGCATTCTTGCCGCCGTCGATGTACCCCCGGCCGAAGTGGTCAGCGAATTCATCGCGCTCGAACGCGCGGACGCGAACGACGTGCTCGAGAAGCTCAAGGGCATCTTTGAAAAGCAGCCTGGCGGCTCGACCGCCACCGCGCCGAGAGCCACGCCGGCGGGCAATCCGGTGCCGGCCGGCGCCGTCGCGGAAGTCACTGCGCCGGGAACCGTGGAAATTCGCGCAGGCGCACTCTCGGAAGACACGATCATCAGCGGTAAAATCAAGCTGACCGCCGACGTCCGCACAAATCGCATCCACGTGGTCACGCGCCCGGTCAATATGCGCTTCGTGCGCAAGCTCATCCGGGAATTCGATTCGAGCGTGGCGTTTGGCGAGCCAGTCTCACGTCCGTTGCGTTACGTGTCTGTCGGCGATGTGCTCGATGTGGTCGTGAAGGCGATCATGGAACCGGGAATGAAGGAGGACACGAGCAGCAGCAGCCCCGCCAAGGACAGCCGCCCCAGCCAAACTCCCGGCGGCGCTTACAATTCCACCGGCGGCGCGGGCGGCCTGTTCGGAGGCGGCGGAGGGAGCGGAGACTCCAGCGGCAGCGGCACCCTGAACGTCGCGGAAGGGCTTTCGACACAACCTGTGGATACGACCCCCGAGGCGCGCATCGTGGGCACGACCAAGATCATCGCCGACAAGAACGCCAACGCCATCATCGTCCTCGGCGGGGCGGACGCGCGGGCGAGGATCTTCCGGCTGCTCGACAAGCTCGACCAGCGCATCCCGCAGGTGATGTTGAATACCGTCATCGGCGAGCTGAACCTTGACCAGAAGGAGCAATTCGGGGTGGATTACATCATCCGCAACAGCGGCTTGGGAATCAGCCCCATCATCCTCAACGGCGGCTCGAACACGAGCACGACCCGCAATGACGGCACGGGCACGGGGGCGGCCACGGTCGGCTCGGGGAATGGAGGCACGACCGGCACCACCAGCACGGGGACGACTGCCACCACAGGCACCACCACTTCCAACGGGACCACGGTCAACTCCTCCACCGGCACCGGGGTTTCGTCTTCCACCGCGAACTCGGGACGCCTGGCGAGCAACTTCATCAATTTCGACAGCAGCAATAAACCTGGCCTGAATCTGAGCAACCTGCTCAACCAGGATACCATTCGGGCGGTCGCTGCCGCCGGGGGCAGCGGCTTGAGCGGGTTCATCACCGCGGGCAATTCCATGACGGCTATCGTCACCGCGCTGGAGAACAGCAACCGCTTTCGCGTGGTTTCACGGCCCAGCGTTTTCACCCGCAACAACAAGAAGGCCATCATCGCCTCCGGCCAGGAAATCGCGGTGCCCACGAGCATCCAGAGCGCGCTCAATTCCACGAACAACTCGAACGGAATCGTGTCGAACTCGGTTGTGCAGTTCAAACGGGTGGCTTTGCAACTGGAGGTGGTGCCGCTCATCAATTCCGATCGGGAAGTGGCGCTCGATATTCTGCAGAAGGTCGATGAAGTGTCCGGCTCGACGCGCATCGATAACAACGACATCCCGAACATTGCGACGCGTTACGTGAAAACCAGCGTGACGGTGCCCGACGGCGGCACGCTCGTCCTCGGCGGCCTCATCAAGCAAAGCATGAATCGAACGAAGACGGGCATCCCTCTGCTCGGCAGCATCCCGCTGCTCGGCTATCTGTTCAGCAATACGGGCAAGGAGAAGATCCGCACTGAGTTGGTCATTCTCATTCGGCCGATGGTCAGTTGGGCGCCGGTGGAATCGGATTTCATCCGCGAGCGAGCGCAGGAATTCATGAATACGGATCCTAATCTGGAAGCCTCGATCTACCCTCGCGGCGTGCGGCTCGAACCACCGGCGGTGCCCTTCCGCTACCCTGGCCCATCGGCGGCGGCGCGCGGCGCGGCGGAGCAGGCCCTCGGCACGCCCGTGCCTCTCAAGGGTGCACCGGGCAAAACCACACCGCCCAAGTCGAAAAGCACTCCGCCGCATCCGTAAGGCCAGGCGCGGCCGCCGCATGAACTCCCGTAAAGTCCTGCTCGATGTCCTCCTCGCGGCCGATGTGCCGGGCGGGATGGCCGCGGAATTGACCGCCCTCCAGCCTCCTTCCGGGGGAACTTGGACGGCGGAGGTCCTGAATTCCGGCCAGGTGGATGAAAGCAAACTCGCCACGGAACTCGCGCGCGCATTCCACACACCGCTGGCGACGATCGAGCAGGAGCGCATCGCCCGCCCCGTGTTGCAAATCCTGCCCAGCCGCTTCGTCTTCAAACATCAGATCCTGCCGCTGGAAGCGACCGAGCAGAGCGTGCGGCTGGCGACCTGGGATGTCTTCAATCTCGTGGCCCGCCGGCTCGCGGCGCAACAACTGCCGGGGCGCGCCATCGAGTGGGTGCTGGCGCCGCGCGGCCCGCTCCTGCGCGCCATCAAGAGCCTCTACGGCGTCGGCGCGGAGACGTTTGAGGAACTCCTCCAGACGACCCGCGCCTACGACGGGGAAGCGCGCGACACCGGCCAGGACATCACCAGCGATGACCCGGAAGCGAGCGTCGTCAAATTCGTGAACCAGATCATTCGCGAGGCCATCGTCGAGCGGGCGACGGATATCCACGTCGAACCGCTCGAGAACGACCTGCGCATCCGCTATCGCATCGACGGCATCCTCCACGAGGTGGCGGTCCCTGGCCAATTGCGCGTGCTCCAGAGCGCGATCATCTCGCGCCTCAAGGTGATGGCCCACATGGACATCGCCGAGCGCCGCCTGCCCCAGGACGGCCGCATCAATCTCACCACCCAACAGGGCAACATCGACGTCCGCGTCTCGACCATTCCCACCGTCAACGGCGAGAGCATTTCGCTACGTCTCCTTTCGCGGACGGAGGCGCTGACCTTCGGCCTCGATCGCCTCGACATGAGCGAGACGCAGATGCGTGCGATTAAGACGCTCCTCCAGCAACCGAACGGAATCATCCTGGTCACCGGGCCCACCGGTTCGGGCAAATCCACCAGCCTCTATTGTTTTCTCACTTCGATCAACGCCGTGAGCCGGCGCATTATTACCATCGAAGATCCGGTCGAATATCGCCTCGCCGGGGTCAGCCAGATCGAAGTCAAAGCCGAGATCGGGCTGACGTTTGCCCACGGTCTCCGATCAATCCTGCGCCAGGATCCGAACATCGTCATGGTCGGCGAGATCCGCGATTTCGAGACCGCGGAAATTTCGATCCGCGCCGCCATGACGGGCCACCTCGTCTTCTCCACGCTGCATACCAATGACGCCGTGAGCGGCATCACGCGCCTGCTCGACATGGGGATCGAACCATTCCTCCTCGCCTCGGTCGTGCGCTGTTTCCTCGCGCAACGGCTGGTGCGCACGATCTGCCCGGACTGCAAAGAATATGCGGATTATCCGGCGGAGTATCTGCGCGACATCGACGCCCCCGCGTCCGCCGGGACGCGGTTTTATCGGGGAAAGGGCTGCGAACACTGCCGGCAGACCGGCTACCGCGGGCGGGTGGCCATCTACGAGATTTGCCCCGTGAATGAAAACCTGCGACGCCTGATCATCCGCAAGGAAACGGGATCGACGATGAAGCAACGGGCGGTGCTCGACGGCATGGAAACGCTCCGCCTCGACGGCTGGCGCCGGGTTGCGGCGGGCCAGACGACCGTCGAGGAGTTGGTGCGCGTGACTCAGCAGGACGAAGCGATGGCTGAAACGGACGCCGCGAGCGCCTAATGGCGACGATCCAATCTTCCGAGAAGAACAATCATCGCCGGGAACAAAAAACTGCTGGTCGTAACGAAGTTTTCCGTTATGATCAATGTCGATGAAAGAACTGGTCGCCTTTGCGCATGCACTCTCCGACACCACAAGGTGGCGCATCATCGAACTCGTCGCCGATGAAGCGTTATGCGTGTGCGAGTTGGCCGACATTCTGGAGATGCCGCAATCTTCGGTCTCCAGTCATCTTCAAGTGATCCGCAGAGCTGGACTCCTGGACAGCGAACGGTGTGAGAAATGGATCTACTACCGGCTGGGAGCGGAAAAGAAGGATCTCGTGCTCGTGGTCCGCGAGCAATTTGCGGCTTCCATCGATGCGGATACAGCGATCGCGCGCGATGCCCGGAGAGCGAAACGGCGATTGGCGGAACGGGAAAAGTCCTGCTGCCCCGGACCCAGGACGCTGGCTCATGCCGGCCTCGACCATGGAAGGAAGCCATGATGAAAAAGCTGCTGGCAGAATACCTGGGCACCTTCAGCCTGGTCTTTGCGGGGACGGGGGCCATCATCATTAACGGCGCGAGCGGCGGCGTGCTGGGTCATGGAGGCATTGCGATGACATTCGGACTCATCGTCCTCGCGATGATCTATACTTTCGGCGACGTGAGCGGGGCGCATTTCAATCCCGCAGTAACGATCGCCTTTGCCGGCGCGAGGCGTTTTCCCTGGCGCGCGGTCCCGCCCTATTGCGGCGCTCAACTGGCCGGTGCGCTCTCGGCGAGTGCCATCCTGGGCATGCTCTTTCCCGGGGATGCGACCCTCGGGGCGACGCTGCCGGCAGGCGCGGAGATGCAGAGTTTCGTTTTGGAACTGATCCTGACGGCGGTTCTGATGCTGACGATTCTGAGCGTGTCAACGGGGGCGAAAGAAAAAGGCGCCACCGCCGGAATTGCGATCGGAGCCGTGATTGGCCTGGAAGCGATGTTCGCCGGACCGATCTGCGGCGCCTCGATGAATCCGGCCCGCTCGCTGGCGCCGGCGCTAGTGAGCGGACATTGGGAGCACCTGTGGATTTACCTGGTGGCCCCGATCGCGGGCGCCCTCCTGGCGGTGCCGCTGTGCATCGGCGTGCGCGAGGCTGGATGCTGCGCGGGACACTGCGCGCCGGCTGAAGCAAAGCCCTGACGGAGATCCCATGAAGACGCCGCTCATCCTGATTCTTTGCACGGGAAATAGCTGCCGCTCGCACCTGGCGGAGGGCATCCTGCGAAAGGCCGTGGGCAACAAGTATCGGATCGCAAGCGCCGGGTCCAAGCCCGCTGGCTATGTTCATCCGCTGGCGATTCGAGCGATGGCGGAGATGGGCATCGACATTTCCGGGCACCACTCCAAGCACCTCGACGAATTCCTGGGACAGGACGTCGAAACGGTCATCACGGTATGTGGCAATGCCGACCAGGTGTGCCCGATGTTTCCCGGGCAGGTGAATCGGCATCACTTCCCCTTCGATGACCCGGCGCATGCGAACGGCAGTGAAGAAGAGCAATTTGCCGTCTTCCGTCGCGTCCGGGATGAAATCGGCCGCGTATTTGAGGCGTATGCGGCCGGCCGACTGGACGAGGCAAAAGACCGATAGGCGGAACGATCCTCTTTCGCGCTCGCGAGCTACCCCGACAGCGGCATCGCCGATCCAACGGCGATGATTGGCACGCAATTGTCACCCGACCGTCTGCTGGGCGCCACGTTTCCCGGTCCAGGATTACCGTCCGTGAAATCGATTCTCTATTCGCAGAGGGTGCAAAGACGAGGCTTCTGCCCGTGCTGTCAGAGCGAGCGTGGGATGAGCCGCCGGGCGCCCGATCATCGCACCCATTTGATGATCACCCTGGTGACCGGCGGCCTGTGGAGCGTCGTGTGGCTGTGGGCGTGTTGGGGGCAGCGCCGATTGACGTGGCGATGCCGCACCTGCCGCCGCAGCGTTGCAATGACATCGTCCGCTCCCGAGTCGGCTCCGCGGGAAATCCCGCCAACGAGCAGTGCGGCAACGACGACGGGAAATTCTCCTGCACCTAAATCGATCGTCTATCCGATGACCCCACGCATTCCGCGGCGCTTTCGTGGAGAGACGGCGTAAGACGGTCAGGGCTGAAGATCGTTCCAGCCATATCAGCCTTCACACCGGCGACCCGGGCGACCCATCACACGAAAAAGGCACGCAATCGTCACACGAAAGCGGTTGCCGCTGGCTCGCTCTTTCCTCACGATGGGAAATCCGAAGCATGAGAACTGCGATCCTGATCCTCGCCGCGAGCGTGGCCGCCGCGACCGCTCCGGGTGGGGAGAGTCCCATTCCCACGGCGCCTCCGGCGGAACGGTATGCGCGGATGAGCCAGCATTCCCCGTTCGCGCTCGCTACCGCGGCGGCGCCTGTCGCCCCACCCCAGGCCTCCTTTGCGACAAACTGGTTCGTCACGGGCATCGGCCGTCTCAACAACATCGATTTCGTCAGCATCCAGGCGCGGGATCTATCGACACAGTTTTCGCTCATTGGGCACGAACCCAACCGGCAAAACGAAGTCTCGCTCGTCGAAGTGCAATGGTCCGAGTTCATCGGGAAGAGCACCGTCACCCTCCGCAAGGGCAGCGAAGTGGCCCGACTCGAATTTAACGAGGCCGTCGTGCGCGGTCCGTCCGTTACGGGAGCCGCCGCGGGGGGGGTGGGGGCTGGGGCGAAACCAGCAGGGGGGACGCCCGGAGCCCGGCCCGCAGTCGCAGCAGGGGGGGCGCCCGGCACCCGATCCACGGCCGTGACGTCGCCCACAGCCCAGGCTCCGGGCGAGGTAAATCTCATCATCCACCGGCGGGTGACCCCGCTCTCGACGCCGCGCTAGCGTGGCAGTTCGGGTGGGAGAGCGGCGGAGAATGCCCCCTCGTCCATTAAAACGTCACGAGGTTGTCACAGATCCGCCACGTGTCCGACACACGGATCTTCAACGCTGCCCATCCACGAGATTTGGGATCACTCCGACCTCGGGCCCGCCCCATTGACTAGAATCGAATAGAATATTCCCGAAGCATGCATAAAAGCCTCAAGGTTCTCTCGCTCGCCCTTGCGACCGTCGCGGTAGTCCATACGACCGCAAAGGCTGACTTCGCGGATGGCGATCTCATCATCTACTTCCTGCAATCCGGCGGGACCAATACGGTCGCCGTGGATCTCGGCGCGGCTTACACCTTCCGCAATACCTCGGTCAACCAGCTCAACATCGTCAATATCAACTCGCTGCTTTCGAATGGAACCACCGGTTTCGGTTCGACTTGGTATAACGACCCGACCCTGTTCTGGGGCGCAGCGGGCTGCCTCAGCCAGAGCACCAGTCCGGTCTCGCAGAACGGCGATGTTTTCCGCACGATTTACTCGACGAAGGGCCGGGCAACCATCGGCACGGTGGGCAGCCCCAGCAGCAATGCCGCGACCAATCTGGGCGCCAACGCGATGACCACCGGGGCAACCGCCGTCAGAACGCAGAACACCCATTTCGGAACGGCGGCGGGTTCGAGCGCCGCCACCGGATTTGCGGAAGATACCAGCACCTCCAACATCGACAACCAAAACCCGTTCACGGCAGGAAATCCGGGTCAGGCGTTTTCCCTCTTCGCCGGCGGCGTGATAACGCCCTTTAGCGCGGGAACGTTTGGCACCTTCGGCGGGGTCAATGCCGAAAGCGCCCTTGACCTCTATCGCTTCGTGCCCCTGACAGGGGTTAGCGGAGAAGTGGATGGCACGCTGCGCAGTGGCGATTACATGGGCACATTCGTCATCAGCCAAACCGGCAATATTTCCTTCATCGCGCTGGTTCCGGAGCCTTCGTCCGCCCTCCTCATGGGCGCGAGCGCACTCCTCTGCGGCTTCATCCGCCGCCGCAGATCGGCTGCCTGAACGGCAATCCTGGCCTTCCGAAGACAGGGGGCAGGCGCGGGCAGAAAATCGGGCGGAGACTGGAGGACGCACAGGAAAAAGGACCCCGAGGGAAACGTCACGAGAATGTGACGCATTCGTAACTCCCGCGCCATCGGCCCGACACATCGATTTCCGACTCTTCGTTCACAAGTTGGGATCACTCCGATCCCACCCCGACCCAATCAGCAAAGAAAACACACCAAAGCATGAATCAAAACTTCAAAATCCTCTCGCTCGCCGTTGCGGCCGGCGGGATGGCCCTCAGCTCCGCGAAGGCGGACTTCGCCGCTGGCGATCTCATCCTCTACTTCCAACAATCCGGCGGGACCAATACCGTCGCCGTGGATCTCGGCGCGGCGACGATCTACCGCGACACCTCGGTCAGCCTGATCAACATCGTCAATATCGGTACCCTGCTTTCGAATGGAACTCTCGGTTTCGGTTCGACCTGGTACGACAGCAGCACCCTGTATTGGGGGGCTGCGGGCGTCTTCAGCAACAGCGCGAATACGACGAACGTGCAAGACGGCGACCCGTTCCGCACCATTTACACGACGAAAGCCCGGACGGTCAGCGGCACGGACGGCTTCGCCAATAGCAATGCCTGGAGCATCGCCGGCACCGGCACGATGACCACCGGATCCACGAACATCCAGACGCAGAACAATCATTTCGGTTCGGCGGCGGGCTCGAGCGCGAGCACCGGCTTCGCGGAACCGACGAGCACCTCAGCGATCGACAACGCCAACCAAAACCCATTCACCGCGGGCAATCCAGGCACGGCCTACCAGGCCTTCCCCGGCGGCGTGGAAGCTGGCTTTGGCGCGGGAACCTTTGACACCGTCGGCGGCGTCAGCGCCGAAAGCGCGCTGGACCTCTATCGTATCCTGGCCGCGACTGGGGCTTCCGGCCAGGTGGACGGGACACTGCGCGGCGGCGATTACGAAGGCAGCCTGGTCGTCGACAACGGCGGCAATGTTTCTTTCATCAAGGCGGTTCCGGAGCCGTCCTCGGCCATGCTCATTGGCGCGACCATGCTCCTCGGCGGCTTCATCCGCCGCCGCAAATCGGTGGCCTGAAAAAGCCCCACCACCACTGCAAACTGTCCATACCCATACCCACACCACGTTAATCACAATCGCAATCCCAACCTAGTATCATGAAGCTCAAAAACATCCTCACGGGCAGCATCGCCCTCTCGCTCCTCGCCGTCGCCGCTCGCGCCGATGTCGAAGTCCGAATCACCGGCGCCACCGCGTTTCGCGCTGCGGCCTTGAACGAAATCAAGGCCCAGTACGATCTCGGCAATGGCGGCGTCTCCTATACCTACGCCCATAACAAGGCGGCGGGTGGATTCAACGGCGCCGATCGCGTCACGTTCAAAGGCAAATTCCCCGGCGTCACCGGCACGACCACCATCCGCTGCTCCTTCAACGGTTCCGTGGAAGGCATCCGCGCGCTGATCAACGGCGGCACCGACAACGCGGCTTATATCACCGATGCCGCGCTGGCCAACCCCGGCACGGATGCCGGCGAAGCGGCGAATGAAAATGCCAACGTGTCGGCCAGCACCTCGGTGCTGAGCGCCAAGATGTGTTTCTCGGACGTGCTCCAATCCTCCACCCCGCTGAGCACCGCCACGGCGCTGAATCCTTCCGATCCACGCGCGGGCATCATCGTCTTCGTGCCCGCTGTCGGCCCTGGCACGCCTTCCGGCTTCACGAATGCGACGACCCCGCAACTCCGCGCGCTCTTCGGGGGCGGGTCTATCCCGGCGTTTGTCTTCACGGGTAATTCCGCGGATACGAGCAATGTCTATGCGGTCGGGCGCAACGACGGCTCCGGCACCCGCACCACGCAACTGGCGGAAACCGGATTCGGCATCGCGAACACGGTCAACCATTACATCGCGACGACCTCGACGGGCACGGCAGTGAGCGTGCTTTCGCTGACCAAGGCGGGTGGCTCGACGATCAACGGCACGCTGGATACCACCAGCGCCTCGACGGTGTGGAGTCAGGATCAGGACGGCAACGGCGGCTGGTTCTCCGGCGGCTCGGTCAAGGGCCAGGTGGCCAAGACGACCAGCAGTTGCACCGTGAAGGATGCGCAGGGCTTCACCATCGAAGGCCCCACGCAGGTGTATCAGCTCACGTGGATCTCGACCTCCGACTCGCTCGCCATCAAAACAGGGGGCGGCAAGATCCTGACCTACAATGGCGTGGGCATGGACAACCTGATCGCCGGCAACGCGGTCCTGACCGCGGGTGATGTCGCCAAAGTGGCGTATGGCCAGTACAGCGCCTGGGGCACCGAAAACTTCTACTACACCGGCAGCCTCAGCGCCGATGAAACCACGGTCCACGACAAGATCATCGCCGGTCTCCCGGCGAACCTGAACGCCGCGGGCAATATCGCGGGCATTCCGTTGACCTCGATGCACGTCAGCCGCTCGGATGACGGCGCTCCGGCCGCACCGTAAGTTACAAAGCTGATCCGCGCCTGGTTCCACCAGGTCCGAACACTCAGACTGGTGCCGGGTTCGCCCGGCACCAGTCTCCTTTTACGGGAGTGAGCACTCCCACCCCACTCGACCTTTCCCAACTTCCCCCCTTCTCATTCCATGCGACAGCCAGCCATCCTTCTTCTCGCCGCCACGGCCGCAGCACTGGGCGCGGCCGGCGCGACCGCCGTCCTGCGCCTCTCCAGTCGGGAGGCGACGCCAAACTTCGATTCCTCCACGCGAGCGCCCGCGGATTCACGTCAACCTCTCCGATCCGCATCGGCTGACCCGATTCCCGCGACGACTGGCCGCACTACGACCGCAGCGCCGCAGGCCGCGCTGCCCGGGTCCTCCGGCGCGCCAGTACCGCCCGCTCTGGCCATGCGACCGGCTGGATGGCAAGCAACCGTGGCTCCAGCCGCTTCAGCGCCAGTTGAGAGCGATGGCCGGCCCATACCCGACCGCTACGCGGTTCAGTCTCCCGCCCCCACACCAGCTCGTGTCTCCCTTCTATCAACCGGTTCGGCGCCCATCGGCAGTGCCTTCCAGGGTGGCGGCCCCTCCTTGAACTCGCCCAATGGCGGGAGTCCGGCTCCGCTGGCTGTGGAACTCGACCGGGGGGTGCAAGCGCCCGTGGCGTTGTCACCAAATTCACCGGCCATGACCCCTGCGCAGGCCGCGATGAAGCAACAAATCGCCCGCGACTTTGCCAACCAGATCAACCAGGCGGTCGCCACATCGGGGTCCGATCCAAAGGCTCTGGAAAGCACATGGTCAAGCGCCCGCGCGCAAGCCAACTGGCAATATGAGAAGTTTTTTGGCAGCGAAGCGGCGAACCGCGCAGGCATCCAGGCAGCCCTCGAGGCGCTGGCGCCGCCGAAGTAACCGCCGCCACTAATTCAAGTCGGACGCCGAGGGGCGGGGACGAAAAGCGGAGGCTTGCTTGCGGGCCTCCGCGATTTCCGCAGGTGGGAGGTGTGGAGTGATGATGCTGAGTGTTTTGACGGCCATCACTTCGCCGGCCCGGTTGGCGAGGAGCAGCCACTTGAGCGCCTCGACGTGCTTCGTGGCATCGGGACCTTCGGGCCCGAGCGAATGGCCGAGGTTGCTCTGCGCCTTGGCGTCGCCCTGCTCTGCCGCCTTGCGGAACCACGTTTCCGCCTGCGCGATATCGATCTTCCGATCGATAAGGCCATCCTTGTAGAAGACCCCCACCATATTCTGCGCGCTCGCGTAGTCGGCCTCGGCTGCCTGGAGGAAGAAACGGAACGCTTCCTGGTAATCCTGCGGACGGCCGAACTTTCCGTAAAAGGCGAACTCGCCGAGCGCGTAGATCGCATTCGGCAGGTTCTGGCCGGCCGCCATCTGAATCCAGCGCACCCCCTCAGCCTCGTCGGCGGGCACGCCGCGGCCATAGGCGATGGCCTGGCCGAGATTGAACTGGGCTTTAGCGCCGCCCTTGACCGCGCCTTTGCGAAACCAGGCGGCCGCTTCCGTCAGATCTTTCTCCACGACGATACCCTGGGCGTAAAAATAGCCGACGGCGGCGAGCGCCTCGGCGTGCCCCTGGTCGGCTGCGTGCTTGATCAACTCGTACGACTTGCGAGGATTCTTCGGCACATCGATGCCGCGCAAGTAGATCTGACCAAGCCGGTATTGGGCTTCCGCTTCACCCTTTTCCGCGGCGGCGGTGAGTTCGTCGAGGGTCCGGGGAACAGCCCAGGAGAGTTGCGGGGCGGCGAGGGCCAGTAGAGAGAGCAGACAAACGGCGGCAAGACGGTGCATTTTCATGAGGATGGATGGGTGGAGGCGCGCTCACGGCACAGGTCCCGGAGTGCATGGGGCGAATGAAAGGGGCCGAAGCTCGTCATGGGGTGGCGGCGCGGCTGAGATTTGAACGTCCAACCACGTTTTCTTCCCGCGCGCCCATGTGCCGGGCGACGAGGGATGCGAGATGATCGCGCACTTGAGCGATCACGTGATCCCACTCCATGAGGCGAGGCTGACGGAAGAGGCGCATGGTGGGATACCAGGGGCTGTCCTGCCGACCCAACAACCACCGCCAATCCGGCGCGAATGGAAGCAGCACCCACACGGGGCGTCCCAAAGCGCCCGCGAGGTGCGCGACCGCCGTGTCCACGGCGATGACGAGGTCGAGCTGGGAGACGAGGGCAGCGGTGTCGGCAAAGCCGGCGATCCGCGCACTGGGATCCAGAATACGGTGGAGACCGGGCAACCGGCCGATTTGTTTCCCCCGGTCATCGATTTGCAGACTTACAAAGTCCACATCCCGGACTTCCAGAATGGGCAGCCACCGGCGCAGCGGGATGGAGCGCATGCGGTCGCGAGAATGGGTGGCCCTGCCGGCCCAGACAAGCCCGACTTTCAAGCGGGGCCCGTCGCCGGCAAGCCATGAGCGCCAGCTCTGGCAGCGGGTCAGGGAGGCCGTGAGGTAAAAGCCCGGATGCGGAATCGTTGAGAGAGTCGTCTGGAAAACGAGGGGCAGGCTCAGCATCGGCACGTGGAAATCGAAAGGCGGGAGCGGATCGCCGGCGGCGATCACGGCCGTGACGCCCTTGACCGTGCCGAAAAGCTCGGCGAGCTCCGGCGGGCACTCGACCAACACCGTACCGCCGCGCTCCGCGACCAACGGGGCGTAGCGGACAAACTGGATGGCATCGCCAAAGCCCTGCTCGGCATGAATGAGCACACGCCCGCCAAGCAGTGGACGGCCGTCCCACATCGGCTGGGAGAAGTTGCGCTTCGGCGAGGTGAAATCGTCCTTGTCCCAGCGCGCTTCGTAGAGCGGCCAGCCTTGTTCGAAATCACCGGTCAGGAGGTGCATCATCCCGAGGCTCATCTTCGCAAGAGCGTGCGCCGGGTCGAGGGTCACCGCGCGCCGGGACGCGGCGATGGCCTCATCGAGGCGGCCTTGTTCGCCCAGCAACTTGCCCAGATTGTGATACGCATTGGCGTAGTCCGGTTTCAACTCCACGGCCCGGCGATAGGCAGCGCCAGCCTCCTCCCGACGGTCGAGGTGCGCGAGAACGTTGCCGAGATTATTGTGGGCTTCCGCGAAGGTGGGCCGGAGTTGGATGGTCCGCCGGTATTCATCGACGGCTTCCTGCCAGCGTTCCTTGTCGTGGAGCGAGTTGGCCAGATTGTAGTGCACTTCCGCGAGATTCGGATCGAGCTCGATGGCCCGGCGGAACACCAGGATGGATTCGTCGATCCGCCCTGCGGACCGGAGCGCCCCGCCGAGGGCATGATGCGCGGCAAACGATCGAGGGAGAAGCGCGCTGGCCCTCTGGTACGCAGCAATAGCTTCATCGAACCGCCCGACTTTTTGGAGCACGTGACCCAGGTTGCCCAAAACCTCCGCGTCATTTGGGAGCAGTTCGAGAGTCCGGAAATACGCGGCCAGGGCCTCATCCAGTCGGCCCATCTCGCAAAAGACGTTGCCGAGATTGTTGTGAGCGAGGGCAAACTCGGGCCGCAATTCAATGGCCCGGCGGCCGGCGGCGACCGCCTCATCGAACCGACCGCGGACCCGCTGAATGTCACAGAGATTAGAATAGCATCCCGGGTAGTCGGGCAGCAGGGCTATGGCCCGCGCGATCAGCCCGGCCGCCTCGTCGTGACGACCCGTCTGATGGGCGAGCAGCCCAAGCATGTGCAGGGTCTCGCCATGGAGCGGATCTTCCGCCGGAATCCGCCGGTAGCCGTCTTCCGCTTTTTTCAGTCGACCGCCTTGGTGGTCCTCCAGCGCCTGGGAAAATACCTGCCGGGCCGTCATGAATCACTCCGGCGTGGTCGTGGCGTCACCACCGCCGTAGCCGAGCACTTCGACGGTGATGATGGAGGGCGGTTCTTCGCGCGTCTCCTGGGAACGCTGTTTGGCCGCCTCCTGCGCGGTGGAAGCCTGGGCGCCCTGCGCGGCGTTTCCGGCTCCGATGGCGCCGAAGTTGGGCGCGGCGACTTGCGGAGCGGACGGCACGCCGGTGGAGGTGCCCCCCACCTGAATGTTGGACGCGTTCAACACGGCGGTCGCGGCAATGGTGAGATTGCCCGTGGCCCGGATGCCGGCATCTCCCGCATCGACGACCCCCGACGGAGCGATGAGATCGACATCTCCCGGTTTCACGTTGGGCACGGAAGCGAGCACGCCGATGCCGCCGCCCGTCGCCAGTCCGCCCAGATCGGTTTTCACGTCGGCGCTCGTCGCGTCGATGACCACCCGCGTCGGCGGAGCGGTGACGACGGTCTTGGGAGAGGTGCCCGCGGCGATATCACCGCTGGTGGACCAGATGACAATGTCGCCGCCGCGCAAGGTGAAGATACGCGCCTGGCCGATACTGACGCTCTTGTCGGTGAAGATCGAAATCGCGCCACCATATTCCGTGACGATGCCGGGGGGCGTGAGCGGATTGCCAAAAATATTTGAAGCCATGGTGATGCCGCCGCCCGCCGCGGCGAGCGAGATGCTGCCGCCCGCGGTTGTGCGGATGTCGCGCGCGCGCGTGAGGATATCACCGGTCTGGGTCGTCGCCTTGAACAGTTGGCCCACTGCGGTCAGGCCCGTGGCGTAGGAATGGGTGGTGGCGAAATTGCGGCCCGTGTCACGCAACGTCCTGAAGAAGAGTTCGACCGCCACGATCGCTCTCCGCTCCTCGTTGAGTTCCTCCAGCGTCACGTCTCGGCCAAGTGTTTTCAGATATTCGGAATCGAGAGTGCCCCCGCCCGCGGCGAGATCCTTGGTGAAGGACTCGAGGTCGAGGGCGCTCTTGCTCAGCCCCCGGGCCGGCCCGGATCCACCGTCTCCCGGAACCCCAGCGAGGACGATCAAGGAAGCTCCGTCGAGCGGTAGATTCGGATTGCGGGCGCTGCCAATACTGGTGATGCCGACGCCCGTACCATCGACCAGGTTGGCCTCGGTCCCGAGATCGATATTGTGGCCGGCCAGCACTTCCATCACTCCCGGGCCGCTGATCTGGAGATCGCCGGTCAGGGCATTTGTAAAGACGCCGGTTACCGTGGTGCGCAAGGGATCTCCGACGAAGTTGCCGAGCGCGGCATTATTCGCCAGGGAGCGGAGCGGGGAATTCGGATTGTTGGGGACGATATCCCGACCCGCGGCCACGATGGAGATATCCTTCGGACTGATGTCCTGAATGTAAAAGGCGACGTCGGTAATGTCGCGCTGGGCCAGGGCCTGCGTCGCTTTCGAAGAAAAGAGCGTGAGACCGGTGATGTCGCCACCGCCCGCCAGGATCAGCGCGGGATTCGGATCGCCGGTGTGAATCGGAATATCGGAGTGCAACGCCCGCTGGACGATGATACTGGCGGACTGACCCGTGCTGGAACCCGTCTCCTGATACATGAGATCGATGGCCCGGAACGGGTTAACGGCGCCCCCACGCAAATCGGCGACGGCGCGACCGACGATGCTTTGGTAGGCGACCGGAGACGCGACGCCCGGCGCGTTGGCGGGATCGGCGTCGGAGAGATTGATCGATGCGCTCGTCCAGACCGTGAAGGCGACGCCGTTGACCTGGGTCCGGCCGGAGGGCTGGAGGCCGATGATGCTGTCTGAAGCCGCCAGTTCGATGGTGCCCGTGGACGAGGGGAAGAGCGTCATCGGACCGACCAGATTAATGTCGCCGCCAAACGCCGTGCTGCGCAAATTCGGCGCCGCCACCTGGAGTTGGGTATTGAAAGAAGTGGCGTTCCGTTCCGCGAGGCGAAGCCAGGGCTGGAAGTAGGCCGACCTCGTCGGAGAATTGTTGAACAGATTTTCGTTGAGCAGCCAGGCGTCGAGGATCGGTCGCGGCGTGGTCTCGCCAGGCAAAGTCACCGCCAGGCGATGCGTCACGCTGCCGCCAAAGGACGAAACGGTGGCTCCGGCGTCCGGGGCAAACGTATTAAAGTAAGTCTTGTACCAGAATTTGTTGTCGTTCCCCTGCGGGAGCAGGAAGGTGTCGGTGACCGGCCCAAGCAGCACGTCCCCGCGAGCGCTGACGTCAAACGTGGACTTGCCGACGAACAGCGTGGTGGGCAGCCACGTCGCCGGATCAAAAACGGCCGGGCTGACGCTTTGAATGATATCCGGCGATGCGGTGGCCGGACCGAGAATGCCGAGCGACGGCGACCGCGAGGCATTCGTGGTAATCTGCCCGCCCGCGAACAATTCGCCGTGCCCGCGCTCGACGTAGAAAACACCCCCGTCGATGTTTTTTCCCGCGCGCACGATCAGGTCGCCACCGCCGAATTCCAGCAGTTTGCTCGCATCGGGCGCGACATTGGTGAAAGAGAGATCGGGGTTCTGGATGCGCCCCGGCATGCGGGCATTGGTCGGGATGACCGCATCAGCATTGATGACATTGGAACCCGCAAGCAGCGTGATGTTGCCGCCGCCCAGCGCGCCGATGCCCTCAAAGAAATTGCTGAAATCGATCCACCAGGTCGTCGAAGCAGCGAGATCGGTGACCGTCCCGGCGGAACCCGGGCCACCGGTCCCGTCGACCCCACCCACACCGAACTTGCCCGTGGCGGAATCCACGAAGCCGCGCCGATAGAGCCAGTTATTCGGGAGTTCCCGCGAGGAGTCGGGTTGCACCAGGCCCCCGGTCAGGGTGAACCGTCCGATATCCCCGCCCGCGGAAATGGTCACATCGCCGCCGGCCAACGACCATTGCGCCGCGTAGACCTGCTGCGGCGCGCCGAGATCGGCCGTCTGGCTGGGATGGGCCGGTCCCGAGAGGGCAACGACGGGGCTGACGAAGTCATTTGCCGAATAAACCGTGGTCGGGTTCGGCAAGCGAACACCCGCCGTGTAAATGGTCGCAAATTGATTGCGCAGCTGGACGTCGCGGCCCGCGGCGAGATCGATGTCGCCCGTCCCCGTGCGGATCACTTCGAAGCGGGTCCGATTGGCGGCCCCGGTGGTAATGCGAATGGTATTGGCCGTGAGGCCATTCAGCCCGACGCCCGGCGTCGTGCCAGTGCTGGTGTTGTTGGGAATCTCCGGATAGAATTCACCGACGAGGATGGAGCCCTTGCCGGGCGTCAGGCTATCGATGGGCAGCACGGCGCGGAAATCCGCGGCGGACAAATCGGACCCGGCGACCAGGCGATACGACCAGGACTGCGTATTGATCGGCAGGCCGTTCGCGGTCACGACATCCATCAAAGGGGCGAGCCACATCGTCGAGTTGCCCGTGGCGGTGGTAGCCACGACCGGGGTGAAGCCATCGCTCAAGGTATTGTTGAAAACGAGGTCTCCGGTCGCCCGCAAGGTCAGGATGCCCGGGGTGAGTTTAGGCCCGTAGCGGAAGGTCGAAAGATTCCAGTCCTCGGTATTCAAGCCGGAAACGGCGGTGCCCAGAGTCAGGTCGCCAGTATTCCAAATCTCGACACCCGGGGCGATGACGAGCACCGAATCCAGGGCCGCGGAGTTCGGGTTGCCGGTGAGCAGCTTCGTGTGCATCGCGGCATAGCCCGCGTTCATATAATTGTTGGCATCGGTGTTGATGGCCGTCCGCAGCGTGGTATTGAGCAATCCGCCCGCCGGCTTGTAGAGCCGGTAGCCTTCAGCGATGACGGCCGAGGCCCCGATGATGTCGCCCTGGATGGAATTGATCTTGATGTCATTGCCACTGCGCGGCGCCCGGAGATGCAGCGTCCCCGTAAAGTTGCCAAAGAAGGCGCTCGACCCCGGCGTGGTGTAAGCGCCGGCGACATACGCATCGACGCCGAGGTCAATCGTGGAACCCGCCTGCACGTCGAGTACCGCGGCTGGATTGGCCACGCCGTTCACGGCGTCGCCGGCTTCGATACGAATGTCGCCGCCCTTTCCAGCGCTGCTGAAATTGACCGCGTGAACGGTGAGGAGAGAGCCGCTGGCGAGCGTCACGCTCCCACCCGCCGCCAGCACGATCTGCCCTCCGGTCGGACCCGAGGCGTCGATGGTGCCGGTGACGAGAATGCTGCCGGTGTCTGTGGAAACCGTGAAGTTGCGGGCCACATTGGCCGCACCGCCGGGATTGCTGATGGTCACGTCACCCGTCCGAATGCGCAGGTTGCGCTGCTCGAAAAATCCGCCGGCGTTGAGCGTGATGGCCACTTCCTCGAAGGACGGGAGGGTGCCGGTGTCAAGAATGAAGCTGCCGGTCGTCTGCCCCGCGGCGGCGCTCCCCTGCAAGGTCGAGCCGTTAATGTTGAAAGCGCCTTCCGAGGCCTTGACGGAGATCGTCCCCGCATTGCCGCCTCCAGCGGGAGCGGCCACGGAGACGACACTTCCCGCGACCAGATCGACGTTTCCGTGATCGGAAATCAGCGTGACGGTGCCGGCATCCGAGTAACGAGTGAGATCGTAGAATTGCTGCGCGACGCCCGCGACATTCAATTGCCCGGTTGCGCCCACACCCACGCTTTGCCCGGCGCCGGTCGCGTGCAGGGTAATCTGGCCGCTCGGTAAAATGACATTGGTATTGGCGGTCACACTCGCACCTGTGAAAGCAAGGGTGGCGCCCAAGCCTCCTGTGACGGTGGCAGGACCGGCGCTCGACTGGAGCAACAACACGCCACCGGCCGTGATGGCCTCGTTCGAGCCGCGGGCGCCGGTAATGAGCGGGGTGGTGATGGTGAGGTCGCCCGGCGTACTGAACGTGCCGGAACCGGCGCCAAGGACGCCACCGGTGGCGTTGAGGAGCGTACTCTGGTAACCGGCGACCGAGAAGGCGTTGTCCCCAAGCTGAACCGTCCCGGCATCGAACCGAAGCGTGCCTGAAGTGACTGCGGGCGCGGGCAGTGCGTCGACTTTCGAAGGGTTGCTGAAGACGACTTCGCCAACCTGGAACAATGCGGTCCCGCCGCCCTGCTCGTATCCGCGAATGCCCCCACCGAGAAACTCGACATGCTGAAGATCGGGGCTTCCAAAAGTGCCCGTCCCGTAAATGTCGATCGTGCGATAGCTGCGGAGGGTGAGAAATGAGACTTGTTCCACGTCCTGGAGAAGCTGCCCGGAAAGGACGAGATGTTGCGGGACCACCGAGCCGGTCAACGCGCCCACCGGACTCAATACCAGGCTGATCTGGCCGCTCCCCAGCGCCAGGTAAGTGGATTTAAGGTCCACCGTGGGATCGAGGACCGTTCCGTAGGTCGAATCGAGAATGACGCCCGTGCCCGCGATATGCGCGCCCGCGCCGATCGTCATAAGCGGCGCTGTGGAACCTGTGACATTGGTGCGCACGATCGCCGCGCCGGCATCCTGGCTTACCCGGAGGAGCGTACCATCACCGGAAAGAGTATAGATATTGTTGTCTCGGGGGTGCTCGCCCGTGGCGCCGATCGACGAGCCAGCAGTGACGGTCAGCAGAGCCCTCGAAACAAGGGTGATATCCGGCGCCATGAGAATGTCATCTGGATTGTCCAGAACCACGCGACTGGTGCGGACCGTGATCACGGCACCCGCGTCGGTGCGGGTGCGCAGGCCACCGATCAGCAGATTCTCAGCGCCCCAGGAATTGAGGATCGACGTGTCCAGGACGACGGTCGCTCCGACAGGAGCGGCCCCCGTGCCTCCGATCACGTACATGTCCGCATTGCTACTCACGTCGATCTCGGCGCCCCGGCCTTTCACGCCGTGGGTGGTGAGCACATCGCCATTGAGTTGCAGCGCGGTATTCCCCTGGATCGCGAGAAAGCCGGCATCTGTCGGCATCCGCTGCGGCTTCGCGATATCGAGCAGCCTGGCCGCCTCGGTGAAGAACGCGTTGCCCGTGTAGTCGTTGTAGGCAACACGTCCACGCACCACATCGAAAGACGCCACCTCAAACTGGGACCGGAGAGTGGGAATCTGGCTCGGCTGGCTGAATTCGTTGAGCTTGTATCCAGCGACGTACGTTGCCCCCTCCGGCACGGTGTAGGTGCCGTACGGATTGCTCGTGGTCGGCGTCACGAGAAGGGCTCCCGGGAGCAGCGCGTAACGCCGTGGCAGCAGCGTGTAAGTCCCCGACGCCAGACCAGGGACGCCCTCCAGGAAAACCTGATCACCGAGCTTCAGCGTGTTACTCACATAACCTGGATCACCGTTGAGCAGGCGGGCGTTGTCCCCGGTGTTGAAGGGCGCATAGGGCGCGAAATTCGACTTGAAGCCGGGAATGACGGCGTAGGACTCGGGAACTTGCGACCAATAAAGGCTCGGGGTTGGACTCTGCCCCGTATTGCGCACGCGGGCCGACCATGTCTGGCCACCGAAGGTGACGAGAGCGCCCGGTTGGTACTCGGTAATCGCCTGCCACGATCCACTGGCGGTTCCAAGAATGTCCATGCTTCCTCCGGTGCCTGAAGTCCACCGGTAGCCGTAGAGGTCCCCTCCCCCGCGCACGTCGATCGTTGAGCCGCTCTCCATGGTGACACTATTCCCGGCAATCGAGACCTGTTTTTGGGGCAAGCCGCCGATCGTGACGTTTACGCCCCGCGGATCGACCCACGAAGAACCGTCCGGGCTGAGCCCAAACGGGATCAGCATCTCGGAGCCTTTGAGACCGCTCCACGCGGATACCGAGGTTACGCTCCCGGCGCCGAGGGTGACTTGCCGGGTCAACGGAACGGCGATGGTCGCGCCGCCGATCGGATTCGGCGGCTGGTCGAAGACCGCCGTCGTCGAATCGAAATCCGTGCCATCCCAACCCAGCCTAATTGATCCCATGGGCGCCCGGAGCACCCCACCCTGATTGATCGTGGCGGAAAAAATATTGAGACTTCCGCCAGCCGAAAGAGGCGCCGTGCTGGTCCCGGAGCCAATGACGGTCACCGAACCGGAACCGGGGTCAAATACCACCGAGGTCTTGTTCGAGATGGTGGTGTTTGACCCTCCGGCCAGGGTCACGGCTGTCCCGAGGATGCTCTGCACGGTCGAACCCAAAAGCGGCGACCCGACACCGAATCCGGGCGGGAGCGTCGGCGAAGCGAGGACCACAGCTGTGCTCCCGCTCGTGCTGGAAGCGACGATCACATTCTTTTCGTAAGCGAAGATATTAAATGTGGAGAGGTTGGTCGGATAGATCTGCGCCGCGCGGAAAGTCAGGTCTCCGGCGATTTGCAGAGTGCCATTGCCGCGAATGTCTCCCCCATCGGCGATGAACGTCGCGCTGCCGACATTCTGCAGCGAAAGCGTGCCGATATCGATGAGATCCGCTTTCGCCGTAATGCTCCCCGAGCCAAAAGTCGGTGGAAAATTGAAGATGCCAAATGGGGGGTCTTGAGTGAAGGGCAACACCGAATCACCTGGATTGACCGGCACTTGAAACGGCTGGCCGATGGCGATGTATTTCGCCGTGAGATTTACTGACGAATCGGCCTGAATCACGCCCCCGCTGGCGACGCGCAAATTTCCCCGCGCCGTGATGGAGACAGGGCCGCGAAACTCGATATTGCCGCCGGTCGAAACCGCGCTGTTGAAGCCAAGATCGAGCGAATCGAATCCGCCTTCCGAGAAGCGATTGGCGGCGAAATACCCCATGCCGGCCAGCGTAATTCCATTCGCATCCAGGACGGCGACCCCGACGTGCGGGTTGATATTCGTGTCCGCGATCGTGCGCCCGTCCTGGGTGACGATCATGTTGATATCCGCGCTGGTGCGAAAACCACCTTCCGGATAAAATCGTCCGGAGATCACGGCCAGTTTGCCACCGACCGCCGTGGGACCACCCGCACGACCGAGAAGCGTCGCGTCGGTGAAGAGCATTTGCGCGCCCTCGAGATCAATGGTGCCCCCGTTGCTATCCATGCGCACGGGCACGCTGCGCAATTTCCAAAGCGGGGAATTCAGGCCGCTATTGACCGGCACATTCAGGACGCCAACATCGCCGAGCGAGGTCGGATGCACATCAAAAATAGCGGACGCGCCTGAGACATCCAGAACCGCACCGGCGCTGGCCACAATATTGCCCGAAACGGAAATCGTCCCCCCGGGATAGAGCGTCCCGAGGCGGCGACCGTAAGGGTCGGGCACGAATACGGCCGTGCCTGCCGTGGAGAACAGTGACTCGGAACCCAGGTAGACCGTGGGCAGCGCAACGGTGGCGACCTGGTCCGTCAGCGGTGCGAGCGCAAATTTGCTGCCACCCGCGATACTGATGGCGCCGCCGGGAGCTTCCACCGAACCGAGCAGCGTGACCGTCTGCCCTTTGAAAGCGACTTTGGCGCCGGGATCGGTGATGATCTTCGCGCCCTGCCCCATGACGATATCGCCGCGCACCTCGAGAATATTTGGCGTGAAGCTGTCGTCCGATCCCAGCGCGGTGAAGCTGAGGCTGACCGGCGACCGCTGCCCTACTTCCTTCAAGGTCGGGCGCAAAACGACCTTGTCCGATCCCGGTTGGTGCGGAATGGCGAGCCAGTTTTCCGCGACGGGTGCGATGACGGCGCCGGGTGCAATGGCGATGGCCGGGGCATATGGGGTGGGCTGGCCGACGTCGGGAATCTCGTCCAACGGCGCACCGAAGCCGGTCAGATTGTAGTTCGTAAAGCCGCCCTGCCGGAAAAAATCGGGCTGCAGAAGCAAGGTATTGGGAAACTGAGGCGTCCCGCCGATCTGAATGAGGCTCGCCTGGAGATTGAGGGTTCCACCAGTCTTGCCGGAAAAGCCGGCCAGCCTCGCGCCGAGCGTCAACTTTCCCCCAATGACAGTGGAAAAGCCCGGGTCTTTGCCCGTGAGGATCGTGATGCTGCCGGCATTGCCGTAGGTGACGGCGCCGCGGGAGCTGACCGCCACACCGCCGGAAACGTCGATGGATCCGCCCGCGGCGAGTGTCGCATCGAAGGACTCGATCGAGATTTTTCCGCCGGTGAGGACGAGCGGCTGGGACAGCGGAGCGGGACTGCCGGGACGATCGTCCACCACGAGACCCGCGGCACTCAGACTGGCGCCCGGCGCGAGGTTGAACTGGCCGCGGGCTGGGTCCGGAATGGGAGCAAGCGCGCCTGCGGGATTGTCAAAACGAAACTCCGCGGTAAATGCCGGAGAAATCGCGTAGGCCTTGAAGCCCAGCGTGCCGCCGGGCGCGGACACGTGACCGCGCACGGTGACATTGGCGCCCGTGAGGGAAATGGAACCGAGCGCCGGGGCGGCGAGGGTAACGCCCCCCGGAACGGTGATATCGCCATCGGTATTCTCGACCGTGAGGTTTCCGAAGCCGTCCTTTTTCAAAAGCTCCGGCGAGAGGATCACCGTGCCGAGGCGGCCCGTGGGCAGGGCGGCGGGACCGTCGTCCGCCAGGACGAACTGCGGCACCGGCTCCTGCTTCGCCGTTCCGAAAATGATCGAGGGCGGCGTCGGCGAAACCGGCAAAAAGGCCACATTGGTCGGAGGGCCAAACGTTTTCTCCGACGAGAACACCAGGGAAACGCTGCTGTGATTGGGCGGCGATGCCTGACCGCGCGGCGGCTCAACGGTGATGCCCAGCAACTGTCCGTCGAGGGCCATGCTCGGAGCCGTGATTTTCAAGGCGCCGCCATCCGCCCCCTGGGTGTAGCCCTGCTCGTAGTGCTGGCCGAGCATCCACGGCACCGTGAACGTCTGCGAGACCCCGTATTTGGGGTGGGACTCGGTAAAGGTGCCGGTATATATGCCGTCATAGACCACCCCCGGAAGGGCGTTCTGGATATCAACCAGGTGCCCATTCTGGAGCAGGCGCGTCGTTTGCACCATGCCAGCGCCGTTCTGGTAGTAGCCACCCGAAACATTGATGGTCGCGCCCGTTTGCATGACGACCGACCCGCCCGACTGAAGCGTCACGTTGCCTCCGATCGCCGTCAGTTGCGCGGCGGACCGCTCGACCAGACCAGCGAGTCCGGTGACATCGCCAAGCGGGGTCCCCATCCAGTAGCGGCCATTGTAAACACCCGTCCGTCGGATATCGACCGTCAGCGGGACCGCGCGCAAGACGCCCTGGCGCTGGACGGGCGAGTCGGCAAACTCGGATCCGCGGAACGTGACGCTCAGGATACTCTGGTCGAGGGGCACAAAGACATCGGTGCTCCCGGCCACGTTGATGAAGGATCCGGGATCGAGATAGATCTGGCCGCCGGAAAAGAAGAAACGTTGGGCCGTCCCCTGGAAGTAATTGGCCAGTCCCAGCTCCAGGGATCCGTCCAATTGCAAGGTCGTGCGATTTCCATCGAGGTCCTGGTAGGGCCAGACGCCCGCACGCACGTTGACGTTGCCATTCGGCGCGAGGATCATCGCATCCGAATCCATGTGCACAGCGAGACCTTCCACGTTGATTTGGGACCGCTCGGGCAAGGTGGTGCCCGGGATCTTGCGGTCGCTGGCGTAGTCCGGCAGGATGCGTGTGGAGCTGTGGTTGCCGAACGTCACGAGGCCAGTCTTCTGGTAAAGAAAGGGAGGACCGCCGCCCCCATCATTATCAAACAGAGGATTGCCGACCGCGCCATAACTGGCGATCAGATCGATCCGGCCGTTCAAGCTCACCGACGTCGTGCTTTCGATGGCGCCGAGTTGATTGACGGAACGGCCCGTCATCGTGGCGCTGCCCGTCAACGCATTGATCACACCGCTGTTGGTGCTCGTGCCGGCCCAGTCACCGACCTCGCCGACCCACACATCCAGGCCGCGCAGACTCGGGTCGTCGCTCGCATGGGCGGCCACCGCCACCTGCAGGCCCGCGGCGAGGATCGTCTGGCCGGAGGGGGTCGAAATGGTGCCTTCGTTGCGCACATTCGGCCCCACGAGCATGATACGCCCACCGTTGCCATCGCCGCTCAATTGGCTGTTCAACAGAGCTCCCGGTTGCACGACAACATCGCCCGGGCGCCCGCTGGGAGTCGGGATCACCGCCGGGGTAAAGGTCGGCGTGCCATCCGAACCACCCGGGACGATAAGCGTGGAAAAGAGAAACTGGGCGTCGCGGTTATTGAGCAGACCCTGCTGGATCAAGTTATCATTGAT
Organism: Chthoniobacterales bacterium; assembly: GCA_038228205.1. Lineage (GTDB taxonomy): Bacteria > Verrucomicrobiota > Verrucomicrobiia > Chthoniobacterales > Chthoniobacteraceae > Chthoniobacter. The sequence continues at coordinate 64,322 of JBBRPL010000016.1, forward strand.
CGGAAGCGAAGACGCCACCAACGTGCGAAGATTGATCTGCGAAGCGCCTCCGAAGATGATGCCATTGGGATTAATCAGGTAAACCTGTCCCTGGGCGGTAATCCGCCCCAAAATCTGGCTCGGAACGCCCGTCGGATCGTTGATCTTGTTAAAGGCGATCCACTGACCGGACTGCGCGCCACCATTGCTCTGATCGAAGGTCACGGTGGTCTGGCGGCCCACATTGAACGTCTTCCAGTTCAGGATGGCCTGCGCGTTGGTTTGATTGATCCGCACCTCGACGTCGCCGCCGCTGCCATTTTCCACCGGGAGCGCCGCTCCCTGCCACAGCTTGGGATCGACGCCGACACCGGTGGCCACTTCGAGTCCGCCAGGTTTCAGGCCATTCGGAACGGCAGGCAGTGGCTGGCCCGGATGATTGGGATCGAGGCCCAGATTATCCCGTCCCTGGGCCATCTGCCGCGCGGCGTCCTGCATGCTCTTTATGGACTTGAGCGCCTGCGTCGTGCGGGAGAGGGCGTCAACGGCGTTGGCGCGAGCCCGGGCCGCCTCGGCGGACGTCACGCCACTGCCGCTGGGCGCTCCGCGGACACCGGCCGGCGCGCCGCCGCGCAGGATATCCCCGGCCTGCGCCATCCAACCCGACGTGAGCGTGAGACACGCGGCGAACGCCGCCGAGACGCGCGTTAGATTGGCCCACGGGCGGCGATTACGCAGGGCTGGTCCGCCAGCTGGCGAGGCGCAACGCCCGACACGCCGGGCTGGCGACATCAGCTCGCGCAGACGCAGGACGGGCGATGGGGACGGCTCCTTCAAGGCTTGGGCTTTTGCTCGGCGGTCCGGGCGATCTCGGGCACGGGACTCGCCGCCGGCTTCGCTTTGGTGTTCTTCGCGTTCTTGGCCGGCGTCGGAGTCGGCGCGGGGGTGCTCGGGGTGGGCGTTTTCGTGGCCGCTCCAGCAGCACCCGCGCCTGCGACTTTGGGTTCCGCAGGTTTGATTTTCTGGTCGGCGATCTGATCCTGAAAATCCTGTGCCAAGGTCTGGAACTTGACGCGGGCGATGCCGGTGAACGGCTCGCGGGCGACGAGCGCATCGCCGATGACGAATTTCTCGTAGCGATGGAGCACCTCGTTCCCGATCTTGAACATCTCCGCGTTCTTGCGTTGCTGTTCGGCCACCTGGCGATCGAGTTCGATGATGCGCGCGGCCGCCGTGGCCCGTTCGCTTTCCTTTTTCGCGGCCAGGGCGGCGGCTTGCTTTTGCGATGCCTGCCATTTTTCCAACGAGGCGCCGAGCTGCGCGGCTTCGGTCTCGCGCACGGCGACTTTAGCTTCGAGCGCGGCGACGCTCTTTTGCGCGGCGTCCTGGTTGGCGGCGGCTTGTTTGGTCAGCGCTTCCAGCTTTTCGGCAAGGTCTTTTTTCTCGGCCTCGAGCGTGGTCTTTTCGACGATCAACTGATCGCGCTCACCCTGCATGGTGCGGAGTTGCAACATGGTGTTGCGCAGTCCTTCCCGGAGCTTGGCCTCGGCAGGATTAGGCTGGGCTTGCTGCGCGAAGGCGACATTCGCGACGACGAACAAGGCGAGGGTAAGGAGGAGGAAATGCGGGCGTGGCATGGCTTAGAATTTTCCGTTGATATCAACCTGCAGAATGTCGGTCTTGAGCTGCGGGCCGGCGATCTGGTCGGAGCTCATCCAGCGCGCGCCGACGCTGACCCGGGGCGAAAGCGCGACGTTGCCGTAAAACGAATAGCCTTTCACATTGGTGCCCCCGAGCGCGAAATCCGAATCGGTGAAACCGTCCACGACGGCATCGCTTTCGACATGGCGATAGTTGATGCCGAGGTTCCAATTCCAGCGCTTGTCGAGGGCCACGCTGCCAATCGTGAGGTTGGCGATCCAGCCGACGCCGCCGCCAGCGAATCGCCCGACACCGCCCAATGCATCGTTCGGACCGCGGTTATTGACCGCGACGAGGTCGATGCCGCTCTGATCGAAGGCGAGGTTCTTCACGTACTCGCCGTTGAGACTGATGCGAAAGGGTTCGAAGCCGTCGTAGTTGATTTGACCCGTCAGTGCGAGGTCGTGGAATTTCGACGCGAGGCCGAAGTACTGGAACTGGTTTGTCGTGCCGAAATTGTTATCCGCCGTGGGGACGATGTTACGCAGGGCCATGTAGGTATTGCCCTTTTGCGCAAAGGAGGGACGGGTGTTGTCCGTGTTGCCGGCATCGCTGGAATTGAGCGGCGTGAAAGGGCTGGAGAGCTTGCCCGAGATATTGTCGAAATAGTAATAGGCGCCGGCGACCTTGACGGTGAATGACTTGCCAATCTTTATGTCCGTTCCGACTTGCGCGCCGTAGAGCCACTTGTCGTCACTCTTGAACTTGGCCGGCTGGTTGGATGAGAAATTGAAATCGGTGTTGTAAACCGGAAATGCGCCGCCCGCGAAGAACGGGGTGATCCATTTGCCCACCTGGTATTTGCCGGCAAGCGCCGCGCCATCGAAACCGATATCGTGGTACCAGGTGACATCGGTGCTATAGAACGGGTTATCGAATCGTCCAACGGTCGCGGAGAGATTCCGCGACGGCTGGCCGCCGACTTCGTACTTCAAGAAAGCACGGTCGAGCCAGATGGCGTATTTCGAGAAATCACCGCCGGAGCCGCCGAGTGATTGATTGGTCGAGACGGGCGTGGCGCTCTCGCCCGTGGCGATGCGCATGCCGGCCGTGAAACCATCCCCCATCTGGACATCCGCGCCGAGACGCGCGCGGATACGCGCGCGGTTCCGGTTCTGGTCGACATTGAGTTGGGGCGAGAAAACGGTGCCGCTGACGTCGAACGGCGCGCCCGTATTGATCGCGTTGAAATTGGGGAACGAGCCGGTGTTGTCGTTGCCGGTCGGAAACTTGTCGACCTCGTAGCGCACGCGGATGTCGCCGGCGACACGGAAGCGCGTGACCCATTCGGGCTGCGTCCGGGGAGCGGCCCAGTTCTCTTCGCGCGCCTGGGCCATCACGTCCGACTTGATCTGCTCGCGCATCTGCGCCTTGACCGTCTCGGGGATGTAGGTCACGCGCACCGCGTCATCGCCGGCGGGCGGCGCGTCGGCGGCCTGGGTGGCAATCTGAACCGCGACTTGTGCCGCGGCTTGCATCGCAGCCAGTTGCGTGGCCTGCGCCTGGTCGCGCGCGGCCGCCGCATCGACCTCGGCCTGCTTCACGAGGGCGTCGGCGTCCTCCTGTGGCAGGACTCCCCGTTTCACAAGGTTTCGGATCAAGTTGATCGTCACATTCTGCGAGGGCGCCGGGGCGCTCGGCGCTGGAGGCGGCGAAGCCTGCGCGGGCGCGGCATTGGCCAGGATGGGCGGATCGATCAGCGAAGGAGGAGCCTCCGGCGCACTCGAAGCGACGGCGAGACTTGGTCCCACGGGAAGACTGGGCGGCGGCGGAGTGTCGTTGACCGCGAGTTCACGACCGGCCTGCGCGGGCAGTGACGTCGCGGCCAGCGTGCAGAGCGCGGGCAGCCAGGCGAGAGATCGTGAGGCAGTGGGCAGTCGTGAGAGCATGAGGAAAAGCGGGAAAGTTCAAGAGCGCGCGGAGCGCTTAGTTGGGCCGGCGGGCGGTCAGCCGCAGGACGATCGGGAGGCGCATCCCAGCCGGCGGCGGCTCCTGGAGTTGCAGCCCGGTGAGGACTCCATTCTGGATCGCGCCATCGAGCGCGGCATCCCCCGTCGAGCCGGCAAGCTGGGCGCGAGTGATGCGCCCGGTCGAGTCCGGCCAGATGCGCACCTCGATGCGCAGGCTGGCATTCTTTGTCTTGGGATTGCTGTGCAGTGCCTCGGTGATTTTTGACTGCACCTGTCCGGCGTACCAGCCAAATTTCGATCCCGCTTTGCCGCCACCGCCACCGATCGTTCCACCACCATCTCCCGAACCGGACCCGAGACCGGCCAGACCCGCGCCGTCTCCCTTGAGGCCTGTTCCCAAGGGCGAGGGATCGGCCGGCGCCTTGACGGGCGATGGTTTGACGACAGGTTTGTCTTCCGCGGCGACTTCCTTTTCCATCTTCTCCTCGGGCGGCTTTTGCTGCGGTGGCGGTGGCGGTGGGGGCGGAGGAGGAGGCAGATGCGGCAAGGGCACAACCATGACGACGTGCTCCTGCTTCATCGCCGGAGCGGGCGGGCCCGGCTTGCGCAGGTAAAAGTAACCGCCGACTCCCACGAGCAGGATGCCGATGACCAACGCGGCGGCATTGCGCTTGAAGAAGCCTTCGTCTGCATCGGGATGGGAAGCATGGGTCGCATGGGACCTATTTGCCTCCGATGGCCGCAGCCCCTCCGGGCGTGACGGCGGACGCACCGAGGGCCGATGTGGCCGCCTGCGAAGGGAGCCCGGTCGCAACTTCGTGGCTGGGGCTGGCGTGGCGGCCTTCGCGGTAGAAGCTTCGACGGCGGGTTGCGGCCCGGCTTCCGCGACAGACTGAGGATCGGGTGAAGTGTTCATCGGTCTATTTGGCGGGCTTGGTGGCCAGCCCGATCTGGTCGAATCCGACGCGCCCGATGACATCGAGCACGTCCATGATCCGCTGATACTGGGTCTGGCTATCGCCGCGAACGACGACCGGCGATTGCGGCGCCTTGGCCTTGACGGCGCTGAGTTGCGTCTCGAGTTCCCCGATCGAGACAACGGTGGCGTTGAGCTTGATGTTGCCCGAGTTATCGACCGTCACCGCCTGCATCTTTGGGCCTTCCATCTTCGAAGGCTTGCCCGCCTTGGGCAGATTCACCTTCACACCCTGCACGCCCGCCGTAGTCATGATGATGAAAATCAACAGCAGCACGAGGTAGAGATCCACCATGGGCGTGACGTTGATGTCGTCGTAAGATTTGTTGTCGCCGGCTTGCATGGCTTCCTAGTGCTCCGCGCCCGTCTCCACGGGCTCCGATCCATAGGATTCGGGATAGACCTCCGCGATCCGGGCGATGAACTCATCGATGAAAATCTCCATGTCACTGATCGCGTCCTTGATCCGCGTGCTGATGAAGCTGTAGGCAAAGAGCGCCGGAATGGCCACGGCCAGACCGGCCACGGTGGCGAGCAGCGCGCCGGCAATACCGGGCGCGATCGAGTTCACTTCGACCTGCCCCGATTTCGCAATGACGGCGAAAGTGATCATGACGCCGATAACCGTGCCTAACAGCCCGAGATACGGCCCGCCAGCGATGCCGATCGTGAGGAAAACGAGTTTGCTATTGAGCTTCTGCACCTCGCGGACCAAACCGCCATGCAATACCGCGCGGATCGCCTGGATGGAACGGCCGGAGAGTCCTGGCACTTCTTCGGACGAATTGGCCAGCCGATGCTGAATCTCCTCCGAACCGATCTGATAAATACGAAAGAGGGGCGAACGGCTGACCATTTTCTGCGCCTTGGGCGTGATCCGGCCGCCCATGCTGTTAATGCTCTCCTCATCGCCGTGATCGAGGACGTGAAGATTCCGCGTCAGCTGCTCCCATTTTTCGAGGAAGAGCCGCGTCGCCTTGTTGACCCGGTTCAGGTAGAAGAATTTTCCGAGGAAAACCAGCCACCCGACGATGGCCAGAATGGTGCAAAGGATAATAACAACCCAGCCGTCAAAGGTGAGCGACTTCGAGATGTCGGTGATGAGCGAGAGATGTTTGGAGATCTCGCCGCCGGCGGCGTGCTCGTTCTGCTCGTCGGCGCCGATGACGACCAATTTGGCGGCCTTTTCTCCGGACTGGCCGAGGGCGGCGAATTTCAAGTATCCGGGCGTCCGGGCGACCTTGGCAATTTGCAATTCGTCGACTTCCCCGGTGAAGGTGACCGCACCGTCCGCGGCGTCGCCAAGCAGCAACGGAGCGTTCAACGCGGGCAAGCCTGCCGCGAGCGTGCCGTAGGAGACGCCATCGAGATAAACGGTGATCGTACCGCCCACGGCGATCACCGCCAGGTGCCGCCACATGCCAACCGTCATAGCCTCTCCACCGGAGCTGCGCTGGCCGCTGACCTCGACAAAGGGCACGCCGTTGTCGAGGCCGACGATGAAGGCGCGCCCATCCTCACGGCGGCTGAAGATCACCGCATTCGGTTGGAGCGCCGTGGGTTTGATCCACGCCGACCACGTGAGCGTGCCGCCGTCGGTCCAGGCCAGCGACGGCGAGGCCGGGATGGTAACGGGGGTGGGCCCCGGCAGGCGCAGGCCGCCGCCAATCTGCGCGGCCTCGACTTTAGTGCCCGCAGTTTCCGCATTGTTCGCCGAGCCGGTGGCATCGGCCTGCACATTGGCGCCGAAGTGATAGACGAGCACGGTGTCCGCGTCGAAGGTCGCCTTGGAATCGGCGATGGCGGTGACTTGAGGACCGGCATTGCCGTAGTAGAGCCAGAAGTTTGTCACCCCGCCGCTCTTGATCTCCGGCAGTTTTACCCACACGAAGGCCTCGTTCAGCAGGGTGTCGATCTTTTCGATGTGATACGGCAGCAGCGTTTTGTCGTCCTCGGCGAGGAAACGAAGGTCGCTACCGTCTTCCCGCGACGCGCCAAATTGGAAATTGCCGTCGTGCAGCCGCAGCAGCACGGCTGCCGAAGCGCCGACCGGTTCGGTGAGGTTTCCGCCCGCGGCACTGGCATCGACGGTGATCTTCTTGCGGATCGTCCACTCGGGATTCCACCAGGCCTTGTCCGCCGCCAGGGCCACGCCGGAGCACACCAGCAGCCAGCCGATCGCGAGCAGCAACAGCCGGCGAAGATAGATGCAAAAAGGAGCGGTCTTGAAACGCATGTCGTAGATTGGAAGGACGGCGGAGGGCTAGAAATCGGCCCACACGCGAAAGCTGAGAAAGGGATCGTGCGCCTGGGTCACCGTCTGGCTGATGAGCGGCAGAGATAGATCGATGGATCCGTTCAGGTAGTCGAGGAACCGCAACCGGCTGCCGACACCCACGCTGGCCAGGCGATAACCCGCCGTCTGCTCCGGGAGCGGATCGTGAACCCTGAGCAACCCACCTTCGGCAAAGCCGTAAAGCTGCCACTCCGTATCCTTGCGTCCCCACCACCCGAAGAGCGACGGGCCGCGCAATTCCACGGTGCCAAATCCGCCGCTATCGCCGAGCACCTCGGCTTCCAGATAGCCGCGCACCGTCCCGAGTCCGCCACCGCCGTATTGCTCGCTGCTGACCAGCGGCTGGTCGGCGAGTTGCCCCTGGACCTTGCTGAACAATTCGAATCCTCCCGGGAGCTTCTGCGTGTGCGAGAGATCCCCACGGAAATAGATGTAGTCGCCATCCGCCTTGAACCGGTTGTCGTCGAATTGACTCGTGCCGCTGCCCATGCCGCGCAGATGGAGATTCACCCCGGCATTGAAATCCGTCGTGTAGTTCTTGCCGACCCAGGTCGCCGTATAGTTGAGGCTGATGGGATAGTAGCTGATGGGCGTCGTCGTGGTCGAAGCCGCCGTCGCGGTAGCGCCAGTCCCGGTCGCCCCCAATCCGACCTCCTGATTGAAGTGTTTATAGTCGATGCCAAAATTGGCTGACTGGTAAAAATCCTTGCGCGGCGGCAGGCTGATCATCGCGCGCGCGCCGACCACTTCGCCGCGGCCCGCCACGGCCACCGTCCCGAGCGTGGACACGTTGCTGTTCTGCTTGACCGCTTGCAGCATGAGGCTCAACCAATCGACCGACGCGAAGCGGGCGATGTAATACCCGGAGAAGACTTTCACCTGGTTCAAGTCCTGCGGCGAGACCTGGACGCTGGCGCCCGCCGAGTGCCCGAGTTGCCACAGGTTGTTGTAGCTCACGGAGCCATTGACCCGCAGCGGCTGGGTATCGGCGCTGTAGCGGTTGTTGAGTTCCACGCTCCCGTGCAACGGGAAGGTGTCCTTCACGTTCAGATCGATATCCACCGTCCCCGGTTCTACGCCGGGTTTGAGCGTCGGCGTGACCCGCCGGTCCGTCCATTGGTTCAGACCGATGACCTCACGGGTGACGTCGTTGAAGTTCGGCACGTTGCCTTCCGCCAGCGACGGGACCTTGGCCTTGATCTTATCGAGCGCAAAATATCGCGAACCTTTGACGCGCAGCCGGCCGACCTTGTTTTCGACCACCTCCAGCAGGACGACACCGCGCTTCACCTGCTGCTGCGGAATCTGCACCTGAACGGTCTGATAGCCTTTGTCCTGGTAGGCTTTCTCGAGGGCGGCTCGCGCTTTTTCCACATCCTCGGAGGTCCGCCCCGGGCCCAGGAAAGGATAGACGGCCTCTTCGACCTCAATCGCCGGCAGAATCTTCGCGCCGAGGACCCGGTATTCCTGGATGTACATGGGCTTCGCCTCAGGTCCAGCCGGCGGCTTCGGCTCGACCACGGCTGCACCTGGCGACGGCTTTGCTTCGGCTGCCCGATGTTCCGTCTCCGCGGCACGGCCCATGGGCAGCGCGCCCAGAAGCAAAAATCCCAGCGTCGCCAGGAAAGCCTGGCCAACCCTGATGGGACGCGCGTGAACGATCGGCGCTGGAAGGTGGGAGAATGGGAATAAACGCAATTTTGGAGAGCGAAGCTAATAAGGGTGATTTGTGACAAACGTGTGTCGGTCGTGTAGCAATCGGGTGTCCTCTGAAACTTTCCGTCCTCCATGGAACGTGCGGAACGCGGGAGAAGGCGGCGTGACCGGGTTTTTGCCGGCCTTCGTGCGCGGCGGCCGGATGGCTCCCTCGTCGGCGTCAAGACCGTCAGCCACTTACTGCGGCACGCTCCCGATGCGAAAACGATGCCGCGGCAGCATGGAGTGAACTCGCGGGCAGGTGTCGGTATCGCCCAAATCGAGTTCGACATCCCTGTGCGTTCCGATCGCTGATGGCGAATCGGGCGCGTGCACCACCGGCGAACATTCCACGGAGCGGCAACGACGGCAGCGCCACGGCAGGCGCCAGAGCCAATGGGCGGTGAGCGTCGCCCAAGGAATCAACCAAAGGCCGAGAGTGAGAACAGTAATTGCGGCATGGATGCCGTGTCGAACGATTGGCTTGCGGAAGGTTTGCTCCGAGTGGCAGGTCGGGCAGTAGGCCGTGCGATGGCGGTTGAAGGAAATCATAACCGGACACCATCGTACCATCGACCACCGCCCCCGTGCGTCACAAGCAAGTGACAAGTTAACGGCGCGGCGTGGGAAGAAAATCGGCGAGATGGCGCCAGCGCTCGGGATGGCGCATCTTGCGCAGGGCGGTGGCCTCGATCTGCCGGACACGCTCGCGGCAAAGGCGGAACTCCGTTCCCAGTTCCTCCAAGGTACGCGTGCGCCCATCGACCAACCCGAAGCGCTGCTCGAGCACCTGGCGCTCACGGGCGCTGAGCGTGTTCAGCAAATCCTTGACCTGATCCTTGAGCAGACCCAGCGCGATGCGGTCCGACGGGTCATGAGCGTCGGAATCCTCGATGAAATCACCGATCGTGGCGTTACTTTCATCGCCGACGGGCTGGTGCAAAGAAATGGGCTGCTGGGCAAAGCCGAGCACCGCCCGGACACGTTCGACAGGCATTTGGATTTCGTCGGCGATCTCCTCGGGCGTCGCTTCCCGGCCGCTTTCCTGCCCGAGTTGCTTCTGCACTCGGAGGAGTCTCGTGAGCATCTCGATCATGTGCGCGGGAATGCGAATAATCCGCGCCTGGCTGCCAATGCTGCGGGTAATGGCCTGCCGGATCCACCAGGAAGCATAGGTGGAGAACTTGTAACCCCGGCGGTGTTCGAAACGCTCCACCGCTTTCATGAGGCCGATGTTGCCTTCCTGGATGAGATCGAGAAGCGAATGGCGCTGGGTGCGGTAGGTCTTGGCGATGGTGACGACGAGGCGCAAGTTTGCCTCCACCATTTCCGCCCTGGCGCGGTGGGCTCGCTCCCGCCACTGCTTCATCTGTCCATAGTCCGCAAAGAACTCCTCGGTGCTCATCCAGTTCCGCATCTGCTGCTCTTTGAGCTTCGCTCCATAGTCGATCCGTGCTGAAGAGGACTCCGGCTCGCCGGACGCCTGCCGGCGCCAACCTTCGTTCCAACGGGTGAGCAATCGGTGCATTTCGTCGGCGGCGTGGGCCAGACGGTCGATGGTCCTCTGCTGGAAAGAAAGTCTGGGGTAGAGGTGCTGGATGCCGGCGAGCGTTTCCTGGAACTCCCGATACCGTTTGCTGTCCGTCCGGCCTTCGTCGTGGGCGACGTAATCCTGGTAAGCCGCAGAGCACCGCTGCGTGGCTTCCTCGAGCCGGTCGCAGAGATTCGGCAGTTCCCGCAGGTAGTGCTCCCGCCCCTTGATCGTCTGGCCGAGAACGAAATGATCGAAACGCTCGCGGCCTGCTCGCACCTCGAGCGCGGCATCGAGATAAGCGCGGGCCATGAAGCCGAAGCGGTTCAGACGCACCAGCGCGTGCCGCTCCGCGTCCTCGATGCGGGTCGCGATCTCCACTTCCTGTTCACGCGTCAGCAGCGGCAGTCGTCCCATTTGCTTGAGATAGGTCTGCACAGCATCCACCGAAGCATCTGTTCCGGATGCGTCTCCATCGTCCCCGGCGCTCCCGTCATCCTTCCTGCCGCCGACTGCCGATGCTTCGAGGACCTCGATGTCCATCGAGTGCAGTCGACCGACAATCCCTTCCAACACACTGGCGCCGTGCACATGATCCGGCAGGGCTTCATGCACGTCGTCGAGAGTGAGGTAGCCTTGTTCTCTCGCCAGAGTGATCAGCTCGCGGAGCGATTCACCGAGGGAAAGCGGCTCCGCAGGGACGCGACCGTCGGGCGCGGATGACTCGTGGAGGAGATGATCGTGTGGGTCGAGGTTCATGAGAGAGGCACGGGCGAACGCGCCAAAGTGGAGTCGTGCCGCGTGATCGTTGCGCGTCCGCGGCGTGACAATCGCGTGACAATGGGGCCGCTGCACCGGAATCGGGGGGCGTCGCTGGGATTGGTCTTATGACCGGCGCAAAGTGCGGCGGAATCGTTTGATGACGGCTCGGCGACGCTTTGGTGACAACGTCACAAGCCGTCGTGAAAAACCACGACCTGCATACCGCGAAACCACCGAAAATCCGCGGCGTGCTCCGGCGGCTATTTTCCCGCAGGACCGCCGCCAAACTGGCTCCAGTAACGCTCCTTGAAAGGGTTCACCTTGGGACCAACGGCGTCTTCATTGACAAGATCGGACTGAATTTCACCCCACCATTTTTCGTAAGCGACGCGCAGCTTCTCGGCCTCTCCAGCATGCTGCGCCAGCACGTTGTTCTTCTGTCCCGGATCGGCTTCCAGGTCGTAAAGTTCGGTGTTGTTGACCAGGGAAAAACGGCCGTCACGGGCCGAACATTTTGCATATTTTGCCTGCGCCACTTCTCCATGCGGCCAACGGCCGACGTGGGTGAATAAAATTCGGTCGGGCCATTCGGCCGCGGGATTTTTCAGCAACGGTAAGAGATCGCGGCCGTCGAGTTTTGCGGCGACTTCGGCGGGGATTTTCGCGCCGGCGATCTGCGCGAGGGTCGGGAAGATATCCAGATGCGCGGTCAGCGCAGCGGCATCGACGCCGCCCTTCCATCCGCCGGGCCAGCGCCAAAACGACGGCACCCGCGTGCCGCCCTCATACGGCGTTCCCTTCGCGCCCCGCATGCCGGCATTGAAGATATTGACGCCGGAGGTACCGCCGTTGTCCGTCATAAAAATCACCAGTGTGTCCCGCTCGTAGCCCCATTCGTCGAGCTTCCCGAGGAGCCGGCCGAAATTGTCATCGAGGTTCGAGATCATCCCGAAAAATTTCGCGGCTTTCGGTTCTACTTTACCGGCATAGAAGCGCTCGTACTCGGGCGGACACGAGAGCGGCTCATGCGCCGCATTAGGCGTGATGAGGGCGAAGTACGGCTTGTGCGTATCGACATTGTCGTCCATCCACTCGATCGCGCGGGTGAAAAAGAGATCGGTGCAAAAGCCGTAGGTCTTCACAAACGTGCCGTTGTGCAGGATCGCCGGGTCGAAGTAGGTGTTGCCCGGCGCATCGCCACAACTCCCGGGGAAGGTCTGCCCGATGCCACCGCCACCATGGATAAAGGTCTCGTCGAAGCCGCGCCTGTCCGGTTGATACGCCGCCTCGTCACCGAGGTGCCACTTGCCGAAAATTCCCGTCGCGTAACCGGCGGATTTCAGCACCTGCGCGATCGTGGTCGCGTCGAGCCGCATGCGCTCGCGCTCGAGGATCGTATGGGTGACACCGTTGCGAAATTCATGCCGACCCGTCATGAGCGCGGCCCGTGTTGGCGCGCACGTCGGGCTGACGTGAAAGTTGGTGAAGCGGACGCTCTCGCCGTGAAATCGATCAATATTCGGCGTGCGAACGATCGGGTTCCCGAGACACGCCAAGTCGCCGTAGCCGATATCGTCGGCCATGATCAGGACGATATTAGGGCGACGGGTCTTCTCTTCCGCTGCCAGGCTGGTGGAGCCGACCATCAGCAAGTGAACGATTGACGCGGCGGCGAGGAGCTTCAGGGCGGTGATCACCCGACTTTACTAGTGGTTACCGTCGAGAATGGCAATGGCCAGGGCATGCCCCTGTCCCAGGAACCTGAATTCGCTTCGCCCGTTGGTCTTGCTGGACGAGAGCCACACCGGCTCACCGGAGATTGAGCGACCCGCCATCCACTGGATAGACACAGCCGGTGATAAAGCTCGCCTCGTCGCTGCACAGAAACAGCGCCGCCGTGGCAACTTCGTCGGGAGTGCCCATCCGGCCGATCGGCTGGTCTTTGCTCAGCTTCTCGAACATCTCGGCCTCGCGCCCGGCATAGTTCTTGGCAATGAAGCCATCGACGAACGGGGTGTGAATGCGCGCCGGCGCGAGCGCGTTGCAGCGGATGCCTTTTCCCAGAAAATCCTTCGCCACCGAGAGCGTCATGGCCCAGACGGCGGCCTTGCTCGTCGCATAGGCGAACCGGTCCCCGATGGCCATGAACGAAGCAGTGCTCGCGACGTTGAGGATGACGCCTCCGCCGTTGGCCACCATGTGCGCCGTGCCGGCCTGCAGGCAGTGAAAGACGCCCGACACATTCACCCGCAACACGCGATCGAAATCCGTTTCGGAAGTCGTGAGCACGTTGCCGACATGCGCGATGCCGGCATTGTTGACCAAAATGTGCAGTCGCCCACGCCGCGCGAGGGTATCCGCGAAGGCCGCGCGCACGGCGCCGCTATCACCCAGATCGCAACGCTGCATGTGGGCCTGGCCCCCGGCAGCCGCAATTTCCTTCACCACGGCCTGGGCCGCGGGTTCGTCCACGTCGAGGATTTCCACGGCCGCGCCCTGCTGGGCGAAGCGGATGGCGATGGCGCGACCGATTCCCGAGCCCCCACCGGTGATGAGGGCGGTCTTACCATCGAGACGGAATGGGGCGGTGGTGGTCGTGGCGGAGGAGGTATTCATGGATGAGTATTAGTGGTTGTGTCGCGGGACCTGCGCGCAGACGGCGTGAAAGTCGCAGGCAAATTCGAGGCAGCCGCCGGTGTGAAGCTGTCCGACGTGGTCGCGATACAGCTTTTGCCACGGGGTGGCGCTCGGGGGCGAGGGAGTGGGGGCATCGCCCGCGCGGCGCTCCCACTCGGCGGCCGGCACCAGCGCATCCACCCGACGCGCCTCCAGATCCACGAGCACGCGATCTCCCGTGCGAAGGCGCGCGAGGCCGCCACCGACGACCGCTTCGGGAGACGCGTTCAAAATGGATGGGCTGGCCGACGTGCCGCTCTGGCGACCGTCGCCGAGCGTCGGAAGTTCCTGGATGCCGGCGCGAAGAAGGGCGTCGGGCGGCTGCATGTTCACGACTTCGGCGGAGCCGGGAAAGCCGACTGTCCCGCAGCCACGGACGACGAGCAGCGAGCGTTCGTCGATCCCGAGCGCAGGGTCATTCAGACGTGCGTGGTAATCCTCCGGTCCATCGAAAACCACCGCCCGGGACTCGAAACGATTCTCCGCGCCCGGCGTGCTGAGATAGCGCCGGCGGAAATCTGGACTGATCACGCTGGTCTTGATGAGCGCGGAATCGAAGAGATTTCCGCTCAGGACGAGAAAGCCCGCGTGTTCGCGCAAGGGCGCATCGAAACGCTTGATGACCTCGCCGTCCGGAAGGTGCGCGGCGGCCACATTCTCCGCCAGCGTTCGGCCAGTCACGGTGAAGACACGGCCGTCGAGCTGGCCCGCGGCGAGCAATGCGCGCACGACCACGGGCAACCCGCCGACGCGATGAAAATCCTCCGCGAGATGCACGCCAGCGGGCAGGCAATTGACCAGCAGTGGAAGCGCGTGACCCTCCGTCTCCCAGTCGCGCATGTCCAGTTCCACGCCCGCGTGCCGGGCGATGGCGACGAGATGTTGCGGGCAATTGGTCGAGCCGCCGATGGCGGTATTCACCCGAATGGCGCTCAAGAACGCGGCCCGCGTCAGGACGCGCGACGGACGCAGATCTTCGCGCACGAGTTCGACAGCACGCTGGCCGGTGGCGTAGGCCATCTGGCCGCGCTCCCGCATCGGCGCGGGAATGGTGGCGCTGCCCGGCAAGGCCATGCCCAGCGCCTCCGCGAGGCAGTTCATCGACAGTGCGGTCCCCATCACATTGCAATGGCCTGCGCTCGGCGACGAGGCGGCCAGCAAATCCATGAAACGCGCATCGTCGATCTCGCCGATCGCCAGGCGGCGGCGCGCTTCCCAGATAATGGTGCCCGCACCGGCGCGCTCGCCGTCGAGGAAGCTATTGAGCATCGGCCCCCCATTCATCACGAGCGAGGGCAGATCCGTGGTCGCCGCGGCCATGAGCGCGGCGGGCGTGGTCTTGTCGCAGCCCGTGGTAAAGACGACCCCATCGAGCGGATAGCCGTGCAGGATTTCCACGAGGCCGAGGTAGGCGAGATTGCGATCGAGCGCCGCCGTGGGTCGCCGGATCGACTCCTGCAGCGGGTGCATCGGAAAAACCAGCGGCAGGCCGCCCGCGTCGCGCACGCCATCGGCGATGCGCGTGACGGTTTGCAAATGGATGCGGTTGCACGGGGCGAGATCGTTTCCCGATTGCGCGATGCCAATGACGGGCCGCCCGCTCTGCAGTTCGCCGCGAGTCAGTCCGTAGTTGAGAAAGCGCTCGATGTAGAGCGCCGTCATGCCCGGATTGGCGGGGTCGTTCCACCACGATTCGCTGCGCAGACGCCCCTTGCTCATCGCGCCGCCCCGCTGGAGGCCGAGGCCAGCACCGTGCGATAGATCCGCAAGGCATCCGCTTCAGTGACATCGCACGGATTCGGATCGATCAGGCGGCGAATCGCCACGGCGTCACGCGCCATGGCGGGCAGCGCGTCGTCCGCCACCGGAGTCTGCCCGAGCCGGGCCCGCAAGCCGATCTGGCCGGCGAGCGCATCGAGCCGCTCCGCAAATTCCCGCGGGCCGGGCCTGCCCCATCCCAGCGCCGCGCCGAGTTCCGCAAATGCTGTGGCACAGGCCGGCGCATTGTGGCGCATCATCTCGCCGACAAAAGTTCCCGTGAGAACGCCATGCGCGATATGAAACCGACCGCCCAGCGGCAGCGCGAGAGCGTGAACGGCGAGGCACGACGAATTGGCAAACGCCATGCCGGCGAGGTGCGACCCGATGGACATCGAGTCGCGCGCCGCGGAGTTGCCGGGCTCACGGCAGACGACTTCGAGCGCCTGCCCAATGTGCCGCGCCGCCTCGAGGGCCAGACCGTGCGCGAGCGGCGTGGCCACTTTGGCGATGTAGGCTTCGATCGCGTGGACAAGCGCGTCCATGCCCGCCGCGGCCGTGACCGGAGGCGGGAGCACGTCGGTCAACGCCGGGTCCACGATGGCGATGTCAGCGAGAATGGATGGATCGTAAACCGCGACTTTGATGTCGTTGGCGGTATCGGTGAGGATGGCGATATACGTCGCCTCCGAGCCCGTCCCCGCCGTGGTGGGAATGAGGACCGTGGGCAACCCGCGACCGCCGGCCTTGCCGGTGCCGACAAAGTCACGCGCCGGTTTGCGATACCGGACGCACAGCGAAGCCACTTTCGAAGCATCCATGACACTGCCTCCACCGAGGGCGATCACCACGTCCGCACCGCTGGCGGCGATTTGCGCGGCCGCCTGGTCCACGGCGTCGATCGGCGGCTCCGGCGGGATTTCAGCAAAGACGCCCGCGAGAAGCCCCGCGGCCTCCAGCGGTGCAAGAAAGGGGCGGAGCAGTCCCGCGCCTTCGACGCCCGCGTCGCTGACGACGAACGCCCGACTCCAGCCCGCGTCGCCGAGCACCCCAGCCACCCTGGCCGAGGAACCACGCCCGAAGAGGACGCGGCGCGGGAGATGATTTTCGAAAGCGGTTCGGGGAGAACTCATGATCAGCGCACCTTTTCACAGGTGGCCATCAAAGGGGAAGAAACTTTCTGCACAATGTCCGACGGTTCATCGATACGCCCAAGTCCATCCTCGCTCATCGGTTACGGACAACGTAAATGGCGGTGATGAAACTGATTAGCCCCATCTGCTGCCTGGCTGTCATTGGCCTCACTGCCCTGCATGCCGCCCCCCCGGAACCCACCCTTGCCCCGACGCGACGCACGGTCGATTTGATGATCGGCGAGTCCGCCGAGGTCACGCTGGCCGATGGCAGCAAGGCGGCGGTGAAGCTGCTCGATGTGCAGGAAAAGCGCGACACCATGAGCACGGCCGTTCGCGAAGCAAAGGTGAAGATCTCGCTCCATGGGCAGGAAGCCTGGCTCACGAGCGCGAACTACAACCTGCCGCAGACGATCGGCGGGGTGCAGGTGGATTGCCCGATCACGCGAGGCTACAACTCAAATGCCAATGGGGATGCGTGGGGACTGGAGAAGGATGCACGCCTGCGGCTGTGGCCCGCGGGATCGCCGTGGCTCGAACCGGGCACGTTCGTCTATCCGGTCAAGCAACGCTGGTTCGCGACGATGACGCAGTTCTCCAACGAACCGACCTACGTCGATGGAGGCGACAAGCCGGACCGCAAGAAAATCTACTATCACTACGACCTCGATTTCGGCGGGTGCGAGGGCCTGGTGGAGGTCGTGGCGGCGACGGATGGACTGGTGGTCAGCGTTTCGAACAATACGCTGCCGGGTTACGCAGAAACTCCGGTGGGGCCGCGCTACGACGTGGTGTATCTCCTCGACAATCGCGGCTGGTACTATCGCTACAGCCACCTGCACACGATCGATCCGGCGATCCAGATGGGCTCCCGGGTCAAGATGGGCCAGCGCATCGGCGTGCTGGGCAAGGAAGGCGCGAGCGGCGGTTGGTCGCATCTGCATTTTGGCATCAAGTGCCGCCAACCCTCCGGCAAATGGGGTACGGAGGAGGCCTATGCCTATGCGTGGGAGACCTACCTCCGGGAGAATAAACCGGCGCTCATCGCGGTCGCGCGCCCGCATCACTTCATTCGCGCCGGTGAATCCATCACGCTTGACGCTTCGAAATCCTGGGCAGCCTCAGGCAAGATCGCCAGCTACGACTGGACATTTACCGACGGGCACACGGACTCTGGCGCCAAAGTCGACCGCACCTATGCCAAGCCGGGGTCGTACAGCGAGATCATGAAAGTCACGGACGACGCGGGCCACGCGAGCTACGACTTCGCAATCGTCCAGGTGATCGGGAATGATCTGCAGAAAATTCCGTCCACGATTCATCCCTCGTATTCACCCACGACGAATATCCAACCCGGCGTTCCGATCACCTTCAAGGTCCGGACGTTTCGCGATCACGGGGGCGAGACCTGGAATTTCGGCGACGGCACGCCGCCGGTGAAGGTGCAGTCCGACGGCAACGCGGTCGAGCGGGCCAAAGATGGATACGCCATCACCGAGCATGCTTTCGCGAAACCGGGCGACTACCTCCCAAGCGTCGAGCACGTGAACGAACGAGGCGAGCGAGCGGTCGCGCACCTCTGGGTGCACGTGGGGCCGTGAAGAATGATTACTTCCAATCGTCGGTGCGGAAGGCCTGGGCAGGCAGTCCGTCCTTGTTGAAGAGATTCGCCCACGGGATGTTCTGGGACCATGCGTAGCGGACGGCCGCCGGGTTCGGAATCTCCGCGCTGGATACCAGGACGCTGTCCCCGTCGATGACCGCGTCGGCCCATGCGAACTTTTTCTCCGCCCCGGCAATTTCGAAGCCCTGCAATTTTTCGCTCTGGGCCGGGGCGAGGCCTTTGCCCACGTGGGAAAATTTGATGCGGATCTTATTCCCCTCGATGGAATGCGAGGCGTAGAGCGGACCGCTGTATTCGACCCGGCGGCCATAGACGAAGCCCAGGGCAACGCGCGCGGCGCGCTCGCCGTAGCCGGACTTATTGGTCGGGTGGGTGAGCCCGCCGAGATCCGTGCTGGTGACCATCGCGGTATTGGGATGGGTCTGAATCCTGATGTGCAGGTCGCGAGAATCGCCATCCACGGGGAGCTTCGCGGGTAGCGGCTCGAACTTGCTCGCGTTCCTGGTCACCGGATTTTCCAAATCCCAGGCGCAGCCCCCTCCGCTGGGCTTCTGGACGTAAAGGAACGCAAAGTCCCGGCCCCAGTCCTTCCGCCATCCGCGAATGAGGGCGCCCATCACGTTGAATTGGTCCACGCCCGTGATGGCGGTGCCGCTCTCGCCCTGATCCCAAAGCACACCGCGGATACCGTAGCCGACGAACGGGCGAATGTGGGCCTCGAAAAGATAGCCAAACTTGCCACCCGTCACGCTCCCGGGCGGGCCGGGCTTGACGAGCGGTTTCGGCGCAGGTTTTCCGGCCTCCTTGGCGGCAGCCTCGGCGACTTTCCATCGGTCAAGCGCGATCTGGAACTTCTTTTCCTCTTCCTCCGGTTGATACAGCGCGGCATTTTGCTTCACCTGCGCCACGCAGGCCGCATCGGCGAGGAACATCTCCTCGGTGAGCCAATAGCCGGACGGCGTGCCACCGACCGCGCCGACGTAGAGCCCGACCGGGACACCGAGTTCGCGCTGGAGCGGAACGCCGAAGGAAAAGAGAATGGCGGAGAAACCATCGTTGGCCGCCGGAGTGGCCTCCGCCCATTTGGCGCCGGCGCGCAAGAAACGGATTTTCGGGTAGGTCTGCTTCGCGGCTTCGGCGAGAACGGGGTCGGTCACGGAAAAACCCCTCACAGATCCCGCCATATTGGACTGGCCGGAGCCCACCCAGACCTCACCCACGAGCACGTCCTGAATCGTGATCGCGTTCCTGCCCTTCACGGTCATGGTGAGTGGCCCGCCCGCCTTCAAGGCATCGAGCGTCACACGCCATTTGCCGCCCGCGTCGGCTGTCGCGGATTTTTTCTGGCCGGCGAGTTCGACGGTCACTTCCTCCCCCGGCATGGCGGTACCCCAGATGGGAGCGGTGAGATCGCATTGCAGCACCATGTGGTCGGAGATCGCGGGCGGCAGCGTCACGTCGGCGTGCGCCACGCGAAGGCCAGCGCAAACGGCCAGGGAGGATAGAATCAGGGGCAGGCGTTTCATGAAGAATCGATACTGTTAGATTCATTTCACAGCTTCGCCGAGCCTAATATTTCCTCTGTTCCGCAGGTTGGCTATGGCGTGTATTTTCCTCCCACGCGGATCGTTGCCACGATCGGCGCCGCTGTCTTGATTTGTAATTGTTTAGGTTGCGCCCGCTCCTTCTATCGCAGAAGCGCGGACCGCGACACGTATGCCCTGATCGAAGAGAAGGCGCTGGCGGTGAATTCCGAAAGCGTGTCGGACAACGCCTCCATCGAACCCAGCCCGGAAGCGCGCTTTTTTGATCCCTTCGATCCCGATCATCCTCCCCTGCCCCCGGACGATCCCATCGCGCACGAACTCATGAAGCGGGTGGACGGGAAGCGCGGCGCGCGCGCCTGGCGCCAGGCCGGCCAGCCCGAAGCCGTGGAAAACGAAACTTGGCGGCAATTTCTTCCGAAGACGGAGGCTGGCGAGGTCGTGCTCGATTTGAAGGGAGCGGTGCGACTTGGGATCCATAGTTCGCGCGACTACCAGGCGGAACGCGAAGACCTGTATCTCTCGGCGCTCGATGTCACCTTCGAGCGATTCCAGTTTTCGCCGCAACTGGCTCTCGGCACCGGCGGGACGTGGGATGGAACCGGCGAACTGCGCGCGCGAGGTCCGCGCGCGTTGCAAAATGCGCCGGTCCTGACCGACGGCAGCGTCCGTTGGCTCTCCGCTACGGGTGGTGAACTGTTGGCGGGATTTGCCAATTCTCTCGTTTGGAATTTTGACGGCGCCTCGGTGTCCCGCACCGCGAGTTCCGTTCTCAATTTCAGCATCGTGCAACCGCTCCTCCGCTACGGCGGACGCGCCCGGGTGCTCGAGAAACTGACCCGCTCCGAACGCAAGCTGCTGGCCAACGTGCGGCAAATGCAGCAATTCGAACACGGCTATTATGTGCGGATCGCCAGCGGCCGCAACTCCGGCGAAGGCCCTTCGCGTGGCGGCGCCGTCGGGTCCGCGGGTCTGGGGTTGATCGCGGGGTCTCCCACAGGGCGCACCGGCGCGCCGCGGGCGGACGGCTACCTCGGCCTCCTCGAGGAACAGCAGCGCACCCGCAATCTGGAATCGAACGTCGCGCGGCTGCGGGAAAGTCTCGACCAACTGGAAGCGGCCTACGATGCGGGCCGGCTCACGAGCCGGCTCCAGGTCGACCAGGCGCGCCAGGCGCTCTTTAACGGGCAGAGTTCCCTGCTCACGGCTCGCGCTGCCTACGACACGCGGGTCGATAGCTACAAGGTCGATCTCGGCCTGCCACCAAACCTGCCGATGGTGATTCATGATACCGCCCTGGATCGCTTCAATTCGTCCGACGCGGGAGCCACGGCCCTCGACAATCGGCTCGCCCCGATCCAGGCCGAACTCCGCAACCCCGATCGGATCAAGTCGGTCGCCGATCTGCGCAGCCAGCTCAAGGCCCTGCGCGCCCTCGAAGCTCCTCTCAATCGGCAACTCAAAAACGTGCAGTTGGACATCATCCGGCTGCGGGAAAGTGTGCCGGGGCGGCAAGCGCAGCTCCGCCTGCTCGGCGCGCGCTCGGACCTCGCCGACCTCAGCATCGAACCGGCGCGGGTCGATCCCGCCGCGCTCACCCAACGGGTCAAGGAACTCGACGTGCGCATCGCGCGCATCGGGCAGGAACTCGAACAACAGGTCGGCGGATTGCGTTCCTTCGATCCGGAAGCGCCCGGCGTGGACCTGGAAACGGCGCGCTCCCAGCTCAGCGGGATCGCCAGCGACCTTTCCGGAATGCTTCTCGCCCTGTCGCTCGACCAGACCGCGACGCGGCTCGAAACAGCCACCCTGCCGCCGATCGACCTCAGCGAAGAGGAAGCCCTCGCCATCGCGAAGGAAAACCGCCTCGACCTGATGAACGCGCGGGCCCGGCTGGTGGATACCTGGCGCCTGATCGACTACAACGCGAACCCCTTGAACAGCGCGGTCGATATCGTCGCCGATGGGACCATGGGCACGCTCCGCAATGACGCCGCGCGTTTTGATGGGCGCAGCGGGTTCCTGCGCATGGGACTGCGTTTCGACACGCCGCTCAACCGCGTGGCCGAGCGAAACGACTACCGCGAGGCGATCGTCAACTATCAACGCGCCCGACGTGACTACATGCTCTTCGAGGACCGGATCAGCCAGAGCCTGCGCAACAGCCTGCGCATTGTGAGGCTGAGCCAGTTCAACTTCGAGCTGCGGCGCTCGGCGGTGCAGATCGCCATTGCCCAGGTGGACCTGGCGCGTTTGCACCTCGAAGAACCGCCGAAACCCGGAGCCGTGGCCCAGTATGGAGCGACGACCGCGCGCGATTTGGTCTCAGCGCTGGGCGACCTGCTCGATGCGCAGAACGACTTTCTCAGCCTTCAGGTCGGGTACGATGTCCTGCGCATGGTGCTCGATTTCGAGCTCGGCACGATGCGCACGGATCGCGACGGGCTCTGGGTGGATCCCGGTCCGATTACGCGCGCGAATCTTGCCGCCAACGCTCCCAGTTGGAAACTCGTCGCGCAGCAAGCAGATCTTCCGAGCCATCCACCGTTCGTTCTTCCGAAGAAAACCTCCAAATTTACCGCCCGATGAGTGCATCCCCTCCTTCCGCGCAATCGGTTCCCGCGGCCGCGGCCGCCAGGATCTGGTCCATGCTTGGCCGTCGCTTCGATTCCCCGCGCGGACGCAAGGCCCTGCGCATCGGCATCCCCGTCGCGGTCGTGTGCCTGGCGGTCCTGCTGGTGGCCACAAAGAAGGCCTCGAAGAAAAACGCCTGGGGCGATAGTTCGAGCGCCCCGGTCATCGCCACCGCGATGTCCGGTCCCTTTCTGCAACAGGTGATCGAACGTGGCGAAGTGGAGAGCTCGAGCAACGTCGAGATACGCTGCCAGGTGCAGTCGCGAGCGGCCACCGGCGTCCCGATCATCCAGATCGCTCCCGAGGGAACGTATGTGAAGGAAGGCGACTTCCTGGTGCAACTGGACGACTCCGCGCTGCAGACGGACGTCGTGCAGCAGCAAATCGCCTGTAACACCAGCCGGGCGCTGGCCGTCGAGGGGCAGGCGGACTATGAAGCGACCAAGCTCGCCTTGCAGGAATACGAATCCGGCACCTTTCGCCAGGACGAGGGGACACTGCAGAGCGACGAGTTTGTGGCCAAGGAGAACCTGCGCCGTTCCGAGGAATACCTGCGCTACAGCCAGAAGCTCGCCGCGCGCGGTTACGAGACCGAAGTCCAGCTCCAGGCCGATCGCTTCGCGGTGGATAAGGCGCGCAACGAGTTAAAGGGCGCCGCGACCAAGCTCGAAGTGCTGCACCGCTATACCAAGCTCAAGACTTTGAACAAGCTGAAGGCCGACGTGGAAACGGCGGAGGCGCGGATGCGTTCCCGCGAAAACAGCCACAAACTCGATCTGGACCGCTTGAAGGTGCTCGAGAACCAGCTCGCGAGTTGCATCATCAATGCGCCGACTTCCGGCCAGGTGGTGTATGCCAATCCCGCCTCGGGCGAGCCGCTCATTGCCGAGGGGAAGCTCGTGCGCGAACGCCAGATCATCATCCGGCTGCCTGACCCAAAGCGCATGCAGGTCACCGCGCGCGTCAACGAGTCGCGCATCGATCGGGTGAAGAGTGGCATGATCACGCACATCCATCTCGACGCCTTTCCGGAAGTGGAATTGACCGGCATTGTGCGCGAAGTGAGCGAATACCCGCTGCCGGCGGCCTCCTACAGCACGATGAAAGAGTACGCGACGTCCATCGACATCCAGGATCCGCCGCCCGGTGTGCGGTCGGGCATGACGGCGCAAGCCGCCATCGAAGTGGAGAAGCTCGAACAGGCCGTGCAGATCCCGCTCCAGGCGGTGCTCGGGCGCGGGGACCGATTCTTCTGCATCGTCGCGCTGGATGGCGACTTCGCCGCGCGGGAAGTGAGTGTGGGCCACTCCAATGAACAGGTCGTCATCATCAACGATGGGTTGCAAGCGGGCGAGCGGGTGGTGATGGCGCCGCAGAACTACGAGGCCCACATCAACTTCGACGCGGCCAGCCTGAAGCGCGTTCCCGCGGCTGACGCCGCGGAGAAGGTTGCGGCTAATGACGGCACACCCACGGCCGTGCCGTAACCGGATGCGTATGGGGAGGCATCCATGACCGCCGCGCCCGCCATGGATCGCGCGGTGGCCTCACCGCCGAGGTCGGCGATCCGGCTGCAAGGCCTCCGCAAAGACTATGAACTCGGCGGGGAACCGGTGCCGGTGCTCAAGGGTATCGACCTCGATATTCCGGAAGGTGACTATGTCGCGATCATGGGACCGTCCGGGTCCGGCAAGAGCACTCTGCTCAATCTCCTCGGCTGCCTGGATCTCCCGACCGCCGGCCACTTTCTCCTCGGCGAGGACGACGTCGCGCAACTCGACGACGATCAACTCGCCGCCATTCGCGCTTCGCGCATCGGCTTCGTCTTCCAGGCCTACAATCTCGTTCCGCAGCTCACGGTGCAGGAGAACATCGAGGCTCCGCTCTACTACCAGGGCCATATCACGCCCGAAAGCCGCGCAAGATGCGGCGAACTGGCCGAACTCGTAGGACTGGGCCATCGCCTCAGCCACCGTCCGCATGAACTCTCGGGCGGCCAGCAGCAGCGCGCGGGCATCGCCCGCAGCCTGGCCAACAATCCGCGCTATATCCTCGCCGACGAACCGACCGGGAACCTCGATTCCGTCACGACCCAGGAGATTCTCTCCCTCCTCGACCGGCTGAACGCGGACGGCAAAACGATCATCCTCGTGACGCACGAAGAAGTGGTGGCGCGCCATGCACGGCGCATCGTTCGCCTCTTCGACGGCGTCATTCAATCGGACATCCGGCATCGACCGCTGGAGAGCGAGAGTGTTGATCTGGGACCCGCGCCCGAGAATGCGCGGCCCGGCTTTTCCTCTTCGGTGCGCCTCATGCTGCGAACCGCACAGCTCGGCGTCAAAAGCCTGCTCCTGCACCCGTTGCGGTCGTTGCTCACGATCCTGGGCATTTTCATTGGGGTGGCGAGCGTCATCTGGCTGCTGGCCATCGGCGAAGGCATCAGCGCGAAGGCGCAGCAGCAGATCGCCGAACTCGGGGCGAACAACATCATCCTCACGACCAGCATTCCACCTCCGCAGCAGGGCACGATCAAGCGCGCCTACGGGATCACGCAAAGCGACTATGACGGATTGAAAGCCACCGTGCCCAGCATTGCGAAGGCGATTCCCATGCGCGAGTTGCAGCGCCGCTATTTCGGATACGGAACGAAGCAGGCCTTCGGCCGACTGGTCGGCTGCACGCCGGAATACCTGGCCCTCAATCGCATGCAATTGGACCGCGGCCATTTTGTGACCCCGGTCGAACAGGAACAGCATGCCAAGATTTGTGTCGTCGCCACCGAACTGGCGGAGGCGCTCTTCGGCTACGTCGATCCGATCGGCCGGTCCATCCACGTGGGCACCGACTATTTTCTCGTGGTGGGAGTGATGAAGCCGCGCGCCGCCGTGGAAGCGATCGCCGGAGCGCGGGCGAAGCAGGAGTTCAATCGCGACGTCTACATTCCGATGAGCACGATGTGGGCGCTCTTCCACGACTTCTATTCGCGAACGGAGGATGGCATTCCCATTGCGACGCAAGTGACCCTCGCGCTGCGCGATCAAAAGGAAGTGCTGGATACCGCGGAGATCGTGCGCCGCACGCTGGCGAGAACGCACGACCGCGAGGACTACACCATCGCGGTGCCGTTGGAATTGCTGGAGCAAGCACGCAACACGCGCCTCATGTTCATCGCCATGATGGGGCTGGTGGCCGCAATCTCGCTCGTGGTGGGCGGCATCGGGATCATGAACATCATGCTCGCGACGGTCACGGAACGAACCCGCGAGATCGGCATTCGCCGGGCCATCGGAGCGCGCCGGCAGGACATCACCCAGCAATTCCTCGTCGAGACGGTCGTGCTCTCGGTCACGGGTGGCATCACCGGAATGATCGGAGGACTCGCCTGCACTCCCATCTTCGCGGTGCTGATGAAATCGCTGCTGGGCGCTTTTCCCAAGGCCATGGCCGCGCTGCCCGATGTCGTCCGCACGATGGTCCCGATCATCGTGCCGTGGTCGCTGCCGCTCGCCTTTGGGATCTCGGTCGCGATCGGCGTGCTGTTCGGGCTGTATCCGGCGCGCCGCGCCGCAGCGATGAATCCGATTGATGCGCTGCGGCATGTCGCGTGAGCGCGACGTCGCCGCAAATTCGTTTGTAGAACCTGCGGCGCGGGACGGTGTTCATGCAGAGACCCATGCATGATCCAGTCGTGTGCGGGCCGTTTGCGATTTCTACGGGCCGACGGATTTTTCCGCGTTCGTGACCACGCCCGGTTTCGAAAGCCATGCGACAGCCACGTCCCCGGAGGCCCGGCTCATCGGACAAATCCGCGCGGGTCAATCCCATCGCGTACGTGCGTCAACTTAAGGGGGTCCGGTCCCAGTCCCGTCGGGCTGAGTTGAGATCGGTCAAGGTGCGGCGCGCAGACATCTGCCGTGTCGCGATCAGCGCGAGCGCCGTTTCCTAAATTGTCATCCTGAGCGGAGCGGGGAATCACGGGCGCAGTCGAAGGACCTCCAACTTCTGTGGGTTCTCGCGCGGAGCCTCTGTGATCGAACAATTCAGATGGTTGACGCTCTTCAGTGGATGCGAATACGCGGGGGCGTTAACCGGACCGGGCCTTGCATTTGAAAAGGTCGTCGCAGTGGCTCCGCACGAGAACCCACGGGATATTGGAGGTCCTTCGACTGCGCCCACGATCCCCCGCTCCGCTGCTAATGACGTGTTGTGTAAGTTGTTGGAGATCAAAGGCCACGAAGCTTGGCGGCTCCGCCGCGATTGGACGGTCGGCGGTTGGGAAACCGCCGCTCCTTGGGCGCCACTGCGCGCGACACGTCATCTC
>JBBRPL010000017.1:0-87797 GCA_038228205.1 Chthoniobacterales bacterium
CATCAGTGGCCGCAATCTTGAGGATCGCGCAGATGTGCAGGTGAATAAAACCCAATTTTCCGCGGTGGAAGAACCAGATGTAGGACCGACACGCCGGCGCCACGTATTTCGCGATGATGCGCGGCATTTTTTTACACAGTTTCCTCGTCGCCTTTTTGCTGCGGCAACGAGTTGTCGCCGTGATCAGGACGCGATGCGAATGAGGAGCCTGCTCCAACAGATGACGCAGACAGGTCTCAGCGGCCCAGAAAGTGCGCCATGGCTGGGAATCGATCAAGGGCGGGGGATTGGGCCGTTCCAAACTGATGTCGTGAAGAAGCGCCCGCTGTGTGATAAAGAACAGCTTCGCACTCAACGCCTCAGGCTCTTCCACGGTTGATGGGTTCATCGATAACTTGTCGACACCCCGAGCGTCTGATACAGTCCCGAATATCTCACTACTCGGTTCCGCTGGCTTCGGCTGGCGGGGTCGTTTTTTTATTCGTGACGCGTGGTTTGGCTCAGGAAGCGTTCAAGCTCCGACCTGGGAATAAGGATGCTCCTCGATGCGCTCAAGCGCTTGATCTTTCCGGCATACAATTGCCGATAGCCCCAAGTCGCCGACTTTCCGAAAAGAGCTGCGAATTCTGCCGGCGTGTAGGCAACTCTTTCTTGTGAGTCTGGGGGCGCAGCCGTGGCTACTTGGCGACTGGCAAGAAATTGCGTGGATTTGCGAGACATGTCGCCACGCTGCCCCAGCTACTCGTCATTGCCTAGTTCCCGTAATTCGACGCCTTTTTAGGGAAACTTTTAGCGCTCTCGCAATTTTTTTGACCGCGTCTGTCATGTGGGGAAGGTGATGGCAACGAAACGTTATCTCCCAATACGGGTTGGGTCCAATTAGCAACTTGCGAGCTTTGTGAATCGCATGACTCCAGGCACCAGCACTCTCGTATTTCGGGAGGACAAAAGAGTCGCCATCCTTCGGTCGGTCAGCCTTCCTCTTCGAGATCACATTTTCCGCTTTGGCATGGCTGATTCCAGCTCCGCTTAAGCGAAGTGCCGACAAATGCTTAAGCCAATCAAATGGCCTGGAGGCGTATTTTCCCACGTAATTGTTTCCCGTGTGATTAGGTGGCCGCCTCGTCCTCAACCAATTGGCAAAACACTCGGTGAGGATTTTGTTACTGTATGACCAATCAAGCACAAGCGCATGGCACCGGACTGGATAGTCAGCCTCCGGCAGCGGATCTCCGGGCCACCGCTCTTCATCTAAGGGTTCAAGGTTCTTGTAGGGAAGCTCTACGATAATGGGGCATTTTGGTGGTGGAGGCGGCGGAATCCTGCACCTTCGATACCTCACGGGCAGTGCCATCCATGGCGTTGGGAATTGATCAAAAAACAATGCAATCTGTTTCAGTGCCGCGCATTCTCGCACGCTGGACGGGAGATCCGCGCCCAATTCTTCACGCAGCATGTCCCGCACGCTTTCTGGCAAATCAGCCACGCCTCGAAGCGCTTCCACGACCGTCACGCCCGGTTGCGGTACTTTGGCAGAATCAAGATGCAATCGGAGGAGGACAGCATCGCTAAAGCCCCTAAATCGGGTGCGCTGCCATTCCAAGATATCGTCCCGGTCCGCAGGACGACTCCGCGCGACTTCGTAGCACAGGACCATGGCCAACTCATCGGTGGTGACTCCTCGAAAATCCCACTCTTCCGCAGTTATGGTGATTTTGGGATCTTTCATTGCAGCCGGAAAGTACTACGGTCTATTTCTACGGTCATCGACAAAAACGTGGCAAAAAGGCGCGTCAGGGTGCAAAGGGCCGCAACCCAATTCTGACCACAACCCACTGAGGCGCAGCAACTAGCAAAGTAATACCAAATGATGCAAATCCCTGCAATGGCCGTTTTTTCACTTTCGAGTCGAGTGCCTCGCGCTACCGGGCCGTGGCCCCAATCGACACCCGTTTTGCCGCCTGCTTGGAGTGCTCGTCGCGGTGTTTTCTGTATCGCTCCAATAAAAGAGCCCCACCGTCCTGGTGGCCCAGCCATTCGGCAACCGTTGGGATATCTACGCCGCTCTCAATCGCTGTCGTCGCGAACAAGTCGCGCAGGTCGTGGTGGCTGATTCGGGGAATTCCTATGGCCGCTGCTGCACTGCGTAGCCCGCCACGGAAGGGAGGGTTTTGGGACACTCATTCAGAACAATACTTTCTGCGCTTGAGCAATACTGTGTTCGCGGCGTAGATGACCGTATGTGCGCATCGCTAGGGCTCCTCCATCCTTGTGGCCAAGCCAGCGAGAAACGGTCGGAATATCAACGCCGCTTTCGATGCAGATCGTAGCAAAGAAGTGCCGCAGGTCATGATGGGTAATTCGGGTCATGCCGACCTTCTTCGCGGCGCGGTCCATTGATTTTTGGCACTCGTGGACGAGGAAGAGTTTCGCGCTTGCGGATTCACCCATCCTCGCCGCGCGCATTTTTTCAAACAGCATTCGCGCTTGGGGAATCATTGGCACGCGGCGAATCTCGCCATTCTTTGTGGCCTCCTCTGGGTCGCCCTTGACGATCATTTCACCGCCTTCAAAATCCAGGTCCCGCCACTCGATGTGCGCGGACTCACCGATGCGGCAACCAGTGAAGGCGAGCCCTTCCGCCAAATCGGCACAATTCTGCGAATCACGGCTGTGTGCCGCACGCATCTCAGCGATGAATGCGGCGAAATCGGCGCGGGTCGGAAGGAAAAGCTGTTTCTGCTTCACGATCTTCTTTTCAATTTCCTCGGTCGGGTTCGCATACAGGATGCCATTCTCGATCGCCACTCCGAAAACGTGACGAAGCAACGCGACGGCGTTGTTATAGCGGGACGGGCTTGCTGTTTTCGCATGCCGGGCCGCCCAATTCCTGCAAGCGGCCGCCGTGATGCGGCGAACTTCCAACGTGGGAAGCTCGGGCCATGATTTCAGCAACGCCGCCAACACCACTTTCCAATAAAGGCGGGTGCGCTTCTTGAGGGTGACGTTTTCGTCTATCCGCTGCATGTGGAGGACCGCTGCATCGGCAAAAGTCATTTTCGCGTTGGATGTATCGACCTGCAGGTTTTTGCGTTCCCGATGCTCCTTCAAAGCGGTGGCGAGCCGTGCCTCCGCCACGGAGAAATGGGAAGTTTTCAACGTCTTCCAAATTTCCTTGCCGTTAAGAAAGAGGCGCGCATAGTAACGGCCCGTTTTGTGGCGGACCAGATTTTGAAGTCGCGTTTTTTCCCACGTCTTGACGGTAGAGTCGGTTTCCATGGCTCTACCGTAGAAGGTGACCGTGAAAAAGCAACGCTGGAGTCGGGTCATCCGCAAAGTTTACTCTTAAAAAGGCTGGATAGCTCAGTTGGTAGAGCAGAGGACTGAAAATCCTCGTGTCGCCGGTTCGATTCCGGCTCCAGCCACTCCTCTCAACATCAGGGTTTAGAGGCGGATTGCACGAATGGCTGAAGAAGGTCGAAAATCTGGCCGCTGGGTCCACCGAACCCGGAGGGTTCGAGAGGATCGCTGAGTTTGCTGAATCGACCCAAGACGGACACCAAGTGATCCGTGGTCGCCATCGTTGATTGCGGCTGGACGGGAGAGCGCCGAGTCTCTTCAAATCCGCATCCGCATGAGCAAGACCACCAAATCGAAGAAATCCACCCTGACTCTTCTCGGGAAGAGCGAGTCGGGCATTCCGCCCTCGCCTTCCGCGGCGACGCTGGAGACGTTTGCCAATGCCTATGCGCGCCTGGACTATTGGATTCGTTTCGAAAGCGCGGATTTCACCTCGCTCTGCCCGGTGACCGGCCAGCCGGACTTTGCCGCGATCACGGTCGATTACGTGCCGGACAAGCTCTGCATCGAGACCAAGTCCTTCAAGTTTTACCTCGCGTCGTTCCGCAATACGCGGCGGTTCAATGAGGAAATCGTGAACCGGATTCTCGAGGATCTGGTCGCGGCCTGCGCTCCGCGCCATCTCTGGGTACACGGGGAGTTTGCATCGCGGGGCGGCATCGGCGTCACGGTCGAGGCCTTTCACCCGGCCACGGCCCAGCGTCCGGCCAGCCCGCGGCCCGCGCGCCGCCGTGCGGGATGAAAGTGGTGGTGCTGCTCAGCGGAGGAATGGATTCCGTGACGGCGCTCCACGAGGCGCGCCGGAGTCATGAAGTGATGGGCGCGGTAAGTTTTCACTACGGCTCGAAACACAACGACCGGGAGATTCCCTTTGCGGCCCATCATGCGGAGAAACTCGGGATTGAGCATCGCGTGATCCCGCTCGCCTTCATCGGGGAACTCTTCAAATCGGATCTGCTGGCCTCCGGGGGAGAAATTCCGAAAGGACACTACGAAGAGCAAACGATGAAGAAAACAGTCGTGCCCTTCCGCAATGGGATCATGCTCTCCATCGCGGCGGGCTATGCGGAAAGCCTGGAGGCCCACGGACTGGTGATCGCGGCGCATGCGGGCGATCACGCGATCTATCCCGATTGCCGGGAAGACTTCATGAAGGCGATGGGGGAGGCGATCCGGCTGGGCACCTATGCCCAGGTGGAAGTCCTGTGCCCTTTCATCGCGATGACGAAAGCGGACATCGCCCGGCGCGGCTCCGAACTCGGCGTGGACTATGCGCAGACCTGGTCGTGCTACGTCGGCGGGCAGACGCATTGCGGCGAGTGCGGAACGTGCGTGGAGCGGCGGGAGGCGTTTCTGCTGGCCGGGGTGAGTGATCCCACGGTTTACCTCAGGACGGGGGCGTTGCCGGCGAGGCCAGGGGGGAGTCATCAGTGACCATCGAGTTCGCGAAACTGAATTGCCCTCAGAACAGAAATGTTTGGATTTAGGTTTACTGATTCCACCCGATGTGTGCGCGCTTTGAATTGAACAAGACCCGCTTCCAGCCCTCCAATACCGTGGCGTTTTGGCGGGCTCTGGCGATGGCGGAAAAACTCGTGTGGGCGGGATTTGCGCGGCGTGAATGGTTGCATGGCCCACCGAAAGGCGGCGCGCTGGTGGATGTGCCGGCGAACCGCTTTGCCGAGCGATCGCGGCGCACCGCGCAACTCGTCTGGGACGATGTGCCCGCTGGCCAGGTCATTCGCGGGCTCGTGGTGCCCAACAAGGGAAAACCGATTCTGCGCATCGTCACGCGTGAATGCAGCCCCGAGGAGGAGGAATTCTTCGGGCATGATCGCATCTGCGTGATCGAACCGCCGCTTTTCTCCGCGGAGCCGATTGCGATCGAGCCGCCGAAAAGCCCGGCTCAAGGCGAACTGTTTTCTTGAGCAAATGTGAGTCGCCAACGGTCCAATCTCCATGTTTCACTGGCGTCCGCATCCCCGCCCGGGTGCAAAATCCGTTCAGCCAAATTGCCGTCCCGGTGCCCATGACCGACAGATCCCTTTCTCCCTGTGAATCGCAAAAAGCCCCTCCCCAAACCCGCAAAAAAACCGCTCTCAAAACAGCGCAAGCCGAGTGTGCCGCGCGCCAGGGGATCTACGAGGGCGAAGGACCTCAAAAGCGCGAAGGAACCCAAGAGCGCGAAGGGATCCAAGAGCGCCAAGGAACCCAAGCGCGCCGAGCACCTTGACACGGTCGCGCAGAAGCCAACCCGTGTCGGTACCGGCGCACCGGTGACCAAGGACGCGAGTTTCACGAAGTATCCTCCCGTCCCGGGCGCGCAGCCGCCGCTTGAAAGGACCGCGAAACTGGGGGAGGTGGAACACGTCGCCGCGGGGATACCGGCGATCACGGAGAGTCTCAAGACGACCTGGCGGCAGGTCGGTCCGGTGCGTGGCCTGGAGTCGTGGCTCAAGATCAACAAGAAGGATGGCTTCGATTGCCAGAGCTGCGCGTGGCCCAGTCCGGATCACGACCGGCACATGTTTGAATTCTGCGAGAACGGGGTGAAGGCGCGGGCCAGCGAGGCCACCAAGACGCACGCGACGCTGGAATTTTTTCGCACACACTCGATCGACGAGATGCTCAGGGAGAGCGACTATTGGCTCGAGCAGCAGGGCCGGTTGGTGCACCCCATGGTCAAGCGGGAAGGCGCGACGCATTACGCTCCGATCTCGTGGGACGAAGCTTTTCAACTCCTGGCGGATGAATTGCATGCCCTGCCGTCTCCCGACGCCGCCGCATTTTACACGAGCGGGCGGACGAGCAATGAAGCGGCCTTCCTTTACCAACTTTTCGTCCGGCAATTCGGAACGAACAATCTGCCGGACTGCTCGAACATGTGCCACGAATCGAGCGGCGCCGCCCTGAATGAAACGATCGGCATCGGCAAGGGATGCGTCACGCTGGACGATTTCGAAAGGTGCGACGGCATTTTCATCCTCGGGCAGAACCCGGGGACGAATCATCCGCGGATGATGAGCAGCCTGGAGCGCGCGAAGCGGAATGGCGCGAAGATCGTGGCCATCAATCCGTTGCCGGAGCCGGGGCTGATGCGGGTCCTGAATCCGAATCCCCAGGAGCACGAAAATATCCTGACCTTCCCGCTCGCGATGCTGGCGAGAAAGGGAGTGCCGCTGGCGGATCTGTGGCTGCCAGTGCGCATCAATGGCGACATGGCGGCGTTGCGCGGAATCATGAAGGAGATGCTCGAGGAAGAAGAGAAGCGCCCGGGCAAGGTCTTCGACCTGGATTTCATTCGCGAGCATACCGTGGGGTTCGATGCCTTTCTGAAGCACCTGCGGGTGAGCAAGTGGGAGGATATCCTCGCGGGGAGCGGATTGACCCGGGAACAAATCCACGAGGCTGCGGATATCGCGATGAACTGCAAGCGGATCATCGGCTGCTGGGCGATGGGCCTGACGCAGCACAAGAACGCCGTGGCGACCATCCAGGAGGTGATGAATTTCCTCTTCCTCGGCGGAAACATTGGCCGGCCGGGCGCGGGCCCGTGCCCGGTGCGCGGCCACTCGAACGTGCAGGGCGATCGCACGATGGGGATCTGGGAGCGGATGAACGACAAATTCATGCAAAAGCTCGGAGAGGAATTCCATTTCACTCCGCCCGTTGAGCACGGCACCGACACGGTGGAGGCGCTCAAACACATGCAGGAGGGGAAGATTCAATTTTTCCTCGGGATGGGTGGCAATTTCCTCTCCGCCACGCCGGATACCGAATATACGGCGCGGGCGTTGCAGAACTGCCGCATCACGGCGCAGGTCTCGACGAAGCTCAACCGCGGGCATCTCATCACGGGCCGCGTCGCGCTGATCCTGCCTTGCCTCGGGCGTTCGGAAATCGACCGCCAGGCGGACGGGGAGCAGTTTGTAACGGTGGAAGACTCGATGGGGGTGATCAACGCGTCGCGCGGACACCTGGAGCCGGCGAGCGGCGATTTGCTCAGCGAGCCCGCGATTGTCGCGCGGATTGCGCGGGCCACGCTGGGCGATCGCTCGACCGTGGCGTGGGAGGATCTTGTCGCGAATTACGACCGTATCCGCGATCACATCGAGCGGGTCATTCCGGGCTTCGAGGCGTTCAACGAGCGGATCAAGCGCGACGTCTTTTATTTGCCCAACGAAGCGCGCGACCACCGCAAGTTCAACAACGGGAAAGGCAAGGCAACGTTCACCGTTTCGCCGATCGAGCGGCACGATCTCGCTCCGGGCCGTTATCTCTTGATGACGATCCGTTCGCACGATCAGTTCAACACGACGATCTACGGGCTCGATGATCGTTATCGTGGCGTGTATCACGGGCGCCGCGTGGTCTTCCTCAACGCCGAAGATCTCAGCGAGGCGGGATTGCAGCAGGGGCAGATGGTGGATTTGACCAGCCACTTCCGGGGCGAAGAGCGCGTCGCCCGGCATTTCATGGTGGCGCCATTCCCGATTCCGCGCCGCTGCGCCGCGACATATTTCCCCGAGGGGAATGTGCTCATTCCCATCAATAGCACGGCCGATCGCAGCAATACGCCGACGAGCAAGAGTGTGATCATCTCGATCGCGCCGTCGCCGGATCAGATCGCGGCGGCTGAGGAATTGCACGCCGGCTTGCGGGCGGGAAAATAGAGGGGTGGCTTTCCGCCGCATGGGCGGAAAGCGGCAGGATGCCGCTTGGTTGGGATCGGGAACGCGGCAGGATGCCGCTTGGTTGGGATTGGGAACGCGGCAGGATGCCGCTTCTACTTTGGGTGCGTCCGCGCTGGGAGGCTGGCGCGAATCTCTTACGGGGAGCAATCGATTTCCTCCCCGTCCGCCGGGCGGGCTGCCATGCCCCCCGGCGCTTTTTGTTCCGCTTCCTTGCAGTGCAATGGGGGAGCGGCACGTCCGTTTTCGGCACGCGGTGCGATGCATGAGTATGAAGCAATTGAGCCCGTCACCGGAAGCCGTCGCGGCGTTCTTGCGCGAGCGGCTGGCCTCCCGCTCTGGCAGGCGCGAACGGCACTGCGGTTCAACGCTCCTTTGGCACGCGAACACTCTCGGGCGCAAGCGGTGAAGTTCCGATTCAATCGCCGAACTCCACGCATGGAGCGCCTATCGCCGGGCGGGCCCCAAAGAGCTCCCCGGCGCTTTTGTCGTCTAAGACGCGGCTCACCCGAGGTCGAAGAGGTCAGGCGGAAATGGTTCGTTCTTTCACTTCGAATTTGGCAGGCTAAATTGCGGTGGCTCTGCCCCCCTTTTGTGAATATCGCGCATCGCATCCTCGCCGCCGCCTTCGCTTCCCTTGCGCTGATCGTCAGTGGCTGCCACGCGGGAGACCGGTCGGGTGCAGCCTATCAGCCGCAGGAGGGTGATATTGTTTTCCAGTCGTTGCCCCACAATCCGATCATCGATGCGATCGAAGGCGCGACGGATTCGCCATTTTCCCACTGTGGCATCCTGCATGGCGGTGCAGCGGGATGGCTGGTCATCGAGGCCATCGGTCCGGTGAAGGAGACCGACCTGGCGGCGTGGATCGCGCAAGGCCGGGAGAAACACTACTCGGCATTCCGTCTGCAAGACCCGTATCGCCCGAAGATCCCTGCATTCATCAAGGCAGCACAGAGCTACGAGGGCCGGCCGTATGACATCCACTACGACATGGATGACGCGGCCATCTACTGCTCGGAACTGATTTACAAGGCGTTCCTGCGCGCCACGGGCGAGGAAATGGGACGGATCCAGATGCTGGGCGAATTGCGCTGGCTGCCCTATAGCGACGTCATCAAGCAAATCGAAGGGGGCAAATTGCCTCTGGAGCGAAAGATGATCACGCCGCGGAGTCTTTCCGAGGCGCCGCAGCTTGCCAAAGTGTTTGCTCAATGACCATGCCGGTCATCGAACTCAGCACTTTCATCGCGGCCCCGATCGAACGTGTGTTCGATTTGGCGCGCAGTATCGACCTGCATACGGATTCCACTTCCGGCACTGGCGAGTGTGCGGTTGCCGGCGTCGTGTCCGGTCTGATCGGCCTCGGTGAGGAGGTCACCTGGAGGGCCCGGCACTTTGGCGTCTGGCAGACATTGACGGTGCGCATTGCGCGATTCGAGCGTCCGAACCATTTTACGGATACCATGCTCCGTGGCGCGTTCCGGCGCTTCGACCATCAGCACTCCTTCGAACGCTCCAAGGGCGGCACGCTCATGCGCGATGTCTTTGACTACGAATCTCCACTCGGCATCCTCGGCCGCATCGCAGACGCCCTTTTTCTCGAGCGTCACATGCGATCCTTCCTCACCACCCGCAACCGCGTCCTGAAGGCGGCGGCGGAGTCCGATGACTGGCGGCGCTATCTGGCCGCTCCGTGACCTGCCGCCGCGGCGTTCTGGTCATTCCTTACGCGACCAATCCACCACCACTCAAACACCGAGCCGGCAGCGGGATGCGATTGGGGTTGCCCTCTTCATCGTGAATCACCACCCAGCCGCCGCTCTCGCGGGTATTGTCCCGCAAATGGCGTGTCGCCTCGCGTAACGACGCAAAGGCCCGGCTCCCGTCCAACCCCTGCTGCTGTAAGGTGAAAACCCGCTCCCCGTGGGAGGCAAAAATGTGAAAGTCCGCGAGCATGTCGTGATGAAACCCCGCGGGAGCGGGGAAGTGGCGAAAAAGAAAAATCGGTGGGAACCCGCTGAACGACACCTTCCCGCTGGGGAGTCGCTCGTTAATCGATGGCCTGGCGCAGGAGCCGGTGGCCGTCGTCGCATAAGTCGCTGTCGTTATTGCCGCACGTGGGGCATGAAGCCACATGGTGATTGAAGAGGGATTGGCGCCGGACCCGGACGAGGATCGGATTGGCTTGAGAGCTTTCCTCTCTGCCGAATTGTAGTGCGCGACTCGATTCAGTCTCGTTCATGGCAGAACGATGTCGCACATAGGCGACATATGAAACCGAGGAGAATACCGATTTCCGTCTCGGGGAAACTATGTATGCCGGTGTGGCGCGAGTGCTACGGCGTCCGGTCTGGCGCCGGCCAATTCAGATGGCGATGGAGGAATTCGAAGGTGCCTTGCCCATTGATCGTGTGGCCGCCGTTGAAGAACTCGATGGCGGTATTGTCTCCGAGTCCGAATTGGTCGTAAAACCAACGCGTTTTCGCATACTCGGAGGCGACCCAGGGATCGAGCGCAACGCCGTCGTGATGGCCGCGCTCGACCATGAAGGGGCGTGGAAAAATGAGGTAGCTCAACTCGGCATAGCTGAAGGTGTTGCCCATGTTGAAGCAGGCGATCTCCCATTCGTCGGTGAACATGAAGCTCTTGCGGTCGTGGGTGGAGGCGAGCTTGCGCGTCCAATCGTTGAAATCGCCCGAGCAGATCGACAGGGCGTAGCCATCGAGCAGTGAGGGCAGGCGCATGGCGGATTCGCCCCCGAAACTCAGGCCGTAGAAGCCGATGCGCTTCGGATCGACTTGCGGGAGCGAGGCCAGCCAGGCGAGCCACTGCTGATGGTGGCGCAGGATCACCGACCAGTGGGTGGCTTGCACGGTATGCCCCTTGCGCGCGAGCATGCGGTAATAGTCCTCCTTTTGGTAGAGATTGTGCGGTGCGAGCACGATGAAGCCGCGTTCGGCGAGCCGAGCCGCGAAGTTGCGATAGGCGGGCTTGTCGCCCTCGATGGTATCGCTGGGCAGGCCGTGCCGACCGTGCTGGCACACGACGACGGGCCGCCGCTCTCCCGGCTTCATGCCCTTGGGCAGGAGGAGCACTCCCCAGGCGAAGCCTTCGCCGCCGGTGTCGAGCACGACCTCGTAGCCCGTCCAGGTGGGCTGGTCGTAGATCAGGCGAGTGCGCGGATTTGGCGCCGGCAACGGTTCGTCGATCCTGCCCAGGATGTCGTCCCAGAACATGCGCCGATAGTCCCGGGCGGCATCCGCGAAGGCGGCGGGCGATTTCTGCGGGAAGGTCAGGTTGTAGTTCCATGGGATGCTCGCGAAATCGGGCAGGAGCTTGTGGAGGAAGAATGCGTCGCGGGTTCGGTCGGAATCGCGCACGAGGAGCTGGATGTGATCGTTCAACTCGTGGACCTGCTGGAGTTGGCGCACGATGGGATCGAAGGCGCGACGGGTGTCCTTGGGCATCTCGGCGGAGACGGGCATCGGCGCATCGACGCCCAGCATTTTTGCGAAGACAGACGCGGCCTCGGCGCCGTCGCCGCGGACCAACTTGCGGGGTTGGAGGCCTGCCGGCACGAGTGTGCCGAGGCGTGCGAACTCCGCCTCCACCTCGGCGAAGGGCGGGGTGGTGAGGCGGCCGGGCGCGGCGAGGTTCTTTCCGCCGTCGAGCGGGGCGGGCGGGCCCTCGACCATCGGTTCATCGCGATAGGCGACGACGAGTCCGCGTGGAGCGATGAGCGACGCGATCTCGGCGTCGCCAAACTCGCGCAACAGGCCCCACACGTCGCGATACAGCGGCTCCTGCCAGGTGTCCTGGCGCGACTTGAAATAGCCGCTGACCAGCGCGGCCGAAATCCGCGGCTCAGCCGCCGCGGCGTAAAAGGCGAGCAACCCGCCTTCGCCGTAGCCGGCCACGCCGATCTTTTTCCCGGCGTGCTGCCGCTCGGCCCAATCCACGACGGCCAGAATTTTTTGCACTTCATACCCGATGACGTGCCGGCCCATCATGAACGCCTGGCGCTCGATCCACTCCCTCTCGGGCAGGTTGGTCATGAGAAGCGCGGGCTCTCCCGAGCCGCGGCTGCTTCGGTCGAGCAGCGTAGGCACCACCACGACGAAGCCGTTTTCCGCGAGACGCCGGGCCAGTTGCGATTCCGGGGCCACGCCCGGGGTGAGACCGGCGAACTGTTCGGGTGTCTGGTCCGCATCCGGCACCGCGACGATCACGCCGTTTGCGGGCTGCTTTGGCTCGAGCAAGAGCCCCTCGCCATGCACTCCTGCCAGGACCGGCCAGCGCACCTGGAAGATGCGCAGCGTGGCGGTCTCCGCGACGAGGGCGGGATTCGCTTCGTCGCCGAATCGCTCCATCGAGACGGCGACGCGGGCATCGCCCAGGCCGATGATTTGGCGGAAGTGCGCGCGATTCCGGGCGATCGAAAGCTTATACGTTTCCGGCGAATGGACGTTGCGCTGCCAGGACTCTGATCGCGTGCGCAGGGAGTCAGCGATTTTGGCATCCATGTCGCGCAAGGCGGCTTCGTGCATTTGCGCGGAGAGATCGCCGGACTTGGTGAGTGGTAGGGTGTTTGGGAGGGTGGGGGGTTCGGCGGTGACCGTGCCGGAGACAGCCAGGAGTGAGGCGATGAAAGTGAATGGGAAAAGGCGCATTGGAGGCGAGGGCAGAGGTCGAAGGTCAGCGTTCGGGCGCACTGGGGCAGGCGATAGGTGATACGAGATGACCGTTCGAAACGATCTCCAAATTCTGATCGGACTCGAGTGGGACGAGTTGGCAATGAAGTTGCCGCCACGAACGTCGCACCGCCTCCGATCCGCTTGCTGATCCCATTATTTCCACGCCTGGACCTTGAGCCCTTTGACGCATTTGAGCTCCCGGATGTTGGCGGTAACGAGGGTGGCTCCCAGGCTGCGCGCCTGCGCGGCGATCAGCAGGTCGAGTGGGCCGATCGACTTCCCGGTCCCTTCCAGTGTGGCCCGGATGTCGGCGTAGTGCAGGGCGGCGTCGAGAGTGAAATCTGCGAGCCAGAACAGGTTTAGAAAGGCTTCGAGACGCGCCGCTTGGTGGGGATGCGTGGCGAGGTTCTTTTTGACGCCGGTCCAGAGCTCCGCGGCGACGATGATGGGGATGCCGGTTTGAGCGGGGTCGGGCAGTTTTTCAAGACCCGCTTTGTTGCGCAGGACCGGGATGCATGCGCTGGAATCGAGGAGATAGGCCGGGGTCACGGAGCCTGCGGGTCAAATATCAAAACTCGAGAATTGGGCGCTCGTGGGTGGCGGGGCGGGGTGGCGGTTCCGGGAAGTCTTCACCCTCGGGAAACTTTTCCGCGAGGTAGCGGCCAATCTCGGCAAAGGTGCGAAACTTGGGGACGGACACCGGCTTGAGCACCACCTCGTCGCCGTGCTTTTCGATGAGCACTTCCGTGCCCTCGAATCGAAAGGCTCGCGGCAGCCGAACGGCCTGACTGCCCCCATGCTGGAAGATTTTTGCGGTCGCCATATCTACTATTTGTATCTACATCCGCCGGGCGTCAAGCCGCGCTGGAGAAAAGAAGGGGTAAATTTTTCATAGATTGCCCTTGCACGCTCTTCCGGGCTCCATTACACATCTCGTCCCTTTCGCGCTCTCGTGAGTGTCCTACTCATCGCTCTCGCGGCTCCGGCTCCGGCTGGCGGCTTCGACGACGGGTGAAGCTGACGGAGCCAAACGAATGGGAAAAAATAATCGTGAATCTCACGAAAATTCCCTTGCACGTCAGGGGGATTCTCCTAAGGTCCGCGCTCCCCGCTCCCGGCGGATGCTGCAAAGAACCGCCCCGGCGGGTTTTTCAGTCCCCGGATGTTGCGGGGAAAATTACCGCCGAAAGGGCGGAAGTCAGAGCCAGCCAGACACAAATTTCCGACCAACCATCACATGCCAACGATCAACCAGCTCGTCCGCAAAGGGCGCAAAAAGATTACGGTGAAGTCCAAATCGCCGGCGCTCGAAAGTTGCCCTTTCCGCCGCGGCGTGTGCGTGCAGGTCATGACCCGCACCCCCAAGAAGCCAAACTCCGCTCTCCGGAAGGTGGCCAAGGTGCGCCTCACCAATAAGCAGGAAGTGATCGCGTATATCCCCGGGGAGGGCCACAACCTCCAGGAGCACTCCATTGTCCTCGTTCGCGGCGGCCGCGTGAAGGATTTGCCCGGTGTCCGTTATCATATCGTCCGCGGCACGCTCGACGCCCTCGGGGTCGACGGTCGCCGCCGCAGCCGCTCGAAGTACGGTGCGAAGAAGCCGAAGAAGGGCGCCGACGCTGAAGCCGCCGCCGGAGCCAAGGGCAAGAAGAAGTAACCACCACTTTTAACCAGCACACACCATCTCATGTCCCGTCGTCGTCGCGTAATTCACAAAACAGAGAAGCTGGATGGCCGTTATGGCAGCCCAGTGGTGGCCCGTCTCATCAGCACCGTGATGAAGGGTGGCAAGAAGTCGCTCGCCGAGCGCATCGTCTATACGGCGATCGAGGAGACCCGCACCGGGACCGATGCGGTGGATCCTTTGGAAGTCCTGACCAAGGCGATCGATAACGTGAAGCCCCGCCTGGAAGTGAAGAGCCGCCGCGTCGGTGGAGCCACCTACCAGGTGCCGATGGAAGTCCCGCCGGCCCGCCAGCTCGCTCTCGCGATGCGCTGGATCGTCGGTTACGCCCAGGCTCGCAAGAATGTGCCGCTCGTGAAGGCCCTGGCCAGCGAACTCAAGGAAGCCGCGATCGGGCAGGG
Organism: Chthoniobacterales bacterium; assembly: GCA_038228205.1. Taxonomy (GTDB): domain Bacteria; phylum Verrucomicrobiota; class Verrucomicrobiia; order Chthoniobacterales; family Chthoniobacteraceae; genus Chthoniobacter. Next base: position 14,834 of record JBBRPL010000017.1, read on the forward strand.
GAATGCGATCAAGAAACGCGACGACACCCACAAGATGGCGCAGGCCAATCGCGCGTTCGCCCATTTCCGTTTCTAACCAGCTCTACGAATCATGTCCGCCGCTGCTCCAGCCACGACCAACCCCAACTCGCCGAACCGCCAGTATCCCCTGGAGCGGACGCGCAACATCGGAATCGCCGCGCACATCGACGCCGGCAAGACGACGCTCACCGAGCGCATCCTTTTCTACACCGGCATGATCCACAAGATCGGTGAAGTGCATGAAGGCACCACCGTGACGGACTGGATGGAGCAGGAGCGCGAACGCGGCATTACGATCACTTCGGCGGCGACGACCTGCTTCTGGCAGCAGCGCAAGGAACTGGGCGTTTACAAGGCGTTCGATTCCATCAAGATGCGGGTGAACATCATCGACACCCCCGGGCACGTGGATTTCACGGCTGAGGTCGAGCGCTCCCTGCGCGTGCTCGACGGTGCCATCGCCGTTTTCTGCGGCGTGGCGGGCGTGCAGCCGCAATCCGAGACCGTCTGGCGCCAGGCGACGAAGTATAACGTCCCGCGTATCGCGTTCGTCAACAAGATGGACCGCGTCGGAGCCAACTTTAACAACGCGATCAACGACATGCGCGTGAAGCTCGGCGCGAATGCCTGGCCGGTTCTCATCCCGATCGGTTCGGAAGATCAGCTCAAGGGCCAGTACGACATCATCAACAAGAAGGCCGTCATTTATCTCGACGACGAGAAGATGGGCTCGAACTACGTTATTCAGGACATCCCTGCGGAAGCGCAGGACATGGTGAACAAGGCCTACGACGAATTGGTCACCGCGATCTCCGATCTCGACGACGAGATCGGCACGGCGTTCCTCGAGGAAAAACCGATCACCATTGAGATGCTCAAGGCGGGCATTCGCCGGCAGACGATCGCCAACAAATTCGTCCCCGTCGTCGGCGGCTCCGCCTTCAAGAACAAGGGTGTGCAATATCTCGTCGATGCGGTCATCGACTATCTCCCAAGCCCGATCGATATTCCTCCGGCCAAGGGCCAGGATCCGGACAACGGCACCCCGATGGAAGCGGTGACGGACGACAACGGCAAGTTCTGCTCGCTCGCGTTCAAGCTCTGGACCGACCCCTTCGTCGGCAAGCTTGTCTTCTTCCGCGTCTATTCCGGCAAGGTCACCAAAGGCGACACCATTTACAACCCGCGCACCAACAAGCGCGACCGCATCAGCCGTCTCATCCAGATCCAGGCGGACAAGCGCGAGGACATCGATACCATCTATTCCGGCGACATCGCCGCGATCGTGGGCATCAAGAATGTCACCACGGGCGACACGCTCTGCGACGAAGATCATCCGATCTTCCTCATCCCGCCTTCCTTCCCTGACCCGGTCATCTCGATGTCCATCGAGCCCAAGACCAAGCTCGACCAGGAAAAGATGGGCATCGCCCTCCAGCGCCTGGCGGAAGAAGATCCGACCTTCCGCGTCAAGACCGACGAAGACACCGGCCAGACGATTATCGCCGGCATGGGCGAGCTGCACCTCGAAATCATTCGGGACCGCATGCTCCGCGAATTCAAGGTGGACGCCAACTCCGGCAAACCGCAGATCGCGTATCGCGAGACGATCACCGCCAAGGCAACGGGCGAAGGCAAGCTCATCAAGCAGTCCGGCGGTCGCGGTCAATACGGTCACGTCATCGTCAACGTCCGTCCCGGCGAACGCGGCAAGGGTCTCGTCCTCGAGAACAAGGTCGTCGGCGGCACGATTCCCAAGGAATACATCCCCGCCTGCAAAAAGGGCGTGGAAGAAGCGGTGCTCAACGGCGTTGTCGGCGGCTACCCGGTGATCGATGTCGAAGTGGACATTATCGATGGCAGCTACCATGACGTCGACTCGAACGAACTCGCGTTCAAGATGGCAGCCATCTTTGCGGTCAAGGACGGCTTCAAGAAAGCCGGTGCCATTCTCCTCGAGCCGATCATGAAGGTCGAAAACAGCACCCCGGAGGAATACCAGGGCGACATCATGGGCGATCTCAGCCGCCGCCGCGCTGCCATCAAGGGCATCGAGGCCAAGAACAATCTCTCCATCATCAACGCCGACGTGCCGCTGGCGGAAATGTTTGGCTACTCGACGGCGATCCGCTCGCTGTCGAAGGGCCGCTCCAGCTACTCGATGGAACCCTCTCACTTTGAACAAGTCCCGGCCCAGGTCCTCGCGGCCGTGTTGGACCAGAAAGCCAAATAACGAAACTGATTTATGTCCGGACAACGCATTCGCATCCGTCTTAAAGCTTTCGACTTCCGTATGCTCGACCAGTCGTCGGCGGAAATCGTCGAGACTGCCAAGCGCACTGGCGCCAAAGTCGCGGGACCGATCCCGCTGCCCACGCGCATCGAGAAATTTACCGTGAACCGCTCCCCGCACGTGGACAAAAAGTCCATGGAGCAGTTCGAAATTCGCACCCACAAGCGTTTGCTCGACATCATCGAGCCGACGGCCAAGACGGTGGACGAGCTCAAGAAGCTCAACCTGCCGGCCGGCGTGGACATCACCATCAAGATCTGACGCTCATCCACGACATGAAGATTGGACTACTAGGTAAAAAGATCGGGATGACCCGTGTCTACGACGACAAAGGGAAAGCCACGCCCGTCACCGTCATCGAAGCCGGCGGCAACACCGCGCTGCAAATCAAGACCGAGGACAAGGACGGCTACGCCGGCGTTCAGGTCGGATTCGATGTGCAGAAGAAACAGCGCGTGACCAAGCCGCTGCTCGGCCATTTCGAAAAAGCCGGCTCCGAGCCGAAGAAGCTCATCAAGGAATTCCGCCTCCCCGATGGCACGACCCTCGACAGCGCGGTCGACCTGAGCGTCTCGCAATTCGCTGCCGGCGATGTCGTGGACGTGATTGGCCGCTCCAAGGGCAAGGGCTTCCAGGGCGTCATGAAGAAGCACAACATGAAGGGCCAGGGGCAATCGCACGGTTCCATGATGCACCGCCGCAACGGCGCCATCGGCAACCGTTCCACTCCCGGTCGCATCTGGAAGAACATGGGCATGCCGGGTCACATGGGTGACGAGCGCGTGACGGTTCAGAATTTGAAAGTCGTCCAGGTCCGCCCGGAAGAAGGCGTGATCCTGATCAGCGGCGCGGTCCCCGGAGCGAATGGCTGCTACGTGGTCGTCCGCCCCGCCAAGAAGGCCCAACAGGAGGCTGCGAAGTAATTTATGGCCGCGAAAGTTCTTACTATTGAAGCCGCGAAGGCTGCCAGGATCGACGTGATCGAGAATGGCAAATACAGCCAGGTCGTGCATGACACCGTCGTCGCCCTCCGGGCGAACCGCCGCAGCGGCACCGCCTCCGTGAAGACGAAGGCGACCGTGAATGGCTCCGGCTCCAAGCCGTGGCGCCAGAAAGGCACGGGCCGCGCCCGCGCCGGCTACAAGTCGAGCCCCGTCTGGGTCGGTGGCGGCGTGGTCTTCGGACCGCATCCCCGCGACTATTCCAAGAAGGTCTCCAAAAGCGTGAAACGCATTGCCCTGCGGAAAGCGCTGAGCGAGCGGATCAAGGCGGGCGATGTTTTTATCGTCGATGCCTTCGCCATCGACAAGCCGAAGACCAAGCAGTTCCTCGCCACCCTCGGGAAAGTGACCGACGAGCCGAAGACGCTGGTCATCTCCGCCGCCTTCGATGACACGACCTACCTCGCGGCCCGCAACGTCCAGCCGACGCTGCTCATCACCGCCGCCGAGGTGAACACCGAACAACTCCTTAACTACCGCAAGATCGTCATCACCAATGACGGCCTCGCCCAAATCGCCGATCGCCTGGCCAAGTAAATGAACGAGCCCTACGACATTATCGATACGGTTCGCCTCACTGAGAAGGCGACCCTCCTCGCCGAGAGGGAAAACAAGTACGTCTTCCGCGTGAAGCCCTACGCCAACAAGACGCAGATCAAGCACGCGATCGAGAAGCTTTTCAAGAAGACCGTCGTCTCCGTCAACACCTGCAACTACGCGGGCAAGAAGAAGCGCGAGCGCACGGCCGCTTATGGCCGGAAGTCCGACTGGAAGAAGGCCATCGTCACCCTGAAGAAGGGCGACAAGATCGAACTCGCCTAACACCTGTAACTCGTCATGGCACTCAAAACTTTCCGTCCCCTCACGCCGACCAACCGCTTCAAAGCGTTGCCGTCGTTCGAAGAGATCACCAAGTCGAAACCCGAGAAATCGCTGGTCGAGACCAAGAGCAAGACCGGCGGCCGCAACAACAACGGCCGCATCACCACCCGACACATCGGCGGCGGTCACAAGCAGAAGTACCGGATCATCGATTTCAAGCGGAAGAAGCGCGGCATCGAGGCGGAAGTGAAGGCCATCGAGTATGACCCGAATCGCACCTGCCGCATCGCCCTTCTTCAGTATGCGGATGGCGAAAAGACCTACATCCTGGCGCCCGTGGGTCTGGGCGTCGGCGACAAGGTCATCGCCGGGGAGAACGTGGAGCCGAAAGTCGGCAACGCGCTTCCGCTCAAGTCCATCCCACTGGGTGCATCCGTGCACAACGTCGAACTCGTCGCCGGTCGCGGCGGCCAGATCGCCCGCAGCGCCGGTCAGTTGGTCATCCTGAACAACCGCGAAGCCGGTTACGCGCTGGTCAAGATGCCCTCCGGCGAATTGCGCCGGATTCACGAGGCCTGCTACGCCACCATCGGCCAGGTCGGCAATGTCGAGCACATGAACGAGTCTTCGGGCAAGGCGGGCCGCAGCCGCTGGCGCGGGGTTCGTCCCACTGTCCGCGGCATGGTCATGAACCCGGTCGATCACCCGATGGGTGGCGGCCAGGGCAAATCCAAGGGCGGTGGTGGACGCCATCATCCAATGTCTCCGTGGGGTCAGTTGGCCAAGGGCTTCAAGACCCGCCGCAAACACAAGACCAGCAACAATTTCATCGTCGAGCGCCGCACCTCGAAGAAGAAGAATAAATAATTAGCTATGGGTCGTTCTCTCAAAAAAGGTCCGTTTGTTGACGGACATCTCTTCGAAAAAATCGATAAGATGAATATTGCTCCCGTGAAGAAGCCGATCAAGACCTGGTCGCGCCGCTCGATGATCACGCCGGAGTTCGTGGGCCACACGTTCCTGGTTCACAACGGCAAGATTTTTAATTCCGTCTTCGTGACGGAAAACATGGTGGGGCACAAGCTTGGTGAATTTTCGCCCACGCGAATCTTCAAGAAGCACGGTTCCCACACCGCGAAGGTCGCCAAGTAGCGCGAACAGAAAGGTCCAGTGTTGAGGCAAAACAAGCTCTCGACCCTCGGCCTGATGTTCGCGGCGCTGGCCGCCGGGCTTTGTTTGTTCCCTGTCGCAAGACTGGGGGCGGAAGCCCAAGGTTCTTTGTCAGATCTAGAAATTGAATACAGAGAGTTGAAGATGACCCTCGAGAAAGTGCTCGGGGAGAATCGACAACTCAGCGACGCTCTCGCGGACACGCAGAAAACGCTGGTCGACATGAGGAAAAACCTCGCGGCGACCAACGGGGAAGGTGAAATCTTCCGGCGCCAGGCGAGCGAGTTGAAGCTGCGGATCGAAGCCCTTGGGCTCGAATCCGCCGGCGGCAACAGTGCGAAGCTGGAGCAGCGATTGCTGACCGCGGTCAGCGACATGCGCTTCATGGCTGAGGAGAACAAAAAACTCTCTGAGGCGATCGTGCGGTTGTCCGAAGCGGCGACGATGTATGCGAAGACGGCGACGGGGGCGAATCCGGAAACCCGGCTCTCCCTCGAAGCGGAAATCCGCAATGCGAACATGGCCCTCGGGCTGAATTCGCCGAGCGCCGTCGAAGCCAGCGCCGTCCCAGCCACCCTCACCGATGGCGCCGTAATCAGCGTAAAAGATGACCTCGCGCTGGTTGTGATGAACCTCGGCAGCAAGCACGGGGTGAAAGTCGGGATGCCCTTCCAGGTCATCCGGGACGACAAGATCATCGGTAGTGTCCGGGTCGTCGATGTCCGCGAAAAGATCGCCGGCGCCTATATTCAAGATCTCAGTTCTGAAAAAGACCGCATCAAAGTCGGCGACCACCTGAAAGTGGATGCCCGCCCGAAGTAAAATTTACCTAACCAACCTTAGACGAGCACTTAGCATGCAGATCAAATCCATCTATCGAGGCGCCCGCATCTCGGCATTCAAATGCCGGGAAGTGACGCGCGAGATCCAGGGCCTGCCGGTCGCGGCTGCGCTCGACCTCCTGGCCTTTACCCCGCGCAAGGCGGCGGTGCTCATTGCCAAGACGCTGAAGAGCGCCGTGGCCAATGCCGAGAACAATAACAACCTGCGCGTGGACCGCCTCGTCGTGCAGGAAGCCACCGTCGGCGAAGGCCCCACCTTCAAGCGCTTCCAGCCCAAGGCTCGCGGCAGCGCGGGCCCGATCCGCAAGCGCACCGCGCACATCCGCATCATTTTGACCGACGAGATCGAGATCAAACCCAAGCGCCAGGCGAAAAAGTCGCCGGCCAAGAAGAAGTCCGCAAAACCCGCCGCCAAGAAGCAGGCACCCGCTCCAGCTCCGGCTACCGAAGCTCCCGCGCCCGCCGCCGCCGAACAGGCCTCCACACAAGAATAACTATGGGACAGAAAGTTAATCCTATCGGCTACCGCCTGGCGGTGAACCGCGACTGGCGCTCACGCTGGTATGCCTCCCCCAAAGAATTGCCCGAGTTCCTCGGCTCCGATCTCAAGATCCGCGCCTATGTGAAGGACAAGCTGCGTCTCGCGGCCGTCGCCAAGATCGTCATCGAACGCGCTTGGAACAGTATCCGCGTCACCATCTTTACCGCTCGCCCCGGCATCGTCATCGGCCGCAAAGGCACCGAGATCGAGAACATGACCAAGACCATTGAGACCATGTCCAATGGCAAGTCGGTGAAGATCGACATCCAGGAAATCAAGACCCCGGAACTCGACGCCCAGCTCGTGGCCGAGAACGTGGCCCTCCAGATCGAACGCCGCATCAGCTTCCGCCGCGCAATGAAGAAGTCGATCCAGCAGACGATGGATTTCGGCGCCCAGGGCATCAAGCTGCGTTGCGCCGGCCGCCTCGGCGGCGCGGAAATCAGCCGTGCGGAATGGTACCGCGAAGGCAAGATCCCGCTCCACACCCTGCGCCAGCCGATTGATTACGGCTTCGCGGAAGCCAATACCGTTTACGGAAAAATCGGCGTCAAGTGCTGGCTGTGCAAGCCGGAAGGCGCCGCGGAACCGCAACCCGTCGAGAAGCGTGAATCCCAGGCTCCCTCCGAGCCCGTCGCGTCCTAACACTGACTCGCAACCCATTTACCAAGGAACCAGGTTATGCCATTGATGCCCAAAAGAGTGAAGTACCGGAAGTCCCAGCGCGGATCGCGCAAGGGCACGGCTTCACGCAATGTCTCGATCGACTTCGGCGCGTTTGCCTTGCAGACGCTGGACCGCGCGTGGATCACCAATACCCAGATCGAAGCCGCCCGTGTCGCGCTCACCCGCAACATGAAGCGCAAAGGCAAGCTCTGGATCCGCATCTTCCCCGACAAGTCGGTGACGGCGCGTCCGCCGGAAACCCGCATGGGCAAGGGCAAGGGCGCTCCCGAATACTGGGTGGCGACCGTCCGCCCCGGTAATATCCTTTTCGAACTCGACGGCGTGCCGGAGTCCGTGGCGCGCGAGTCCCTGCGACTCGCCGCGGACAAGCTGGCGATCCGCACCAAATTCCTGACCCGCCACCGCGCCGTCTAGTCTATGAATATCAAAGAAATTCGTGAACTCAGCCCGGCGGAACTCGCCGCGCGCAAGCATGAACTCCGCGAGGAGAGCTTCCACCTGCGCATCCAGCAGCAGAGCGGTCAGCTCGAGAAGTCGAGCACCCTTCGCGCGATCCGCCGCGAAATTGCCCGCCTCGAGACCGTGCTCACCCAGAAATCCAAGGCTGCCGCGCCGGCCGCCAAACCAGCGGCCACGGCTGCTGCGAAGCCAGCCGCCAAGGCCGCGAAACCTGCCAAGGCCGCGAAACCTGCCAAGGCAGCGAAATAACCCATGAGCCCAGATTCCACCACAGCCACCAACGCCGCTCCGGCCACCACCGCTTCGACCCGCGGCCTCCGCAAGGAGCGCGTCGGCACGGTCGTCTCGAACAAGATGGCGAAGACGCTCGTCGTCGAGACCACGACCCGCGTGCCGCACCGCAAGTTCGGCAAGATCGTCAAGCAAGTGAAGCGCTTTTACGCCCACGACGAAGAGGGCAAGGCCCAACTCGGCGACACCGTGCGCATCACGGAAACCCGCCCGCTGTCCAAGCTGAAACGCTGGCGCCTGGTTGAAATCGTCAAACACTAGCGTATACTCCGCGCCCCAATTTTATGCTCCAGATTCGTTCCAGACTCGATGTCGCTGACAATACCGGCGCCCGCATGGCCAAGATGATCGGTGTCATCGGCAAGAAGAACTCGCCCGAGGCTTTCGTGGGCGACGTCATTACCGCGCACATCCGCGAAGCCAGCGCCGGCGGCACGGTGAAGAAAGGCGAAGTCGTGCGTGCGGTCGTCGTCCGCACCCGGCACCCGATCCGCCGCGAAGACGGCAGCTACCTGCGCTTCGACAACAACGCGATCGTCATTATCGACAAGGATCTCAACCCGCGCGGCACCCGTATCTTCGGCCCTGTCGCCCGTGAACTCCGCGAGAAGAACTTCATGAAGATCGTCTCGCTTGCCCCGGAGGTGCTCTAAGCCATGGCCCGTCAGAATTTCCACGTGAAGAAGGGTGACCAGGTCACCGTCATTACCGGCAACCACAAGGGCGCCGCGGGGAAGGTCCTGGCTGTGTTGCCCAAGAAGCAGCAGGTCCTGATCGAAGGCGTGCGCATGATCAAGAAGCACACCCGCAAGTCGCAGGACAATCCACAGGGCGCCATCGTCGAGCGCGAAGGTCCGCTCCATATTTCCAACGTCAAGCGCGTCGAGGCGACTGAAGACACCAGCAAGACGACGAAGACGAAGACGAAGTCCAAGAAGAAAGAGAAAGAGAAAGCCTCCTAGCCATGGCCGTAGAACTCTACCAATTTTATAAAGACCGCGTGATTCCTGCCCTGCAGGAAAAGCACGGTTACAAAAACGTCAACCAGGTCCCGAAGGTCTCGAAGGTCGTCGTGAACACCTGCGTGAACGCCAACACCGACGTGAAGCAGGGCCTCGAAGACGCGAAGACGGAAATCGCGCTCATCACCGGACAGAAGCCCGCCGAGACCCGCTCCAAGAAGAGCATCGCGAATTTCAAGCTCCGCCAGCACCAACCCATCGGCGCGAAGGTCACGCTCCGCGGACCGCGCATGTATGAATTCCTCGAGCGCCTCATCAAGACCGCGTTGCCGCGTATCCGCGACTTTCGCGGGGTCTCGACCCGCGCCTTCGACGGCAATGGTAACTACACGCTCGGCGTGAACGACCAGTCCATCTTCCCCGAGGTCGAACTCGACAAGATCAAGCGGAACATCGGTTTCGACGTCACGATCGTCACCACTGCGACGACCAACGAAGAAGCGAAGTCGCTGTTGTCGGAACTGGGCATGCCCTTCCAGGACAAAGCCCGGCTCGCCAAGAAGAAGGCGGACGAAGCTGCCGCCGCCGCCGCTGCAGCCGCAGCCACTACCGCCTAATCCAAGACCATGAGCCTTTCCGATCCCATCGCCGATTTCCTCACGCGCCTGCGCAACGCCGGCACTGCCAAGAAGGAAGAAGTCATTGCCCCCTATTCCAAGATGAAGGCGGAGATCGCCCGCATCCTAAAACAGGAAGGCTACATCACCAATTACGAAGTCGATACCACGGGCAAGTTCCCGCAGATCAAGATCACGACCAAGAATCACAACCGCACCTCGGCCATCACCGGGCTGAAGCGGGTGAGCAAGCCCGGCCTCCGCAAGTATGTCGGCGCCACGGAAATCCCGCGCGTCCTCGGCGGCATGGGCATCTCCATCCTTTCCACGCCGCAAGGCATCATCAGCGGCCGCGAGGCCAAGAAACAAAACGTCGGCGGAGAATTGCTCGCCATCGTTTGGTAACTACCAATCAGCTATGTCGCGTATCGGCAAAAAAGTCATCGAGCTTCCGGCCAAAGTGAAGCTCAGCATCTCCGGCGAAGGCGCCGTCAACGCCGAGGGGCCGAAAGGCAAACTCGCGTGGACTCTGCCCAAGAACATCAAGGGCCGCGTCGAAGGCACGACCGTTCACATCGAGCGCACCAGCGAAGACCGCAAGGTCCGCGCCTTGCACGGTTTGTCCCGGGCCCTCGTCAATAACCTCGTGACCGGCGTCTCCACCGGCTTCGTCAAGGATCTCGAGATCCAGGGCGTCGGCTTCAAGGCTGCGGTCAAGGGCGCCATCCTCGACCTGAACCTGGGCTTTTCCCACGACCTCCACTTCCCCATCCCGGCGGGCATCAAGGTCACCGTCGCGGAAAACACCAAGATCAAGATCGAAGGCATCGACCGGCAACTCGTCGGCCAGGTGGCCGCCGACATCCGCGCCTACTATCCGCCCGAGCCTTACAAGGGCAAAGGCGTTCGCTACGCTGGCGAACAGATCCAGCGCAAGGAAGGCAAAACCGTCCAATAAGTCATGGCTACGAAGAAAATCAAACCGCTCAAGCTGCGCCACACGCGCCTGCGCAAGAAGGTCGCCGGCACCCCGGCACGCCCGCGTCTTGCCGTCCATTTCTCCGGCAAGAACATTTACGCCCAGGTCATCGACGATGAGATCGGCAAGACGATCGCCTCGGCGAGCACCACCGAAAAGGATTTCCGCGACGAAAAGGCCACCCGCGCCAACGTCGCCACGGCCGTCAAAGTCGGCAAGCTCGTCGCCGAGCGCTCCAAGGCGAAGAACGTGAGCAAGGTTGTGTTTGACCGCGGTGGTTTCATTTACCACGGCAAAGTCAAAGCCCTCGCCGACGCGGCCCGTGAAGGCGGCCTCGAATTTTAAACCAACAGATCTATGGCAGAACCCAGACAAGGACAAGGCAACCGCGGACGCCGCGATCGGCAAGACAAACCCAAGGATGATTCCGGACTGACGGAAAAGGTCGTCTTCATCAATCGATGCGCCAAGGTCGTCAAGGGCGGACGCCGTTTCAGCTTCAGCGCGCTCATCGTTACCGGTGACAAGCAGGGCAAAGTCGGCTGCGGTTTCGGCAAGGCCAACGAAGTCAGCGAAGCGATTCGCAAGGCTTCCGAGTCCGCGAAGAAGTCGATGGTCAAGATTTCCGTCCGCGACAACACCATTCCGCACGAAGTCATCGGCGAGCATGGCGGCGGTCGGGTGCTCCTGCGCCCGGCGTCTCCCGGCACCGGCGTCATCGCGGGCGGCGGCGTCCGTGCCGTCGTCGAAGCCGTGGGCATCCGCGACGTCCTCGCGAAGTCGCTCGGCTCCAGCAATCACGCCAATGTGGTCAAGGCCACCATTGGAGCGCTCCAGCAGCTCCGCCTGCGGGAGGAAATTTACAAGACCCGTGGCTTCACGGTGAAGAGCAACAACGGCTCTCAAGAATAAGCAGTTATGAATTTGCACACCCTCAAACCCCGTCACGGTGCCAAGCACCGGGTGAAGCGCCTCGGTTGCGGCGAAAGCAGCGGCCACGGCAAGACCTCGGGTAAAGGCCACAAAGGCCAGAAAGCGCGTTCCGGCGGCAGTATTCGCCTCGGCTTCGAAGGCGGCCAGATGCCGCTCCTTCGCCGCATACCCAAGCGCGGCTTTAACAACGCCAACTTCAAGACGAAGTACGCCATCGTGAATCTCGATACCCTCGAGGCTTTCGACACCGGCGCGACCGTGGACGAACAGTCCCTGCTCGCGGCGGGCGTGATTCGCCGCCCCTACGAAAAGATCAAGATCCTCGGCGGCGGCGCCTTGTCGAAGAAGCTGACCATCATCGCGGATCACGCGAGCGAGACGGCCAAGGCCGCCATCGAAAAGGCCGGCGGTTCGCTCACCATCAGGACCAGGGAAAAGGCGGCCGACTCCAAGAAGTGATGGTTCCCGCCGGATGCATGGCGCACGGGTCGGTAGTGCTCCGCTAGCCGGCGTCCGTCTCCCCGCGCCACGATGATCTCGGCCTTTACCAATACCTTCAAGATTCCGGAACTCCGGAATCGCGTGATGTTCACGCTCGTCTTGCTCGTCGTCGTCCGCATCGGCGCGGCGATCACCTGCCCGGGCGTGAATGCGCATGTCCTCCAGACATGGTTCGCCTCGCAGGTGAACAACGAATCCGGCGGCAGCGTCGCGGCACTCTTCAATATCTTCAGCGGTGGCGCCCTGGAGAATTGCGCGCTCTTCTCGCTCGGCGTGATGCCGTACATTAGCGCGTCGATCATGTTGCAGTTGCTGACGGCGGTCATCCCGCAGCTCAGCAAGCTCTCCAAGGAAGACGGCGGACGGCAGAAGATCATGCAGTTCACGCGGTACGCGACGATCGTGCTATGTCTCTTCCAGGGATATCTCCTGGCGCTATCGTTCGAGAACCCCGGATCGAATCCCTTTCTCCATGGCATCATGGATACGATCACCAAGCTCGGCATTCCGCTGGTCGCCGAGCCGGGGATCACGTTCCGCGTCATGACAGTGATCACACTGACCGCCGGCACCATGTTCCTCATGTGGCTGGGCGATCAGATCACCGATCGCGGCGTTGGCAACGGCATGTCGATGATCATCTCCGTCGGCATCGTCGCCCGCCTCCCCGCGGCGCTCATCCAGGCGTGGCGGACCTTCGTCCCGTCGGGTGGACACAGCAGCCAGGTGAATCCGCTCGTGCTGGTGCTGATGATTGCGTTCCTCGTGCTGGTTGTCGCCGCCGTCATCTGTGTGACGCAGGCGCAGCGCCGCATCACCGTGCAGTACGCCAAGCGCGTCGTGGGCCGCAAACAGTTCGGCGGGACGCAGCAGTACATGCCGCTCAAGGTCAACTACGCCGGGGTCATGCCGATCATTTTCGCCCAGGCCTTGCTCGTTTTCCCATCGACCATCGCGACGATGGCCTTCAAGGGAAACCCGACAGCCTTGAAAGTCGCCGCCATGCTCAGTCAGGGCTGGCTGCATTATCTCCTCTATGGAGGCATGATCTTCTTCTTCAGCTATTTCTGGGTGGCGACACAGTTCCAGCCGCAGCAGATCGCCGAGGATCTCAAGAAGTACGGCGGCTACGTCCCGGGCGTCCGACCCGGTAAGCCCACGGCTGACTTCCTCGATTTCACCATGACGCGGCTGACCTTCGCCGGAGCCATCTTCCTCACGATCATCGCGATCATGCCGCAGATGCTCTCCCAGCGCATGAATGTGCCATATATCACCGCGCAATTTTTCGGCGGCACGAGTCTGCTCATTATCGTGGGTGTGATCCTGGACACCATGCGCCAGATCGAGACCCATTTGATTCAGCGCCACTACGACGGCTTCCTGCGCAAGGGCCGCATCCGTGGGCGCTTCGACCGCGGTCCTGCGGGCAAGGGAGAGGCTGTCCAGCAGGCCGCCATGCTCTGGCTCTACGTGGGCATCGCGCTGCTTTTCGTCGCCGGCATGGCGATCTTCATTGCCGGGCGCATCCACTAGTGAAAGCGCAGTCGCGATTTTGTGGAATCACCCGAGGCTTGCGCGCCGCCGTTGCGCATTGAGATTTCCGGAAGCCGCATGAGCATCCCGATCAAAAACGAGCGTGAAATCGAGAAGATGCGGCTGTCCTGCCGCGCCGCGAGCGACGTGCTCGAGCGCGTCTCCTCCCTGGTGCGTCCGGGTATCACGACCCGCGAGGTCGATCAGGCTGCAGCGGACTTTATCGCGGAGCTGGGTTGCACCAGCGCCTTCCTCGGCTACCGCGGCTTTCCTGGCAATATCTGCATTTCCGTGAACGAAGAAGTCGTGCACGGCATCGGCGGTTCGCGCCGTATCCAGTACGGCGACATCGTAAAACTCGATATCGGCGTGATCAAGGACGGCTGGGTGGGGGACACCGCGACGACCGTGCCCGCGGGCATGATCGACGAGAAAGTGCAGCGCCTGCTCACCGTGACGGAAAACGCTTTGGAGATCGCCATTACCCACGCGCTCAATGGGCGCCGGCTCGGTGACCTGTGCGCCTCCATCGAGGAGGAAGTCATCGCCAATGGGTATACCGTGGTGCGGGACTTTGTCGGCCACGGCGTCGGGCGCAAGCTCCACGAAGAGCCGCAGGTGCCCAACTACGGCCGACGCGGCAGCCTGGCGAAGCTCAAGCCCGGAATGACGCTCGCCATCGAACCCATGGTGAACATGGGCAAGCCGGAAGTGCGCATCCTCGATGATAACTGGACGGTTGTGACCATCGACGAAAAGCCGTCCGCCCATTTTGAACACACGGTCCTGATCACCAAGGGTGAACCCGAAATCCTGACATGGCGAAAAAAGACGCTATTGAAGTAGAAGGCAAGGTTGTCGAACTCCTGCCCAATACCATGTTCCGGGTGGAATTGCCCAACGGCCACCGCATCCTGGCGCACATCTCAGGAAAAATGCGTTTGCACTTCATTCGGATCTTGCCAGGCGACAAAGTTCTGCTAGAGATGTCCCCCTACGATTTGACCAAAGGTCGGATTACCTTCCGGCAAAAGTAGCAAATTTCGCAAGATCGCTCTGGGGAAACCCTCTCCAGCGCGATTTTTTGTCCTCCAAATAACAAACCCATTTTAAACCATGAAAGTAAGAGCATCCGTCAAACGTCTTTGCGAATCCTGCCGCATCGTGAAGCGAAAGAACGTGGTCCGCGTGATCTGCAAGAACACCCGCCACAAGCAGCGGCAAGGCTGAAGCCATTTATGATTTACGATTTGCGATTGATGATTTGCGCTCCGCGCCCTTCAGCACTCGAAATCGCGAATCAGCGGCTAAATCATAAATCATAAATCCTAAATCATAAATTCCCATGCCCCGACTCCTCGGCGTTGAAATTCCCGGCGACAAACGCATTGCTGCGTCGCTTCCTTACATCTACGGCATTGGCCCGAGCACTGCGATCCGCATCCTCGAGCAGGCCAACATCAATCCTGACGTGCGCGCCAAGGATCTGAGCAACGAACAGCTCAACCAGATCATCCAGGCGATCACCGCGAGCAAGCTCCCGATCGAAGGCGATCTGCGCCGCGAATTGCAGGCCAACCTCAAGCGCCTCCAGGCGATCAACTGCTACCGCGGCATTCGCCATCGCCGCAGCCTGCCCGTGCGCGGCCAGCGCACCTCCACCAATGCCCGCACCCGCAAGGGTCCGCGCAAGACCGTGGGTGTGCAGCGCGCCAAGGAATAATCTCTCACCTGCCAGAATATGCCTGATTCCAAGAAACCCGCGGATCCGAAAGCCGACGCTCCCGCCGCCGAAACTCAACCCGCTGCTCCTGCCGCCGCCGAAACTCCTGCGGCCCCGGAAGCGCCAGCCGCGGCTCCCGCCGCTGCCGCTGCCACCGCCACCGCCACCGCGGATCCGGCAGTGAAACCCGCCAAGACGAAAGCTCCCAAGGGCGCCAAGAAGGATGCCGCTGCGGCCGCCGCGCCTGAGCCGAAGAAAGAAGAGAACCTCTCGCTCGACCCCAACGCGGTCGTCGAGCAGATCAAGATCATCAAGGCGAAAGGCAGCAAGAATGTCCACACCGGCATCGCGCACATCGTCGCCTCGTTCAACAACACGATCGTCACGATCACCGACCTGACCGGCTCCACCATCGGGTGGTCCAGCGCCGGCAAGTGCGGCTTCAAGGGCTCCCGCAAGAGCACCGCTTATGCGGCGCAGATGGTCGCGCAGGACGCCTGCCGCCAGGCCATGGGCCACGGCCTCAAGGAAGTCGAAGTCCGCGTCAAGGGTCCTGGCGCTGGCCGCGAATCCGCCGTCCGCGCCATCCAGGCCGTCGGTCTGGAAATCAGCGTCATCAAGGACGTGACCCCGGTGCCGCACAACGGCTGCCGCCCGCCGAAACAACGCCGCGTCTGATCGCCGCCCCAACCACCCTTTAAGAACCAGCTCGTTATGGCACGTTACACCGGTCCCAAAACCAAAATCAGCCGCCGCTTCGGAGTCGCCATCTTTGGCCCCTCGAAGGCGCTCGAACGCAAAAATTACGGCCCCGGCATGCACGGACCCAAGGGGTCCCGTCGCAAGCAATCCGAATACGCCGTGGCCCTCGCCGAGAAGCAGAAGCTCCGGTATCAATACGGCATCCTGGAGCGCCAGTTCCGCCGCTACTTCAGCATCGCGCTGAGCAAGCGCGGCGTCACCGGCGTGACCCTGCTCCAGCTTCTCGAGACCCGTCTCGACAACGTTGTTTACCGCCTCGGCTTTGCCAATTCGCGGAGCGCCGCCCGGCAGATGGTTTCCCACGGCCACGTGCAGGTCAATGGCCGCAAGGTCAACATCTCCTCCTTCAACGTGAAGGCCGGCGATACCGTCACCGTCAAGGAGAAGCCGCAATCCCGCCGGTTGGCCGCGAAGAATCTCGAACTGACCCAGATCACCCCGGTGCCGGATTGGCTCACGGTGGATAAGGAACAGTTCAGCGGCAAGGTCTCGCGCATCCCGTCGCGCGAAGAGATCGCCCCGATCGTCAACGAACAGTTGATCGTCGAGCTCTACTCCCGCTAATCCCGCGAAAATTCATTTCGGCGCAGGCTGCCTCGTGCGGCCTGCGCCGTTTTTTTTGTGTGCAGGATGAGTGAAAACTCACGAGGAGCAGGGACGCAAAGGAAGAGTGACGATTGAGGCCAGCCCTGAGCCAGCCTGACAATTCTTTGACATGGCGATGACACCCCTCTGACAACTCCGAGCGACAGTTGCGCGAACTTGCATCGTGACAGCCAGCACTTTTCTATTCGCGGCTCCTGTGCCTCCTCCCCGAATTGCCCGCAGGGCCGATCGCGACGAATGGATCTGCCAGCCAATCCTTCCCATGAAAACCATCCTCATCTCCCTATCCGCCCTTGGCCTCATCATGGGCGGCGTTCACGCGGAAGACGTCAAGAAACAGTCGCCCGAATTGTCCGACTTGGTTGGCAGGGTGTTTCTGACCATCTCCAAGGATTACGTCGTCTCCGGACAGGACTTCGACGTTCCCACGCTGTGGGCCAATGCCAGACTCGCCCACGTCGAACACCCCAAAGGCAAGGGCGGGGGAATGGGAACAGGGTTCGAGACCGAGTACGTTCCCACGGACTCTGGAATCGTCCTCCGCTTTTACGGGCCGTATTCCTCTGACGAAACTCAGAAGAAGTGGAACACCGAACACGACAAAGGAAAGAGGACCTTTGAGATTTTGGTCGAACTGCAAGGCGGAAAGTTCATTGGCGTGACCGGGTCGTAC
Organism: Chthoniobacterales bacterium; assembly: GCA_038228205.1. Classification (GTDB taxonomy): domain Bacteria; phylum Verrucomicrobiota; class Verrucomicrobiia; order Chthoniobacterales; family Chthoniobacteraceae; genus Chthoniobacter. The sequence goes on from JBBRPL010000017.1 coordinate 32,253, forward strand.
GGGGCGCTCTTTCCGAAGCATACAGCCGAAGACTTGATTTCACTGACGCGGATCCTGCCCGAAAATCGTGGGGAGAAGTCGAGCCCCGCGGAAACAGAGAAGCGTGGACGGTGATTTTTGAGCGGTCGGTTAGTTGAACTGGAACGCTCGGACCGGGGGCACGGAGGTTGATCGTGGAGAGTGGATGGTTGTTAGCCCGGTGGAGTGGGCGGTGCGCTCGCGTTTGTGAAGGGGGGTCTTGCTGACAGCCGTGACCAAATTGATTGCCAAAAAAGAGAGCGTCATTCGCAACTGTGAAAACTCCGCAATGGCACGGGGCTATTCACCATCCACTCTCCACGATCAACCTCCTCGACGCTCAATCCTCGTCATCCGGACCCCACAGGTGCTCTTTGGTCCAGCGCTTCTCGTAAAGCTTGCAGAGCCCGATGGCTGGGGCGACGCCGCCGTAGTAGGAGGCCGTGGTCGTGTATTGCTTGTCTTCGTCGTAGGTCCCAACGGCGATTACCACGTGGTCGAAATGTTCGCTGAGCATTTCGAATGCTTTGTCGATCATCTGCTGCTGGGCTTCGGTCATGGAAGGAAGGGTGAAAGTGAAATCGGGAAGAGGAAAGCGGAAATTCGCGGAGAATCATTCGGCGGCTGGGAGTGGCGGTGTTGCACCCCAGGCGTCACCCGCGCTTTTCTCGGGACGATTGGGTTCGCTTTATTCCTGCGGCTTGTCCGTGCATTGGGGCCACGCGCCCGCCGGCAGGGCTGGCGCCTCGATGCCCGCCCTCGGGAGGGTGCCGTCGAGTTCCTGGCGCCAGTGCGCGACATCCCCAGCCGGGCCATAACAGTAGATCATCCGCAACGGAGTTTCACCGACGTTCGTGAGCTGATGAAAGACGCCCGGTGGGATGTAGATCATCTGCCCGCCCGTCACCCGCTGGCGCTCCTCGCCGAGGCACATTTCCCCTTCGCCCTCGACGATGAAATAGACCTCCTCCTGCTCCTGGTTGTGCCACGGCACCTGCCCGCCTTTGGGATCGAGCGTGACGTTGCCCATGCTGAAATTTTTTGTCTGAATGGGGGCCACACCACCGGCAAGGTTCTGGGTGCGGCGGCGCGCGGAATAGCGGCGCCCGGCGATTTGCGAGAGGTCGGAGACGATCATGCGCCGAAGAAGGTGAGGTACGGTTTCTCTTCGTAAACTCGCTGGAGATAGAGGGCGACTTCGCGGGCGTGGTAATCGCCCCACATCGTCGCTTCCCCGCATGGCACGCGACGATCGCTGGGAATATAGTCCCAGCCATTGGGCCGGTGATAAATGGCGTGGAGGATGAGCCCCTGGTGGTCCGGGTCGGTACAGAGGTAGGGCTCGGCGAAAAGAGTGTCGAGGATCGTCAAGCCGGCATGCCAGTAGCGCTCGGCGTCCACGAATTGTCCCCGCGTCGTCAGGAAGTTGCCGAGGCGCAACAGCCCTTGCGCGCCGATCGCGGCGGCGGAACTGTCCACCGGTTCGAATTCGTTGAAAGGATCCGCCGGGCGATCGAGATAGTTGCCGAGATAGCGCAGCCCCGGCGCGCCCGTGTCCCAATAAGGGATGCCGTCGGTGGGGGTATGATCGATATAATAGTCGCAGCACGCGCGCGCGGCATTCAGGATGACGGCCTCGACAGCCTCGCGTCCCCCGACTTTCTCCAGATCCGCGTCCGGCAGGGTCGCGATATATTCGATCTGTTCCGCGTAACCGAGCATGAGCCACGAAAGCGAACGCATGTTCGTCGAGAAAGGGGAGTAGCCCTGTTGGGTACCGGGACACCGGTAGGAACCATCGGCCACATTGAAGATGCTTTCCTGTGCGACCCGCCCGCGCACGTCGTAGCTGTCGCGCCCGGTCCCGTAATAGATCGACCATTTCGCGGTCGTCCGTGCGTGCTCCACGAGCCGGCGGAGCAGCGAGATCTTTTCATCGCGCTCGCCGAGCAGGACGTGGCCGAGCCGGTGGGCCAGGGCCAGCGAACGCAGCGAGCGCATGGTATCGGTGAACAGCGAGTGAGGCCCGTTAAACGAGTGGATGAAGCCCTCGCCATTGGAAATGTGGGTCCAGCGCTGGGCCTGCACCGCTCCGGAGCACCGCAGGGCCAGCTCGAAGAAATTGCTCTCCGCGATGTCGGGTTTGAGCCGGTCTTCCTTCGTCAGCCGCCAGAGATTGCCGTAGGTGCTGACGATGTTGAACCCGTGGTCGTGTGTGCCGAAATGCGTCACGTAAGGGGCCATGCGCTGGACGGTGCGCTCACGCCCGATCTTGAGGAATGTCTCGTCCCAGAAGGCATCGAACTGGAGCAACGCCGAACCGTAAACGAAGCCCAGCGTCCAATCCGTCCAGGTGCGCATCGTGTAGCGGCCCTGCGTCGTGAAGACTGGGACCGCGCCTCCTTTTTCGGCGAGATCGACCGCGAGAATTTTGGGGCCGGAGACTTCCCAGAGGCGTTCCACTTTCTTGCGCAGATCCGCGGGCCGAAGGTCATTGTTGATCTTGATCATGGATGAAGCAGGTCAATGGCCGTCCTTTCTAAGAGAGGGGTGCGAAGGCGCGCCAGCCCTACTTTTGAATTTCGCGCACCTGGCGCTTGTGAATCTTTTCACATAATCCACTTGCGACCCCCCTCCGGGCAAATCTACCGTCACGGTACACGCCATGGCCGTCACCACGACTGAACTCGAACTGCCCGACACCCTCGCCAAAGGCCAGACAGCTGCGGATATCGCCGGCCAGCACCAGGATCTCCTCGGGGAAAAGCTCATTCTCAACATGGGCCCGTCGCACCCGGCGACGCACGGCGTGCTGCGGCTCATCCTGGAGATGGATGGCGAAATCATCACCAAGGCGACGCCCGACATCGGCTACCTGCATCGCGGCGATGAAAAGATCGCCGAAAACATGCACTACAACCAGTTCATCCCCTACACGGATCGGCTGGATTACCTCGCGCCCATCGCCAACAACGTGGCCTACGCCCTGGCCGTGGAAAAGCTCATGGGCTGGACGCTCCCGCCGCGCGGGCAGGCCATCCGCGTGATCTGCTGCGAGATCGCCCGCATCTCCTCGCATCTTCTCGGCGTTGGTTGCCTGGGGATGGATTGCGGCGCGATGACCGTTTTCCTCTACACCTTCACCGAGCGGGAAAAGATCTACAACCTCGTCGAACTCCTGAGCGGCGCCCGCTTCACGACCAGCTACACGCGGGTCGGCGGTCAGACGCGAGATCTGCCTGATGGCTTCCTGGACTTGCTGAAGAAGTTCCTCAGCGAAATCCCCGGCGTCATCGACGAGATCGACAACTTGATCTCCAAGAACCGCATCTTCGTCGATCGCACCAAGGACATCGGAACGATCAGCAAGGAGGACGCGATCAGCTTCGGGATGACCGGCCCCAATCTCCGGGGCACCGGCGTGGATTACGATCTCCGCAAGAAGCACCCTTATCTCGGCTACGAGCAGTACGATTTCGACGTGCCGATCGGATCGGTCGGCGACAGCTACGACCGCTACGTTGTCCGCATGGAAGAGATGCGGCAGTCCGTCCGGATCCTGCATCAGGTCATCGACAAGCTGCCCGGGGGCCCGATCAACGTCACTGACGCGAAGAATTTCCCGCCGCCCAAGACCACGGTGCTCACGAAGATGGAGGAATTGATCCACCACTTCATCGTCCACACCGAGGGCATCGATGCGCCTCCCGGCGAGATCTACTTCGGCCACGAAAACCCGAAGGGCGAACTCGGCTTTTACATCCACAGCAAGGGCGGCGGCACGCCGCACCGGCTGAAGATCCGCAGCCCGTCCTTCTGCAATCTCTCGATCCTCTCGAAGATCCTGCCCGGCCACATGATGAGCGATGTCGTCGCGATTTTGGGTTCGCTGGATTTTGTGATGGGCGAGTGCGACCGGTAGGGAACCGGCGGAGCACCTGACGGCAAACGTCGCTCCGCGACGGTCCGCATTCGGGGAAGGGTCCCGGGCTTGAAAGCCCTGGCTACCTTCAAGCATCGCTCCGCGATGGGGCCGCTATCCGCCAATTTTTAGTCGACCTCTTGTCTCAATGTGCCGGTGAGCAAGATTTTGTATTTTCCACTTTCTGGCTCCCAGAAGTGCTGAGGTTCCATATCGGTCTCGAAAACAGTCCACACGATTTCGACGATCGACTTCTTGCCTTTGATCGCAGCGCGATCACGCTTTCCGGGCACACCAAAGTCTCCCATGCCGTCAATGAAATTAGTGCCGGTACCAGTCCCGCCACTCTGGGTTTGAGAGGGACGAGGGTCGCCACTGGGATAAACGTACACCCGGTAATGAACCCCAATGATCATGTTGAGTCCGACGGAGAGTTTCTTGGACTGAAAGACAGTGTTTTCTTGGGCAATCGAGATTGAATCACCCGTGCGCTTGAGGGCGAGTTTGCTGGGAATTTGAACGACGACCTCATGGCGGACCTTGGGATTCGCAATCGTTTTCGGGGAATCGACCGCAGACAGCGAGGGTTGCGCACCGGCGACCGTTATGGAAAAGACGCCCGCGGCGAGAGTCGGGACGAGCCACGATGGACCTCCCGCCATCTCCCACTTGCGAATCCACCCGAAAAAAGCCGGTAGTTCTGCCTCGATTGGTTTCTTCATGGATTCCTGTCTGGCGGTGCTTCAGTGCGAGGAAATCGTATCACGATGCCCCGAGTCTGACCAGCGGGAGAGCGCAGAACCCCGCCTCCCGGCCACCCCTTGTGAAAAGTTTCACAAATTCGGCTTGCGAGCGCGGGACGCTCTCCGCAAACTTCCGACACCGTGCGTTTCGTGTCCGCCAGCGTGCTCCCACTTTCCTTTGCCTTTGGCCTTGCCGCCTGCGGGCCCCAGGTGGCAGACCGTAACATCGACGCGCTCAATCAAATGTACGAGGCTGCCGAGCGCAGCGGGAAGTCCCTCAGCATCAAGGAGGTCGAAGCGGTGCTCGGCCAGCCCAAGAAGGTGGAGTCATTCCCCATCGAGATGCAGACGACGAAGGAACTCCCCGGCGTCCGCTACTATTACGATCAGAACGGGCAGACGATCGAGTTGCACTTTATCGACAACAAACTCATTCGCCGGGTGCAGCACGCCGGTGAAAAGACTCCGGAGGATTCGGAGAAGCGCATCATGCCGCCCCGCCCGGCTCCCTAATTTTCCTGATGAACGTCCCGTCCGAACTGCTCGCAAAAATCGACGAAGCGATAACGCACTATCCCGCGTCGAAACGCTCGGCGTCGCTCCCGCTCCTGCACCTCTGGCAGGAGCACTTTGGATTCATCAGCGACGAGGCCGTGGCGTGGATCGCCACGAAGCTGGACTTACAGCCGATCAACATCCTGGAGTTGGTCACGTTTTACCCGATGTTCCGCCGTGTGCCCGCGGGCAAGCGCCACATTCGCGTGTGCCGCACCCTTTCGTGCGCCATGGCGGGAAGCTATGAACTGCGGGAGAAAATCGCCGCAGCCGGTGGAATCGATTTGAAGAAGTGGGAAGAGGACAATGCGTATCACGCGAACGCCGAACACGGCAATCCGATCGCCGTGAGCGCGGATGGCGAGGTCTCCGTCGAATTCGTGGAGTGCCTGGCTTCTTGTGGCACCGCCCCGGTCGCCATGGTGGACGATCTCTTCAAGGAGAACATCAAGATTGCCGACGCTGCGAAGCTGCTGAAGCTAAAGCGGAGCGACGCGACCCTGCCCAAGATCCTCCCAGCGCACCCGCGTGAGAAGCGCATCGTTTTCAAGAACATCGACCGCGAAGGCTGGACGAACGACATCGGCTGCTACATGCGGGACGGCGGCTACAAGACCCTGAAGAAGGCGTTTGCGAAGAAGCCGGAGGAGATCGTCGACGAGGTCAAGAAGTCCGGCTTGCGCGGCCGCGGCGGCGCGGGATTTCCCTGCGGCGTGAAGTGGGGATTCATCAAGCGCGGCGGGCCCAAGCCGACCTACCTCATTTGCAACGCGGACGAATCGGAGCCCGGCACATTCAAGGACCGTTACATCATTCATCAGGATCCGCATCAACTCCTCGAAGGCATGATCATCTCATGCTTCGCGGTCGACGCGCACCTGGCCTACATCTACATCCGCGGGGAGTTCCCTGAGGGCGCCCAGATTCTGGAGACGGCCCTGGCCGAGGCGCGAGCGAAAGGCTTCCTCGGAAAGAACATTCTCGGCAGCGGCTTCGATCTCGAGATCTACGTGCATCGCGGCGCGGGCGCTTACATTTGCGGTGAGGAAACGGGGTTGATCGAGTCTCTCGAGGGCAAGCGCGCCTATCCGCGGATCAAGCCGCCCTATTTTCCGGCCGTGCTCGGCCTTTACCAGTGCCCGACGATCGTCAACAACGTTGAGACCCTTTGCGACGTGAAGCACATCCTCGCCATGGGTGGGGGAGTGGAATACGCCAAGCTCGGCAAGCCGAACAACACCGGCACCCGCATCCTGTGCGTGAGCGGCGACGTGAAAAAGCCCGGCTATTACGAGGTCGAAGTCGGCAGTGTGACGATGGGCGAACTGATCAATGACCTCTGCGGCGGCCTCAAGGAAGGACGCACGCTCAAGGCGGTTATTCCCGGCGGTTCGTCGGCCAAGGTTTTGAAGGCGGGAGAAAAATACAAGATCAAGGACAAGGAGATGACGCTCGAAGACATCCCGATGGACTTCGATACGCTGGCCGCCGCGGGTTCGATGGCGGGCTCGGGCGGGGTCATCGTGATGGACGACTCGCGCGACATGGTCGAGACCCTGAATAACATCAACGAGTTTTACGCCCACGAATCGTGCGGCCAGTGCACGCCCTGCCGCGAAGGCGCGCTGTGGATGAAGAAAATCACGAGTCGAGTCCTCGCCGGCGGCGGTACGGAGCAGGACCCCGATGTCCTCAAGAACGTGGCCGACAATATCGCCGGCAAGACGATTTGTGCTTTCGGCGAGGCCTGCGCCTGGCCCACGCAATCTTTCGTCCTGAAGTTCCGCGACGAATTCACGTCCCGGGCCAAAAAGGAAACGCCGCCACCGATGCCGCCCGAGTATGTCTCCGAGGAATTGATCGAAAACGACACGATCCCGACGCTCCTCGACAAACGCACCGGTTCCCCGCTCGCGCCGGCGGCCACGAAGTAATTCACTGATGAGCACCGAAACCACCGCTCCCGCAGTCCCGTTGGTCAACGTCCAGATCGATGGCGTCTGGTTGCAATTTCCCAAAGGCACCCGCGTCATCGAAGCCTGCTCGCAGGCCAGCAAGTTCATCCCGCGCTACTGCTACCATCCGAAGCTCACGTCGCCGGGCAACTGCCGCATGTGCATGATCGAGATGGGCATGCCCAAGATGACGCCCGACCGCAAGCCGGTCATCGGCGCCGATGGCAAACCGGAAATCGGTTGGATTCCGCGTCCGCAGATTTCCTGCGCGCAGGATGTCGCCGAGGGCATGGGCATTCGCACCGATTCCCCGATGGTCCAGGAGTGCCGCAAGGGCGTGATGGAGTTCCTGCTGATCAACCACCCGCTCGATTGCCCGATCTGCGACCAGGCGGGCGAATGCCGGTTGCAGGAGTTTTCCGTCGAATACGGGCAGGGCGAGTCGCGTTTTCTCGAGCACAAGGTCAAGAAGCCGAAAAGCGTGGAACTCGGACCGCGCGTGACCCTCGACGCCGAGCGGTGCATCCTCTGCACGCGCTGCATTCGTTTCATGCAGGAGGTCGCGAAGGACGACGTGCTCGGCATCGTGGACCGCGGCAGCTTCAACTCCATCGCCTGCCATCCCGATCGGATCCTCGACAATAACTACTCGCTGAACACCGTCGATATCTGCCCCGTGGGCGCGCTCACTTCGAGCGACTTTCGGTTCAAGATGCGCGTCTGGTTCCTCAAAGAAACGAAGACCATCGACGTGAACTGCGGCACGGGCTCGAACATCGTCATCGGCTCGCGTGAGAACAAAATCTACCGGATTACGCCGCGCGAGAATAACGACGTCAACGGCGTCTGGCTGCCCGATTCGCACCGGCTCAATTTCAAGTACGTCGGAGACGAGCGCCGCCTGAAGCAGCCCACGGTCAAAGGCCAGGCGGTCGATTGGCGGACCGCTGTCGCCATCGCCGCCGAGATCCTGAAATCGAAGGCCAGCGGCCAACTCTGGCTCGTCGCTTCGGGCCGGCAGACCAACGAGGAACTCTTCCTCACCAAACGCCTCGTGGGCGCGCTCGGCATCGATAAGCAACACGACATCATCCCGCGGATCGGTACGGCGGATGGTTTGCTCATCGCCGCGGATCGCAATCCGAACACGACTGGCGCGAAACTGCTCGGTCTCACGACATCAAAACCCGGCGGGCGCTTGAAAAAATTTGTCGAAGGCGTGCGCAGCGGCGCGATCAAAGTCGTGGTCACCCTCGGCGAGGACCTCACCAAAACCGGCCTGACCGAAGAGGAGTTGGCGAAACTGGACGCCATCATCGCCGTGGATATTCTGCCCAACAAGACGACCCCGCACGCCACCATCGTGCTGCCGGGAAGCACCTGGGTGGAAAAGCGTGGCTCGATGATCAACCTCAAGGGCCGCTTGCAGCGCCTCAATCGCGCGGTCGATGCGCCGGGCGAAGCGCGCGACGATTGGGAAATCCTCCGCGACCTCATCCAGACCGTCTCCGGCTCGAACGGCCTCTACATGATCGAGGATGTCTTCAAGTCCATGGCCTCGGAAGTGAAAGAACTGGCTGGCCTGAGCCTGAGCAAGATCGGCGATCTCGGATTGCCGGTGATCAAGGAAAAGGCGCCCGAACCGGAAACCGCCGAAGCCGCGAAGTAGTCCATCATTTTCGCCTCCATGGATTTCCTCACCTCCTCCGATTTCTGGTTTCTGATCGTCACCTCACTGTGCAAGACGGCGTTTCTCATCTTCCTCGTGGTGCTGCCGATGGTTAGCTACACGGTTTATGCCGAGCGGCGCGTGAGCGCCCTCATCCAGGATCGCGTCGGTCCGAACCGGACGGGCTTCCCCGTGTCGCTCATACCTTTCCTGGGTTTGAAGGACTGGTCGCCATTCCTGGGTGGACTCGGCCAGCCGGTGGCCGATGCCGTGAAGTTCCTGCTGAAAGAGGATTTCGTGCCCGGGCACGTGAACAAGCTCTACTTCTGGCTCGCGCCGACCCTGGCCATGATGCCGGCCCTGATCACGCTCGCCGCCATTCCCTTTGGCAGCACCTTCCTCGGCGTGCCGATGATCGTCGCCAATATCAACGTCGGCCTTCTCTTCATGTTCGCGATCTCGAGCGTCAGCGTTTACGGCATCGTGCTGGCCGGCTGGTCGTCGAATTCCAAGTATCCTTTCCTCGGCGGCATCCGTAGTACCTCGCAGATGATCAGCTACGAACTCGGCATGGGCCTGAGTGCCGTGCCCGTGATCCTCATCGCCAGTTCCACCAGCCTGAAGGGCATCGTCGACTTCCAGGTTTACCATGGCTGGTTGATGTGTCCGTTCATCAGCGGGAATTTCGATCACGGATTTCAAAAACTGTTGCTGTGGATTCCCTCGTTGATCGCCTTCACGACCTTCACCATCTCGATGTTCGCGGAAACCAATCGTCTGCCGTTCGATCTCCCGGAATCGGAAACCGAACTCGTGGCCGGCTACCACACCGAGTATTCTTCGATGAAGTTCGCCCTGTTCTTTCTGGGGGAATACACCGCGATGATCGCCGGTAGCGCCTTGATCGTCGTGCTTTTCTTCGGCGGTTACCATTGCCCGTGGATCCCTAATGGCGACGGAGAACGGGGCCTACTTATTCTTCACCATCTGCCCGGATGGGTCTGGGGCATCGTCAACATCACTGTGTTCTTCGCCAAGGTGGCGCTGTTGCTCTTCGTGTTCATCTGGGTCCGTTGGACCCTCCCTCGTTTCCGCTACGACCAGCTCATGAAGCTCGGCTGGTTCTACGTTTTCGAAATTGCGCTCGCGAACATCTTCCTCACCGCCGGCATCCTCGCTTTCACTTCCTAACGCGCCATGGCCTACGTTGTCTCACGTCCGAATTTGACCTGGAAGGAGAAGATCTACCTCCCATCGATCGTCGCCGGTCTCGTGATCACGTTCCGCCATCTCAAGCGGATGCTTGCCGGGCAGACGAAAGTCGTGATGCAGTATCCAGAAGAGAAGTGGGATGCGCAGATGCCCGACTATTACCGCGGGGCGCCGACCTTGGTGACCGACGAGCACGGGCGCGAACGCTGCGTGGCCTGCCAGCTTTGCGAATTCATCTGCCCGCCGCGCGCGATCACGATCCAGCCCGAGGAGATTCCTGCGGAAAACAAGTTCGCCAAGGTGGAAAAGCGGCCCAAGGAGTTCGACATCGACATGATCCGCTGCATCTACTGCGGGTTGTGTGAGGAAGTCTGTCCGGAGCAGGCCATCTTCCTGCGCAAGGACTACGCGATCACCGGCATCAGCCGCGCCGAGATGGTGCATCACAAGGCGAAGCTCTACGAACTGGGCGGTGTCTTCACCGGCCTCGTTCACAAGTGGAATCCCAAAAAATGAGCGGTCCCGTGCGTCAACTCATTCCAATCTTCATTGCGTGCGCGATGGGGTGCCCGGCTGCTCAGGCGGTTAGTTGGGACGAGATTCACCGAAACCCTGCGACCGTCGAAGTACTGGCATCGAAACCTGTCCCCTTGGTGGAAAGTCAGGACAAAGCAGGTTGGGAGAGAGTGCCAGACCAACTCGCCACGCGGAGTGCGATTGTCTACATGCCGAATGATTCGCATAACGGGCTTTCCGATTTCAAGGTTACCGCAGACGGGTGGGTGATCATCGCCTGCAATTTCGACTATCAAGGGAACAAGGGCGGCACTTGGGACGAGACGGCTTGGGACGAACGGAAATTTCGCACCAAAGGATGGGAGAAATTTACGAAAGGCGAACTTGGCGGTGTCCTGGTGAAAGGTGGAGGGCGGGAACAAGTCGTTTATACAAAACTGCTCAAGAAGGGCACGGCGCTACGCCTGCGTTGCAACAAATACGATCCTCCTTTTGTGATTCTCTTGACCAAGCCTGTTACGAAATAACTGCCTGTTTCGTAGTTCGCACCATACATGTCTCCGATCTTATTCTATCTCTTTGCCGCGCTGACGCTGGTGTTTGCCGTCGCCGTTGTGGCGAATCGCAACCCAGTGGCGAGCGCTCTTTGCCTCGTGGTTTCGTTTCTGGGGCTCGCCTCTCTCTTCGTCGGTCTCGATGCCTACTTCATCGCCGTCATCCAGGTGCTGGTCTATGCGGGCGCGGTCATGGTTCTGTTTCTCTTCATCATCATGCTGCTCGATTTGAAGGCGGAGGAACGCCGCAAGATTTATCTGCCCGGTTACGTCGGCGGCGGGTTCGTGGCCCTCGCCTTCATCGCGCAACTCTGGTTCGTCCTCGAGCGGTTCCCAGCCGGGGCCTCGGCTTTTCCCGCTCTCTCGCAGGAGAATGTGGATGACGTTCGGAACATCGGCACGACACTATTCACCACCCATAACCTGCCATTCCAGGTCATCGGCGTTCTCATCCTCGTCGCCACCATCGGCGTCGTCGTTCTCTCCAAGCGCGAATTGAAATGACGCTCCATCTCAACGATTACCTCCTCGTCAGCGGTCTGCTCTTCGCCATCGGCTTCGCCGGGGTGATGTTCCGGCGCAATATCATCATCATCTTCATGTGCCTCGAGTTGATGCTGAATGCCGCGAACCTTTCGCTCGTCGCCTTCTCTCGCTTCAACATCGTGGAGGGCCTGCCGAACTATAACGCGCAGGTCCTGGTATTTTTCATCATCACCGTCGCCGCCGCCGAGGTGGCGGTCGGCCTGGCCATCATCGTCGCCCTCTACCGCGCCCGCCAGACCATCCACGTCGAGGATATCAACAGTTTGAAGTTTTAGTCTCCACATGGACGCCCGCTTTCCCTGGTTCATTCTCCTCGCCCCGTTGATCAGCGCCGTGCTGATTCAGCTTTTCACGCGCCATTCGCGGACCCTGAGCGCCACCATTTCCGTCGGCAGCGTGGCGTTCACGCTGCTCGCCAGCCTCTTTGTGTTCGTCGGCGGCGATGGGTCGAGTGAGATTCCGTGGCTGGATTTTGGCACCGCGTTTTATGTCCCGATCGGGGTGACGATCGATCCGCTCAGCAAACTGATGCTGCTGGTGGTGACCGGCGTCGGCACGCTCGTCCATATCTATTCCCTCGTCTATATGCACGAGGACGAGAGCGAGGCGCGCTTTTTTGGCAATCTGTCGCTGTTCATGTTCTCGATGCTCGGAATCGTGCTCGCGAACAACTTCGTGATGATGTTTATTTTCTGGGAACTCGTCGGCGTGAGCAGCTACCTGCTTATCGGTCACTGGTTCACACGGGACGCCGCGGCGAAGGCGGCGAACAAGGCGTTCCTCGCCAACCGCATCGGCGACTTCGGTTTCATGATTGGCATCCTCATGATGTGGAGCGCGTTTGGGACCGTGATCTTCAAGGACATGGAGGCCATCAAGGGTCAACTCAGCCTGCCCGCCGCGTTTTCCACGATCGCTGTCCTGATGGTCTTCTGCGGCGCGGTCGGCAAGAGCGCGCAGCTCCCGCTGCACGTGTGGTTGCCCGACGCCATGGAAGGCCCCACGCCGGTCTCCGCTCTCATCCACGCCGCGACGATGGTCGCGGCGGGTGTCTATATGCTCGCGCGCGTGTCCTTTCTCGTCGAGCTATCCGCGACGGCGCAAGCCATTATCGCCTGGGTGGGCATCCTCACGGCGGTCATGGCCGCGCTCATGGCCACGCAGCAGGATGACATCAAGCGCATCCTGGCTTACTCCACGCTTTCGCAGCTCGGTTATATGATCAGCGCGATCGGTTTGGCGGCGCCCGACGGGGCGATGTTCCACCTGTTCACACACGCTTTCTTCAAGGCGCTCCTTTTCCTGGGCGCTGGCGCCATCATCCACGCCATGCATCATGAGCAGGACATCTGGAAGATGGGTGGACTGAGCAAGAAAATGAAATGGACATTCCTGGCGTTCACCGCCGGCTATCTGGCGCTGATCGGTGCCCCCGGCCTGAGCGGATTTTTCTCCAAGGATGTCATCCTGCTCGCGGCATGGCATCAGAGTCCCTTGATTTTCCTCCTGGGGTTGGCCACGGCCTTCCTCACGGCCTTCTACATGACGCGCCTGTTTGTGGTCACCTTTTTTGGTCCGGCGCGGAGTGAAGCGGCAGTTCACGCTCACGATGGGCCCGCAACGATGACTTTGCCGCTGATCGTCCTCGCCGTTCTTTCCGTGATCGCTGGATGGAGTTTCATTGCTGGTTCCGCGCTGGGCGAAAAAAGCTCGCATGCCATCGAACTGATCGAGGGATTCCCCGGGAGGTGGGCGGTCATGGCACTGGCGACTGCAGCGTTTCTGGCGGGCACTGGAGGGGGATACGTCCTTTACAAAGGACAGTCCAAGGACCCGATCCTGATTCCGCTCTTCAAGAACAAGTTCTATTTCGACGAGATCTATGCGGCGCTCATCGCCGGCACGCAGGACCTGATGGCCGTCATCGCCCGCTACATCGACCAGTGGTTCATTGACGGCCTGCTCGTGCGCGGCTTGAGCGGTGCGGCCTGGGCCACGGGCTTCGCCCTGCGCTTCCTCCAGTTTGGCAACCTCCAGGGGTACGCTTTCCTCTTCGGCCTCGGCGTGGTCGCCGCGATCTACCTGCTCGTCTTCCGCTGATGCTCTCGCTCATTATTTTCATCCCGCTCCTCGCCGCGCTCGGTATTTTGCTCGGCGCGCCCGCGCGCAAGACCGCCTTCGGCGCGGCCGTCGCGGAGTTTGTCCTGACCCTGTTTGCCTTCCTGAGCTACGACAAGACGGCGGGCGGCTTCCAGTATCTCTCCACCTCACCCATCGTCCCCGATTGGAAGCTGAACTACGCCGTGGGCGCCGATGGGCTGAGTCTCGTCATGCTGCTCCTCACCGGCATCGTCACCCTCGCGGCGGTCTGGGTCGCGCCCAAGATCGAAAAGCGGGAGAACCTCTACTACGCCTGCATCCTCTTCATCACTGCCGGCGCGGCCGGCGCGTTCGCGTCTGTCGATCTCTTTTTCTTCTACGCTTTTCACGAACTCGCCCTGATTCCGACCTTTCTTCTCATCGGCCTCTGGGGCACCGGGGAGCGCTTCACGGCGGCGTGGAAGATCACGATCTACCTTGGGCTCGGCAGCTTCATCCTGCTCATCGGGCTATTGGATCTCTACCTTGCCGTGCCGGAGGCCTCGCGCACCTTTAGTCTCATCGAGTTACAGCGCCTCGCCGCCAATGGCATCATCCCCGCCGAGGCGCAAAGCCGTCCCTACATCTTCCTGCTGATCGGTTTCGGCATTCTCATCTCGCTTTTCCCGTTCCACTCGTGGGCGCCGCCGGCTTATGCCTCCGCGCCCACCCCTGCAGCGATGCTTCACGCGGGCGTGCTGAAAAAGTTTGGTCTCTACGGCTTGATTCGTGTGGCTCTGCCGCTCCTGCCGGAAGGCGCGAAAGTCTGGACGAACCTGCTGCTCATCCTGTTGGTCGGCAATATCATCTACGTCGGTTTCGTGACCATCGCGCAGAAGAAACTCGATCTGCTCCTCGGCTATTCGAGCGTCATGCACATGGGCTACATCTTCCTCGGCATCGCCGCGTTTAACCTCGTGGGCGTGACCGGCGCGGCGTTCCTCATGTTCGCCCACGGCCTTTCCATCGCCGCGCTCTTTGCCCTCGCCGGGTTCCTGAGGGAAAAGAATCCGTTGCTCGTCCTCGACAGCTTTGGCGGCATGGCCAAAGCCGCGCCCTGGCTGGGCTTCACATTCGGCTTGGCGGCTTTCGCTTCCATCGGCCTGCCGGGCTTCGCCAATTTCGCCAGTGAGATCACCATCTTCTTTGGCGCTTTCAAGCCCGCCGCCGGGCTTACTCCATTCAACTTTTACCTCGCCACGGTCTTCGCGCTGTGGGGTGTGGTCATCTCCGCCGTCTATATGCTCCGCGCCTACCGCGCCATCTTCCTCGGGGAGCCTGGGAAGGACGCCGCGACCTGGTCCGATCCCGTGAAGTCGCTCCGGTGGCCGGTCGTCCTTTTGCTCGGTTTCCTCCTGCTCGCCGGTTTCGCCCCGCGCGTCTTTCTGGCCTACGTGCAGCCGAGCGTTGAAGCCCTCCTGCCGAAATGATTGACTCGATCTACCTCGAAATCACCGTCCTGTTGCTCGGCATCATTCTCTTGCTGCTGGAATCTTTCAGTAAGAGCGACGACAAGCGCGGCCTGGCGAAAGCGGCCATTGCCGTTCTCACTGCTCTCATCGGTTTCTCATTTTTCGCGAAGGTGACCCCTTCCGATCCCGAGTACCTTTCGAAGGTGTTCTACACCGCCGATTCCGTGGCGTTTTTCTTCAAACGCATCGCTTTGCTGACGACGATTCTCGTCCTCGTCATGTCGCTCGAGTACAAGAGCGTCCTCACGAAGTTCATCCCGGGGATGACCCCCGGCGCGGGGTTGGGCGAATTCTACAGCCTGCCGGTCTTTACCTGCGCGGGACTGATGTTCATGGCCAGCGCCGTCGATTTCCTCCTCATCTTTGTCTCGCTCGAATTGGTGACGATCAGCTTCTACGTTCTCGTCGCCTACATGCGCCGGCAATCCGCGTCCCTGGAGGCCGGGGTGAAGTACCTCATCCTCGGGGCGCTCAGCACGGGCTTCCTCGTTTACGGGATCACGTGGATTTTCGGTGTGACCGGCGAGACCAATCTCGCCGCCATCACCCAAGTGCTGCAAGCCAGGCCCGTCGCCCAGGCTCCGCTGCTCTTTGGCATCGTCCTCGTCCTGATCGGACTCGGCTTCAAGGTCGCCGCCGCGCCTTTCCAGATCTGGGTTCCGGACGTCTATCAGGGCGCTCCGACGCCGATTACCGCTTTCCTCAGTGTCGGATCGAAGGCGGCTGGATTTATTGTGCTCATTCGGGTGCTCGTTCCTTTCCTGGTGGTGCCTGAGGTCGGAACGAAGGTGCTCGCGCTGCTCGGCATCATGGCGGGGGCCACGCTCATCTACGGCAACCTGGCGGCGCTCCCTCAGGACAACTTCAAACGTCTTCTCGCCTATTCCAGCATCGCCCACGCCGGCTATCTCCTCGTGGCCGTCGCCAGCTACCAGCACGCCACCTCGACCCTGGGTTCGACAGGCGTTGCTGTCGGCTTTTACCTCGCGGGCTACCTGCTCATGACGCTCTTGAGCTTTCTGGTCATGATCGTCGTCGCCAACCACTCCCGGGGAGACGACATTCTGCACTTCAACGGTCTCGCCAAACGCTCGCCTTTCCTCGCCTTTGGTCTCCTGGTCGCCATGCTTTCCCTGGCGGGCGTCCCGTTCACCGCCGGTTTCTACGGCAAGCTCCTGGTCTTCACGACTGCCGTGCAGGCTCAGAAGTATTTCCTCGTCGGGATCGGCATCATCACGGTGGCGGCCGGGTTTTACTACTACCTGCGCGTCGTCGCGGCGATGTACTGGCAGGAGCCCACGGACGATACTCCGATCGTCGTCGCCCCGTTGACGAGGTTCGCGATCGGTGGCCTGACGTTCCTCATCTTCTTCTTCGGCATCTTCCCGCAGCCGATCCTCAATTCCTTGAAGGGCGCGTCAGTGGCGGTGCAGGTCGCGCAGAAATAATCGGTTGAAGAGTAGAAGCGGCATTCCTGCCGCTTTTCGTCCGTTCCTGGAGCGTGTTCTGAACTTTGAGGCAGGGCGTGATTCGGAATATGCCGAAGGCCACCGATTTCATCCTGGATATCGAGTTGCCCCGCCATGCCGGCATTCGCTAATCCTCCTGTTATGAACATCCGTTCCCCCTGGCTGCTCCTTACGGTAATCATCGCCATCGGCACCGTCCCCCTCCAAGGCGCCATCGAGGATTTCAAGGAGCTCACGATCGATCTAACGAACGAGAAGGAAGCAGGGGAGAAGTCGACCTGGTTTCCCGCCGACATGGTGACAGTCACCGCCGGAGGCCTGGGTTGGGACGGCGAGACCGCCGCGAGTCGTGACGGATGGATTCAGACCAAGCCCATGGCAGTTGGATTGTCGTGGCGCGCGCCCTCGTCGGTCAGCCTCCGAGTGGAGATTTCTCCGGCCCCGGTCACCTTCACCATGAGCAACGGCCAAAAGGCCACGCCTTGGGCCGGCCAGGCCTTCGCCCGCTACAGCCCCGATGCCATGCACTGGTCTTCCTGGCAGGCCCTCGCGCGCGACCCGCAGAAACCCGAAGTTCGCGCCTTTGCCGGCCAGCTTTCCGTCCCGCAACGCGAACGCCGGGAGTATGGCGACTTTCTCGCGGAATACTCCAAACTCGACGTGCCCTGGAAGAGCGACGAAGAGGCTGCGGTGGCGTGGATTCTAAAACGTTCCCCCGATTTTTTCGCCCGCTCCCTCCCGTTCATCGGCTACGTCGAATTCCTCTTCGAGTTTCCGTTTCAAGGCGGCCAGCGTCTCAAACGACTGCAAGGCGTCGCCATGTGCGGCATGAGCGGATTGCATTTCCCGCCGAAAGACGAGAGCGTCTTCAACGAAAGGGAGAACCTCCCGTGGCGTTTCAAGGCGCAGTGATCAGTCGCCCAACTCGACGTTCCAATACGCGAGGTCGACAAAATGGCGCCAGCTTTCATGGCGCTGACCGTCAAAGGTGATGTTTACGAAAGGCCGCCACTTCGGCCGGACGGGCTTCTTGATCAGGTGCATCCCAGCCTGGTGCGCCAGGCGGTTGCCCTTGCGCGTATTGCACGCGATGCACGAGCAGACGATATTCTCCCAAGTCGTCAAGCCGCCCTTATCGCGCGGCAGCACATGATCGAGATTCAGGTCGCGCTTGTCGAAGACCTTCCCGCAGTACTGGCAGGTGTTCTTGTCCCGCTCAAAGATGTTCGCCCGGGTGAACTTCACTTCCTTCTTCGGCAGTCGGTCGAACATCATCAGCACGATGATTCGCGGCACGCGAATCTTGAAGGCGATCGTGTGGACCATTTCCTCCTCGGGTTCGCGATGCGAAAAGTCGCGCCAGCTCTCGAAGTCATGAGTCCGGAAATTGTTCTCCCCGTCCGCAAAGACGACCTGGGCGTGCCCCTGGCATACGAGGGTAAAAGCCCGTCGGACTGTGCAGACATTAATTGCCTGCCAGAGCCTATTCAGCACGAGTACTTGACGATCGAGCATAGGTGAAACATCCGCTCTAGGGCTCGGAAAGTTGCGCGGAAGCTAGCGATGCGGAGGGGGCGTGTCAAATAAGCGCGGGTTTGTGACGGAAAATTAACGGCAGCATGGACCTCTGCCGCTCGAGCCGTGCTTGCACCGCGCCCGCGGGCGGATCGATTTTCCTGGGAAACACCAGGGCAAATTGATGATTTTACCTGTGTCCCTGGCGTCGGCGATCCATCCGGCCGTCGTCCGGTTCCGCCGGTGCACCCGTAGACCCAGTCCCCTCCGAGAAAGCCCCGCTGGTAAATCTGCATGAAGTTTAGACTCCTCTTCTGAGCCCGCGCCGTTGCAGGTAGGACTCGCGGCGGAGCTCCGGCATGGTAGAGTCCGGCCTATTCCCATGAACCTCCGCCTTCTTTTCCCCACCGCCTTTTTGGCGCTTAGCCTCACCCTGGCCGCCGCCGACGTGCCTGATTTTTCCTCGTTCAAGACGGCGGATGAGTTTTGGAAGCACATTGAAAAGCTCCAGGAACAGCCTGCGGCGCAGCCCAAGTCGCGGGATGAAGCGATCCAGATGGTCACGGAATGGCTGGGCAGCCAGCAAAAGGCGGCTGCAGCATTTGCCAAGACTTACCCTCAGGATTCGCGCCGGTGGTCGGCGGAGTTGCTCGGGCTCCGGGCCGGTGCGCAGATACGCCGCTTTTCCGGCAAAGCCGGCGGGCTCGATGAAGATCGGCAGAAGATCGCGGAGATCCTCAAGGCGCCAGAGGCCCCGCCCGCGGTCAAAGGCGAGGCTACATTCATGAACGTGATGATCTACACGGCTGCTTTCGACAAAGCGAAGCCTGAGAGCTACGGCGCCTTTCATAAGGCGGCGGCCGATTTTCTGGAGAAGTATCCCGAACATCCTCTGGCCAGGCAAATGACGCAGATTCAATTGCAGGTTCTCAATGACGATCCCTCGCCGGAAGGGCAGGCGATTCTTCAGAAAATTGCGGCTGGGTCGGACGCGAAGGCTGCGGACGCCGCGAAATCAGTCCTGGAACGACGCCAGAAAATGGCCGATTTAAAATCCAA
Organism: Chthoniobacterales bacterium; assembly: GCA_038228205.1. Classification (GTDB taxonomy): domain Bacteria; phylum Verrucomicrobiota; class Verrucomicrobiia; order Chthoniobacterales; family Chthoniobacteraceae; genus Chthoniobacter. The sequence continues at coordinate 51,597 of JBBRPL010000017.1, forward strand.
GCCGGTGGATATCAAGTTCACCGCGACCGACGGCAAGGAAGTCGACCTCGCGCATCTGCGGGGCAAAGTCGTGCTCGTCGATTTTTGGGCGAGTTGGTGCGGGCCATGCATCGGCGAGATGCCGAATGTCGTCAGCACCTACAAAAAGCTGCACGGCAAAGGATTCGAGATTGTCGGCATCTCCCTCGACCAGGACAAGGGCGCCATGGAAGAAGCGCTCAAGAAACACGAGATGACGTGGTCGCAGTACTTCGACGGGGCCGGCTGGGAAAACAAGATCAGCAAGAGCTTTGGCATCAGCTCCATCCCCGCCGCGTGGCTCATCGACAAGAAAGGCATACTGCGCGAAACCGGGCTCCGTGGAGAGGCTCTCGGCGAAGGCGTGGAGAAACTCCTCGCCGAATAGCGCGGAGTGAAGCTGCAAGCCGCCGCTTGCGCCCTGGCGCTGCTGCTCGTCGAAGCGACGGGCCCGCCCGCCTGCGGGGCTGATCCGGGGCTCTTTGTCGCCGTCGGTTACGGCGGCCGGCGAATCACGTCTCACGATGGCTTCGTCTGGGAAAACGACCAGCGTTGGAGCGACGAGTCGCGGGACAATGACGATGTCCTCTTCGGCATCGCCTTCGGAGCAGAGCGATTCGTGGCTGTCGGAGGCGGTGCCAGGACCGGCCATATCCTGACCAGCCGCGACGGACGCGAATGGCAGGAGGTGCCGGGCGTTCAGGGACGGGTCGCCACGATCGCCTTCGGTAATGGCCGTTTCGTCGCGGCCCATGATGCCGAGTTCATGGTTTCCACCGACGGAGAACACTTTCAACCCGGCCAGCGGCTCGATTGGAAAGGCAGCGTGCACGCCCGGCGCAGCGCGTGCGGCGACACCGAGGCGGGCTTTCGCTTTGTGATCATCGGCGATATCGATCTCCCTCTGGAGACGGCGCGCGTCCACTGGCGCGGGGCGAGCGAAGATGGGACACGCTGGGACCACACTGCCCTCGATACTCCGGAAGTGCGCGACATTGCTTACGGGGCCGGCCAATTTGTCGCCGTCGGGCCGGATGGGCTTATCGAAAGTTCCCACGACGGGCAGACCTGGCAGCGGCGTGCCGCCACTCCGGGAGAGGAATTTTCCCGCGTCGTCTGGACGGGGGCGCGCTTCCTTGTCAGTGGCGGCAAAGTCGCATGGAGTTCCGCGGATGGACTGGCGTGGACGAAGGAACCGGCGCCGATCCCGTGCGCCCTCGCCTGGGCCAGCGAAGGACATCTCGGTCTCGGCTTCTCATGGGGAGGGAATATCCACGTGACCCGCGATTTTGCGGCGTGGAAGAAAGCGACCGTCCCCCCGGGCCCCGCGCTTCAGGCCGTGGCGTTCGGTATCGCCGGGACGCGCTAGGCAATCCGCGACGTCAGCCCGCCGTCAATCGTCACCGTGTCGCCGGTAACGTAGTCATTCTTCACGAGCATGAGAATCACATCGGCCACTTGCTCCGACGTGCCCTCGCGGTGGAGCGGGATGCGCTGTTCGAGATTCAGCTTTTTCTGCTCAGCGCTCATGTGCTCGTGGAATTTCGTCCGGATGACGCCCGGCGCGACGCAATTCACCCGGATGTTGTCGTTTGCCAGTTCGCGGGCCAGGGCGCGCGTCAGTTGTGGCAGCGCGCCTTTCACGGCCTGGTAGGCTAGATTGCCCATCACCCCGAGCTTTCCCGCCGTCGAAGAGATCAGGACGATCGCGCCCTCCTTGCCCTGCCGCATATGTGGCACCGCGGCGCGGGAGAGGTGATAGACCGCGTGGACATGCACATCAAACGCGCCGTTCCACGCTTCGGGTGTCACCTCCAGCAGCCCGCCAGGCACCGCGCCTCCCGCGGCGTGCACGAGTATATCCAGACCGCCGAGCGCCGCGGCGGCCTGTGCCACCAGGCGTTCACATTGTTCGGGCTGGCCGCAGTCGGCGACGATCATTTCGCAGCGGACGCCGAGCGCCTCGATCTCGCGTTTCGTGCGCTGCGCGTCGGCATCGTCGTGTCGTGAGGAGATGGCCAGGTTCGCGCCCTCCCTGGCGATGGCCAGGGCTGTGGCTGCGCCGATGCCGCGTGTGCCGCCGGTGATGAGCGCTGTTTTGCGTTGGAGTTCCATAGGGGTAGGTGGGGTGGGGGACCCGCATTGGTGGTTTTCCCGCGGCGAAACGTCAATCAAAGGTTTGGCAAAAACGGCCAGGAGCTGGAAAAGTAAAGAGCGTCGAGGTCTGGCGCGGCGAGTTCACGGGAGTACCGATGTGTCATCAAAGTGTTGAAAATCCGCAAAAAGGGCGGACGTTTTGGTCTCGAAAGGAAACCCCATGAAATCGATTGCCATCCTCAGTGTCAGTCTCTTGCTCGCCGCCGGCGCGTCCGGAGCCGAGAACACCAAAAAGCCCTCTTGGAAAATTAGCGGTCAGCTCGAGGAGAGCTGTTCGTGCAATGCGGCCTGCCCGTGTTGGTTCGATTCCAAGCCCACCATGGCCAGTTGTGGCGGTAACCAGGTGCTGTTCATCCAGCGCGGCCGCTACGGAAACGTTTCGCTGGACGGCCTGGCCATCGCCAATTTCGCCGAAAGCCCCGAGAACCAGACGATGATGCAGTCCTTCGGGAAGTGGAAATTCTCGTATCTCTACATCGACGAGAAAGCGAATGCTGAGCAGCGCGTGGCGCTGGAGGACATCGCAAAAACGGTCATGCCATTCTCGGGATCGAAGAACACGAAGATCCGTTACACATCGATCACTCGCCAAAACGTCGGCGCCGAGCACAGGATCGCCATCGGAAACTATGGCTCTTTCCGCGGAAAGTTGCTCGAAGGCGGACTGGGCGGAACGTCGAAACTCAAGAACCCGCCAGGCGCGGACCCGATCCACGCGGAGTATCAGCAAGGCCGCGCCGCAAGTGTCACCTACAAGGACGCCGGCCAGAACTGGAACTTCAAAGGAACGAACTACATGCTCGCGGATTTCTCAGTCACCAGCGCCCAGTACGAAAAATACCACGCGGGCCTCGCCCAAAAAATGTCCGGCATGATGAAAGCCACGCCAAAGAAAGGCTGAGTCAAGCTGCAGCGTCCTATTCGATCTGCTTCTCTTTTTCGGGAAGTTTCACTTCGCCCGCCACCGATATCGTGGCCTGCTTCCACCGATTCAATTTCTCCTGAGACGCTTCGTGCCGGCTCATTTGGGCCACCTTCTCGATGGTAGATGCCATGGTCGACAGTTCATCGCTGAATGCTTTGAACGTCTTCCGCGCGCCGTCGAGAGCTCCCACCAATGACATTTCGGCAATGGCCCCTTCCCCGATGTGCTGCCCGAGCGCGCGGTAACATTCGAATTGATTCTCGTGAAAGAATTGGTCGGCCGTGGATTCATGCGGAAAGTCCGGGTGGCTGTGCCGGTATTCCTTGATCATTTCGTCCTCGTCGCTGGAGTACGACGATTTCAGATAAATCAGGTAACCCTGCTCCTCCTGGGAACCATTGTCCTGGTCCGGAGGATAGGTGATCGTTCCGAAGGCCCAGTGCTCCGTGCTAACATTGCCTTTGCCTTCATCGATCGCTTTCGACTGCCGGTCTCTGCGGATCTGATCGGGATTAAGGTCGATGGCGATGCCGAGGTCGATGCGAGCGTAGCGGATGAGAGTGGCCAGGCCATTGAAGGCCAGTTCCGGGTCGGCCTCGCCATCGCCGATGATGATAAATTTGCAACGGCGCCGTAAAAGTTCGATCACCGCGAGGTTCTCGAGATGACCACCATCCGAAAGATTGACCCATCGATGGGTTTCATCGAGCTTCATCATCATCTCCTTGAGCAAGGCGGACGGCCGCACCCGCCAGCGGAAAAAATCGGAAAGGAAGTTATGACGTTCAATTAACTCCTGTCCTTTCTTGACCGAGTCGCCTTGCTTCACGGCGAGCGAATCGAACTTCGAGAAACAATACTCGGCCCGTTGGCCATTCCCCTCGACGGTCACGATCTGCCCTTCACGTTTGCCTGGTCTGACGCTCACTGTTCCGTCGATCTCGCTGCGAAACTCGCCGCTGCACTGCTTGACGAGTCGCTGTCCGGCCTCGACCTCCGCGCCGTCGACGATTCGCTGGTCGAGCTTGGCGAACCTCGAATAACGGTATTCGTGCGTCTCCGACTGGGGGCCGTGGACCCGCACGATCTTGTCGCCCGTAGCGGAGTCCGTCTGGACGCTCGCTTTTCCTGTCACATCGCTGAATGCCCGCGAGCGCATGAGAGCGCTGATGCTGGAACCGAGATATCCCCCGCCGGAGACCGTGGACATGTAGTCCACGTGGTCGAAAATCCCATGTTTGTCGAGTGCTTGGGCGATGCCCAGGTTGATCGTCGCCGAGCGAATGCCACCTCCGGAAAACGCGATCCCGACAAGGCCATGCTTCGTGGTGGGCGCCGTGGAGAGTTGGCCGTCTGTCATCTTCCACTGGCGCTGCTTTCGCTGCGTCGGGTCCCGATAAACTCTGTCCCAGCGTTTCTGGATTTCCACCAGTTCCTGCTCGAAGACCTCGGCAAAGCCAAATCCCGGCGGCGTTCCGGTCTTTTTACGTGCTACACGTTCTTTTTTCTGGAACGCCGCGCCCGCCAATACCTCTTCCAAAAGGCCCGGATTCGGAAGCCAATAGCCCAGCCGGATGTTGAGCAGCACCATGAATGCAACGGTCGCCGGATTGGTGCTTCGACCCATGTTGGGCGAAGCGGCCGCCGCCGAGATGGCCATGGCAGTTGCCAGGTCCATCGACGGGTGGATTTGTTCCATCGTCGTGGTCCGGCAGTAGCCGGTGCGATTCCCGCCAATGAACTTCTTGCTGAAAATGAAAAAGTCGCTGTCACGGTCACGGATGTTCATATCCTTGCTGCCCTGCAGATTGAGGGCCGCGTTGATCAGGTGATAGGGAGCGGTGGAGCCGGCGTCATGACAACAGATCTCTTCCAGTGGGACGTCTTCCCCGACAGTGACGCCTCCTTTGGCATCGAGCCCCATCAGATACGCCGCCGCGAGGCGGTCGCGGTAGAGGCCGTGAATGGAGGTCAGATTAATGTCCACCACGAGCCGGCAAAATACCCAGAGGTCAAACGCACAAAGGAGGACGAAAGCATAGTTCAAAATGCGCGTGTCAGCTTGCGAATTGGGAACACTGTCCGAAAATTCCCTGACGAACCAGCGACCGATGCAGACGCCCAAGACGAGCAGCACCAGAGCCAGCCCGAAAATTTGCGCTAGCTCCGATAATTTGAAGCTGCGTTTCGAGACGCCAACTCCCATGGCGGAAAATAGTCCGAATCCGAAGATGGGAGGCGCGAGTAACGCAATGTCAAATAATCTGATATCGATCTCCCGGTAGACTAGGAACTCGGTCACATAAGTGATGACGAGGAGCGGTGCGAGCAAGCTGAGTAGGCCGATGAGTAACATCGCCACCTTCCTCTTCGCCCCGCCGAGGATCGACAGGACCTTGCCGGCGCCGCTCACGGCCGCCACCGACGCGGAGCCCAGCAATGCGAGGTATGCTCTCCAGTTCAGTTGGGGGGCCGCCCGGAACTGATGGAACTGGTCCACGAGAACGGGCAACGTCTCGAAGAGGGCGGTCGCGACGATCAGGAGCAAGGCCACGCCGAAGATCCGCTCAAACTTGTCGCGGCGTTTCACCGAGGCATCGCCCCCCGCCATCTCCCTGCTTTTCTTTTCACGGGCGACCTGGCCGATCACGACCAATATCGGAGAGATCATTATGGAGAACAGCGCGGCCGCCAAAACCCAGCCTGTCCAGACGAATGGATCCTGCATGATTGGCGATTCAACCCACGCCCGAAACTGCGCAATGTGGGATTTAGCTCGGGTCTGAAGCCCGCCAGGAGCGATCAGGTCGATATTCTTGGGTAATTCCTGGTCGTAGGCATCTTCGAGAAGCAGCCAGTTAAGCTGTCGGAGGTCGAAACCTTTGGGATCACCGTCATCCCCACGGGCGCGACGGATCTCGTCCGTTTCCTTGCGTAACGTCACTTCCTTGAAATATGGGGCGCCATAGATCGATGTCGTGTCAATGAGGGTGCGCAGATTTCCCATCGCTTTCGATTCGGCGCCCGCGAGTTTAGCCAGTTTCTTTACCGCAGCTGCCACTACCTGTTTCCAGCCTAACTCCAGCGGAAAAGCCGTCTCCAGTAGCAACCGGTTGAGGCGGACGGAGCCTTTGTCGCTGGGTTTCGGGTCAGGTAAGCCCTTTGTTGTGCCGCGAGCGGCCTTCGCTTCGTCATACAGCGCCTTCGTTTCTATTGGCATTTCCCCCGTGAGCCCAGCAACCCATTCTTCCTCCCAAATCGCATTCTGTCTAATGATGGCGTTAAGGTCATCGACCAAATTTTTCCGTAGCTCATCCGAAACTGTTTGCGTGTCCTGCCAAACCTTCAAGGTTCGGAGAGTGGCCTCGCTCAGCTTGCCCCAGACGTATAGCGAAGGCCCATCTTTGTGCTCGATCAACTTCCAGGCGAACGAATCGAGGTCACGAACGGCGTCCGACGTATATTCCTGGGTGTATTCGACCTGCTGTGCTCCCGCGCGTCCAGTGCCGTAGGCTTTCAGTGCGGCCTCGTATTCCGGGTCAAAAGACAACTGGCTCGCCAGCCATTTATCCACCGGCCGCTTTTCCAGCACCATCCTGGCCAGCATTTTGCGGACAGTCGCGGGTTCAACGTCCAATGAACGCAAATGCGTGCGATAAAGATGAGCAACCGCGAAAGAGACCAGCAGAAGCGGGGACAATAATATCAAGAAGTTCAGGAGGATCCCCCGCACTACGACCCCGGCGATCCTGAAATAATCCATGAACCCCGCCGTGGCCATGTAATTGGAGTGATTGCGCAACCAGGTGAGATAGCGCGATTCTTTCGGCCCCTTGGTCAGCGGAAATGGAAAGTCGCCGCGGTAGCCTCCGGGCCGCGGTGTTATATCGTGATTGTCGCTCATGGCGGTGTGTTCCAAGCCGAATCCTTGCTCGTTGTCCCAGCAATGTCCGCGCGACAGTTTTCGTCCGACGGGTGACGCCAGTCGGCACTTGCCTCTCCATGCACGCTACTGTTCCGTGCTGCCCCCTCGGTGCTTCGCTTTTCCAGGCGAAGTAAAGTCCCCCCAAATTTTAGTTAGTAAGTGTCCTATGTCTCCAATTATTCCCGACCCCTCCGGTGCCGCACCGATCGGTTCCATCGAGGCTTTCATGTCCTTTCCGTCTCCTCTCGTTCCCCGAATATTCTGCGCACTTCGCTTCGGTGGTATCATTCCCTTCCCGTCTCCGCCACGGCCATGCTGAAGCGACGACACTCTTGCGAGGCGCTTGGTGCTCCGTGATCCTTCCGCGGCGTTCACGTTTGCGCAGGTGGAGAGCCAGCACCCGGCGAGTATCGCGAGGAGCGAAGCCCATCGCGTGATGGGGAGATGCGTTGCGATCGTTGGTTTCATCAGATTTTCCGTGGCTGCGTTTGCGATTGTCGTTTCTGACACCGCCCCGTTACTTGTCGAGATTTATTTCCGTAAGTTTACGGAGCAGGCCACGCATCGTGATGGACTTTGAGATACTCGATCAGGGCCAATCGATCTTCGCGCGGCAACTTTGTTCCGTAAGCTTCACTGTCGTGGCCTGCATTCCGGTTCCCGGGCTGATTCGTGTCGAATTCGAAGAGGTCAAAATCGGGCTGCGGGTTGATCTTGGCAGGGTCGATCTCGAATCCCACTTTGACCGGGTCGAAGTCTTTCTGGCCGAGGGAGAATTTTTGCGGTCGCTCGTCGGGAAACAGGAGGTGATAGAGTGTCGGCACCGACCCGTTATGAAGGTACGGTGGTGTTGCCCAGACTCCTTCCAGCGGCCTGGCCGGGTAGACCGGTCCGCCTGTCTCGCGCAATGTGTCCCGCCATACAGCGGGCGCATGATTTTTTTCAAGGCGGTCCAGGAACGCCTTGTCTTCCGGGGACATCGCGGATTTGGCCTTTTCTTGCAACGTGTCCAACAGGCTCTTGATCGATGCCGCAAATCCGACCGTCGATCCATCCTCTCGAAACACCGGACGGTCAAAACTTTCTGCGTCGAGGGAATCGGTCCTAACCTCCGCCAGAGTGCTGAGTTGGAAGTGAACGAGTCCCTTCCCGTCGACTTCCTTCGGATCGTGGCACTTCGCGCAATTGGCCTGATAAACTTCCTTTCCACGTTTGACGGCGTCCGGAGCGGGCGCGCCGAAGAGTGCGGTCGGCCACTCGGGCGGCGCCAGCTTTTGCACCTGCTCCTCGATCTTCATTTGATTGAAGATCGCGACCGATGTGTCCCCCGTTTCCGCGTTGTAGGTGGCGCCGACTCCCAGCGCTTCGCCGATGCTTCGCTGGATGACGGAGTTCGTGTTGGAGTTCCAGTGCAGCCACGCGTACTTGTCCACGTTCCAAAGGGGAGGGACGCTGACCGGTGCGTTCACCGGCAGCATGTTTTTCTCCGGATTCCACGCACCGAAGAGCTCGACACGCGCCGTTCCAAAGTCATCCGCCCGCCCGTAACCGGCCGCCAGCCGATGCGCCGGATCCGACGAGAACCAATTACGAGTCTTTAGAAACTTGAGCCGGTAGACGACGTTTTCCAGGTCTTTCACGATCTTTCCAAGATCCGGCAGCAGTTTTTCGGCGAGTGCGCTCTCCTCGGCAGCAAGGCCACTCAGGAGGGAGCCAACTTCGGGAAGCTGCTTCACACGTGTCAAAAAGTTCTCGTGGGTTTCAGGTGGTTTCTCGGCGGTCCGCTCGCCTTTGATGCGAGCCAGCAAATCCTTGGCTCCCTCATCCAGATGGCTCCGCAGAACTCTGCTCAATGGCGAGTTCTTTTCCCATGCCGCGAGCTTGTCCAGAGTCGCCAATTGCTCGCCGGGCAGTTGGGCATATCGCGCATATCGTCGCAAGAATGCGAGAAACTCATCCGGATTCTCCAGCGTGGCCTTGAGCGATGCGCCGATCTGATCACCCAGGGCGTCGACATAAAATCCCCCCGCACCACCATCGACGCGCACCGTCTGTCCTTTGTAGTGAAAATCCGAGGTATGGCACGCGGCGCAGGTAAAGCCAAACATTTCGATCTCACGACCGTCCCCCTCATTCTTAATGATATTCGTCACGATCCCGACCGGGAAACCTTTCGGGTTGCGTTTGGACTTCGCGCCGGGGACCAAACCAAATCGTTCCAAGTTCTCGAGATAGGGCTTGCCGGTTTTCGAATCGTTGAGTGCTTGAACGATCGACATCGGGAAAAAACCACTCCCCTGATCCGTGAATTGGAGCACATCGGGATCGAAACCTTCGACATGATTTTGGCCGCGTGGAATCTCTGTCACCACGTCTTTCGGTGGGTTCGCCGGAGGAGGCTCGGGAGCAACATCACCCTTCGATTCCGGCGTCCCGACGGTTGGAGGCGCCGCCACCGCGCGTTTTTCCGACGGGCAGCCAGTGAGCAACGCCAGAGGTAGTAACAAACAGAGCTTCGTTGGGAGTGAGATTTTCATGATTGTTTCTTCGTAAGTCAGGCAGGTCTTATTTCGATGCCGGGTTTGGGGGCGCCGGCCGTCGTGGTCGCCAACCCTTTCGCCTGCGTTTCCCGCGCCTTTCTCTTATGGCGCATGCCCTTTAGAATCTGAGCCGTGATGTTACTGCGGATGTAATAAACGCAGCCATGATGGCGACTTGTTATAAGTCCACTCTTCATTCGCGGCGGACGCCACTCGATCCGGAACGAATCTGTTCCTCTTCCAGACACCTGTAATTGTCGTTTTCATCAGCAACCATCCTCCGATGCGTTCAGCTTCTGACCGAATTCAAACGAGCTGTCAAACAAGTTTACCGTCCAATGCTGGCATGGCTTCCTGGTCTCTGCCAGCTTCAGGTTGCATGGTGTGCGAGGTAAATCGTGCTTGCCGATTCCCGCTCGAGGAGGGGATTGGCGAATTTGACGATACGCGCCTCCGCAGTGGTGAAGACGGCGCGAAGAGTCGCGATGAAGTCATCATCCGGGGGATCATCGGACCACAGCGCGAAGACCCCGTTTTCACTCAAGTGCGCGGCCATGGCTCGCAATCCTTGAGGCGAGTAGAAGTCGCCATTTTGCGGATGGAGCAAGTTCCGCGGGGAGTGGTCGATATCGAGGAGGATGGCGTGGAAACGGCGGCCTGGGGTCCCGGGATCAAAGCCGGCGGACGAGGCGGCGAGCGCAAAGAAGTCCCCGTGAACGAACCGGCATCGCGAGTCGCCCGTAAGAATCGGACCGAGGGGCACGAGGCCGCGCTGGTGCCACTCGATGACAGCCTCGAGAGCATCGACCACGATCAACTCGCGCACCGACGCATGTTTTAACGCGGCGACAGCCGTGTAACCGAGCCCGAGCCCACCAACGACCACCTCGTAGCAGCCGGTCGCGTTCGCACCGGGAAGGGGCGCGAGTGCGGCCAGCCCGAGATCGGCGAGGGCGACCTCGACTTCGTGGAAGAGGCTCGACATGAGGAAGTCCTCTCCGAGCTTCACCTCAAAGACTTCCACATCGTCGAGCGCACGCACTCGTCGGCGGCGCAAGGACAGGCCGCCGAGCGGCGTGGATCGGAAATCGAGTTCGGCAAAGTCTCTGCTCATGGGGCGACCGTAAGTGAGACGGGCCATTCCGGCGAGGAGGGACCTTACGGGAAAATTCAAAACAGGGATTGAGTGGTATGAGCAGTCCTCGTCATCAATTTGCTGCTAAGGTTCCGGCATCGTCGTGCATCTCAGCACGTCATCCCCATGTCCGCTCCTGTTCCGCCTTCTGACCAGCAGACCGCCCTCGTGCAGATGCTCTTTGTCCAGCATACGGCGGCCCTGCGCGGGTTTGTCCATGCGCTCATGCCGGACTTCGGCCGGGCGGACGACATCGTGCAGGAGACATTCCTGACCGTGACAAGGAAGGCCGCAGACTTCGAACCCGGAACCAACTTCCTCGGCTGGGCCTGCACGATTGCGCGGTTCAAGGTGCTCGAGGCGGGCCGCAAGCAGAGCAGGTTGGCCACGCTTTCGCCGGACATCCTCGAATCGCTCTGCGCCTGTGAGCCCGAGCCGGAGGCCAGCGACGAGCGTTTGCGCCATCTCAGCGAGTGCCTCCAGAAGCTCGCGCCGCAGGCCCGGCTGGCCGTGGAGATGCGTTATCAGCAGGCGCACAAGCCGGCCGAGATTGCGAAACGATTGGGATGGGGCGCGGAGTCGGTCTACGTGGCGCTGTCGCGGGCCCGGGCTCTTCTGCGTGAGTGCGTGGCGCGCAAGCTCGCGGAGGAGGCTTTGTGAGCGTCGATTCCGCGCGCCTTGAACGGTTGCTTGATCGGTATCTCGATGAAGCGTTGTCGCCGCAGGAACAGACGGAATTGGAGCAGATGCTGCGGGCCGAGCCCGCGGCGCGGCAGATGTTTTGGGAGCATGCGCGCTTTCACGCGTTGTTGCGTGAATCTGGCGCCGAAGGACGGGGGAGGGAACTGGCCGCTTTAGCGACAGAGCCGCGCGGACCTTGGTGGCGGGCCTTTGTCGGGGCGGCTGAGTCCTTGCGACGCAATGCCGGCTGGGCGGTGGCCACGGCCGCGGCGCTGATCGCCATCGTGGGAATCTGGCTGGCGCGCCAGCAGACGCCGCCGCCGCGCGATCAGATGACGAGCGGTGTGGCGGTCCTCGCGCAGGCGATCGATCTCGAATGGGTGCCGGGAAGCGAGTCGTTCACCACCGGGGCCGCGCTCTCCCCGGGGTGGTTGCGGATCAAGTCGGGACTGGCGCAGATCGAGTTCAGCGACGGTGCGCGCATGCTTCTCGAGGGCCCGGCGGAATTGCAAATCGTGTCCCGGTCGGAGGCGTTTTGCCGCAGTGGGCGTCTCAGCGCGCAGGTGCCGGCGGCAGCGCGTGGGTTCAAGGTTTCGTCCACGCAAATGGCGATCGTCGATCTCGGGACGTCATTTGGCTTCGAGTCGCACGATGGGGCGGCCGAGCTTCACGTTTTCGAAGGCAAGGTCCGGATCGTGGATTCCCACGCGCCCACCCACGAACTCGTCGCCGGACACGCGCTCGGCGTGGATGCGGCCGGCACATGGCGGGAGTTTGCCGCGGCTGCCGCGCGGTTTCCCGATGCCGCTGCCTTCGAGCAAAAGGCGGCGTCGTCCTGGGAACGGCGAAGTCAGGCGTGGCGAGCCTCGGCGGATACGCTCCGTGGCGATGACTCGGTGCTCCTCTATTACACTTTCGAGAATGCGTCTCCCTTTGAGCGGCGCCTGCACAATGGCGTGACCGGCGCCACCCGGGCGTCGGATGGCGCGATCGTCGGCTGCCGATGGGCCGAAGGCCGCTGGCCGGGCAAGAGCGCGCTGGAGTTCAAGGGGACGGGTGATCGGGTCCGACTGGAGCTGCCGGGAGTTTTCGATGCGCTTACCCTCGCGGCCTGGGTGCGTGTGGACAGCCTCGATCACAGTTACAATTCGCTGCTCATGGCGGACGCCTTCGACCGGGGGGGCTTGCACTGGCAGATCACGAAGGCTGGGGTCGTGAAGCTCGGCTTGAGCGGCGGTGGCGACTTCGATACGGCGGTGGTCTTCACGCCGGAGCGTCTTGGCCAGTGGGTCCACCTCGCCGTGGTCATCGACCGCACAGGGCACGCCGTGGCGCACTATGTCGATGGCCAACTCGTGAGCACGCGTCCCGTGAAAATCGATTTTCCGCTGGGCTTCGGGCGTGCGGAGGTGGGCAACTGGAACCCCGCGACGCGCCACGACCGCACACCGATCCGCAGCTTCAACGGACGGATGGACGAAATGCTTGTTTTTCGCCGCGCGCTCGACGCCCAAGAAATCCTCGGCCTGGCCCGCAACGGCCCCACTCCCCAGTCCATTGCCCCATGAAAAAGTCTGTTCCTTCGTCCTCCCTCGCCGCCGCTGTCATTGTTCTGGTGGCGGGTTCGCTCGCGGTGCGCGCGGCGGACCTCCATCCGATTCCACAGCCGAACACCTTCGCATCCGCACCGGCGATTCAGCCGCGGTCGCCGGCGGAGACGCTCAAGGCGACGGAAGTGGCCAGGGGCTTTCATCTGGAAACGGTGCTCACGGAGCCGGAGATCAAGGAACCCGTGGCGATCGGCTTCGATGGTGACGGGCGCATGTTCGTCGCGGAGATGCGGACCTACATGCAGGATGTGGACGGAACCGGCGAACACGATCATAAGAGCCGCGTCTCGCTGCACTGGTCGTCGAAGGGCGATGGCGTTTACGACAAGCACACGGTCTTCATCGACGACCTGCTGCTGCCGCGCATTATGCTCCCGCTCGACAAGGGACGCGTGCTCATCGGCGAGACCGACACCAACGATCTCTACATCTACACCGATACCGATGGTGATGGGGTGGCCGACAAGAAGGATCTCTTCTATCAAGGAGGTGGACGCGGCGGAAACATGGAGCATCAGCCGAGCGGCCCCGTGTGGGCGCTCGATAATTGGCTCTACACGAGTTACAATTCCTATCGTCTGCGCTGGGCGCCCGATGGCCAGACGCTCAAGGAACCGACCGCGCCGAATGGCGGTCAATGGGGCGTGTCCCAGGATGACTGGGGGAAGATCTGGTTTGTCAATGCCGGTGGTGAACGCGGGCCGTTGAACTACCAGACGGGCATCCTCTACGGGGCTTTCAATACTAGGGATCAGTTCGCTCCCGGATACGAGGCCGTATGGCCGATCGTCGGGCTCGGTGACGTGGAGGGTGGCGAGAAGCGCTATCGCCCGGAAGATGGGACGCTCAACCATTTCACGGCGACGTGTGGTGGTGAAATCTATCGCGGCGACAAGTTGCCCGACTTGCGCGGGGAACTGTTCTTTGGTGAACCCGTGGGCCGGCTCATCCGGCGGACGAAAATCACCATGCAGGACGGCATCACCATCCTGAGCAATCCCTACGAGAAATCCGAATTTATCCGCTCGACCGATCCGCTCTTCCGTCCCGTAAATTTAAAGACGGCGCCCGACGGCACGCTGTTCATAACCGACTTTTATCGCGGCATCATCCAGGAGGGAAACTGGGTGCGGCCAGGCAGCTATCTTCGCAAGGCAGTCTTGCAGCACGGTCTGGACAAACCGATTGGAAGGGGCCGCATCTATCGCCTGCTGCAGGACGGGATAATGCCGGGTCCTTTGCCGAAGATGAACAGCGAGACGCCCGCCGAACTCGTCGTTCATCTTGCGCATCCCAACGGGTGGTGGCGCGACACCGCGCAGAAACTGCTCGTGATCAAGCAGGACGCTTCCGTCGTTCCGGCGCTCAATATCATGGCCCGCAACCACAAGGATCCGCTTGCTCGGTTGCATGCCCTTTGGACGCTGGAAGGACTCGATGCGCTCACTCCGGAAATCGTCCGCGCGAAGTTCAAAGATGAGAACCCCCAGCTCCGCGCCGCCGCTCTGCGGGTCAGCGAGACGCTCTACAAGAAGGGTGACACTTCGCTCGCGGCGGACATTCAGGCGGCGACGAAAGACCCGGACGGAGACGTTGTTCTTCAGGCGCTTCTGACTTCCAGGCTCTTGAACGTTCCCGATTGGAAAACGACGTTTGCCGCTGTGTTGCCGACAAGCACCTACCGGGCGGTGAAGGAAATTGGCGAGATGGTGCTCAACCCACCAAAGCAATCGGCGCCAGTGGCGATGAATGATGCGGAGAGGAAGCTCTTCAAGGACGGCGAAGGAACGTTTCAGACTCTTTGCTCCGCCTGCCATGGGATGGACGGCAAAGGGATGCCGATGGTGGGCGCGCCTCCCGGCTCGATGCTGGCCCCGCCCCTGGCTGGATCGAAGACCGTGGTCGGATGGCGCGAAGGTCCGATCCACGTCCTGCTCCAGGGGCTGACGGGCGACATCGATGGAAAGAAATATGAAGGCCAGATGATCCCCATGGCCACGAACGACGATGCCTGGATCGCGAGCGTTCTCAGCTACGTGCGCAATTCCTTCGGCAATCATGCCGGCTTCGTGCGGCCGGAGGAAGTGGCCCGCCTGCGCGTGGCGAGCAAAGATCGCACGCAGCCGTGGACGATGAGCGAATTGCGGTCGTCGCTGCCGCAGCCTCTCGCGAACCGGGCCGCATGGAAACTCTCGGCGAGCGACAATCCGGGCGATGTCGCGCTGGCCATCGACGGCAAGAGCGACACGCGCTACACGACGAAGATCGCGCAAAAGCCCGGGCAATGGTTCCAGGTAGAGCTTCCCGAGGAGATGACTCTCGCGGGGGCGCAACTCGACAGCACGAAATCGCCGAACGACTATCCGCGTGGCTACAAGGTAGAGGTCTCCTCCGACGGTCAGGCCTGGAAGCAGGTCACGGTGGGTCATGGATCAAGCGCGGTGACGGACCTGCTGTTCGCGCCCACGAAAGCGAAGTTCCTGCGGATCACGCAGACGGGATCGGTCGGTGGCCTTTTCTGGTCGATCCACGAAATCCAGCTCTTCGCTGCCGGTTCCCCCGCGCCGACAACCACCCGCTGAGGCGGACGGTCGGAGTTCGTCGATCGCATTTGGCGGAGCGTCCTGCAAAACAGCGGATTTCGAGGGCGCAACACGCTCTACCGGTGGCGCCCGCAGTAAGCCCCCCGATCGTCTCTGCGGAAAAGCCGACCTCCGCTGAAAAGTTGCGGGCTGGCAAAAACGATTCGCTAAGGTTCGTGCGCACCGTGCAATGTAAGCTTGCCAACGCCAGCCATCCCCGTCCCTCTAGCCTTTCGCATCTCCCCCTGATTCATTTTCCCATGAAATATCGCTCCCTTCTGTCCCTCGTTGCTCTCGCCTTTTTGACGCAGGCGATTTCCGCTGCGCCCCTGGAACTGCACAAGGGCGATCAGATTGCCATCGTGGGCAGTGGCTTCGCCGACCGGCAGCAGCATCACGCGTGGCTCGAAACGCTGATCCAGAAGGCCTACCCCGATCTCGACCTCACGGTCCGCAACCTCGGTTTTGCGACCGACGAGGTGAACGTGCATCCGCGTTCCGATGAAGTTCCGCCGACGGAGTATTTTCTGGGACAGAAGAAGGGCGACCTGAAGACGATGGTGGGCAAGACCGAGGTGGTCTACAAATCCGGGACGGATTTCAGCGCCAACGTGATCCTCGCGTATTGGGGCTTCAACGAATCGTTCAAGGGCGAGGCGGGACTCGCGGATTTCAAGGTCGCGATCGATCAGTATTTGAAGGCGCAACTCGCGGCCGATTACGGCAAGGGCCATCCGAGGCTCGTGCTGCTCTCGCCGATCGCTCACGAAAATCTGAAGGACCCGACGAACTATCCGGATGGCTCGGCCAACAACAAGAACCTCGCGCTCTATACCAAGGCGATGGCCGAAGTGGCCCAGGCGAACGGCGTGCAATTCGTCGATCTCTTCACACCTTCGCAGGACCTCTACTCGAAGGCGGCTGGACCGCTCACGATCAACGGCATTCACCTGAATGACGAAGGGGACAAGCAACTCGCGCCGGTCCAGTTCAAGGCGATCTTCGGCAAGGAAGCGCCGACCACCACCGACCCGAGCCTGACCAAGCTCCGCGAAGCAATCCTGGAAAAGAATGTGCAATGGCACCACCGCTACCGCACCGTGGATCAATTCAACATCTACGGCCAGCGGTCGCGGATTCCCTATTCCGGCATCACGAATGCCACGGTGATGGGCGAGGAAATGGCGCAACGCGACGTGAAAGTGGCGAATCGCGACCAGGCAATCCTGGCCGTGGCCAAGGGTCAGAGCTTCACGGTGAAAGACGACAACCTTCCGCCGGTCGAACCGACGCCGGCCAACCGTCCGGAGCCCATTCCATATGTTCCGGGCGATGAGGCGCTGAAATTCCTCACCTCGCCGGAAGGCACGAAGGTCGAGTTCATCGCGTCAGAAGTGGAATTCCCCGAACTCGTCAGTCCCGTGCAGATGAATTTCGACACCAAGGGCCGCCTCTGGGTGGCTTCGTGGCCGACCTATCCGGAGGCCATGCCGACGACGACGAACATGGACAAACTGCTCGTCTTCGACATCGATCCGAAGACGGGAAAATTCACGAAGTGCACGACCTTCATCGACGGTCTCAATTGCCCAACCGGATTCCAGTTCTACAAAGATGGCGTGCTCATCATGCAATCGCCGGACATGTGGTTCGTGCGCGACACGGACGGGGATGGCAAGGCCGACTGGAAGGAACGCATCGTCCATGGTCTCGACGCGGCGGACTCGCATCATGAGACGAACTCGATCTGCTACGAACCCGGCGGCGCGGTCTATTTCAGCGACGGTGTCTTCCATCGCACCAATGTCGAGACGCTGAGCGGCCCGGTGCGCAATATCAATGGCTGCATCTACCGCTTCGAGCCGCGCTCCAGTCGGTTCGAGCGCTACGTGCCGTATGGCTTCGCCAATCCGCATGGCCGCGTTTTCGATTACTGGGGCAACGACATCGTGACCGACGCCACCGGCAATGCGAATTACTTCGGCCCTGCTTTCAGTGGCCATCTCGACAGCGGCGCGCATGGGGGCATGCAGCAACTGTGGAAACGTCCCTCCCGGCCATGCCCGGGCACGAATATCCTGAGCAGCCGCCACTTCCCCGACGATTGGCAGGGGCTCTTCCTGAATGCGAATGTGATCAGCTACCAGGGCATTTTCCGTGCGAAACTTACCGAAGATGGCTCGGGCCTCACCGGTGAGACGGTCGAGCCTGGCCTGGTGCAGACGGACGTGAAGCAAAACCCGAACTTCCGTCCTTCCGGTGTCGCCGTGGCGCCAGATGGCTCGCTCTACTTCATGGACTGGTCGAAGATGCTCATCGGGCATCTCCAGCATCACCTGCGCGATCCCAATCGCGACCACCAGCACGGTGCGATCTACCGCATTACCTATCCGGGTCGTCCCTTGCTCACGCCGAAGAAGATCGCCGGCGAATCCATCGAAAACCTTCTCGAACTCCTCAAAGAGCACGAGGACAACGTGCGTCAGCGCGCCAAGATCGAGCTCGACACGCACGACACGAAGCAGGTCATCGCCGCCACGCAAAAGTGGGAGAAGGCTCTGGACAAGAAAGACCCGAACTACGAGCACAACCGCCTCGAAGCGCTCTGGGTCCATCAATGGCACAACATCGTGAACCTCGACCTTCTCAACGACGTGTTGAAATCGCCCGAGCCGCGCGCCCGTGCCCAGGCGGTGCGCGTTCTCTGCTACTGGCGCGACCGCGTGCCCGGCTCGCTCGAAATGGTCGGCAAGGCCGTCCAGGATCCCGCCCCTCGGGTGCGCCTCGAAGGGGTGCGTGCCCTGAGCTTCTTCAACGGCCAGGAAACCCCTCGCGCCATCGAACTCGCGAAGTTCGTCTCGTTGGAAAAGGACTACTACATCGATTATTGTTACAAGGAGACGATGAAGCAATTCGGTTCATTGCCGGAGGGACGGGATATCGTCATGAAGGACGCGCTTTTGCAGGCCAAGCTGCGCGTCAAACCCGACGCTTCCTATGGACCGACGAGCAAGAATCTCTCCCAGGAACACCTCAAGGCCTACAACCTCGGCAAGGAAGTCTTCAATCGTGAGGCCCATTGCGTGACGTGCCACCAGGCGGATGGCAAGGGCGTGGACAACGTTTACCCGGCGCTGGCTGGTAGTGAATGGATGGAAGGCGACCCCGAGCGCATGATCAAAATCGTGCTCAAGGGCCTCTACGGCCCGCTGAAGTTCCAAGGGAAGGATTACGGTCCCGACCGGGGCACTCCGCCGATGATGGGTTTTGGTCCGCTGCTCAAGGACGAGGAAATTGCGGCGGTCATCTCCTATGTCCACCAATCCTTCGGCAACAACCTGCCGATGGTGGAGCCTGGAGAGATCGCCAAGGTGCGCGAAGCGACCAAGGATCGCTCCATCTTCTACATGGTGGATGAGATCCTGAAGGAGCACCCGCTGGAGAAGAAAAAGAAATAGGGGCTGCCGGCTCATCGTCCGGGTCGAAGCAGAACCAGTGCAAGCGGTCGCTCGAAAGCGCGGCTTTCGAGCGTCGCTGCTCGCTGGCGCTACGACCGTCCGAGGTACGGAATCGTCAGCGGACCTTGCGGCAAGACGGCAATGCGCGTCTCAGGGCCACTTCTGGCCCGCACCGTTGCGGCGATATCGGGGCAGGGGATGAGGTGAGCGGCGCGGACGGTGGCCTCATCAAGCCCGCTATGGAGATGCACTTCGGCCCGGCGTTGAATGAGCGCCTGAATCTGCCCCTGCCATTGCTCGGGCCACACGGAGCCCGGCGTCTCCAGTTTCGCGAGCAGCGCCTCACCGTTCGGCACGCTACGGAGCAGGCGCTCGTGCGGGCTCCCGGCGGGCACGCCCTCGCTGCACTCCGCGGCGATGATGACGGTCCCGCCGTCACGCACAATCAACTCCGCGGCGCGCATCCCTTTCACGGCCTGGTAAAGGTTCATATCGAGCGGATAGCCGCTGTTCGTCGTAACGACGAGATCGAATGGCTGCTCGACACGTTGCATCGCGCCGGCGCGGACGAACTCGATGCCGGCCGCGTGCGCGGGGACGAGGCCGCCGGCAAAGACTCCGGTGATCTGTCGCCGCTCGTTGAGCGCGACATTGATCAAAAAACTCGGCCCAGCGCGCAGGGCGATGTCACGCATCTCCTCCCAGATCGGGTTGCCCTCGGTCACCCCGAAGGTTGCACGCCGGTCGCCGATATGATGCGCGCCGTGATTGCTCATCACGGTTTTGAGCGCCGCGACGGCCGGCATGATGCCTTTGGGTCCGCCGCTGAAGCCGGCGAAGAAATGAGGCTCGATGAAGCCGGTGATGATCCGCACATCGGCGTCGACGAGATGCCGGTTGATCAGCGCTGGGGCGCCCGTCTTCGTGATCCCGAGTTGCACGTGGGCGGCGTCATTCTCGGGCTCGTGGTTGAGGCAGCGGTAATTGGCGACGACTTCGGGCGTGAGCATCTGCTCCAGTTCGGCGCGTGTATTGGGCCGGTGCGTCCCGAGGCCGTTGAGGAGTGTGATGTTTTCGCCGCAGGCGCCTGCGTTTTTCAGGTAGGCGAGCAGCCACGGGATCAGGCGGTCGTTCGGCGTGGCGCGGGTGATGTCCGTGTGAACGATGGTGATGCGCGACTCGGATCCGATCTGCGCGCGCAGCGGCGCTGCGGCAATGGGCGCGTCGAGGGCCGCCACGACCGAGGCGCGCTCGTCCGGAAGCCCGGCCTGATGCGAAGGCTCGATCACCGTGATGCGCTCGTCGGGCAACTCCACGTCGAGCGAGCCGCGACCGTAGGCGAGAGAAACTCTCATGCGTCTTTCATCCGGGCGCCGTCGCGCCGTCTCAAGCGGTTTCCACCAGCTTCAGCGCCTGTTCCACCATCGCCCCCTCATGGACCATGGACATGAGGGCCCGCGTGATCCCTTTGGGATGCGGGTGCTGGATGACATTGCGGCCATAGACAATTCCCGAGGCTCCCTGCTGGAGCAGACCCTGGGTGCGCTCCAGAATCTCGCGGTCGCTCACGCGACCGCCGCCGCGCACGAGCACTGGCACACCGGCCGCTGTTTCGATCACCTTATGATAGAGACTCACGTCGTCCGTGGGATCGGCTTTGATGATATCCGCGCCCAACTCGATCGCCTGGCGGACGAGGTGCATGATTTTCGTCAGGTCGCCATCGACCATGTAGCCACCGGCTTTTTCATTCGGCTGGAAGACGAGTGGCTCGACCATCATCGGCATGCCGTAATAGTCGGCCTGCGGTTTGAGCTTGAGGATGTTTTCCACGCACTGCTCGTGCACCTCGGGCGCGCCGGGGATTTGAAACAGATTCACACAGACGCACGCGGCGTCATGCCGCACGGCCTGGAGCATCGTCTCCTCGATCATGAGGCTGAAGCGGGCCGAGGGCAGTTCCTTGCCATAGACATTGGCCACATCGGTGCGCAGGACCAGGCTCGGCTTTTGGCGGCCGCGGATGTCCTGGAGATGGCGGGCCTGGCCGAGAGTGAGCTGGATGGCATCCGGACCCGCTTCGACGAGGGTCTTGACCACGTGGCGCATGTCCTCGATGCCCGTGAGAAAGCCGGGCTGATTGAAAAAGCCATGATCGATGGCCACGTCGAAACAGCGGCCGGACTTGGCGTTGAAGAGGCGATTGAGGCGAAATGATTTCATGGGCAGCAGTGATCCGAATGACTAGGCAACGCCGAGGAGGTGTTTGAGCAAGTAAGCTTCGAGCGCTTCATAATCGCGTCCCGCCACGCAGCGGCTCTCGAAATCGCGGTTCAAGGTCCGCACCTTGTTGACGAGGTGCAGGAAGATCTCGCGGCTGGTGCGCAGATGCGCCGTGACCGGCGAGCCGGCCTGCGTTCGCATCGCTTTTACGTCGAGACCGACGAACTCGCCTTTGCTTCCGTAACCCGCTTCCTCCAGGACGCGCACCTGGTCAAAGGCGGTGCGCAGATTCGACGCGCCGAAGTTCTTGTCCTGATCGTATTTGAGACCGTTCTGGTCGTTGAGATGCACGCTGGCCAGCTTGCCATGCGCGAGGGCAAACGCCATTTCATCGGATGGGTCGAGACCGGCGAGGAGCGCGTGGGCGCTCTCGATGAGACCCTTCACGCGGCTCGGACTGTTCGAGGCGTAGGCCAGGGTCAGCGCGTGGCCGATGGTCGGGACGTAAGCCTGGTCGGTGGGTTCGTTGGGCTTTGGCTCGATCCAGATTTCGATCTCGGGGTCATGCGCGAGCATCTGATTGATCGCGTCGAGCAAGCGTTCGTAGGCCACGCGCGGGTTCTTGCTTTCACGCGCATAGCTGCCTTCGCGGGCGAGCCACAGCACCACCGCCTTCGCACCGACCGCGCGGGAGATGTCGATCGTTTGACGCGAGCGGTCGAGTGCGTACTGGCGATCCGTGGCGGAATTACTCGTAAACCCGCCGTCCACCGTCCGCGGCGAAAACCACAGGCGCGGCGCGACGAATTCCGGCACTAGATTTTCGTTCTTGAGCATGGCGCCAAAGGCGGTGGCCTTGTCCAACACGGTTTTCGCGGGCAATTCATCCAGCCCTGGTACCACGTCATCGTCGTGGAGTTGCACGCCTTCGAATCCAAGTTCGCGGTAGAGCGCGAATTTCTGCTCGTGCGGGAAAGCGGGACGGGTCTCAGGTCCGAAAGGGTCGGCGCCCTCGCTGATGTTCCAGGGGCCGAAGGAGAAGCGGTAGGTGGTGGGTGGGGTGGTACTCATAGGTGGGTTGAAAGGATGGCGACTATCGCCGGGATTCGCCATCGCTCGCTACGCTCGGTGTCTCAGAGTCTGGCACTGTGGTCTCATGATTGTGGGCTGCAGTGGATGGAAATGCGACAGTGAAGCCAGAGCCACCACATCGTTTTGATTCATTTGTCGACGGTCCACAATCTTGCCAGCTTCGTCGGCTCAAACACGATCCCGATGGATGTGAGGGTGAGAGTTACTTTACACAAGCGGCCCGCCATCTTTGCGGATGAGATCGTCGCGGATACGGCGGTAGCAGTCGGATTGCGATCCACGCCCGCGGGCGCGACGCTCACCATTTGTCCCGCCTTGAGCTCCTTATTTTGCTCAAGGGCCTCGTCGAAGAGCGTGAGGCTGACGGACGGGCCGTTGACCTCGTCCACATAGCCCGGGATGCCTTGCTCCTTGAGGCGCGCGACGTTCACGGCGCCTTGCCTCGTCTGGAATTTGAGCAGGCTCTCGTCATCGAGGAAAACTTCCCAGGCCACGCGCACCGCTCCTTTTCCGACGCCGTGCGTCTGGGTCCGCAACGTGTCGCCGACTTTGATATCCGCAAATTTCGCCGGCTCGCCCGCTTTCCAATAGCGCGTGTCCGGACCTGTCTCGATGACGATCCCTTCTTGCCGGACGTAACTCTTATCGAGACTACCCTGCGTGCAGACGATCTGGCCCTTCCCGGCGTCGACGCTGTCCACATGGAAATATTCCTTGTGGAAGTTCATCATGTTCATCTCGTCCTGGATGTAGGAGAGCCACACCCATTCGCCGGCTTCGTTCTCGTGGAGTCGAAAAATCAGACGCTCGCTGACGCGAAAGTCCTGCAGGTCTCCATACGCGGCATGATGCTTGAGGGCCGCATAAGGGAGGATCGTGAAACTGGCGACCTCATCGTTGTCCTCACGCCGGAATTTGCCGGTGCGCGTCACAGGATCGAGGCTGATCAACTCGCCCCACGGGCGCCGCATCTCGGCGGGGATGATGACCTTGCCCGGCGCGATTTTCAGCGGTGGCTTGGGTGGCGCGTCCGCTGCCGTGGCGAACTGATCGGCCAGGCTGAAACCGACGAGGAAGAGGAGGAGGTGTTTTGTCATGAGACGTCCGTCCGAACGGTGCGTGGTGACGTCCGAGAATCCGGATAGATCATTTCAGATCGTTGAGGACGTCGTCCAGCGTCCGGTCCGCCTTCTTCGCGGTCGGGTCGAAGTGCGCATCCGCCGTCTCGGCGTGGAAACGGATGTGACCCCACAGTTCGGGGTGAAGTTCCGCTTCGCTTGGGGCGTCGGCGATGATCTGAGTGGCCTTGTTGGCCCAATATTCGCGACGCAGGACTTCGGTGCCGTCCGGGCCGCTGACGAGGACACCCCAATCCATTTTGACACGAAGGCCGGGGGTGATCTTCAGACCGAGCGCTGAGAGCGGGATGGCAGCTTCCAAGACGTATCGACCCTCATTGCCAGACGTGGCGACTCTCGGCTTTTCCAATTGCGCGACGTGATCGAACGACGCCGAGCCCACCGGGCTGACGACCTGCCACGTATTCGCGGCCGGCGTGCCGGGGACGACCGCCTGGTAGAGAACGGCGGCCGGCTTGTCGCCCATCATGGTCAGCAGCAAGCGCTGGTCGCCGGCCACGGGGGCGCGGCGATCCGGTGGGGCCGTCGGGTCGGTGGAGATCTGCAGGTCCACGCTGGCGCCGGTCTTGAAGAGGCGATCCCATTGCTGGCCCTGGTTTTTGAGCGGGCCGCGGCCGCTGATTTGGTAGGCGACGTAGAGATAGCTATCATCGTAGCCGATACGGAATTTCGCGTTCTCATCGAGTTCGGCGCTGATGAATGGCCAGTCGCTGAGTCCGCCGTCGATCTTCGGGGGTTTCGCCAATCGGTAGCAATCCACCACCGGCGCGCGGGCGTAAACTTGCAGAACTTCCCGCGCTCGATCCCAAGCCTGCGTTTCGGCCAGCATCTTCCCGGTCACTTCGATTTCACCGCTGAAGCGCCGGAAGCGATCCATGCCGACCACTTCGACCACGCTGGCGTGATTGTGGCCGACGACCGCGTAGTAGTGGTTGTCCGATGTGCGGCAGAAGTAGCCATTGAAATGCTCCTGCCCCGGCGTGATATCGTCGAGGCGCAGGCCGCGCTCGTTGTTCGTGCCGCTCCAGGGACGCGCCAGTGGATCACGGACCTCGCGGAAGAATTGCCCGGCAAAGAGGCCGTCCGACGTCATGATATTAAAGATGCCGATATTGGTATTGAAGACGAGGAACTCACCGAGATCACCGGCGTGGGCCGTCGCGTGGCCGGCAAAGCCAATGTCGCAGACCATTTGTCCCGGGTGCATTGGCGATGCGTTTGGCAGGGCGAAGCCACTGGCGCCTTCGGTCGTGTAAGTCCACAGCGGCTTGCCATCGGGCCGGAGGGCCGCGGCGAGCGCGGGCGCTTTGTATTCGGTCTCGAAGTGGTAGTAGTTTCCATCGTCCAGATGGAGATTCATGCCTGGCCAAAGGCCCGGTGACTCGAAGCGTTCGTAGACCGGCACGCCGTTCGGGAGCCACTGCTTCACCCGGAAGCCGACGGTCCCGATCTGCGCGCCGAGTTGATTGTCGAAGGTGACGCTTTGGTGGCGCCCCTGGGGAAGAGGCCAGAGCTGAAGTTCGTTCGCCTGCGCTTGTTCATCGCCGTTCAAGTCCGACCACACGCACTGGTAATCCAGGAGCGACTTGCCGCCGATCGCTTTCAGCAGTGCCGGGTTCTGCAGCACCTTGCAACTCCCGGCCACGCCGACGGCGGCGACCAACCGGACGTGATCGCCTTCGTGCAAATAGACGAGGCCGTAAAGTGGGTTGTTCTCGGGGTGGGTGTTGACGAGGTAGAGGCGATCATTGACCCGCCTCGGCACGTCGCTCGTCTCGCGACCGTCGAGAGAAGTCAGATTCTTCAAGCGAGTCTTGCCCGTTTTCCAGTCGAGTTCGAACTCCAGAGGTCCGTAGAAGAGGCGACGCTTGTCCCCGGGATCGAGGCATCCGGCGCCGCCATATTGCGTGGGCCCGAGAAACTCCTTGAGGAATTTTCCCTCGTTACTCCAAAGGCTCACACGCTTGGGCCAATAGCCCGTATCCACTGCCCAGACTTGTCCGCGCGGATCCAGCGTGATGGCGGAAATATCATCCATGCGGTTGGGGTCCCACGCCCCGCGCTGGTAACCGCCCGGGGCGCCGATGGCGCGCGTGAATTGCCCGCTGGGACCATAGACGCGGATGTTCTTTCGATCCGGCGCGCCGTCGAAGATGTAGAAGTTTCCCGCGGCGTCCAGAGCCAGCGCGGTGGGTTTGGTGAGATCGCTGGCGAGCACTTGATGCTTGCCGCCGGCCACGTCCACGCGCACCAGTTTTTTGTCCGAGATGGCGAAAATGTCGCCGTGCGAATTGACCGCCAGCACGTTTCCCCCCGCCCTCTTCCCGGCGGGCGTGCCAACTTTCGCGAGGTGCACTTCCTGGACGATCTTGCCGGTGGTTGCATCGAGCACTTCGAGCCGTTCGGTGACCAGCGGATCCACGGCCGCTTCGCCACCCAGGTATTTGAGCGGCGCGATGCCATAGACGTGGCAGCGCTTGGGGTCGAGCGCCTGCCCGCCCAGGTCTTCGCGCACTCCGCTGGGGTTATGCTCTTTCGTGTCCCATTGCTTCACGACACGCAGCCGGATGGCCCGTGTGCTGACCTCCCGTCCGAAATCCACATAGCCATCCAGGTAGCGGGCTTTTTGATTCGCCGTCCCCATCGCGTAACTATGGAGCTGCTGGTTGTAGGTCGCGACGTTTTCCCAACCCGCCGAGCCTTCCAGATCCACGGGTGCGTCGGCCTGGCCATTGAAAACGTCCACCTCGGTCACCGCGCCGTCGATCTCTCGAATGGCCAGCCCGCGCACTGTCTGCTCCTGCTTCCATTCCATCTCATAGATGGCGGGCTCGGCCTCGCTGATCGGTTCCGTGCGAGCGGCGTCCCACGTGCCATCGGGCAAGGCCTTACCGCTATTGACTCGAACCGTCGCGGTCGCGAACAGGTTTTCGAATCGGCGGCCCAGCAATTTCATCCCTTCGATCTGCCGCTGCCAGAGGTTGGCATCGGTGCTGGGAAAGCCAGACTTCTTTCCTTCCGGCCCAGCCAGCTTGTCGAGCGAAGGCGCATCTTTTTTCTCCTCCACACCCGCCAGCAAGTCATCCGCGGCACCGGCACCACCGCGAATAAAGGTGAGCCGCAGCGCGCGGGTCAGCGTGCCAGCGGGCAATGGCACCACCGCCCATGCGCTCTTGTCCGTCAGGGGGATGACCTGCCAGTCTCCCTTTTCCTGCAAGCGCGGCGGATACGGCGCATCGGGTTTGAGGACACTGATTTGAAACTGAACCTTGTCATCTCTCGGCGGTGGCGGGAACACCAGGCTGCCGATCGACACCGGCTTCGTGAACGCGAGCATGATGTGCTGCTCCCGGTCGGGGTTCTTCGTGGACTCGAGCCAGCTCAGGTCCTCCCCGGGCGGCATGTCCTTGAGACGAAAGAGCCGGATGAAATCATTGCGCGGATCGGGTACCTCTTCATGCGCGAAGCGCGGCAGCCGCGCGACGGTGTAGGTGGGCAGGCTGTTCTGCGAGTCCACATCGGTGGCGGCCGCGGCGTTGTCGAGCCATCCACCCGGCGAGTGGATCGCCATGTAGACCTTATTGTCATGCGCGGCAAACCCCTGAATGCCCCGCTTGCGCTCCGCGGTCGGTTGCAGGGTCGCCACCGTGCGCACGGCCCGGGTTTCCAGATCGACCGCCCAGATCATCTCGGAATTCTTATCCAGACCGGGACCAGCCGAGTTGGCCGCGTTCATCGTGTTGAAGACCGTCTTCCCATCGCTGGCCAGCATGAAGCAGCCGGTGAAACCGGCGAACGAGTGGTGGCCCCACAGCTTCCGGCCTTCGAGGTCGCACTCGACCAGCGACACGCCGCTCTCCGCCACCGGCGCGCCGAGGAACACTCGGTCCCCGGCCGTGCAGGCCGCGTGCGGCGGGGTGTGATCGGCCAGCCATCCGCCGGAACCGTCGACCCCCGTAAGCCACGCCGGGCGCTCCGGGAAGTAGCTCGTCACGTTCGGATAGGCCGTCATTTCGTAACGCAATTCCAGCGGAGGATGCGTGATGCCCTTCCAATGATATTTGCCCGGCGGCACAAAGGCGCCCTTGTCGTCCTTCAAATCCCACACGACGGCGTTTGCGCCGGCGGCCTGCTCGACATTCGCCATGACGTTTCGCACCCGGACTCCATCCGGGCCATCGATCGCAAACGTGACCTGACCCGCTTGCTCAATCGTATACGGAATCTTCACCGGCGCCTCCTTCTGTACCGCGCGGACGACGATCGGTGCGGGCTTGTCACCCAGGTCCGTGAACACGTGAAACCCGGCGAGCCTGGCGACGGCCCCTTCGGTGGTGCCCGTGATGCGCAGGCGGAGGGCGCGCGTTTCCATCGGCTCAAAGGTGAGCCAGCGCTTGTTGTCCTCGAGAGTCTGCCTGGGCTTGCGGATCGTTTTCCATTCCTGATCGGTGGCGGCGACCGGATTGATCCCAGGCTGACCATCAAAAGCCTGTAATTCGAACTGCGCGAAATTGTCCTGCAACATCACGCCTTCCACGCGACGCTTCTCTGCCCAGGACAGAATGAACCAGGAAGGCGCTACATCGGTGATCGGTGCGTGCGTGTTGAGCCCCTTGCCATTTTTGCCTGAATTGATCCACTCGCGGTTTCCGCGGGTGATGTGGCCGGCATCAAAAGTGTAGGGAGCGCTGAGCGTTGGCTCCGTGGTGTACTCCGCCTCGGCATTCGCAGTGGCGGTCGGCGTATGATTCATGACGCGCGGGGCCAGCAGTCGCAGGTACGGCGAACCGGTGCGAGGGACGACCGCGGAAATTAGAATCGCGCGTGTCTTCGTGCCCAGTGGCAACGGGGCAAATCGCGGCGATGTTTGGCTCGACTGAACCTCGACGGTCGTCCAGTCGGAAGGATTGGTGGGATCGGCTGGAAGCCGCGCGCCGGGTTTGTGAATGCGCAATTCACCTGTCCCGCCTAACACCGTACCGACAGCTGCCGGTTGCTTGAAGACGAGGAGATACTGCGCGATATCCTCGGCTTTGGGGGCGTGCTTGCGAACTCGAACAGGGGCTTCCGCCGGCGTCTTTCCAAGGCCAAGAATGGCGCGCAACTCGGTCGCATCCACCGGCTCTTCTTCGACTCCGCGAATGATCCTGCATGCGGCGATATCCAGATCGCTTTCCTGCACGGCGTCAGGAAGCGGCGTCGCGGACGCAAGACCAAATGCGGTGGAGAAAACAAGTACGACAAGCAGGGCAAATTTCATGGAGAAGGGGTGAAAAGAGGTTGGAAATGCGTTCTCAGGGAACCGCCAGGGCATTGGTTTTCTTCAGGGCCGCTTCCAGGGCGTCGCGGTCGGTTTTCGCGGGATCGATCCAGGCGGTCAGGGTTCCATTCCCGGCGTTCACCATGGCGCGCTCGACGCCCAGCAGCTTCGCGACGGCGATATATGCAGTGTAGCGGCAGCCCTTGCAGTCGAGGATGCCGAGTTTGAAGTCCAGTTTGGTCAGTTGATCCACAGGCAAGGTGGATGGCGCGGTGAGGACGAAGGTGCCCTTACTCGCCTTTCTAAGGAGGTCTTCGAGCTTTTGCGTGACCTTCTCGGCAGAACGGTCCGGTCGTTTTTTGCCGACGGTGGGGAGGGGTATGATCTGCTCGACGTCGTAGTGGAGGGTGACCTCGGCTTTATCGAAATCGAGGGAGACGAGTTGGACTTCAGGCAAGGCGCCCATCGCTTTGCGCAGGTCGACTTCCATTTCCGGCGCAAAGAGGCCGATGATGCGGTAGGTCGCGGTCTGGTCCTCGGCGTGCAGAAGGCCGAAGGCCGTGCAGAACAGGAGCGTGATGAGCGCCGGGATTCGATGGTGGGGTTTCATGGGTGTGGGCTCAGCGGGTTTGGAAGAGTTCGCTCTGCACGATTTCCTGGAGCAGGGTGCGGATGCCGCCGCCCTGCTGCTGCGTGCGCGCGAGGATGACCGAGATGGCTTTGCGGTCGCTGAAGGCGATGCCGCGTCCGGTCGCGTAGGTGGCGAGTTGTTCGGCGAGGTTCTTCAGCAGGCGCGTCCGGTCGGTGGCAAGCAGGGCTTGCAGATCGGCGATGCCGCTGAATTTTCGTTCGTCGGGCATCATGCCCGTGGCGTCCACGGGCAGCCCGAGCTTGAAGCTGATATTGATCAGCGGATCAATGCTGCCCCGCGGAGCGGGCGGTTCTTCCGGATTGCGAATGGCGCGGTAATGGTCGCGTTGGCCGCCGATGACGTCGAAGGACTCGAGGGCGAAGCCTGCCGGGTCGATTTTCGCATGGCAGGAGGCGCAGGTTGCATCGGCGCGGTGCTTGTCGAGCAACTCGCGGATGGTGGTGGCGCCTTGCACGTCCGGTTCCACGGCTGGCACGTTTGGCGGTGGCGGTTCGGGCGGCTGGCCGAGGAGCCGGGCCATGACGAAAGCGCCGCGCACCACGGGTGAGGTCGTGGTGCCATTGGCGGTGACCTTCAAGATCGCGGCCTGCGTCAGGAAGCCGCCGCGCGGACAGCCGGGAGGCAGAGCTACGCGCCGAATCGCCGGTCCGCTCACGCCGGGGATGCCGTAGAGTTGGGCGAGCTTCTCGTTGATCATGGCAAAGTCCGATTTCACCAGGTAGCCGGCGTCGAGATTCTTTTCGAGCAGTTCGCGGAAGTAGGCGCGCGTCTCGGCCACCATGGAGTCCTGCAAGTAGGGGCTGAACTCAGGGTAGAGCTTCTTGTCCGGATCGTTGGCGCCGATGTCGCGCAACTTCAGCCATTGGCCGAGAAAGTCTTCGACGAAGCGCTGTGACTTGGGGTCCTTCAGCAGGCGCTCGACCTCGGTGCTGAGCACTTTCCCGTTGCGCAATTTGCCGTTGGCTGCCATCGCGACGAGCGCGTCATCCGGTGCGGAGTTCCAGAAGAAATACGAAAGGCGCGACGCGAGCGCGAAGTCGTCGAGCCGCCCCTTCGGCTCGATGTGATACAGGAAATCCGCGGAGCACAACGCGGCGCGATACGCCCAGCGCATGGCGCTCTCGAAGCAATCTCCAGTCTTGAGGCGGGCTCCCACGAGCGCCACGTATTCCTGACGCAAGGACTCCTCGACGGGGCGACGAAAGGCTTTCGGCAGGAATGCTGCGAGCAGGCGATCGGCGTCCGCCAGTGGCTGCGCCGAATTCACGGTCCAGATCCCCGTCTCGGGATCCGGTTTATTTTCCACTTTCCTTAGCCTCTGCTTGAACAGCTTGCGAACGGGCGGATGAACACCTTTGTGATCGTCCGGTTCGAACTCGGTGATCGGCAGTTCACCAAAGAGCAGCCGATGACCGGGTGGCGGCCACTGGTCATAAATCGGTCCCTCAATCTCGACCCAGTCGTTAACGATGCACGGCCCGGTAAAACCCAACGTCCGATCTTTGCGATTGTAGAGATGGACAGGCGCGAGCGAAGCGGTATTGAAGCCCAGGCCCTCCTTGGGGTTGAGCCAGACCTTTAACTCGTGAACCCGCGACTCAAGGGAAGGAGCATCGTAATAGCCGAGAACATAGCTCGGGGGCGCGCCTCCCTTCTCGCTGAACTCAACGACTGAGAGGCGCGCTGCCTCGACCCCGCGCGAGGGCAGCACCTGGCCCTTGTCCCACTGGAAACTCCAGAACGAGGCGCGCACGCGATACTGGCCCGGATGGACCGCGGCAAAGCCGGTAAAGTGAGGAAGCCACGATTCATCCTCGTGCCGGAACACTCCCACGCTGCTCGTGGGGTCCACGACCAATCCGGCATGGGTTCGGCAGATGTGCCTGACCTCGCCCATGAGCGGAAACCTGGGGTCCGGTTTCTTGTCTCGCAAGAGAATCGCCTCTCCGCCGTAAAGCATGAGGCTCCCTCCATAAGTGTTGGCCAGTGACACCCTGGTCGTGGACGGTGCTGGCGCCTGGGGTCGCGCGACGATGGCCATGTCGAGCGTTTTGTCTGCCGCTTCCATGTACTTCGCCAGGTTCACATGCGAGATGTCCAGGGCATCGCTGTTATTGTCGAAGCCATGCGCGGAGCCGTCGGATGGCAGGACCATTTGCAGCGCGATGCCGTCCAACCCGAAGAGATCGCGCATGGTGTTCTCGTATTCGACGCGCGTGAGACGGCGCAACCCGGTACGCCCTTCCGCATCCTGGCGCGCCCGATCGGCTTTGGCCAGCGACTCATTCAGCCAGCTCTGAACAGCCGTAAGTTCGGCAACCGGGGGCCGTGGTTTCTTCTTCGGCGGCATCTCGCCGGACTCCATGCGGTCGTGCACCTTCACCCAGCGGGCAAACGTCTCGGCATCCGCAAAGTCCTGCTTGAGCGCGGTGAGATCGAGATTGCCCTTGTGCGTGTCCGCGTCGTGGCAGTCGTAGCAGTGTGCTTCGAGAAATTTGGCGGGATCGGCGGCTTGGGCCGGCGAGTGATCAGCGATCAGTAAGACAGTAATCAGTGACAACACCGCGAATGGATGCGGTGCGACCTCGGTAACTCGAAATTTCATGCGGTGGGGAACGGATTGTCGCGAATTTCTGACACTGAGGACTGTGTTACTGATTACTTCCTCGCGGCTAGGCCATCTCCAGCCCCGCCATCGTTCCTTTGCCCGTCGAAAACTCCCCAGCCTCGACCCCCAGGCGCTGAAGCATCGAGACGTAGAGATTACTGAGCGGATAGTTCTTCTTCGTGTCGAAGGCCAGATGCTGGCCGTGCCTGAAGCCGCCGCCGGCCAGCAGCACGGGCAGGTTCACGTTCGAGTGCGCATTCGCACTGCCCATCGGCGAACCATACAGGACTTGGGTGCGGTCGAGCAGGGTTTCGCCCTGCTCCTTCGCGCCACCGAGCGCGCTCAAGAAATCGCTGAGTGCCCCAAACAATGCTTCCTCATTCCCTCGCAACTCCGCGACGGTCTCGGGGCGGTTGCCATGATGGGTGATGTTGTGAATGACCGTGGTGTCGAGATGCAGCGTGATCAACCGGGTGGAGTCGGTCTCCAGCGCGAGTTTCATCACCTGGTAAAAGAGTCGCGTTCGCGCCACGAACTCGTGCGTGTCATCGATGTCGGTCGGAACCTCCGCGTGGACCACCGGCTTGGGTTTATACTCCCACTCCTCCGAGCGGTGCAGCCGCTGCTCGAGTTCCCGCACCGAGGTGAAATACTCCTCCAGGCGCTGCTGGTCGGCCTGGCCCAGGATGCTCTTCAGGCGTTTCGACTGTCCGCCCACAAAATCGAGCATGCTGCGCCCCTGCTGCAGCGCTTCCACATTCGCCTGCGCTTCGCCGGGCTTGCCCTGGATGAAAAGCCTTTCGAATAGTTTGTGCGGACTTCTATCGCCCGGAATGGGTGCGCCGCTGCGGGTGAAGCTCAAGGTGGACGTAATGCCGCCTCCACCGTAACTCTCCAGGGAAATCGAGGGATACCGGGTGGCAACGCCAATATGCTCGGCTGCGACCTGGTCCAGCGACACCCCGTTGCGAAAGCCGCCACGGTCCGGATGCGGTGTGCCGGTGAGGAAGCATTTCTCGGCCTGATGTCCGCCAGTCACCCCGGGAAGACTGACACCCGAGAACACCGTCATCATCTGGCGATGCGCCGCGAGCTTCTCCAGATACGGGCTGAGCGCATACTCGCGGCCCGCGTTCTCCGGAAAGAAAAACTGCGGCATGATGCCCATGTTTGTCTCGATGGCGACCATGCGACGCGGCACCGCCGCTTCCGCGGCGCGTGCCGACGCCGTGCTGAAAACCGGCAACATTGCTTCGAGAAATGGCAGCGCCATGGTAATACCGGCGCCTCGCAGAAAGGTGCGGCGGGAGAGGGGCGAGTTCGTGCTGATGTTCATGGTCGGGCAAGTGAGAATTGGTTTGCGGAGAGCGGGGATCTGACTATTTCAGCACCGCTATCTGGGACTTCTTTAGTGCCGCTTCGAGGGCCTCGCGGTTGGTTTTCGCGGGGTCGATCCAGGCGGTGATCGTGCTCGTCTCCGCATTGACGCTGGCGTGCTCGACCCCATCGATCTTCGCGATGATCTGATAAGCCCCGTAGCGGCAACCGCGGCAATCGAGGATGCCGATCTTGATGTCCACGCGGGCTTGTTGATCCGCCGGGAGGGCCGACGGCGCGATGACCTTGAACGTCCCCTTGCTCTTGCTGCTGATCAGGTTGCCGAGCCGTTCCGTGAGTTTTTCCGGGGTGATATCCTTGGGCACTTTCCCGTCGGGAAAAAGACCCGCGAGTTCATAGCGGAGAGTGACTTCGTCTTTGTCGAAGTCGATATTGGCCACTTGCAGCTCGGGGATGGCGCTGGTCAACAGTTCGCGAAAGTCAGTCTGGCGGCTCGGCTCGAAGAGGCCGAGGAGGCGATAGGTCGAGGTCTGCTCATCGGCTCGCAAAAGACCGCAGGTCGAGCACAGCAGAACGGCGATAAGCAAGGCAAGGTTGCGCGGGGGATTCATAGATGCGGGTTTATCGGGTTTGGAAGAGATCGCTCTTCACGATCTCATGAAGAAGCGTGCGAATGCCGCTACCCTGTTTCTCCGTGCGTTCGACAATGCCAGCGATGGCTTCACGGTCGCTATACACGATAGCGCGGCCCGTGGAATACACGGTGAGCTGTTCCGCGAGATTCTTGAGCAGGTGTGTCCGGTCCGCGACGAGGAGGGTTTGCAGGTCGCCGATGCCGCTGAACTTGCGTTCGTCTGGCAGCGCACCGGTCGGATCCACAGGCTTGCCCAGCTTGAAGTTGATATTGATGAAAGGATCGATGGCACCGCGCGGCGCGACGGGATCGGGATCTTCCTTGTCGCGCACGGCGCGATAGCGGTCGCGCTGGCCGCCGATGACGTCGAACGACTCCAGCGCGAAGCCGGCGGGATCGATCTTCGCGTGGCAGGACGCACAAGTGGCATCGGCGCGATGCTTGTCGAGTTGCTCGCGGATGGTCGTGGCGCCGCGCACGTCGGGCTCCACCGCGGGAATATTTGGCGGAGGCGGCTCGGGCGGCTGGCCGAGGAGACGGGCCATGACGAATGCCCCGCGCACCACCGGCGAGGTCGTGGTGCCATTCGCGGTGACCTTCAAAACCGCGGCCTGGGTCAGGAAGCCGCCGCGGAGACAGCCGGGTGGCAGGGCGACGCGACGAATCGCGGGACCACTGACGCCGGAAATCCCGTAGTGCCTGGCGAGCTTCTCGTTGACCATCGCGAAGTCGGATTTCACCAGGTAACCGGCATCCAGGTTTTTTTCGATCAACTCGCGGAAGTAGGCGCGCGTCTCGGCGACCATGGAGTCCTGCAGGTAGGGGCTGAACTCAGGGTAGAGCTTTTTGTCGGGATCGTTCTCCGCGATTTGGCGCAGCTTCAGCCACTGCCCGAGGAAGTCTTCCACGAAGCGTTGTGACTTCGCATCTTTGAGCAGGCGCTCCACCTGAGCGTCGAGCACTTTGGGATCGTGCAGTTGGCCATGGCTGGCGAGCGAGATGAGAGTCTCGTCAGGCGCGGAATTCCAAAAGAAATAGGACAGGCGCGAGGCCAGCGCGAATTCATCGAGACGGCCGGGAGGCTCGACGTGATAGAGGAAGTCCGGCGCGCACAGCGCATCGCGATAGGCCCAGCGCATTGCTGTCTCGAAACAATCGCCGGCCTTCAGGCGGGCCTCCACGATGGCGACGTACTCCTTGCGCACCTCCTCTTCCACGGGGCGGCGGAACGCTTTGGGCAGGAATGCGGCGAGCAGGCGATCGGCGTCGGCCAGCGGTTGGGCAGACTGCACGGTCCAAATGCCCTGCGCCGGTTCCGGCCGGTTTTCGGCGCCGATGACTTCCTGAGTGACCCGCTTGCGAACGGGCGGGCGAATGCCCTTGTGCTCCGCCGGCACGAATTCCGTGAGCGGTAGATCGCCGAACATCATGCGTTGGCTGCGCGGTGGCCACACGTCGTTCAGTGGTCCCTCGATTTCCACCCAGTCGCTGACGATGCACGGTCCGGTAAAGCCCATGGTGCGGTCCTTGCGGCCGTAGTAGAGGACGATGGGAGCGAGCGAGGCGGCGTTAAAGCCCAGCGTCTCCTTGGAATTGAGCCAGATATTCAGTTCGTGGACCTTGGATTCAATCGAAGGCGCATCGTAATAGCCGAGCACGTAGCTGGGATGCTGGCCGCCGAGTCCGTGCTCATTGAATTGCACCACCGAGAGTCGCGCCGCTTCCGTGCCGCGCGAAGGCAGGACGTTCCCCTTGTCCCACTGGAGACTCCAGAATGAGGCGCGGATGCGATAGCGGCCCGGATAGAGCGCGGCATATTTCCGGAAATACGCATTCCACGACTCGTCTTCATGCCGGAACACGCCGACACTGGCTTGCGGGCTGAAAAGACTGAGTTGCTCGTGCGCGCCGAGACTCACGTGGGCATACGCGCCCGCCGGCGGGACATTGGGATCGGGCTTCTTGTCCCGGAATAGCATGGCATCGCCCGAAGTGAGCATGATGCCGGCCTCGTAAGTATTGGCCAGCGAGAGCCGCGTCGTCGTGGGCGTGGGGGCTTCCGGGCGCGTGGCGATCGCGAGTTCGAGCGTCTTTTCCGCCGCCTCCAGATACTGGGCAATATTCACATGCGAGACGTCGAGCGCATCGCTATTCTTATCGAAACCATGCGCAGCTCCGTCAGCCGGCAGGCCGCTTTGCAAGGCGATCCCCGGCATGTCGAACA
>JBBRPL010000018.1:0-87591 GCA_038228205.1 Chthoniobacterales bacterium
CACCATGCCGGTGACGGTGTGGCCCAGGCTCTCGGCGCCGCCATCGGTGAGGCGGGCGAGGCCGAAGTCGGCGACCTTCGCCGTGCCCTCGGTATCGACCATGACATTGGCGGGTTTGATGTCGCGGTGGACGACGCCTTTTCCATGCGCGTAGGCGAGCGCGGTGCAGACCTGCCCAGTGATGGCGAGCGCTTGATCGGGGACCAGACCGGAGCCGTAGATGATAGTCGCGAGGTTCGAGCCCTCGACGAATTCCATGACGAAGTAGAGGTGTCCCTCGCTCGTCGTGCCAAAGTCGAAGACGGTGATGATGTGCGGGTGATTGAGCCGGGCCATGGCCCGGGCCTCGCGCACGAAGCGGTCGGCAAAATTCTGGTCCACGCTGACCTCGAGCGGCAGGAGCTTGATGGCGACGAGGCGGTCCAGGGCGATCTGCCGGGCGCGATACACGGCGCCCATCCCGCCACGGCCGAGCATGCCGAGCATTTCGTACTGGGGAAAAAGGCGGGCGATTTCTCGTCGCTCGGCGGCGCCCACCGGCCGGCGCCACCGCTGGCCATGCGCACACTGCGCATGGCGTGGACGAGCAACTCGTCGGGCTTGAATTTGCGGATCGCGGTCGGCAGGGGTGCGGCGGCGGCCGCTTCGCCCGGCATGTCGCAAGCGCAGAGCAGGGCGGTCATCTCGCTGTCGAGATCCGCGGGTTCAGCCACCGTGTCGCTCACGTAGGCGCGCAACACCTCCCGGTGCCGCGTCCGAAAATCGAAGACAGCCTTGCGCGTGGCGCCGACCGTGAGGCCGACGCGGCTCGCGGTGGCAGCGTAGCGCTCATCGTCGCCCTCCCCACTCTCGAAGCTCACGAAGGGCGACACTTCCGGGAAGAGGCTGGCCTGGCTGCGTTCTTCATATTCCGAGCGGACCGCCCGCATCGTAAAGTCGAGGATCGTGAGGGCCCACCGGCGCTGGAAGATTGCCTCCGCTTCACCCGCGGGCTCTTCCGAAAATCGTTCCTCGGCCCATTCGGGGTCGATGACGATGGCGGACTCGCCCTTGAGCTTGACTCCTTGCGCGGCTAACTCGGCGAGTCGCGCCGGGAGCCATTCACGCATTCGCCCACTGCCGGGGTCGGCGGCACGAGGCGGCGCCTCAGTGAGCCATCGGGTGAAACAGGCCCGGGTGGCTGTGGCGGCACGGCTGGCATCGAGTCCCGCGCGCCGCCACCAGGCATACGCGCAATACCAATAGCTTCCTGCCAATTCGCGGAGGGCTTTAGGGTCGTCCAGCGTCGCACGCTTCCAACGGCTCAACGGAGTCGCCGGATCGGACTGCGTGAGGTCATGGGCGGTGTCCATGGACGTGGAAATGAAGGACAGCAGCACAGCAAAGGAGGGGGGAGGGGTCAAGGACGGGTGGCCGTTTGTTGCCGTGGGCGTTGACCGCTGAATTTTTTTCCAAAAAGTCCCGCTTGCGGATTTCGCGATACAGGCGAGGAATGTAAGTAAGCACTTGCATGCAAACTCGTCCTGCCATTCCAACTTTGCCCGCTACCGCCGCGACTCATCCCACGCGGCAGCGTTTGCTCGATGCCGCTTACCGTGTTTGCGCGGCGCGCGGGTTGCACGGCGCGACGACCCGGGAGATCGCGGATGAGGCGCGGGTCAACGAGGTGACGCTTTTCCGGCATTTTGGGAACAAGGAGAAGCTGATCGCGGCGCTTTTCCGGCGCTCCGTCGCCGCGCAGGTCGAGTCGCTGAGCGACAGCGAGCCCGATGGGAACGATCTCGAGCGCGATCTGCGCCGATATGCCGTTCGCTACAGCGAAATGCTCTTTGGCAATGAAGCGCTGATACGAACGATTATCGGCGAGGCGCGCCGGCATCCCGAACAGGCGCGGCAGGTCATCTGCGAATCCGCGCGGCCCATGCGCGAGCGGTTGCTGGCGTATCTGCACGCGGCGCAAAAGGAGGGGACGGTGCGGCGAGATGTCGTCCTGGGGCCGGCGATCGATGCGTTCACGGGGATGCTCCTCTCCGGCATGTTGCGCCGGACCGGGTTCAAGGACTACCTCGACTATTCGCAGGACGACTACGTGAGCAGTTGCGTGGATCTTTTCATGCGCGGGATCGCCGCTTCCGTTGAATCGCCAAAGCCGCGCCGCAAGGGATGAGCGCGGCGGTTGCGAATCACACGTTCAGCTCTCCCCTGGCACTGCGCGCCGCGCGGGACGGGTGGATCAAGTGGGCCATCGCCATCACCGTTTCTCTGGGCGCGATTCTCGAAGTCATCGACGTAAGTATCGTGAACGTGGCGCTGACGCCGATGCAGGGAAATCTCGGGGCGACGCTCTCGGAGATCGGCTGGGTCATCACGGCGTATGGCATCGCCAATGTCGTGATCATCCCTCTCACGCCGTGGTTGGACAACTTTTTCGGGCGCAAAGCGTATTTCGTCTTTTCGCTGATCGCGTTCACGCTCGCGTCGATCCTGTGCGGCATGGCGACGAGTCTGCCGATGCTCATTTTCGCGCGGGTGCTGCAAGGGCTCGGCGGCGGCAGCATGCTCGGTAAGGCGCAATCCATTCTATTCCAAACGTTTAGAAAGGAGGAGCAGGGGACCGCTCAGGCGGTCTTCGGGCTGGGGGTGATTGTGGGGCCGGCGATCGGTCCGACGTTGGGCGGCTATCTGACCGACGTGCTCAACTGGCGCTGGATCTTTTTCATCAATATTCCTTTCGGCATCCTTGCGGTGATGCTCGCGCTGACTTTCCTGCCGGACGACGGTCCGACGCGCCGCCGCCCCGCGAGCGTGGACTGGTTTGGGATCGGCCTGCTCACCCTGGGGCTGGCCTGCTTGCAAACCCTGCTGGAAGAAGGCCAGCAGGACGATTGGTTCGATTCGCGATTTATCACGGCGATGGGGGTGACGAGCTTCATCGCGCTGGCGGTTTTCACGTGGTGGGAATTTCGCGTCGAGCATCCGGCGGTGGATCTGCGGGTGTTGCGGTATCGCTCGGTGGCGGCGGGCAGCCTCTACTCGATCGTGCTCGGGGCGGGGCTCTATGGCGCCCTCTTTGCCATCCCGATCTTTACCCAAAACTACCTCCACTTTACGGCGATGCAGACCGGGGAACTCCTGATGCCGAGTGCGCTGGCCTCGGGCGTGGCGATGATGATTACTGGGAAGCTCGTGGGAAAATTCGATCCGCGGTTTATCATCATCTGCGGAGCGCTGGTGACGGCGGGAGTCATGTTCAATCTCTCGACGATCAACCCGGACACGGGCGCCGGTGATCTTTTCTGGCCGCTGGTTTTTCGCGGGCTGGGCAGTGTGATGATGTTCCTTCCCCTGAGCATTGCCACGCTCGGATCGCTGCCGCGACACGAAGTGCCGGCCGCGTCCGGTTTTTATAATCTCACACGCCAGCTCGGGGGCAGCTTGGGCGTGGCGATCCTGACGACGCTGCTTGCGCGGCGCGAAGCGGTAAATCGGGCGGTGCTGGTGGAAAATATTACGCCCTTCCGCGATAGCGCGGTGGAGCGTCTCAATCAGCTCACGACCTTCTTTCAGGGGCACGGCTTCGATTCGGCGACCGCCCAGCAAAAGGCGCTGGCAAGCATCGACCAGATCGTGACCGGGCAGGTTGCCGTGCGCGCATTCTCCGGGCTCTTCTTTCTCGTCGGAGTGGCCTTCATCGCCACCCTCCCCCTGCTGTTCCTGCTGGCCAAAGGCGGGAGCAAGCAAGCGGCCAGTTCCGCCCACTGATTTCCATTATGAGTACGCACGCCAAAGCCAGTTCACCGATGATTGAGACGCCGGAAGACGGAGGAGAGGTGCTTTCCACGCCTGCTTCGTCGGAGACGCCGGCACCCGGTGCGGGTGCGCGCCGGCGTCCTTTGCGCACGGTGGTGTTCGCGATCCTGCTCGTGGCGGGGCTTGCCTGGACGGCGCACTACATCGAGCGCATGCTGACCCACGCGGAGACGGACAATGCGTATGTTACCGGCCATCTGCATCAAGTCAGTGCCCGTATCGCCGGGACGGTGGCGGAGGTCCTCGCCGAGGAAAACACCACCGTCGAAGCGGGCGCACCCCTGGTGAGGCTCGATCCGCGCGACAATGACACCAAGGTGCTCCAGGCGCAGGCGCTCCTGACGCTCGCCGACGCCAAGATTGCCCAGGCGGAATCCGACCTGGCCGAGACCCGCGCAAAGGTCGCGCAGGCGGAGGCGCAGTTTGAAAAGGCGCAACAGGATTTCACGCGGGTCCAGGAATTGGCGCGGACGAAAGTGTCTTCGAAGCAGGAATTCGACGCGTCCAAGGCGGCCTTCGACATGGCCAAGGCGGGAGCGGACTCCTCGCGGGCCACGGCGACGGCGTCCGAGGCGGCGCTGACGGCAGCGAAGGCGACGCGTCATGCGGGCGAAGTGTACCTGGAGGATGCGGAGTTGCAACGGTCCTATAACGTGGTTGCCGCGCCCGTGGCAGGGCGCGTGGGCAAGCGCAATGCCGAGATCGGCAACCGCGTGCAAGCGGGGCAGGCCCTCTTTGCCATCATCGAGCCGGATGTGTGGATCGTGGCAAATTTCAAAGAAACGCAACTGGCGAAAATGCGGGTGGGGCAACCGGTCGAGATCACCATCGACGCCTTGCCGGGTGCGCATTTCACCGGGACGGTGGAAAGTTTTTCACCCGCGAGCGGCTCTTCTTTTGCGCTCCTGCCGGCGGATAATGCGACAGGCAATTTCACCAAGGTGGTGCAGCGCGTACCGGTGCGCATCCGTTTCGATTCGGGTTCCATCCGAGGTTATGAAGAAAAGCTGCGCGCGGGTCTCTCGGCGGTTGTCGCTGTGCAGGTGAAGTGACTGGCGGACGACGTCGGTGGAGAATAGGCTTAAACGCTCCTCAATCAGAACGCCGCGGAGCCGGGGCATATTCGGGCAGGCGCCGTGGTCCGAGCAATTCGACGAGTTCCTCCTGCTCATCGCTGCCGTGAATCGGTTCACCGCCGGTACTGAGCAGCCGCGCGGAAACGAAGATGACCAGGTTGCGCTTGAGATGCTGGTCCACGCTCGAGCGGAACAGGCGGCCCACGATCGGGATATCTCCGATGGAGGACCAGGCGCTATTTCTCAGCCTTTGCCGCTGGAGTCAGGGTGGCCTGCTGGATCTGGCGCCGCGCTTCTTCCACTGTCATCTTTGCCACGGGTAGCGGGAAGCCGAGGGTGTCTCCGTTCGGGGTGAAGCCGTGGCCGTCGACGTCGATGAAGATCGGGTTGTGGTAGGCGAGGGGATGCATTTTTGCCTGGGGACTGGTGCCATAGCCGATGGAGAGGTCGCTCTTTTCGCCGGTGGCGACGACGATCAGATGCGAGTCTTCGCTCAAAGGGACGTCGATGGTTTCGTCGAACTTTACCACGCCATCCTTGAACATCATCGGATTGGCTGCGCGGGTGAAGTTCAGTTGCGGTCGCCCGCGGCCATTCACCAAAACCTGCACGCGATCGATGTCGATCCAGTCGGTGCATTGTACCCGCACTTTGAGCTTCACGCCGGCGCCGGCGGCGCGCGTGGTGTCGCCCGGGCCCGCGCCGTCTTCGGTCCGCACCTGCAGGAAGGGGCCGGTCGTGAGATACGAGTGGCCGGCCTTGGCGTGGCGGGCGTTTTCGCGCCAGTCGATCTCGGAGGGGTGGTCGCTTTTGCTCGGGATGTACATGCGCCAGCCGCCGACGCCGTTGCCGTGGACGCTGTGTGCGTCATTGACGGCCATGGCGGCGTAGCGATGGCCGCGGTTCAGCATTTGCAGCCAGATGAATTCGCGCAGCATCTGCACGCTGTCCTTGCCCTCCTTGTCTTTGCCGATGAAGAAGGGGCGGCCGCCGAGGATTTCGCTGCCTCCGCCATTCTGGGTCTCGATGCCGTCGATGAGCGTCGCGAGCCCATGGAAGCCGCCATCGACGCGCCCGTCGCCGTCGGCGTCGATGAAGTTCTTGACCATGTCGGGGTGATTGATCTGCACCCAGCGGTCGGGGTCCGCGTCCTGCCAGTCGCGCAAGGTGATCGCGGTGATGCGCGGGTCTTCGTTCCACCCGGGAGCGCCGTTGTCCTGGGTCCGTTCCTCGGGCTTGAAGGGGAACGCGTTCAGGTGCGCGAAGCGGCCGGTGAGTTCCATGCCGGGCACGGTCTGGATTTCCGAGTAAAGGCCGAGGTCCTTGATGATCGGGCCCCAGTCGAAGAGGCGATTGTGCTCGGTCGTCGGGGCGAACTCGATGTTCTCGGCGACCAGATTGATGATGCGGTCGGGCGTGCCGCAGGTGTTGTCTCCGCTTTGCGTGGAGTGATTGTGATAGTCGGCGCTGACCCAACCGGTCGTGTCAACGAGGCGCTGGAGCTTTCCGCCGAAGTCGAAGGTTTGGCCCTGGGCGAGTGTGATGTCGTGGGCGAGATGCGAGTATTCGATGCCGCGGGTGACGATGACGCGGTACTTGCCTGGCGGCAGAGCCACACGGAAATCGCCTCGCTCGGAGTGATACTGGTCGAGGCAGCCGTGGGCGCGATTTTGCGGGCCGAGATTGACGATCTCGGTGCCCGGTTGCGCGAGGAACTGCGCTTTGCAGGGGATCGACTTGCCGGTTTCGTCGGTGATCTTGAATTGGATGGCTGAGGCAGGGCCGACTTTGGCGTCCAGTTTGACGGCGGAGCCAGCCTTGACGGTGAGTGGCAGTTCGACGTCCGCGCGCCCTTGGTCGGTGACTGTGATGCGATAGGCGCCTTCGGGCATGGGGATCCCGAACTCTCCCTCTACGTCGGGATGGATGACGCCCAGGTTTTCATCCCGTTCACCGGCCGTGCGGACCAGCAGTTCAGCGGTGGCTATCGGTTTTCCGTCTTGATCGCGGATAACCCCATTGACCGAGCCGATGGGCCGCCGCTGGCGCTCGACTTCCCCGAGGGCCTCGACCGGCGAATGGCCCACGGCGAGGAAACGGACGACGGTCGCGCTCTCCCGGGGTTGCAGGGAGAAATCCTTGCCGGTGCCATAGGTGGGAGGGCTGGAGAGATTTCCGTAAGCGTACCCAGCCTTGTCCGAAGGATCGATGGAATCGGCCCAGGTCGTGCCGAACGCGTGGCCGGTGCGGGTGAAGTTGGTCCATCGCGGGGAGAGATCCAGTCGCTTCACCTCCCCGGTTTCATTGACGACGGTGGTCTTGATGCGCAGGCCGGGCCAGCCGTCGCGCAGAGTGTACTCGTGGTGACGTGAGATGCCGCCGTGATTGGCCGCCGTGACCATGGTTTCGACGACGGCCTCGCCGTCGCTGCCGTCCTTGACGACGCGCACCCACGAAACGGAGCCAATTTGCTGGGTGGGACAGAAGACAGTGAGTTGGTCGTTGCCCGCGCCGCGCAGGGTCAGGTCGTAAACGCAGCCCGGCGTGATTCCTTCGGTGCCGTAGAAGGTGCTCATGTTGGCGCGGCGCAGCGGGAGATTGCCGGAGATGACGGCCTCGATTTTGTCGTTGCGGAGGATGAAGTCACCGATGATGCCGTCGGCTTCCTTGCCCCGCGGGAGTTGATCCTTTTGCGCGAGGCCGACTTCGAAGGCCTCGGGGACGGCTTGGGCGAGGGCGCCGGAGATGGAGAGTGCGAGCAGGGGAAGAAGACGGACGTTCATGGGGTGGGCTGATTGATTTCCAAAATTGGGGAAAAGGCGATGAGGAAGGATGTTCATGTGTCCCGTGGGGCCGGGTTGAAATCGGTCAAGTTTCAGCACAGAGATATCTGCCGTGTCGCGATAAGCGCGAGCGCCCTCCCCAACTCTGTCATCCTGAGGGAGCAAATCATGGGCGGAGTCGAAGGACCTCCAATATCCGCGGGTTCTTGTGCGGAGCCGCTGAAATGCCCGTCGAAGAGAGTGGCGCGCCCAACTTGACGCACATGCGCGCACGCCGGAGAGGGCGACAATTTAGGCGTGGCGTGAATGTGTAAAGGTCTTCGTATTGGCTCCGCGCGAGAACCCGCAGAAGATGGAGTTGCTTCGACTCCGCCCATGCTTCCCCGCTCCGCTCAGGATGACAAAGAGTGCGGACGGCGCTCGCGCTCGTTGCGAGACGCAATGTTGCTTAGGTTGACGCATATGCGCGACTGCGGGATCAGGATGACAAGGCAGAGGGCGGCGCAACTTGCGGCTGGGAACCTTTTGGCCTGTCGCTTAGAGAGTGTGCGAAAATGCCGGTCTGTCCTGTCATCGAATCGTTGTCCCTGCACGCTGCGAGTGCGACGGCGGGGGAACAGCGGGCGCTTCAATCCCATTCATGAGTTTCACGAAGTCTTCTGCCCCGGACCGTCTCATCGACACCTTTAGTGGCGGGCAGCGCGACGTGCTCGAGCGGATTGCGGGTGGCGCTCCGCTGGCGGAGCTTCTCGAACGCATCGTCTACCTCGTCGAGCAGCAGGCCAATGAGATGTCTTGCTCCATCCTCTTGCTCGATGACGAGAAACGACGCATCCGCCACGGGGCGGCGCCCAGTTTGCCGGACGCCTACAATCAGGCGATCAATGACGTGGAAATCGGGCCGGAGGCGGGCTCGTGCGGGACGGCCGCTTATCTGCGGGAACGGGTGATCGTCGAGGATATTGCCACGCACCCTTACTGGGCGGCTTTCAAGGAAAAGGCCTTGGAGCATGGGCTGAAGGCTTGCTGGTCGACCCCGATCTTTTCACCCAGCCG
The DNA here is from genome assembly GCA_038228205.1 of Chthoniobacterales bacterium. Lineage (GTDB taxonomy): Bacteria > Verrucomicrobiota > Verrucomicrobiia > Chthoniobacterales > Chthoniobacteraceae > Chthoniobacter. Next base: position 8,726 of record JBBRPL010000018.1, read on the forward strand.
CGAAGTGCTGGGGACCTTCGCCATGTACTATCGCGAGCCGCGCGGCCCGTCGCCGCAGGAGATCGGATGGGTGGACGCCGCATCGCATCTCGCGGCCGTGGCCCTATGCCGCGACGCCGCGGACCGGGCACTCCAGCGGAGCGAAGCGCGCTACCGGCTGATGGTGGATACGGCCTACGAAGGCGTGTGGCTCGTCGATGCCGAGGGGCGCACGACGTTTGCCAATCGCCGCATGGGAGAGATGCTCGGGTACACGCCGGAGGAGATGCTCGGGATGAGCATGTTCGAATTCATGGACGATACCGGGCGCGCGGAGGCGGAGGTCAATTTTGCGCGGCGCAAGACAGGCATAACCGAGCAGCACGAGTTCCGTTTCAAGCGCCGGGATGGCGCCGATCTGTGGACCATCGTCGCGGCCAGCCCGGCGATGGATGCCGACGGGCAGATGACCAGCGCGCTGGGAATGGTCACGGACATCACCAAACGGAAAATCGCCGAGGCCGCCGTCCTTCGGAGCGAAGACGAGTTTCGCGCCATCTTCATGAGCTCGGCGATGGGGGTCTGTCTCGTGGGTGCCGACGGGCGCGTGCTGAAAAGCAATCCCGCGCTGGAATATTTGCTGGGTTATAGCGCCGCGGAGTTGTGTGAAAAGACGATTCAGCAACTGACCTATCCGGAAGACTTCGACCCGACGTTCTTTCGCCAACTGGTGGCGCGGGAGCGTGATTCCTATCGCTACGAGAAGCGCTACCTGCGGAAGGGAGGAGGATTGATTTGGGTTCGCATCACCACGTCCGCCGTCCACGAATCCGACGGCACGTTGCGTTTCATCGTGGGCATGATCGAGGACGTGACGCAGCGGCACGAAGCGGACCGGGAACGCGCGCGGCTCGAGGGCCAATTGCGCCAGTCGCAGAAAATGGAATCACTTGGCACCCTGGCGGGTGGCATTGCGCACGATTTCAACAACATCCTCACGGCGATCGGCGGCAATACCCAGCTCGCAATCGCGGATCTGCCGCCGGGGCACCCCGCGCTCACGAGCCTCGCCGAGATCGAAAAGGCGTCCGAGCGCGCGGCGGATCTCGTGCGGCAAATCCTGGCTTTCAGCCGGCCGCAGGAATCGAATCGCAAGATCTTGAAGTTGGAAACGGTGGTCGAGGAGGCCCTGCGGCTCCTGCGGGCCAGCCTGCCGACAACCATCACCATCCGGACCGACTGTGACAGCCGGACCCCCGAAGTCGCCGCGCATGCCACGCAGATGCATCAGGTGATCATGAATCTCGGGGTCAACGCCGCCCACGCCATGGGGGACCGCGGCGGGGTCCTGGAACTGCGACTGGCGCCGTTTGTCGTCGATGCGGACTTTGCCCGGACCTCGGCTGACCTGCGCGAGGGGCGCTATGTCCGATTGACGGTCATCGATTCCGGATGCGGCATGGATACGGCGACCGTCGATCGCATCTTCGAACCGTTCTTTACGACCAAGGCGCCGGGCCAGGGAACCGGCCTCGGTCTCTCGGTGGTGCACGGGATTGTCCGAAGCCACGATGGGGCCATCGTGGTGCAAAGCCGTCCCGGCCGTGGGACGACCTTTCACCTCTACTTTCCGGCCGCCGACGGGGCGGAAAGCGAATCCGAGCCGGCCCCCTCCGGCGCGCCGCGTGGCAATGGCGAACGGATCCTGTTTGTCGACGATGAAGAGACCCTGGTTTTTCTCGCGCGCCGCGGGCTCGAGAAATGCGGATATGCCTTTAGCGGGTTCACGCATCCGGACGGGGGCTTGAAGGCCTTCCTGGCGCAGCCGTCCGCGTTCGATCTCGTCGTGACGGACCTCGCGATGCCCGGAATGACAGGTCTTGATTTTGCCCGGGAAATCCTGCGTGTGCGGCCGGAGATGCCGATCCTGCTCACGAGCGGGTACTTGCGGCCGCAGGACGAAGAGGTGGCCCGGCGCCTGGGCATCCGCGAATTCATCGCCAAGCCGGCGGTGATCGGGACGCTGAGCCGCTCGATTCAGGCGGCCCTTGGTCAGTCGCGGTGATAGGGCAGGCCAGCCTTGATCGTGTAGGCGCGGTAGAGCTGCTCGAGCGCGACGACGAGCGCAAGTTCATGCTGGAGCGTGAGGCTGCTGAGCGACCACATCCACCCGGCGGCCTGGCGCAAGGCTTCAGAGTGGCCTTCGGCGCCACCCACGAGAAGGGCATAGTCGCGCGGGCCTTGCATTTCCCAGGCGGTAATCTTGTGGGCGAGTTCACGGCTCGGGATGTGCGCGCCGCGTTCGTCGAGGACCACGCGCAACATGCCTCTGCTCCGGTCGAGCAGGGCGAGGCTCTCGGCCTCGGGTGAAGCGGCCTTGAGGTAGTGCATCGTGACTGGGACGAATGGCTTCAGGCGCGCGGCGTACTCCGCGATGCCGAGTCGGGCGAATTCGAGCTTGGGTTTCCCGATCGCGATGATGTGCCAGCGCATGGTGGTTAGTCGGCGATGGTTTCCGCCAGTCGAGTGCGGTAGACTTGGCGGGCGTGATCGTAAGCGGCGCGGGCGTCGTCCAACTCGGCGGCCGCGTAGGTCCGCTCTTTTTGCGACCAGCACTTTTCCACGCAATCGAGGCACCAGGTGAGGCTGCGCTTGGAGGCGCGGATGGGTTTGTCGTCCACGAGGACGAAGACGGGATTGGTGTGGGATGAGGGCAGAATGCGGAGGGCGACCCAACTGCTGCGCTCGATAGGTACGTCGAACGACAGTTGCTGGAGCTGGCCATCGGCGGTGATGACTCGCCGCGCCACGGATACGCCGTTGACGATGATCTCAACCGGCACGGTGCGAGTGTTGCCGAGGCGGGCGCGTTCGATGTTCCAGTAGGGCCGGCGATACCTGGCGTCGAAGCGCTGGTCGCCCTGAAGCTGAGCGGCGTTGGCGGGCGCTTTCTGCCGGGTCTGCCAGGACTCGAATTCCGCGGGAATGTCGGTGGGCAGGAATGCGCCGATGTTGGCAGTGAGTTTCACGGAGCCGGGTTTCGTCAGGCGTATTTCGCTACCCTTTTCGCCGACGGGTGCGCCGTTGGCGGTGAAGTCGATGAGGTGGCTGCGCCCATCGCTCACGTAGCAGCGGCCTTGCGAGATGCCTTCGCACCAGGCGTCGTAGTTGAGCGGACCATCGACTTTCACGTAGCTGCGCCCGAGCCCGACACGCTCCCCGTAGATGCACGGGAAATCGGTCTCGCCGCTGATGCGGGTGCGGAAGCCGGCGTTGAGGGTGTGATACCAGATGTTGAGTTCCCAGACGGGCGGCGTATCGGCCGTGGACATGAAATCGACGGCGGGGACGGGCTTGCCGCCGGGGCCTTCCACTTCGTGCGTGACGTCGACGATGTATTCATTCGCGCCGATGCCATCGAAGGGCGGGATGACGTAGTTGGGCAGGTCGTCTGTGGCGACGCCGAGGCCCCAGCCGGAATGCGCGGGGCCACAGACGGCGCCTTGTTTTTGCGCCCAGCGCAGGGTGTTGAGGCCGAGCGTGGGCCAGTGGGCTGACGAGTCGCCGCCGGGGTACATCTGGTCGCGCAGCCGCAGCAGGCAGAGGTGACCGCTCTTGTGCGAACCGAAGCCGGAAACCTCGATGTCGTAGCGGAGGAGATACGGCGGACGGGAAACGGCGTCCTCTTTGCCGGTGAAGAACTGTTTCTGGTAATCGAAGCACGGGCCCCATGTGAGATTCGCGCCGATCTTGAGATCTTCACCCTGGCAATGGCGGATCATGTCCGCCGCGTGGACGCCCTCGGATGGCGAGGTGTAATGCGCGCAGCCGGCGGCGTGGATGTGATGATCGCCGCTCCACCAGCCGAGCTTGGCGGGATCGATCCAGCGGCGGACCTGGAAGCGCAGTTCCTGCGTGCCGGCGTCGATCTTCACGCGGCGCTCCTCGGGCAGCGACTCGGGGCCGCGCTGGAAAACGATCCGATATTCCCCGTCGGGCAGCCGCAGCTTCTCGCCATCGGTGCGATAGATTTGCGGTTGAAAGGCAAAGTCGGGCGCGATGCGTTTGATCCGCGACGGGTAGAGGCGGTCCGCGCTGTCGGTGATCTCCAACGCCGCAAGGCAGGGCGCGCCGTTTTCGTCGGTGATGTGCAGCGTGATCTCGCGCGCCGGGCGGCAATCGAAGAGCACGCTGACCTCACCGCGGAAGCCGAGATCCTGAGTGCCTTGTCCGGCATCGAAATGGAATCGCGCCTCGCGCTTTCCGAAATCGCGGCTGTAAAGGCCGACCAGGCGGTACTCGACGCCGAGGCCCGAGAGTTCCGCGCGCATGGGCGGCGCGATCCATGGCAGCAGATCGAGCCAGCGCGCGCTCAAGGGTGTCTGCGCGCCCGGCTCCGAATCGCCACCCGACCGATAAGGACCACCGAAAACCCGGTTCGCTTCGGCGCTGGTGATGCGCAACGGCGCGGTGGTGCCGGCCTCGTTGAGGACCTTGATGAGGAATTGCTGCCAGCCGCCTTCAGCGAGGACCGGGGCAGCGGCGGCTTGCGCGACTTTGACGCGCTGCTCGGGATTGATCGTGACGAGGAAGAGGGCGTGGGCGTCGAGGACGGACTGGGCGCGGGTCACCGCGGCCGCATCTTGCGCGGCGACGCAGGATTTTAGCGTGGCTGTTTCTCCCTCCGAGAATGGCGAGCCGGCGAGGCGGGCGGCGTCCATGAGTTGAGGCAGCGCAGCGAGGAAGGGTTGGGGTTCGACCGGGGCGGCGAAGGCGGAGGCCGCGAGGAGGGAGAGGAAAAGCGCGGAGCGGTTCATAGGGGGGGACGATATGGAAGCAGTTGTGCCGTTCGGGGTCTCAGAGTTATCGATGCCGGCGGCGGTCGCTGCGTTGCTTGGGCTTTCCGCCGCCTTTGGGACGCCGGTTGCCTTGGGGCTTGGCGCGTTCCTGTGGGCGGGGGACGGGCGGGCGGCCTTCAGGTTGGCGGGCGGTGCCGGGGCGCACTTCGCCCACGGGAGCGAAGTCGAGCTGGCGCTTGTAGGCGTCGACGCGGGAGATGATGACTTTCACCTCCGAGCCGAGGGCGTAGCGGCGTCCGCTGCGGCGGCCGACGAAGGCCAGGCGGATGGAATCGAAAGTGTAAAAATCATCGGGCAGCGCGCTGACGTGGATGAGGCCGGTGACGAGACAGTCCGGCAATTCGACCACGAGCCCGTAGCTGCGCACATCGACGACGATCGCGCGGAATTCGTCGGGGCGTTTCGCCTCGAGCTGCCGGAGGAAGAATTCCATCTTCTTGAGCATCGTGGAGTCGCGCTCGGCGTCGGAGGAAGTCCGCTCGGTGGTCGAGATGTGTTCGGTGATTTCGCCCAGTTCGCCCATGGAGCCGATCTTTTCCCGGGCGAGGGAACGGTGAACGAGGAGGTCGGCGTAGCGCCGGATGGGGCTGGTGAAATGGGTGTAGTTGACCTTGGCCAGGCCGTAGTGGCCGAGAGGCGTGGTGGCGTAACGGGCCCGCATCAGGCTCTTCAGGAGCGCGAGCTTGATGGCGTATTCCTCGGGCGAGCCCAGCGTGGAGGCGAGGAGCTTTTGCAGTTCGCGCCGCTGGGTGAGATCACCGGCACGGAAGCCGTGGGCTGCGGCCATTTCGCGGAAGTCGGCGAGGCGGTCGGGATCGGGATCTTCATGGATGCGATAGACGGAGGGCGTGTTCCGATCCTTGAGTTCTTTGGCCACGACTTCATTGGCGGCGAGCATGCATTCCTCGACGAGTTGGTGGGAGATGTCGTTCTCCACTTTTTCCAGTCGAAGGGCTTTCCCCTCATCATCGAGCCACACTTTGACCTCGGGAAAGTCGAGATCGAGCGAGCCGGCGGCGAAACGATTCTTGCGGAGGAGCGAGGCGAGTTCCCACGCGACTTCGACGCGCTCGCGCAATTGCGGCGTGACGTCGAGCGGCGTCGGGGAAGCGCTGAGCAATACTTTGCCGCCGCGCTCGTAGTTCGGCGTCGGGGGCACGGGTTTATTCTCCAGGATGGCGAAGGCCTGCCGGTAAGTGAGGCGCGCGGCGCTGCGAATGACGCTGCGCCCGAAGGTGGCGGCGCGCACGCGGCCCTGGCGGTCGAACTCGATAAAGGCCGACATGGTGAGCCGTTCGACGCCGGGCTTCAGCGAGCAGATGCCGTTGCTCAACCGTTCCGGGAGCATCGGGATCACGCGATCGGCGAGATAGGTGGAATTGCCGCGCTTCTTCGCCTCGCGGTCGAGGGCGTTACCGGGGCGCACATAGTGCGAAACGTCGGCGATGTGGACGCCGAGATTCCAACCGTTTTTCGTGCGCTCGACATCGATCGCGTCGTCGAAGTCCTTGGCATCATCGGGATCGATCGTGACGACGAATTTTTCCCGCAGATCGATGCGCCGGGTGATCTCGGACGGGTCGATCTGTTCGGGGATGCGCTCGGCTTCGCGCTCCACGGTTTCCGGAAATTGGGTGGGCAGATTATGCTTCCGGATGATGGAGAGCATGTCCACGCCGGGCGCACTGGCCGGCCCGAGGGTCTCGACGATCTCGCCCTCGGGATTGACGTGGCGCGATTCCCACTGCTCAAATTTGACGACGACCTTGTCGCCCATGCGCGGACCGGATGGAGCCGGCGGCTTGACGTAGATATTGTGCTGGAGCCGGGAGTCGTCGGGGATGACGTAGAAGAAGTTTTTCGACGATTGGAGGGTGCCCACGATGGTCGAATTCGCGCGCTCGAGGATCTTGATGACCCGCGCCTCCTGTGCCGTGCCGCGCTGTTGGCGGCCTTCGTGCATGATGCGGGCCACCACCTTGTCGCCATTCATCGCGGTGCCGATATTTGGGGCGGAAATAAACACGTCCTTGATGCCGGCGGTCTCGCTGAGCAAGTGCGCGTTTCCGCCGGTGTGGACCTGGAGTTTGCCGGTGACGAGATCGGCTGTCTGCGGGAGCACGTAACGGTCTTTTCGAATGCAGGCGATTTCGCCGGCGGTCTCCAGTTCGCGCAGAACCTCGCGCAACTCGGCGCGCTTGTCGCTCGGCCAGCGGAGCGCCTTGGAAAGCTCGACCTTGTCGAGGGCGCGATAGTCGGGAGCGCGGAGAAGTTGGAGGACTCGTTCGCGCAGGGGAATGGGTTTCACGGGGCTACGGGTACACGGTGTGGCGAGGGGAAGCGACGAAACTCTGCGGCGGTGGAGGGTGGAGAGGGCGTTCGCGATACGACCTGGGCGCTGCTCCGTGCGACACCTCATCCTCGAACAACCAATCCCGCGCGGCGACTTTGGGGTCTCAGAATGACGAGCGTGGAAGGCACGTCGCTTTCATTTCACTTCCGAGCCGTGTGCCAGGCGGTGAGGAATTGCTGGGCGCGCTGGGTCAGGAGGGGCCAGTTGCGGTCGCGGAGGATTTCCTTTGAGATCAGGGCGGAACCTACGCCGACGGCGACACAGCCGGCGGCGAGAAAGGGGGCGACGGTTTCCGGGGTGACGCCACCTGTCGGGATGATGCGCAGTTGCGGCAAGGGTGCGAGCAAGGTCTTAACGTAGGCCGGTCCGTGGAACTCGGCGGGGAAGAGCTTGACGAAATCCGCGCCGCTTTCGTGCGCGAGGAGGCATTCGGTCGGGGTGAACGCGCCGCTGGCGATCGGTTTTCCGAGGCGGTTGGCGGCGGCGATGATCTCTGGCTTGGTCGTGGGGGTGACGATGAATTGCGCACCCGCGGCGACCGCTTCATCCACCATGGCCGGCTGGATAATACTGCCCACGCCCAGCAGGACCCGATGGCCAAACCGCGCGGCGATGTCGGCGATCACTTGCAGCGCCTTGGGCGTGGTCATCGTCACCTCCATGGTCGTGACTCCTCCCGTGAGCAGCGCGTCCGCGGCTTCGATGAGGTGGTCCGCGGAATCGGCGCGGATGATGGCGATGATGCCCGGATCGAGCAGGCGATTGATGATTTCGGATTTGGTCATGGAACGGGATGCTTTTCCTGGAGACTGGGTGATTCGGGGGCTCGATTCGCCGGCCGAGATTTAGATAGGAATGCGGGAATGAACAGAATTTTGCGGTGGTGTATGATGGCGGTGTCATGATTCTGCTACGCATCTTTGTTTTTTGTTGGCTCGCTGCCTCCGTGGCGGTCGGGGAAGATGTGCATGGCTTCCTGCGCAAATTGCGGGAATTTCAAGCGGGACCGAATGCGCAGGCGGTCGACTTCGCATGGCCTTATCTTGATTCGCCGGATGGAGCGTTGCGCGAGGCGGCGAGAATAGCGATTCAGAGACAGCCCTTCGGGCAATGGAAGGATCGGGCGCTGGAGGAGAAGGGAACGTGGGCGTCGCTCGAACTGCTGCGGGCGCTGATCGAATCGTGTCCGCGTGAACAGACGGGCGGTCTGTTGCCCCATGTTTGCGAGCAGATCACGACGCTGCGGCTGGAGCACATGGAGACCGCGCAATTGCGGGCGTCGATCGGGCTCACGCGGCTGGTCTTTGCGGGCCGCGGCCCCGTCACTGAAGACGAGCGCCAGCAGATGATCGACCTGTGGTCGCACCTTCCGCCGCCTTCGGATGCGGTTCTATTGATGGAATGGAGAGGGTTGCTGGATTTTCTCCGCGCGGTTCGGCCCAAAGGCGATTGAACGTGGAATCCATGAAGACCATTGGCAATGCCGGGGTGGTCGGCTAGCGTCCGCGCGCAGGAGCTTCCCTATGACCGAAATATCCCCGCTGGCTGTGAAGGACGTTTACACTCGGATCACCGCCGAGCTTGGCAAAGTGATGGTGGGGCAGGAGGCGATCATCCGGTTGCTGCTGGTGAGTCTCTTCGCGCGCGGCCACTGCCTGCTGGTCGGCGTGCCCGGATTGGCCAAGACGCTGCTGGTGCGCAGTCTCGCGGAAACGCTGACGCTCAGTTTTAAGCGCATCCAATTCACACCCGACCTGATGCCCAGCGATATCATCGGCTCGGAACTCCTCCAGGAGCATGACCGCAAGCTGCAGTTTGAATATTTTGCCGGGCCGATCTTTGCCAATTTGCTGCTGGCCGATGAAGTGAACCGCACGCCGCCCAAGACCCAGTCGGCGCTGTTGGAAGCGATGCAGGAGCACAAGGTGACGGTGGCGGGTGAGTCGCGCGCGCTGCCGGATCCGTTTCTCGTGGTGGCGACGCAGAATCCGATCGAGCAGGAGGGGACCTATCCGCTGCCCGAGGCTCAGCTCGACCGGTTCATGTTTTCGCTCCATCTGGATTACCCCGCCCATGAGGAGGAGGTGGAAGTGGTCCGCCGGACGACGCTGCGCGTCGCGCAGCAGCTCTCGGCCGTGGTCACGCTCGAGCACATCCTGGCGGTTCAGCAGCTCGTCCTCGCCGCACCCGTGAGCGATCATGTCATTGACTACGCGGTGCGACTCGCCGCCTCGACCCGGCCGGCGAATCCCCAGGCGCCAGAGGTGACGCGCAATTTTGTGGAATGGGGAGCGGGGCCGCGGGCCTCGCAGTATCTCGTGCTCGGGGCGAAGGCGCTGGCGCTGCTCGCGGGCAAGGTCGCAGCGGAAACTTCGGACATCCGCGACGTGGCGCTGCCGGTGCTGCAACATCGCGTCATTACAAACTACCGTGCGACCGGCGCCGGCAAGAAATCGCGGGACATCGTCAACGAGTTGGTCGCGCAAGTGCAGGAGAAAAACTACTGAGGACGATGAACGACTGTGCCGCAACCGGGCTGCTGACCGCGTGGGGGAGATAGATTCGCATCCTGATGCCGCCGCCTCCTTTGCCTCGAAAGTCCGGCGTGAGCATCGCCGCGGCGAGCCTGCTCCAGTCGCGGAAGGCCGCTCAACCCCCTCCGCTGCTGCTCAATATCCAGGAACTCGAGCGGTTCGAGAATCTGCTGGTTTTTGCGCAGGCCACCGTGGAAGGCTATTACGCGGGCAAGCACAAGTCGCCCTACCGCGGATCGGCGGCGGAGTTTGCCGATTACAAGGAATACTCGCCCGGAGACGACCTCGCGCGCCTCGACTGGCGGGTGTATGGGCGGACGAGGCGGCTGTATCTGCGACAGTTCGAGGAGGAGACGGACATGACGGCCTACCTGCTGGTGGATATCAGCGGGTCGATGCGTTATGCGGGCGAAAAGCGGGCGTCGAAATATATCCTCGCCGCGAAGATCGCGGCCGCGCTCGCCTACCTGATGATGGCGCAGAGTGACAAAGCCGCGCTGGTGCTCTTTGCCCACAAAGTCACGCAATTCCTCGCGCCCGGGGGGACGCGGCGGCATTTGCATCGCATTGTGACGGAACTCGAGCGGGTGCGTCCTTCGCAAAGCACCGGCATGGCGAAGGCGGTGCAGGAATGCGTGCCGCTCTTCAAGAAGCGGGGGCGGATCGTCATTCTTTCCGATTTCCTGGACGATACGGCGGCGTTGTTCGATGCGCTCGCGCAGTTTGTTCATCGGAAGTTTGAAATACTGCTGCTGCAGATTGTTGATCCGGACGAGTTGAATCTGCCGGGGTCTAACGCGGCAAAGTTTGTCGATCTCGAAACGGCGGAAACGGTGCAGGTGGATCCGGAGGAGATCCGTGCCGCTTACCGGGCGCATATGGAGAAGATCGTCAACGATCTTGGGCGGGAGGCGGACATGCGGCAGATCCAGCACCGCCTGATCGACACGCGGCGGCCGTATCTGGATGCGATTGAGGCGTATTTGGGATTTAGGGGGACGAACGAGAGCGTGCGATAGCCAATGAGCTTTCTGAACGCAGCTCTGCTTCCCGGTCTCGCCCTCCTCGTGGGGTTGCCGTTGCTCATCCATCTGCTGAATCTGCAGTTCCCGCGGCTGTTTGAGTTTTCTTCGATCAAGCACATCCGCGAAACCATCGCGCAGCGTTCGCGGATCTTTCGTTGGCGGCATCTTCTGCTGCTTCTGCTGCGGACGCTTTTTCTCGTTCTGCTCCTGCTGGCGTTTCTCCGGCCGCTGCTACCGCGCTTCGGATCGACGACCGACCAGGCGGCGGGGAGGGCGGTGCTGATCGTTCTCGATCACTCGCTGAGCATGGAGCACAAGGGGGGCGGTGTGAGCAGCCGGCAGCGGGCGGAGGCGGAAGCGGACAAGATTCTCGCCACGCTCGGCGCGGAGGATACGGTCAACGTCATCACTGCGGGCCAGGCGGCAAAGTCCTGCTTTTTCGAATTATCCCGCAATCAAAACGAGGCCCGTCGTTTCGTCGCGGAACTGACTCCGGGCTTTGGTCGCGCGGATTTTACGCAGGCCAACAAGCTGGCCGCGCGGCTGCTCGCCAAGGATCCGAGCCGCCCGGAGATCTATTATTTGTCGGACTTTCAACGGCGCAACTGGGCGAACGTGGATTTCACCGCATTGCCGCCGCAGGCGCGTCTGTTCTTCGTCGATGTGGCGCCTCCCAAGCCGGACAATCGGGCGATCCTGGGGGCGTCGATCAACCAATCGCAAGTGCTGGCGGGGGATACGGTGACGCTCGAGATCGAGGTGGGAAATTTTCGCGACACGGCGATGCAAGAGTCGATCAAGGTGGTGCTCGATGCGCGGACGACGTTCGACAAGGAGGTCTCAGTCGCGCCGTGGTCCACGGCGAAGGTGACGTTGCCCGTGCCGCTGGGCGGTCCAGGGCTGCACCTGTGTGAGATCAGTCTCGCGCCGGACGATCTCGCGCTCGACGATCATTACTTCCTGACGATTCCCGTGATGGAGAAGGAAGGCATCCTCATCGTCTCGGACGTACCGGACCCGAAAAAAGATGCCGTGCTGTTCCTCAAGACCGCGCTGAATCCCTACGACAATCTCGCGGGTTCGCTGCTGCCTGAGCACGTGCCCGCCGCGGGGGTGACCAGTGCGAAGCTCGCGGAGGTGAGGAAGATATTCTTCACCCGGGCGGGCCGATTGAACGACGCGGCGGCGAAACTCGTCGCCGACTTCATTTTTCACGGCGGCGGCGTGGTCTATTTCCTCGATGGGGACAATGACGCCGCGAACCTGGCGGTGCTCGAAAAGGCCATGTCCGCTCCGCTGCCGCTCAAGCTGGGCAACCGGCGGGTGGCGAAGAACGTGGGGACCGGCGCCCAGCAGATCATCAAGGGCGATTTCAAGTCGCGCTACCTGCGCCTCTTCCGTGGAGCGAACCGGCAAAACCTCGCGCTGCTGGAGTTCTACGATCTTTACGACGCGGGTTCGACCGGCGCGGGGAATGTGCTGCTGACCTATGCCGATGAAACACCGGCGATGGCCAGCCTTAACCACGGTCTCGGCACGATGATCTTCCTGAACTTCTCGGTCAGCGAATTTTCCAGCAATCTCGCGCGGCAACGCATCTTCCCCGCGTGGATGCAGGAGATCGTCAAGAACATCACGAGCGATGAGCCGTTGCCATCGTCGTCGCTGGTGGGTGAGCCGATCGCTGATGAGGTTTGGAAGAGCGAGTTTGAAAAGGCGCCCTTGAGGAAGCCGTCCGGCGAAATGCTGGAAGTGAAAGCGGAGCCGATGGGCGAGCGGATCGGGCTCACCTTCGTGCCGGATGAATTGGGATTTTACCAAATGCGGGGAGGCAAGCTACTCCACGCCTATGCCGTGAACCCTCCGCCGGACGAGAGTGATCTGCGGCCGATCGACCGCGCGCTGTTGCCGGAGCGATTGGACGAGAAGGGGCAGAAGGGTTTTTTTGTCGCCGGACGACAGGATTTCGAAGATCTCATTCTCGGAAGACCCATCTTTCACTGGTTCGTTCTCGCCGCCGTGGCCATGCTCGTGGTTGAACTCGCCTTCCAATTCTTTCTACAACGCGCCGCGACCAAACAATCATGAACATGCAATGGCCGAAACTTCTTTGCACCGAGCGTCTCGGCAGCGCCAGCACCGCGGGCGCCGAACCGCAGCGCTCACCGTTCCAGCGCGACTCGGATCGCATCATTTTCTCGTCGGCCTTTCGCCGTCTGCAAGACAAGACGCAGGTCTTCCCGCTGGCCGACAATGACTATGTGCGGACGCGGCTGACGCACTCGCTGGAAGTCGCCAGTGTGGGCCGCTCGCTCGGGACGATCGTGGGGGCAGCGATCGTGGAACGCGGCGAACTGCCGGGATTTCACGCTTCGGATTTCGGGGCGATCGTTTCCGCCGCGTCACTCGCGCATGATCTGGGCAACCCGCCGCTTGGGCACTCGGGAGAGGATGCGATCCGCGTGTGGTTTGAAAACTCGAAGGTCGCGCAGGATGCCCGCACGATGTTGAAAAAGAACGAGCAGGAGGACCTGGCCCGATTCGAGGGCAACGCGCAGGGCTTCCGGTTGGTGACGCGTTTGCAGATGCCGGACAACCCGGGTCTGCGCCTGACCTGCGCGACGCTCGGAGCTTTCACCAAATATCCGATCGAGGCTCTGGTGCCGGAGAAAGCTCAAATTCACGAGGGCGCGAGCACGAAGAAGTTCGGATTTTTCCAAAGTGAACGGGAACTTTTTACGGAAGTGGCAAACCGCTGCGGCCTGATTCGCCGCACGCCGCTCCATTCGTGGTGGGCGCGGCATCCGCTGGCCTTCCTGGTCGAAGCGGCCGACGACCTCTGCTATCGGCTCGTCGATTTCGAGGACGGTTTTCGGCTTGGATACCTGGAATATGAAGAGGTCCGGGATCGGTTTGTCCGGGTCATTGGCAAGGAGGACGTGGGAGCCCGGGCCGAGAAGATGCGCGAAAAGAAGGAACGGATTGAGTTCCTCCGTGCATTGGCGATCGGGGTGGCAGTGCAGCAGACCGCGGAACTATTCCTCGCGAAGGAAGACGAGATCATGGCGGGGGATTTTGATCAGCCGCTCATCGATCACGTTCCGGCGGGGCCGGAACTCGAGGCGATCAAGTCCCGATCAGTGGAAACGATTTATAGCACTCCGCGCGGCGTCGAGATCGAGGCGGCGGGTTTCGCGGTGCTGGGTGGATTGCTCGATGATTTTGTCGCGGCGGTGAGCGATGTCGCCCGGCGCGGCAAGCATGCCAGCCCGCGCAGCCGGAAGCTGTTGCGCCTTGTCCCCGAGCAGAGCCTCGGGCCAGGGCGCGAACCGGACACGAGCCCGTATCAGCGGCTGCTGCGGATGATCGATTTTGTGTCGGGGATGACGGATAGTTACGCGGTGTCGCTGTTCAAGAAGATCCGGGGGATTTCGTTGCCCGGGCAGTAGGGCTCGATCACTCGATCGCTCTCGCGGTCGGGACCATGATGGCGTCTTTCATGCCGTGGAGGAGTTTCTTGTCGGCGGGGCAGACGGTGGCCAGGGCGCCGCGCAACTCGGCTTTGCCTTCGATGACGAAGTAGTAGGGGCACAGGCGCACGCGGCCGTGCAGGACTTCGATCTGGCCGGTTCTGTTGTTGAGGAAAGGTTGATCGACGAGGCGGCCTTTGTGGAAGCGCTGGAGGATGTGCGGATGGGAGGGAAATTCGGAAAGGGCATCGTTGATGGCGGCCTGCCATTCGGTCTGGGAGGCATCGGAACCGAGGACGACACTGCGGCTGCCCCAGGCGGTTTCGTGGAAGCCGCTGATTTTCAGGATCAGCTCACGCTGCTTCTGCGAGAAGGTCTTGAGTTCTTCGAAAGATTGGATTTCCAGGAACGGTATGACCGCGTGCTGGGGCAGCGGTTGGGGGTCGAGAATCCACGTGTAGGGAATGACCTTTTGCAGTTCGAGAAAGTGGCGCTCGCTCAACTCGCGGCGCCAGAACTCCCGGAGGGGGCGCAACCAGAAGAGCGCAAACCAGAGTTTTTCCTCGAGGTAGGGTTTAAAGGGCGGCGTGATCCGCGCGGCGCCTTCGGCAACGGCCCGCATGATGGCTGGCGCGCTCGGGATATTCGGCAGATCGAAGTGTTCGAAAAAGCGGTAAAGGGATTGCCGTCCGCCGCCGGTGGATTGCGAGACAAAGGTTTCCGCTTCATGCACCCGCAAGGCGCCGCCTGTCGCACGGCCGAGATACTGCATTTCCGGGCGGTAGGTAGCCGCCTCTTTGGAAACGAGAATGTCGCCCGTTCCGCCGAGGATGGCCTGAAATCCGTCGCGCATGCCGGTGGCGCCCCCGAGAACATCGTGGGTGGCGAATGCGGCGTAGGTCTCGTTGAGCCATTGGGTGAGGCCGATGCCGCCGGGGACGGTGTCGAGTTCGGCGATCGTGAAGCCGTCCTCGGTGAGGACGAGATCGGGGCGGATGACGAGGGGGAGATCGGGGCGGAATTGTTTGCGACGCGAAAACTCGATGAGTTCCGGAGGCTTTCCCCGATCGAGATAGTCGGCGATCCACGCGGGTTGTTTGCCGGTGATGCTGCGCTGGTAAAGCTCGTTGCAGGCGCGGTTGAAGAGGTTCAGCCGATGGCCGAGCTTGTCCAGTTGCTCGGCGAGCTTCGCGGCGATGATGAAGGGCTCGGGCGAGAGGAGCCAATCCTTGTCGGCGAAGAGGCCCTCGGGCGGGAAGGCGTTTCGAATCGAGGTGATACGGTCGAGCGCGGTGTGCATGGTGTGGGCGAAGCGAAGGAACTTCAGGCCAGCTCGCGTCGTCGCGTGGTCAGCCCAGACGCTGCTTTACATCCGGCATCGCGGGCGAACATCAAATGAGAATCTTCAGCGCGGCGCGGACGAGATCTTCGGTGGCCTGTGCCGCGCCGGCCTTTTCCTGCGCCTGTTTCACGGCCTTGTGGGCATCGACCTGCTTGTAACCGAGCGCGATGAGGGCGAGGACGGCGTCGGTGACCCGCGCTTCCTCGGGCGTCGGCGCGTGGCTGGCGCTGGCCGCTTCCCAAGCGGCGGCGATGCCGACTTTGTCCTTGAGTTCGACGATGATGCGCTCGGCGGTTTTCTTGCCGATGCCCTTCGTTTTGGCGAGCAACCCGGCGTCCCCGTTCACGACGGCGGCCTTGAAATTAGTCACGGTGATCCCGCTCAGCACGTCGAGTGCGGTCTTGGGACCGATGCCGCTGACATGCGTGACGAGAAGGCGGAAGAGGTCGCGCTCGGCGTGGCTCATGAAGCCGAAGAGGACGTGGGCGTCTTCGCGCACCTGGAGATGCGTTAATATCTTGATTGGCGCGCCGACGGCAGGGAGTTTGTCGTAGCTCGAAAGCGGAATGCCGACATGATACCCGATACCCTGAACGTTCACGACGACATGCGTGGGCAACGCCTCGGCGAGCGTGCCTTCGAGAAAGGTGATCATCGCGCGGAAGATACGGGGCGTGCCGGGAGCGCAAAGGCGAAAGTATGGTGGCTGGGACGGAGGAAGCGCAGAGATGGGATTTCGAGATCACCCTCGGCTGGTGGCAGTGGCTTCATGCTGGTGCTGTTTGTTTGTCTTCTGTGGGCGGCGGTGGGATCGGCCGGGGATCAGCCGACAGAATTTAAGTGGCGGGTATTGCTCGAGCCGAAGTCGATGCACCGGCAAGTGACTTGGGAGATCCCGGGGGCGCAGCGAACCGTGTTTGCGCCAGTGGTGGTGAATGGCGCCGACTATCTTTACCCTCCGCGAAAGATCCTGGAGAAGTTTCAGGTCGATCCGGCAGACATCAAGGAACGGGCGGCGCTGGCCGCCGCCGCGGATCTCGATTCGCTCGCGCCGCGCTATCAGCGGGACCGCAAGCAGGTGATCCAATATGCTGAGCTGCGCTCCACTCGTCCCATTGTCGCGAGTGCGGTGCTGGCGCCGAAGTTTCTCGGCTTGTTCAAGGACACGTTGGGCGAAAAAGTGCTGCTCGTGGTCCCGAATCGCTTTACGGCCTACGTTTTCCCGGCGTTGGCGAGCAACTACCAGGATTACTCGCCGATGGTGTTTGAAGCCTATCGCGCCACCGCCTGGCCGATCAGTGTGGAACTCTTCGAAGTGAGTGTGGATGGCTTTCGGGCGGCGGGCGTATATCAAGAGCCTTGAGGGGGGAGACGGCCAATTGTCGATCGGTTGTCGAAATACGTGTATGAAACGATTCCGCTCCCTCCGCTATTTGGGCGCCATTGGCGCGTCTGCTCTGCTCTCGACCGCCTGCGAGCCATCACGATCCCGCTTTGCGGCGGAATCCCAGGCCAATCACATCGCCGAAACGACCGACTATGAAGGAGGCCGGACCAAGCCGGATTACGAGGGGCGGCTGAGTCCGGAGGGCATCGCTCACGCCCATGGGCACTACTATTACGTGCGCAACGGACAGGGCACGCTGCTGACCAGTCGCCAGCGATTTGTCGAGGGGGCCACCTTTGACAAGGGCGGCCGCATCATGCTGGCCGACGGCTCGCTCGTGAGGCTCGCGGATGGCGACATGGTGACCTTCGGAGGGGACCGCATGCCGATGCCGCCCGGCACGCGGCTGCCGTGAGTTTATCAGCGCGGAGATGAGGTGTCGCGTTTTCGTCTTGGGGTGGCAGCCTATCGCCAGAAGCGTTCCTTTAAGTCTTGTGCGGCCGCTTTCAGAATACCGTTTCCGCGGAAAAGTGTGTGGCTCCAGTTGCCGGCTCGTTGCAGCGCTTCATACGCTGGCCTTGCGGTGGTTTCCAGGAAGTCCCGCCAGCGCGCCGTCATGGCCGCGGGGTCGCTCTCCCGGGCCCGTTCCCGGCCATTCGCCACCATCGCGCGGCGCAACGCGGGATCGGCCTGCAGGCGGCGAAGCGCGTCGCCGATTTCGGGAAACGAGCGGACTTCGAGATAATCGAGCGCGCTCTTGCGCTCCTCCTGGTATCCTGATTCGCAGCCCAGGACAGCCGGCACGCCGGCATGCCACGCGTTGAAAAGTTTGGAAGGCGGTTTGTTCGTTCGGCGATGGTGATCAAAGCCGCGCACCGCCACCACCACGTCGGTGTCACGAAAGTCGTGCCATTTCTCCGGGCCGACGAAATTCCATTTCAACTGCGCGGAGCGAAGCATTTCCTCCCAGGCTGGGCCCTGCATTTCTTTGGCAATGTAGGCCCCCTCTCCGAAATAGGCTGCATGGGCCCACGTGTCCCCGCGCGCCGGGTCGCGCGGGATGAGCCCGGGCTGCCGCCAGAGCGGCAAATAAGTGGACGGGTACCAGCGATTGAGCGCCTGGCGATTTTGAACGATGTGCCAGTGGGCGTAGGGATGCAGCGTGCAATCGGCGAGCATGCAGACAAACAGGACCCCCTTTGGCGGGATAAAATCCCGGGGCAGCGATTTGCGGTGGGCGAGGAGAATGCCGTCGGTCGGAATGGTATTCGTCAACTCGCACGGAAAGCCTGCAGCGCGGAGGTGAAGAAACGTCTGGACCGTCCAGGCGATGAAACCGGCGCGCACGACGCCGCGCGCCGCCAGTTGATAGGCCTCCCACGGGGTCGTGACATCCGCGGGAATCTTCTCCTGGAGATAGAAGCGAATCGGTGGCGGCATGAACGCCCGATCACACCCGATTTCGTTCGCCCGCGCAAGAGACGGGGACGGAAAGCAATTTGCCGGCCAGCACGGTGACCGCGCGGTCGAAGCGGCTCAATCGCGCGTAGTGCGAAAGGAAATTGCCGTCGCGAACGGGGCTGCCCGCCGCCCACGCGGAAAATGCGGGCAACACCAGGATCCCCGGTCCGGCGAGGAAGCACGGGCACTTGGCGCTCGAAGCGACGCCGTCGGACAGCGTGATCGCGGGATGCTCGTGACCGAGAATCACCCGGCCACCACGCTGAGCGCAGATGCGCAAATGATCGGCGGCGCTCTCTTCGTCGCGTCCGTCCCCGTGCAACAAAAGATGGGGGCCGATGGTCAGCGATTCGTTGATCTCCATGGCCAGGCCGGCGGCGGCCAGGGTCGAGGCCAGATGCCGGTCGTGATTGCCGCCGATCAGGCGCAGGCGGGTACGTTCACCGACATTGAGGGTCAGCCATCGCAACTCCGTGTAGAGCGCGGGCGCCTCCACGGCGCGGTGCAGAATATCCCCGAGCAGGACCAACTCGCGCGCGGGATAGCGATTGAGCAGGCCGAGCAACCGCTCGGTCGTGTCTTCGGTGGCGCTCAGCGGCAGGAGTTGCCCGTCGGCGCGATGGGCCCACGCATAGCCGAGATGCAGATCGGCAACGATGAGCACCCGCGGTTCGGCGAGCCAGACCGCGCGGCCCGAGTCGAGCCACAGCCCGGGTTCGAGTTCAAGCCGGCTTCGGTCCATTTTCGATTTCGTTCCACCACTGGTGGTAGAGGCGCTCCATGGTTTCGTAAGGATCCTCGACGAGGAGCGCTTCCTTGATCTTGGTGGCGTACATCGCGAAGGAGAGGGGCAATACCCTGGGTAACTGGCGCAGGCGCACCGGCCGGTCCGCTTGCGCGGCGAGAAATGCCTGGGCGCCTTCGGTGTCGATGTAGGTGTGCAGGGTGTCCCGGCGCGCTTCGCGCAGGAGCACGTGGTTGGGCTCGTGCTGCTGGAGGACGTTGAAGATCACCTCCGACGACCATTGGAGTTTGCGCACGGATTTTTGCTGGTTGAAGAAGTTACGATATACCATGAGACCGGTCTGGGCGGCGTTGCGGAAATGATACTTCAGCATTTCGGATTGGCTCAGGGATTCGTCGAGCGCCTGGTCGCTGCCGGCGAGGCTCAGCAGGCCGGGAATTTCTTCGACGGTGAACCGTTGCCGACGCGCGACGGTCAGCACAAAGCCATAGTCGTGCGGGGTCGCCACCGCATTGCCGCCGCGCAACTTGCTGAGGCGCTGTGTCACGATGCGGGCGAGTGCGTCGTTCGATGCCCGCCCGATGAGTGAATGGAAAAAATAGTGCACCGCGCGCTGCTCTTCGTCGTTGAGTTCCTCGACGAGCAAAAAATCGGCGGTCGGAATCTCCGAGAATTCATGCTGGGCGAGATGGATTTTCAGGATGATCTCCGCGTTCGCCCGGCCACAATCCAGCCGCTGGGCGATCCACGGCACGACATCGGCCCTTTTGCTCTCGAGGGCGGCGCGCAACTCGCCGCGGAACGCGTTGATCTCCTGGGCGACGCGATTCGAGAGCGGCATCTTGTTGGCATTCCAGCGTGGCACCGTGGGCAGCGCGCCATCGGCGCGCGTGACCCAAGCTTCCATCTGGCTGACCTTTTCCAGCCGGACTGGGCGGCCGGCGAGGACAAAGACATCGCCGATGCGAAGCTGGCGGATGAAGGATTCCTCCACGCTGCCCAACGACTGCCGATTGGTGCGGACGCGGACCTGGCCCACGTCGGGGATGACCCCGATATTTTGCAGGAAATCACGCCGCACGCGTCCCTCCCGAGTGCGGAAGCCTTCATCGTCGAGTTCGATTTTGCCGAACACTTCCGCATATTGCCGGCGCAGCGCTTCCCCGCCGCCGGCCAGATAATCGAGGACGGCGTCGAAATCCTCCCGATCCAGATCGCGGAACGGATAGGCGCCGCGCACCAGGGCGAAGGCCTCGTCGCGCGACCACCGGGCAGTGCACCCCATGCTCACGAGATGCTGGGCGAGGACGTCGAGCGGGTTGCGCGGCAGGCGGACCTCGTCGAGGTGGCGGGTCCGCGCGAGCAGGACCGTGGCGCAGGATTCGACGAGGTCGCTGACATTGGTCGCCATGAGGATGCCCCGGCTGACCGAATGGATATTGTGACCCGCGCGCCCGGCGCGCTGGAGGGCTTTGCTCACGCCCTTGGGCGTGGACATCATGACCACCAGTTCCACCGCGCCGATGTCGATGCCCAACTCAAGGCTCGTCGAGCAGATGACGGCCCGCAGTTCCCCGCGCTTGAGGCGGTCCTCGACCTCCCGCCGGACGTCGCGCTCGAGCGAAGCGTGGTGGCACTCGATGACATCGGCGAGATCGGGGAAGGATTCGCGCAGCCAGAAGGTGGTCGCCTCCGCCCCGGACCGGGTGTTGCTGAAGACGAGGGTGGTGCGGTGTTTGCGGATCAGTCCGCCAAGTTCCCGCACCAGGCGCTGCCCGGTATAGCCGGATTCCGGGTAGGGGTTCTTGCGCAGGGGCGTGTGGACGCGGAGTTCGATTTTCTTGGCGGAGGAAACGTCGATGACTTCGCAATGTCCGCGCGTACCAACGAGGAAACGCCCCACTTCGTCGAGCGGCGCGACTGTCGCGGAGAGGCCGATGCGTTGGAGGCGATCCCGCCCCAAGGCCAGCCGCTCCAGGCTGAGGGCGAGATGCGCGCCGCGCTTGTTTTCGGCGAGGGCGTGGATCTCGTCCACGATCACCCAACGAACGCCGGCCAGCGGACCGAGCCATTTGTCCTGGCTGAGGAGCACGCAGAGGCTTTCCGGCGTGGTGAGGAGGATGTGCGGTGGCTTCGTGAACTGGCGGGCCCGGGCGCTGGCGCTGGTGTCGCCGGTGCGCAGCTCGACGCGAATGGGCGGTTTTTCACCGAAGAGTTCCTGCAGCGGTTCGCGCAGATTCTTTTCCAGGTCATAGCTCAGGGCGCGGAGCGGCGAGACGTACACGCATTGGATTCCGTCGCGAAGAGTGCCAGCCTCGTGCTGCTGCGCGAGCTGGTCGAGGACGCCGAGGAAGGCGGCGAAGGTCTTGCCCGTCCCGGTGGGCGAGGCCAGGAGGAGATTGTCGCCGCGCGCGAGCCGCGGCCAGGCCTCGCGCTGTGCCGGGGTCGGGTCGCCGTACTTCGCCGCAAACCACTGAAAGACGGGCGAAGGATCGGCGCGGGTGGCGGGCATGGAGATGGAAATTCGGCGAGCGACCAGTAGAGTCAAACGCACTGCCACCTCAATGAAGATTCCCTCGCTCTGTTTTTTCGCCTTCGTCCTCGTTCTGACACCGTTGCGCGCCGCGCAGGAATTTCGCGCGGCATGGGTGGCCACGGTTTACAATCTCGACTGGCCCTCCAAACCCGGCCTGCCCGCGGCGGCGCAAAAAGCCCAACTCCGCGCCATGCTCGATCGGGCGCAGGAATTGAAGCTGAACGCGATTCTGTTCCAGGTGCGTCCGGTCTCCGATGCCCTCTACGCGTCCAAGCGCGAGCCCTGGTCGGTGTATTTGACCGGCAAGCAAGGTGGGGATCCGGGTTACGATCCGCTTGCGTTCGCGATTGCCGAAGCCCACGCGCGGGGGATCGAACTGCACGCCTGGTTCAATCCCTTCCGGGCGGGGACCAAGTCCACCGAGCCGAACGCTCCGAATCATGTCATGAACACCCATCCCGAATGGATTCGACGATACGGTGGGCAGAGCTTTATCGATCCCGGCGAGCCGGATGGGCGCCGTTACGTTGTGGAAGTGATCCTCGATGTGGTCCGGCGCTACGACATCGACGGAGTGCACATTGACGATTATTTTTACCCGTATCCCGTGGGCGGAGCGACCTTCCCCGACGACCCGAGCTGGCAGCGCTACGGCGCAGCCGGAGCGCTGAGCCGAGGCGATTGGCGGCGGGATAATGTGAATCGGTTCGTCGAAGCCATGTACCACGGAGTGAAGGCGGTGAAACCGTCGGTTCGTGTCGGTATCAGCCCTTTTGGCATTTGGCGCCCGGGTGTTCCGTCGACGATCGAGGCGCAACTCGATTCCTTCGATCAGCTCTTCGCCGACTCGCGGCACTGGCTGGCGCAGGGGTGGTGCGACTATCTCGCGCCGCAGCTCTACTGGAGCATCGAGCCGGCGAAGCAGAGTTTTCCCGTGTTGCTGAACTGGTGGCGGCAACAAAGCCGCGCGGGCAAGCCGATCTGGCCGGGGATCGCCACGGAACGTGTGGGGGCAAAGCGACCGGCCAGCGAGATGGTCCGGGAGATCGAGCTGACCCGGCAAGGCGATCTGAACAACAACGCGCCGGGTCATATTCACTGGAGCATGAAAGCGCTCATGACCAACCAGGGAGGGGTGAGCGACCTCCTGCGGCGCGACGTCTACGGCCAGCCGGCGGAATCTCCGCGCCGCTGATTTGTCCCGATGGCCCGGCAACACTGGCAGGCGGCGCTCGACGAGGCATGTCCGTATCTCGCGGGGCGGATCTCGACGACCGACTACCGCATCCTGACCGACGTGACCCCGCTGGAACATGAGGAGATGCTGATTCGCGGGTGGCGGCGATTTGGGCTGCAATACTTTCGCCCGCAGTGCGCGGCCTGCATGGAGTGCGTGTCGCTGCGCATTCCGCTGGCCACGTTTGAGCCGACGAAAAGCCAGCGTCGCGCGTGGCGGAAGTGCGCGCATCTGCGGGTGGCGATCGGCCCGCCCCAGGTGGACGAAGAGCGGCTGGAATTATTTAGCGCCTGGCATGGCATGCGCGAGCAGGCCCGCGGGTGGAAGCCGAGCCCGATGAAGGCCGAAGAATACGCCGCGACGTTTTGCCCGCCCAATCCTTGCGCCCGGGAGATGGCTTACTACGATGGCGACCGCATGGTCGCATTGGGGTTGGTCGACCTGACCCCGCATGCCGCGAGTTCGGTCTACTTTTTCTATCATCCGGATGCCGCCCCGTGGTCGCCCGGTGTCGCGAGCGTATTGTTTGAGGTGGAGTGGGCCAGGCAGCAGGGCAGTGCGCACTTGTATCTCGGCTACCGCGTGGCGGGTTGCCCATCGACGGCCTATAAAGCGCAGTATGGCCCGAATGAACTGCTCCTCGATCGGCCCGAACTCGCGGAAGAGCCGGCGTGGATTTCCTGAATGCCCCGTGGCTTGCCCCTGCTACTTCACCTGCGCGAGGCAGTGCAGCAGGTAGGGCAGGAGTTGCTTCTTGCGGGAGACGACGCCGGCGAGTTCCCAGATGTGCGGGCTTCTGCTCGGGTAGTCGATCATATGCAGGAACGCTTCCGCGCCTTGCACGAGGAGCAGCGAGGTCTGGTCGTTGATGTCGGTCACGAGGAGAGAAGCAAACAGCAGCCCCTCCTTCTTGCGGTAAGTGTCGAGGGCGGAGAGCAGGGCATCGCGCTTTTCGTCGAAATGCGCGAACGTCAATTCTTCAATCTGGGCGACGCTGAATCGATGACCGCCTTCTTCGTAGGGCTTGCAGTCAGCGGTAATGGCATGTTCGGCCGTCATCGTGAGCAAGGGGGAGCCAACGCTGAAAATCTGTTCGGCTAGATCATCGGGGTCCACGCCCGCGATTTTTGACAGCCGGTTGAGCAGGTCGGCATCGACCGGGGTGGTCGTCGGTGACGTGAGGTTGAGAGTGTCGGAAACGAGTCCCGCCATGAGCAACCCCGCGATATGCGGCGGCACCGGGATGCCGTGCTGCTGGTAGCACATGGTGACGATGCTGCTCGTCGAGCCGACGGGATTGTTCCAGAAGAGGATCGGCGTATCGCTGGCGAAACCGCCGAGCTTGTGATGATCGAGGATTTCCACGATCGGCACCTTTTCCGCGCCGCGCACGGCCTGGGTGAGTTCGTTGTGATCGACGAGGATCAACTGGCGCGGGATCTCCTTGAGGAAATCGGACTTGGAAAGAATGCCGCCGAGCGTGCCGTGCTCATCGATGACGGGGAAAATGAAGGCGGCGCTTTGCGCGGCGAGATGGCGGGCGTCATCGAGCAGCGTGTCGGGCTGGAAGCTGCGGTAATCGGTTTCGATCATCCGTCCGACCTGGACGGCGCCGCGCGCCAGAAGCACGCTGGTCGCGGTGTCGTGCGGCGAGCTGATCATGGTCACGTTTGCCGCCCGGGCGGCGGCGCGGATTTCTTCGTCGATGGGCAGGCCGCCGGTCACGATGATGGCGTGAACGCGGGCGGCGATCGCCATCTCCTGGATGTGCGGGCGGTCGCCCACGAAAAGAACCACGTTCTTCTCGCGGTATTTTTGCAAGCGAGGGGCGAAGGAATCCTGGGCCATGGCGCCGACCATGAGCAATTGCTCTTCGGGTTCGGCGGAGAGGGAGCCGCTGACGAGGGCGCCCCCGAAGGTGGTGACGATATCGGCGAGCGAAGCGGTGACGACCCGGGCGGTGCCGGCCTCTTCGCGTGGTGGAAAGAGGTAGTGGCTCACCATGAAGGCGCTGAGCAGACCCAGGCAGCGGTTGCTCGCATCGACGACGGGCAGACCGCGCAGGCGTTTCTTATCGATGAGTTGGAGAGCGTCGTAGACCGGTGAATCCGCGCGGACCGAGATGACGCGCCGTTCCATCACGTCACTGACACGCGGCGAGAGATCGTTGATCAGCAGCGGCGCTTCCACGCCGAACTTGGCGAGAACGAAGTCGATGCGTTCGTTCGTATTGCCGGCGCGGGCCGGAATGACATTGGATTGGCCGCTCAGGCGCTTCAGCTCGGCATAGGCGACCGCCGAACAGATGGAATCCATATCCGGATTCTTATGGCCAATGACGATGGTTTGCATCGCGGCGGAAGATGCACGCCCGGTGCGTGCGCGGCAAGTTCAGGAGACGACTGGTATGCCGGGGCTACTCGCGGCTGGCAAACTCGTGCTGGAGTTGCTGCATCTTCCGGCGATCGGTGGGGCTGAAGCGGTTGTATTCGCAGCCATGCTTCGCCCGGAAAAGTTTTTCGAGATGCGCGTCGCGCGGGGCGGTAATGGAGGATTGCTCCTGGGGATCGAGGACTGAGGGGGGCGACCAGAAGGAGTTGCCGGTGTTGCCCCGTGAGGCGATGGGGGCTGGTGGAGCAGAATCCGGTTCCGGCGTGTGCTGCGGAATCAGAACTGCGGCCGCGAGCTTGATCTTTGTCACCAGGGTTTGCGCGACGGATTCGTCGGATTCGGGCTTCTTCGGTTGGGGCGCTTTGATCGCGGTGCCAGTCCTGGTCGCTTCCGGAGCTTTCGCGACCACCGGCGCCGTCACGGGTTCGTGGGCTTTGACGACGACGGGCGCTTTGACCTCCGGAGCCTTGATCACGACAGGGGCCTTGACGATGGCGGGAGCCGGAGCCGGTTTTTGGACGATGACCGGTGCGGGGGCCTTCTTGGGGGGCGTTATCCTGGTGACCGCCACTTGAGGCGCCGGTCGGACGATGGGCCGCAGGGCCGGAACCGGTTTGGCAAAGGCGAGAGCTGATTTGCCGCTTCCTCCGCCGGCCGGATATTCCTTGGCTTCGATCACCTCCGCCTTGCGACGGATATAAAACGAGATCTGCTTGTCCAGGTCGCCATTGGGCAGCCAGAAGGGGTTGTTCAAGCGGTCATCCTTCAGCCACCAAGGGTAGATCCCGCTCGAATCGTCGCGATAAACGACGGCGGTCCGGGTTCCGACGGCCTCCTCGTGGTGCCGGGTGGTGTAGTGATATTGATAAACCACGACCTTGTGTGCGATGCCCCTTTCCATCAGCCCGGCATGCAGCTTGGCGGCATATTCGTGCGAAGGATCGGGATCGAGGGTCGTCTCGCCCGGGCGCACCTTCACCACTTGATTCCACGTCTCCGATTTCTCAAAAACGTGGCAGCCGGTTAGACCGAGACAAAAGGCGATGGAAAGAGCGAGGGGTTTCTGCATGGAGGCTTTGGCGTGGACGGAACTGGACGGAACGGTGGTGTTTGCCGAAATTCTCTGCGGGCGTACAGTATTTTCCCGCCGCTCTCAACGATAAATTACGATTCAAGGGAAAGTCCTTGGCTGGTGAGCCGGTGTCAGAGAAGGCCGAAACGGCTTTTCCAGATCCATGTCTCGGCCTTGACGGTTAATTCTGCCGTGTTGAAGGGTTTCGGCAGGAAGTCATTTCCGCCGCTGAGGCTGGCCTGGGCCCGGTGATCCAGCGTATTCGCCGCCGTGAGGAAAATGACGGGGGTTTTGCGGTAGCGGTCGTTCTCGCGGATCTGGCCACACAGCGCCGGCCCGTCGAGACCGGGCAGATTCACGTCCAGCAACAGGAGGTCGAAATCAGTATTCTCGACCAGCACCTGGGCAGCCCGGCTATCGACGCACGTCGTGGTGGTAAGATGCGCCAGTTCCAGGGAAGCGGTCAGGGTCTGGAGCAGGTCGGTATCGTCGTCCACGGCGAGCACCCTGGGGTGGGGCAGCATGTGGGACTGATCCAATTGGCCCGGTTCGAGGAGACGGGCGATCAAGTCCGTCGCGTGGGTGAGAGTGCGGATGTGCGCTGCTTCGGGCGGTTCCGGCCGGGTCGCAAGATCCTGAAGAAGTCCTTCGATGGCCATGCCGAGCCGGCTGATGGGGTGATCGCCAAGCCGGGCGGCGGACTCCGTGAGTCCGCTCGCGTAAGTGGAAAGCTGGGCCAGGGCCATCGTATTGCCGGGTTGTGCGGTGAGATTTTGCAGGGCGGCATGCATCGGGGCGAGCGCCTTGGCAATGCCATCGAATTCCCTGGCCGGCGGGAGCGTGATGCGCTGGGTGGCCGCGGATTCGGCCGCCGTCGTCAAGGGCGTCCCCTTGCGAGCACGTGCAGGCACTGGACGCGGCGCAAGCTGGGTTTCCTCGATGACGGTGAGTCCTGCCCTCGGTGCTGGAGGAGGTGGTGGTGGCGTTGCGTCGGCATCTGCCGCGGTCGCCTGTTTGTGCAGCCGATGAACGACTCTCCAGTGGGCCACCTTTTCCGCCTGGAGGATATCGCGCGCTTGCCGGACGGCATTCCGTTCACTGATCGCGGCGGCGAGTTCTTCCCGGATTTTTTCGAGTTCCAGCTTGAGACCACTGGTGAGATGCCTGAGGTCGTCCCGTTCGGAGGTCATCGTCTTGAACGAGTCGTTGTGCGCGGCAAAAGGCGCGGTGTCCGCTCTCTTGGTGACCAGTCGGGCGCTGCTCAGAATATCGACCTGCCGCTGCAAATACACGATTTTGCCCTGAAGGTCGGCATTCTCGCCTCGCAGGAAACTCAGGTCCCTTTCGAGGAGGACACTGGAAAGGCGGGTTTCACCGGCGCCCCCGTGGGGATCGAATTCGCATTGGATCGTGCCCAGGATGATCTTGCATGGCTCGTGCAAGTGGAAATCCGTGACCGGCTCACCATCGACAAAGCTCAGGTTGGTCGAACCCAGGTCATGCAGCCGGTAGTGGCCATCCTCGAGCACGAATTCGGCATGGTGCGCGGAGACGCTGGGATCGACGATTTGGATGGTATTGTCCGGACGCCGCCCGATCGTGATCAAAGTGGCGGTCAACTCATGCGTAATTTCGCCTTGTTCGGCTAGCTTGAGGCGGAGGGTGGGCATCGGAGGGTTCGGCGTGCGGGCAGGAAGAATCAGCAAGTGAGAGAGCAATTGTGATGCCTGTGCCCCGCAACTGCTTGCGCGCCGGGTGGATTTGCGGGAGAGTCCCGACCCTTTTCTCATGCTTGCGGAAATCCAGCGGCGACGCACGTTCGCCATCATCTCTCACCCGGACGCGGGCAAGACCACGCTCACGGAAAAACTTCTGCTCTACGGAGGCGCTGTCCAGCTCGCGGGCTCCGTAACTTCACGCAAAAATGCGAGAGCGACGACCTCGGATTGGATGGAACTGGAGCGCAAACGCGGCATTTCCGTGAGTTCGACGGTGCTCCAATTCGATTACCACGGTTACCGGATCAATCTGCTCGACACCCCAGGGCACAAGGATTTCTCCGAGGATACGTATCGCGTCCTGACGGCGGTGGACGCCGTTGTGATGGTCATCGACGCGGGCAAAGGCATCGAAGCTCAGACCCGGAAACTTTTCGAGGTGTGCAAGCGGCGCGGGGTGCCGATTTTCACCTTCATGAACAAGTGCGACCGGCCGACCAAGGACCCACTGGCCCTGCTCGATGAGCTCGAGAGCGTGCTCAAGATCGGCGCCTTCCCGGTCAACTGGCCGTTGGGCAATGGCCCGACCTTCCGCGGCCTCTACGACCGCCAGACCAAAGACGTGCATCTCTTCGAGCGGACCGCCCAAGGGGCTTATCGCGCACCGGTGCAGGTCGCCGATCTCTCCGATCCGGTGGTCAGCGACAAGCTCGACGCGGATGACTACGCGCGGGCCGTCGAGGAACTCGAGATGCTCGACATGGCGGGCGTCGAGTATGACGCGGTGAAGGTGCATCATGGAGATCAGACCCCGGTCTTCTTTGGCAGCGCCGCGAATAACTTTGGCGTTCAACTCTTGCTCGATGCTTTTCTGGAACGATCCCTTCCGCCACAACCGCGGCGGAGCCAGGGGGGAACTGGGCAGGGATCAGAGGCCACTGCTCAGGAGTCAGAAGCGGGAGGCGACGCGTCACTTTCGGACTCCGACGACCGTCCCTTGGTGCCGCTCGATGGGCCCTTCTCGGGATTCGTCTTCAAGATCCAGGCAAATATGGACCCCCGCCACCGGGACCGCATCGCTTTCCTCCGGATTTGTTCGGGGAAATTTTCGCGCGACATGTCCGTCACGCATCAGCGCACGGGGAAGCGTGTCCGCTTGAGCAGCGCACACAAGCTGTTCGCCCAGGATCGCGAGACCGTGGACGAGGCCTATGCCGGCGATGTGATCGGCCTGGTGGGACACGATGAATTCGGCATCGGTGACACGCTGACGGATGATCCGAAAATCACCTATCGCGAGATTCCGCGCTTTCCGCCCGAGTGCTTCGCGTTTCTGCACAATCCGAATCCCGGCAAATACAAACAGTTCCGGCAGGGGGTGGAGCAGCTTCTCCAGGAAGGCGTCGTGCAGGTCTTTGAATTGCGCGACTCCGTGCAAAAAATCCCGCTGCTCGCGGCCGTCGGCCCGCTCCAGTTTGAAGTCGTCCAGTACCGGCTCGAAAGCGAATACGGTGCAACGTCGACGTTGGAGAACGCCAGTTGGGAATCGTTTGGATGGCTGGCTCCGGGCGCCGATTTAAAAACGCTCAAGTTGCCGACCGGCAGCCGCGTGGCCTTCGACAGTGCCGGGCAGCCAGGCGTGCTCTTTCCCAGCGCGTGGACGAGGCGTTACTTTAGCGAACAAAACGCGGGAGCGACACTCCTCGACCTCCCGCCGGGCTCGATGCCTTAAGAGAAACGACTGGGGGAGGCAAGCCCGGAACCGATGACCGGTCGTTGCCGCGTGCGGCCTAGCCAAAGCGAACGGGCATCGCTATAACGTCCATCACCATTTCAATATGTCTGCAACTCGCGGCAAATGCACCAACTCCACCGTCTGTAGCCTGGCCCAGGAGGGGCAGATTGTAACGACTGCGGGAGGGCTGCTTTGCCCGGAATGCGGTGGAAACTTGCAGCCATTGGCCGCGGGAAACAGCGGAGCTTGGGGCCGGCTAACGGTGGGCGCCGTCTGGCTGCTCATCGCCCTGCTGGGTGTGGGCCTCGGCTGGAAACTCAGCCGGATGAGCAACGTGACAGATCCAGTGCCCGAGGCGCCGGCGCCATCGGCCAGCCCCACGACTGCGGTGGTGACCGACAAGGAGCGTCAGGAGGTGTTGAGGCGAATCGACTTGATGCCGAATGTCGCGGCCACGAACAAGGAGCGTCTCTACTACTACGTGGAGCGGGCGCAGCGGATTCAGCGCTTGATGAGCGTCAGCTTCCAAAATGGCGGCACGCGCCTGTCAGAGGCGGCCATTCGGAAGGTCGTGGAGGAGAGTCAGAAACCGGAATTCGTCAAGCAAGCGCGCGACCCGGTCATGGTCTTCGTGGTGCTGGGGTTCGCGGATAAGAAAGGGGAGGAGAAGACCAACTTTCAGGTGTCGCATGACCGAGCCGGACACGTCGCAGATTTGCTCCACACCCGTTGCGGAGTCTCCAACGCCATTCAGACCGTGCCGATGGGCAGCTCGGACCTGTTTAACGCGCAGTCTGCAGGGGAGAATCGGGTGGCGGAGGTTTGGGCGATCCTGCCGTGAGGGGGAAGTGCTCAGTGCTCAGTGCTCAGTGCAGACTCGTTGCGGAGCGTCTGACTGAGAACTGAGAACTGAGCACTCCTACACTTCCGGCTTCGGCTGCATCAGCACGGTGCCTTCGCGCTTGAGTTTTCCCCACGCCATGCGCGAACCGATCACGGCCTTGATGACTGCCTTCCAGAGCACTGCGTACATCAACTGGCGGTAGAAGAAGCGCTGGAGGAACAGCCCGCGCAACAAACTCCACCGCTCGCCTTCGATCCAGATGGCCACGGCGGCGCCGGCCAATTCAAAGACGTAGAATATGGCGTAGAAGACGAGCGTCTGGAGCAGCAGCGGGAAAAGCTGTCCCGAGGATACGTCGTTCGCGGCCATGAAATGCTGCGCGATCCACGAGGAAACAAATGCGCAGACGGCGTAGAGGATCTGCAAATCCACGATGGGAGCGAGCACCTGGAAGCAGACCTGAAAGAGCCACATGGTGGGCAGTCCCAGCCAGCCGAACCATCCATAGCGGAACAAGGCGGAACGGTGTTTCCACAGGCACTGGAGAGTGCCGTAACTCCAGCGGAAGCGCTGCTTGAAAAATGCGCCGACGGTGGCGGGGGCCTCGGTATAGGCGAGGGCCCGCGATTCCGTTTCGATCTTCCAAAGCTTCCGGCGCAAGCGCCAGGTGAGGTCCATGTCTTCCGCCAGGGTATCGGTGACGTAACCCCCGACGTCGTCCAGCGCACGCCGCCGCCACGCCCCGACGGCGCCGGGCACGACGGTGACCGCATTGAGCAGCGAGTAGGCGAGGCGATCGACATTCTGACTGGTGATGTATTCGACCGTCTGCCAGCGCGTGAGGAGATTGATCACGTTCCCGACCTTCACATTGCCGGCCACAGCGCCGACGCGGGGGTTCTCGAAGTGCCCGACCATCGACGAGATCGTGTCGGTTGCGAATTGCGTATCCGCATCCAGCCCCACGACGATCTCGCCCGTGGACTGCCCGATGCCGTTGTTGAGCGCGGAGGCCTTGCCGCCGTTCGCCTGGCGGATGACCCGCACTTTCGGGTGCCCGGCGAATTCCTTTTCGACGACATCCGCGGTGCCGTCGAGCGAGCCATCATCCACGAAAAGGATTTCGAGGTTTGGATAATCGTTGGCCAGCACGCTGCGAATGGTGCGGGCCACGACTCCGCATTCGTTGTAGGCCGGGACGATGACGCTGACGAGCGGTTGAAAGTCCGGGTTCGGAGCGGCGTGCCGCGCACGGAAGTGCACGAGGAGCGCGAGCGTGGTAATGAAGATGACGCGGGCGATGCCCAGGCCGATGGCCGCGACAAAGGCGAACCCGAGGAATTTCAGGAACGAATAGATCGCTCCGAACACGATCGCGTTGATCCGATTGATGACCTGCTCATGCCCCGTCAAGACGGGCATGGCTTGTTCCCGTGTGATCCCCGCCAGCTCCGAGATGAGGACAAACCGGTAGCCGCGATTGCGCAATTCGGGGACCATCCGATGCAGGGCGTCAATGGTCGCCGAGCGGTCGCCGCCGGCATCGTGGAGCAGAATGGTATTCCCTTTCACCGTGCCAACTTGATCGAGGACGGAGCGCGCCATCTCTTCGCCAGTGCGAAGGACCTTGTTGCCGGCGCCGTCCGTGCGCCACAGCGCCCAATCCTGCGGGTCGATGAGTTCGCCGACTGTTGCGTATCCCAATTCCGTGGCCGCGATCAGCGGGTGGACCTCCTCGGAACTGGTGGGTTCGGCATCCGCGAGGTACGGGGCGCGAAACCAGATGGTGGAACGGCCGAGGATGCTCTGGAGCGCGCGTTTCGTACTCGTCAGTTCGATGATCTCGCGCTCGCGACTGGCCGTCCCTAGATTCGGGTGGCTGAACGTATGATTGCCCAGCTCATGCCCTTCGTTCCACATCTGCTGAACCAGCGCCGGGTAGCGCGCCGCGTTTTGGCCGATGACGAAAAACGTGGCCGGGACGTGCAGGTTTTTTAGGGCCTCGAGAACGGCCGGCGTAAACTCCGCGCTGGGACCGTCATCGAAAGTGAGGGCGACCAATTTGGGATGATAGCCGCGGCGCTGGATGACATAGCACGACGGCAACGCGGTATATTCCGCCGCGATGCAGAGGCCGCTCTCGGGATGGAGCATCAGCTTTCGCTGGCCGACGCGCGGCTTGGAGTGCACGGATAGAATCTCCCCCTCGCCAGTGAATTCGACCTCGTAGGGGAAGCTGATCTTTTCCAGCGAACCGAGATGCTTCGGGGCGAAGAGCGCCTGCCGGCCCACTACCGTCCACAGGCTGGGATCCTCACTCCCCAGCATCCACAGCGCGGCCCCGCGAATGTTCGCCCGTTGCGCCAGCGACCATTGGTTGAAGGCGGTGACGGCGTCGAGAAACCAGACCTTGTGATTTACGTTCTGCTCGTCGTAGTACTCGAACCGCAGATTGAGAGTGTCGGCGTCGAAGCGGATCGCCTCGGCGGGGTTGGGTTGTGGGCCGTAGTCGCGCGCCAGTTGCATGGCCTCCTGATAGGTGATGGATCGGCCGGCTTTCTGGCCGCTCTCCCAGTCATAGCCAAAACCGCCCACGCCAAGGACGAGCTTCGAGCGAGGGATGGCCTTGATCGAGTCCACCAGGACTTTCGACGTCCAGTCGAGGGAGGCGATCGGGCCGGGAGAGTCGCTGTCGCTGTGCTCGTCGTAGGCCATGACGATGATGAGGTCGCAGGCCTCGATCACTACCGGCAGCCATTTGCTCTTGAGTTGTTCCACCTCCAGGTCGATCGAAAGCGACAAGTGCGCCCCGTGGAGTACTTCGGCGAGGAGTTTCGTAAACGCCGCGAGGCGCGGATAGTCCGTGGGGAGCAGGGCCTCGAAGTCGAGATTCACGCCCTGGCAGTGCGTTTGTGACAGCCAGTCGCGCAAGGATTCGGCAAACTGGCGCTGCAACTCCGGCTTTTGCGCCAGCAGCCGGTGTACACGATCCGGGTCGAATTTGGCGCCATCGTGGTTGTTGAGAATGGGCCAGACTTGCAGCCCGTTTTTCGCCACGATCTGGAGGACTTCCTGGTTCTGCGTGGCCTCGGGCGAATCGTAACTGTCGTGTTCGAGATGGGTGCCGGACGCATCGAGCGTGAGCCATTCCGGCATGAGATGGGTGAGCTTGTCGGCGTTGCTCCGCAGGGAGCTGAGGCCGGAGGTCTGCCAATCCGCGTAGAACCCGATGACCACCTTGTCGGTTCCCGCTGTCGGGGGCTGGCCTTTGGTGGCACTGGCCTTGTCGAACTCATCCAAGGCGAGCAGAGCCTCCTTGCGATAGCGATCGAGCAGCGCCGGGCTGACCGGCACGCGGTGGCTGGAAATCAGCACCTCCGATCGATTTTGGGCGGCGGAATGCGCGCCAAACAGTCCGGCCACGGGCGCATGAATCGGAACTTCCAGGAAACTGAAAAGGAAAGCCGAACCGCAGACGATCGCAGCCAGCAGCAGAGTCACAAAGATCGCCACGACCCACCGCCGGCGGTGGCCGGTGGCGTCGGTGAAGATTTGCGGCGTGTGCATGCGGTTTGCGCTGGCTTCGGGGCTTCGCTACGGGCTCCACCAGTTGCTCGAGAGGGAGATCAGGCAGAGCAGCTTGATCGTGCTGTCGTAGTAGCCGGTGTCTTCTTTGGTGGAATTGATGACGAAGGAACTGAGCGCGTTCAGCCAGGCTTGGTTGTCCGCGTCCACCATGGCGGAGACGGCGAGGGGAGCGACGAAGCACATCTGGCTCTCCTTATCGATTTGCTTGCCGCTCAATGTATATCCCGCCGCAATCTTCGCCGGGTTCCCGCCGGTCGCCTCCCGAGCCCATCGATTGATCTTCCCGAGGACGACCCGCGACCGCGGCTCGCCGGCGATGAGAAAATCCAGCGCCACCCGGAACGGAAGCCGGCAGGCGTTGTAAGAGTATGAACCGTCATGCTTCGATTCCAGATACTTGGGCTTTGCGGGAACGGGCGCCTTGTCGAGATGACAGATAAAGTCCGGCAGAAGGCCGGTTTGAGGGCTATGAGCCGTTTGCATCGCTTCCATGACGGCGTAGCTCTTCTCGAGGATCGAATTCCACTCCTTGCCTCCCGTCGCGCGGGCGAAGGCGCGGAGATGGCCAGGCATCAGGTCCGAAGATCGTGTATCGAAAAACGAAGCGTCGCTCCGGGTGACGTCATCCCCGAGTTTCACCGACCAGATTTCTCGATTGATGTCCGATTGCAGAATGGCGGCGATCATCTGCGTGGCCTCCGAGAGATAATTCACCGCGCCCTGGCTGCCCCATTGCCGGTCCGCGAGCAGGAACGCATACGCGATGTCCAGGTCGCCATCGGTCGCCGAATCCTGCGGCTTCGAGTCGTGGCGATTCTGGCGCCAGGACATGAGGCGTGGCTGATTCTTGCTCGGGTGACTCTTATAGAAGCGGTAAAGGCCGTCGAAATGGCTTTGGGCCTCCGGATCGTGGCCTGCCATAAAGGCGGAAATGATCATCCCGTAGCCATGGCCCTCGGAGACGGAAATCACATCGCGATCGGACTTCTTATCATCCCCCTCGAAGGCCACATAAAACTCGCCCGGCGTCTTGCCGGGGACCAGGCGCCGCTGCTTCCAGGTATCGTAAAAGGCGGCGGTTTCTCGATCCAACTCTTCCGTGGAAATATTCGTGGGTTTCGCGGCCCCCGCGGCATACGCAGTATGCTGCGGAAAAGGACGTGAGGCTGGCCCCGCGAAAGCCATTTGAAT
Organism: Chthoniobacterales bacterium; assembly: GCA_038228205.1. Classification (GTDB taxonomy): domain Bacteria; phylum Verrucomicrobiota; class Verrucomicrobiia; order Chthoniobacterales; family Chthoniobacteraceae; genus Chthoniobacter. The sequence continues at coordinate 44,193 of JBBRPL010000018.1, forward strand.
GCTCATCGCGAAAAGCGAGAAGCAGAGGATTCTGATTGTGCGTGGTATGGCCTGCATCCGATGCGGTCATTGACCGGCAGGCGGGGACGCTATCATGCGCGCCCGAGGCGTCCACCTTGAATCCCGCGCTCGACGGCGGATCGATTGCCAATAAATGCTTGGCAAAGAGGTGCGGACGGTCAATCAGCTACTCGCATGCATGTCTCTGCGAACGAAGATGACCCCCGAAAATCGATCGGACTTAGGTTCGTCCCCGGCGTGGCGGCGCGTGAGATTTCGGCGCGGCTCGCGGGCAAGCAGTCACGGACCACATGAAAACGGGGGCCGATGCAGATTCTCCGGATCGTCGGAGCCCGGTGGAAGATGGTGATGTCCCGGTGAAGAGCAGGCTGCTCAAGGGCTTGTTTCTGGCCTTCTGCTGCTGGCATGCGGTGTTTCTGGTTATCTCCATCATTCCGGGACCTCGCGGGTGGGACGAGTCGCGCAATCCGGCCCTGAACCTTTACGAACTTGTCCTTGGCGGACAGCAACAGTGGAATTTGTTTTTCACGATTCCCGTGCAGCACTCCTTTGACGCGCGACTGGAGGGCGAGGACGAGGCGGGAGGCAGGATCACCGCCGGCTGCGTTTTGCCAGGATTCAAGCCGTATCCGAAACCCCATAATTCGCGCTACTATGTCCTCTTCAATCAACTGATTTTCTCATCCAACCTGACGGGCTATCGCGACGCATATCTGCGGAAGGCGGGGCAGCTTCTGCCAGCGCAGCGAGAGTCCGGCGCCGGTGAGCATTGGGCGCTCGTCCTGGACGCGCAGTACACCAGGAATTTGTTTTACAGCAGGCGTGGGGGACAGATGTCGTTGCCGTTCCGAAAGGTTTTTGATCTTCCCGTCCAGGGCGAAAATCCCCAGTAGCCCGTCGCATGCTGCCGATTTCCAAATGGTTCCAGCTGCCGGCTGATCTGTTTTTCAGGCGTGAGGACGAACGCATTTACGCCATCGTGCGGATCGCTTTTGCCGTGGCGGCTCTGCTCAACTTGGTCCTTCTCTGGCCGGATAGGCACGTCTTTTTTTCCGATGTGGGGACGGTGGATCAGAGTGCTGCGATCAGCCAGGCGAACCCGGTGTATCTTTCCATCTTTTGGTTCGCCCGAAGCGAGGGCGCCGTGACCGGCGTGATGCTCGTCGCGGGATTCGCCCTGGTGATGCTCGCGGCTGGGATCGGCGCGAGGCTCGCCGCGCTCTATGTGCTGGTGTGGCACATCTCCTACGTCGCCCGGGCGCCGCTTGCGCTCACGGGATGGGACACGATCCTCCGGAACTTTTCATTTTTGATCCTCATTAGTCCGCTGGGAAAATGCTGGACGCTGCCGGCCATCGTGCGTGACTCCGGCGCGATGGTCCCGGCCCGTGTGGTGGGCCACGGCCTGGTCCTGATGCGTCTCCAGGTGCTGGTCATCTACTGGCATGCCGTCCTGGCAAGACTCATTTCTCCGGACCCCTACTGGCGAAATGGCGAGTTCCTGAGCTATTTCATGCTTTCCGTGCACGCTCGCTGGCCTGGCAGATGGGTCTTCGAATATGGAGGCCTCATGGCTTTGGGAACATACGCCATCCAGTTGGCCGAGGTGTCGGTCCCCGTGCTGCTCTGGGCGAAGAAGACCCGATGGTGGGGCGCCCTGCTTGGAACTGCCCTGCATGGGGGCATCGCCGTGTTTGGCCGGGGCTTCAGCATGTTCTGCGTTTCGATGATGATGACTTATCTCGCCTTTTTGCGGCAAGAGGACGTCGAGAACATGGAGCGCTGGATGCACCGCTGGCGGAAACGCGGCGTGGATGGCCCGCCGTGACCGTGGACATACCCAAAGCTGGAACCGCCGTCGCGGTCTGGCCCGGCTAGAGGGAGCGTCCCACTGCTTCCGCCACCTTGCGGACGCGCGCGACCAGATCCTCATACTCGTGGGGCAGGAGCGCCTGCTCACCATCGCTCTTGGCCAGTTCGGGGCTGTTGTGGACTTCGGTCATGATGGCATCCGCGCCAGCCGCGACGGCTGCGAGGGCCATGCTGGCGACGTGCTCGCGCAGACCGATTCCGTGAGTCGGATCGACCACCACCGGGAGGTGGGTTTCGGCCTTGAGGACCGGGACGGCGTTCAAGTCGAGGGTGTTGCGAGTGTAAGTCTCGAAGGTCCGAATGCCGCGCTCGCAGAGCAGGACGTTGAAATTGCCCTCGCTGAGAATGTATTCGGCGGACATGAGGAGGTCCTTGATCGTGGCGCTCATGCCGCGCTTGAGCATCACCGGGAGTTTGCTGCGACCGACTTCCTTGAGCAGGGAAAAGTTCTGCATGTTGCGCGCGCCCACCTGGAGGCAGTCGGCGTATTGCTCGATGACTTCGAGATGCTTCGTGTCCATGATCTCGGTGATGACTGGGAGGCCGGTCACCTCGCGTGCTTCCGCAAGGAGCTTGAGGCCTTCCACGCCAAGGCCTTGAAAGGCGTAGGGAGAGGTGCGTGGCTTGAAGGCGCCGCCCCGCAGAATCCTGGCGCCGGATTTCTTGATTTCCTGGGCGATGCTGGTGATTTGTTCCTTGCTCTCGACGGAGCACGGACCGCACATGAGAACGATCTCCGGTCCCCCGATTTTGACGCCGCCAATCTTTACGACGGAGCTATTGCCCCCGCGAAATTCCCGGGCCACGAGCTTGTAAGGCTTGAGCACGGGGGTGACGGATTCAACCCCGGCGATGGCGGCGATGGGCTTTTCGCGAATGGATCCTTCCTCACCGATGACGCCGATCACAGTGCGGTGCTCGCCGCGGCTGACGTCGGTCTTGAATCCCCACTCTTCGATACGCTCGATGATGTGCTGGATCTGGTCCTCGGTGGCCTCGGGTTTGGTGACGATAATCATGGCAAAGGGCGGAGACACTAACTGTCCACTTTGTTTGAGCAACCCGTTTTTCTTCACGACCACGCGGTCTGGCGGCGGCCAACAACCGGCTCCTCCAGTTGACACCATGGGCTGATTCTGTTCCGATGCCCCGCGTGAAATTCGCTCTCCCCTTCATCCTGTGTCTGGCCTTCGCCACGACCGCCTGCAATACCATCGAGAATCGGCGCAGCACGTATGCCCCGAGGAAAGCGGACGGCCCTTACACACGCTCGCTGCAGGACGGCTCGTGGCGGCACCCGAAGACTGTCGACGAACAGTTCGAAGAGGCGAAACGTCAGCGGGCGGAGAAGAAGGGGACCTCGCCGGCACACGCGCCAGCGCCGGCTTCGCGAGTGGATTCCTAGGCGCGGTCGGGAGGGTGGATAGTTGATAGTTGATAGCCCCGTGATCCCTGGCGCAACCGTCCGCCGAGCGCGCGAAAGGTTCTGCCAACCATTGGCGATAGCGTCTTCACGAGCATTGACGGGGTTTTCACAAACGTGCGAGTCCCGCGTACTCCGCGGGGCTATCCACGATCAACCTCTCCCTACACTCCCAGCGTCTCCCGCTGCCACGGCATCATCCGGGCCGCGGTTTCGTCGGGATTGGCTGCGAGACTTTCCAACATCGACTTCGGAGCGATGAGGGCGGGGTCGAGTTGGAGCGCGGTTGCGGCATCGTCCCGCTTCTTCTTGAAATCCCGAAAACGGATCTCCTCCTCCCGGGACGGGCGCAGGCGCGGCCGGCGGACGATCTGCGGCCATTCGTTCTCGGGCAACGCTTTCGCTTTCTCCGCGGCCTCGTAGAACCGGCGCCGGCGCGCGCCATGAAGTTGCGAAAATTCCACCTCCTGGTTCCGGTCAAATCGTGCTGCGGCGTCGATGAGTTGCTCGCTGTGCAGGATGTGAAAAGTGGGGCGGTCGACGGCCTGAGCCTCGGTCTCCCGCCATTGCCATAGTTCACGGAGGATCGCGGAGGCGCGTCCCCGCAATTCCGAACTGCCGGTGATTCGCCAGACCTGGTCGGGATCGCGTTCCTTGGTGATGGTCGAAGCGACGATCGCTTTTTCGCAACATTGCTGGAACCATTCCGTGCGTCCGAGTCGCTCGAGTTCGGCTTCGAGGATGGCGACGATTTGCAGCAGGTAGTGTGTGTCCTTGACCGCATAGTCGAGCATCTGCGGCGGCAGGGGACGGCGGGCCCAGTTTGCTTTTTGCGAGCCCTTGGTAAGTTCCACGCCAAAGTATCGCTTGATGAGCGCGGCGAGGCTGAATTCCGGGATCCCACAAAGGCGTGCCGCGATCATCGTGTCGAAAACGCGGTTGGGACCGGCAAAGCCGACCCTGCGAAGCAGACGCAGATCATAGTCGGCGCCGTGAATGATGAGTTCTTTGCCATCGAAGGAGGCAAAGAGGGGATCGAGCGGAAAGCCGGCGAGGGGGTCGATCAGCAAGTCGTGTCCCGGAACACTGATCTGAATGAGGCACAACTTTTCGAAGTAACAGTGCAAGCTGTCCGCTTCGGTATCGATGGGGATGCGCGCGTGCGGCGCGAGGAGGGGCAGGATCGCGGCGAGGCTTTCGGCGTTGTCGGCGAGGGGATTCATTTAGCCGCGCAATCCGGTAAGCAGCAGTTCGGCGTTCGACCTCGTGGACTTGAGCGCGTGAATGAGGATTTCCGTGGCTTCGGCCGGCGGGAAAGCGGCAAGTTGCCGGCGCAGGATATTGACGCGCTCAAACTCCTGCGGATGATAGAGCAATTCGTCCCGGCGTGTGGCGGAAGAGAGGATGTTGATCGCGGGAAAAACGCGTTTGTCGGACAGACCGCGGTCGAGGTGCAGTTCCATGTTGCCGGTCCCCTTGTATTCCTCAAAGATGAGGTCGTCCATCCGGCTGTTGGTCTCGACGAGCGCGGTGGCCAGGATGGTGAGGCTGCCGCCTTCCTCGGTGTTGCGCGCGGCGCCAAAGAATTTCTTGGGTTTCACGAGCGCCTTGGAATCGACGCCGCCGGACATGGTGCGCCCGCGATTACCCTGCATGTTATTGTAGCCACGGGAAAGGCGGGTAATGGAGTCGAGCAGGATGACCACGTGGCGCTGGATCTCGACCAGGCGGCGGGCGCGGTCGGCGACGAGTTCGGCGACGGCGGTGTGCCGGGCGGGACCTTCGTCGAAGGTGGAACTGTAAATCTCGCAGTTCACGCTGCGTTTGAAGTCGGTGACTTCCTCGGGGCGTTCATCCACGAGGAGCAGGATCAGGTGGGTCTCCGGCGAATTGTGGAGAATGGACAGGGCCAGGTCCTTCATGAGGACGGTCTTGCCCGTGCGGGGGGCAGCCACGATCAAGCCGCGCTGGCCGCGGCCCAGCGGGGCGATGAGGTCGACGGCCCGGCCGGTGATCGACTTGCTCTTGGGATTCTCGAGGATGATTCGCTCCGTGGGGTGAAGTGCCGTGAGATGATCGAAATCCTTGGTCTCCTTCCAGTCCTCGACCGGGATGCCCTCGATCGTCAGGACGCGGTCGATGGTGATGAACTTCTCGCGGTCGCGCGGGGATCGGATGCGAGCCGTGAGACGGTTGCCATTGCGCAGGAAGTGCTGGCGCTCGATTTGCACGGGCACATAGACGTCCTGCGGCAACGAGCGAAAATTGTAACGTGGCCAGCGCAGGAATCCGGTGCCTTGGGGAGACATCTCCACGACTCCGTCGGCCAATAACTCGGTCCCGCGTTGGGCGTAGGCTTTGAGAAGATCGAAGACGAGATGGTGCCGGGTCTTTTCAGGATTGATCCGCAGACGGATGGCCGTCGCGCGCGCCGTGAGCTCCGCGAGGGTTTCCTGGTGCAACTCATCGATCCAGAGCTGCGCGGGTCCGGGCGGTTCGGTCGATGGATGGCCGTCGGGCGCTGCGGAGGCGGGATCAGCGATATCGTTGCCGGAGGGTTCCGGCGAGGAGTCGGGCCTGTCGGTCGAGGCAGGAGTCGGTGGAGTCATTCCAGATAAGGTGGTCAGCTTGGGTGATCTTCGTCGCGAGGTCCAGTTGGGCGTTGAGGATCTGGTTGGCGATAGTGGGGGAGAGGTGGCGTTTTTGCAGGAGACGCGCGCGTTGGGTGGCGGCCGCGCAGGCCACCACGATTACCGCGGCGAATTGGGCCTGCGCCCCGGTTTCATACAGCAGAGGAATATCGACGCAAAGCCAGCGGTCGGGACCGCCCGCTTCGGCCGCGCGCGTCGCCCACGCGGCGCGGATTGCGGGGTGAAGGATTTGCTCGAGTTCAAGACGTTTTGATGGTTCCGCGAAGACAGCTTCCCGCAGCCAGACCCGGTCGGGCTGGCCCGCAGGATCAAAGGCCCGCGGTCCAAAGGCCCGCTGCACAGCGTGGCGCACGCCGGCATCTTGCGCCAGCAAATCGCGCGAACACTGATCAGCGTCGAAAAGCCCGGCCGGCAGGTAGCGGCAAAGAGCCTCGGAAAAGGTTGATTTTCCGGTGGCAATGCCGCCCGTAATCCCAAACGCGGGCACAGGCCCGTTACTTGGACATCAACGGCAGTTCCACCGGTGGATCGAGCCTGAGCGGATCGAGAGGGATGATGACTTCTTCCTTCTCTTCATCGACGCGGATGGATTCGCCGGAAGCGTTGATCAATCGCGCGGAGACAAAGATGACCAGATTGCGCTTGAGATGCTGATCGACGCTGGAGCGGAACAAGCGGCCGAGGATGGGGATGTCGCCCAGGATCGGAACCTTGTCCTCGACCTTTTGCACGTCCTCACGAATGAGGCCGCCCAGCATGACGGTCGCACCGTCGAAAACACTGACGCTGGTCGTGACTTTGCGGGTGCTGAAGATCGGCTGATTGATCGTGTTGGACGTGATGACGTTGACCGACTGGGCGCCGGTGATCGGGTTGGTCGAAGTGGTTTGAATGGGGCTTCCGTAGTTGATGAAGCCTTCGAACTCGACGACCTGCGGCACCAGATTGAGATCAATGGTATAGCCATCCGGGCCGACCACCGGCTCAACTTCCAACGTCACACCGGTGTTGCGCGTCTCGAACGCCGTCGGCGTCGTGGGCGTCACAGGGAACGAACTCGGGGAGGGAGCGACCGCGGCGAGCGGAGCCGGGGGAGACTGGAACGTCTGCGGAATCTGCGGCGGATCGAATTCCGTCGGGTAGCGGAACTCGCGGATGATTTCAATGACGGCCCGCTGGCCGCTCTTGGTGGTAACGCGTGGCGCGGACAGAAGGTCGACGCCTTTCTTTTGATTCAAAGCGTGGATGACGACCTGGAACGTGGGATCCGTAAACACACCGGCCACGGCGGCGATGCCGGGGGAGAGGTTGGTCGCGCCATTGGCGCCGAAGAGCAGTGCGTCGATCGCGTTGGCGCTGATCGCGTTGAGGCCGCCGCGCAGTCCCGCCGAAAGGGGATTGCCGCCCACGGGAGCGCCGCCCGGGGCGATGAATGGAAAATCACCAGCTGCGGTGGGGCGTGCGGTTCCCGAGGTGCCGCCGCTGAGAAAGACGTTCTTGTTACCAGGGGCATTGGACTGACCCACCAGCCAATCGAAGCCAAGCTCCTTGAGGTTGTTTTGGGTGATTTCGACAAATTTCGATTCGATCTCCACTTGAGTCGGTCCTGTGCTACCTCCACCCGTTGAAATGATCGTTTCGATCAGGTCGAGCTGATCCTGAGTGTTGCGGACGATCAGGCGGCTGCTGCGGACGATATAAACGGCCGAGGCCTGTCCATTGAAAGTGACGCCATTGGCGATCAACCAATTCTTCGCCGATTCACGATCCGCGATGCCGCTTCCGCCTTTGGAGGCGTCGGCTGGAGGCGCACCACCCGCTCCGAACGCTGGGGCCGCAAGGCCACCGCCACCGCCAGCGGCTCCGGGAGTGCGCGGAATCAAATCGGGCGCAATTTTCCATTCCTTCGTGACGGGCACGTCGGTGCTTTCGCTCATCGGCACCACCGAAACGGCGTAGGCCTCGACCTTGAACTTAAGATTGGCCAGGCCGGTCACGTACTTCAGCGCTTCCCGCAAGGGGATGTTGGTCAGTGAGACGGTGATACGGGCGTCCGCTGGGCTGACGAACATTCCCGGCGCCGCCGCCGGAGCGCCCGCGGGCGCAGCCCCAGGAGCCGGCTCGAGGCCAGGAATCCCGGGCACAGCCGCCGGCGCCGCTTCGGGCGCGCCACCACCACCGCCACCCGTTGCACCCTCGAGCTTGAGGACGATGTTCACGCCCCTTTCACCCGCCGGGGAATCGATATCCAATTCCACGCTCTTCTTCTTCAGAAATTCGATGGCTTCGCGAATGGTCGCCTCGCGAAATTCGAGCTTGGGAATGATGATCCGATCGAGTTTGCGGTTCAGCCGCTCCGACGTGACTGATGCCACCTTTCCTTCGTCAACGGGAACGTCGACGATATTGCTGAATCGCCGGATCGGTCGTTGCCAGGCCAGATCGATCTGCCGGATGAGATCCGCGCGTGTTTCATTCTCCGCGGCGACTCCATAGTCACTGATCTTGCGATCGATCCGCTCTTCCATGTTTCGGGCGGCAATATTGTATTTGTCGATGGAGAGAATTTGCTCACACCGCTTTTTTGCGAGGTCGAAACGCGCGGTGTCGTAGAAGCCCTGTGCTTCGATAAACAATTGCTTCACCTTCTCGACGCTCGCCCGGAATTGAGGCCCAATGGTCTTGTTATAGTAATCCGGCTGCTCGAGACGCGCGAGAATGATGATCGCGTGTTTGCAACGCGGGTCGTAGCGCTCATCGAGAACGATGCGGAGGGAGTTTTCGGCGTCCGCGTAGCGGCCTTCGGTAATGCGCTGCTCGGCGAGCTTGCAACTGGCGTCACAAAAACGGTCCAGGGCGCTGTTGTAGAGACTGCGCGAAATCGGCGAATTCGGGATGGTATCGCACGCCAGCTTGAAATAGGCGGTGGCCTTCTCGTAGTCCTTGTCCTTCATCGCCCGGTCCCCATTGTCGATGGCCTCCTTGCCCCGCCGTTCGTAATCCGCTCGGCGCCTGATCTCTTGCTGGGCGGCGCCCTCGACACCGCGATAGCCTCCTTGGGCCAGCGCGATGACCGGAGCTGAAACAATCGAGCAGACCAGCAGCGAAGAAACCGTTGTCGCGAGTGGGGGTTTGGACATAGCGTGCGTTACTTGATGGTTTGAACTGAAGATAAAGTTTTCTGACTCAAGGTGGGCGAGGAGCCGCCGGCCTGGACAATCAGCGCAGATGGACGGCTATCGCACTGGCTTGCGCGGATCGCGAATGACAGTGTATTTTTGCCCATCCGGAAGCTGTATTACGGCCTCGGTGTCTTTGATGTCAATGAGTTTGTAGCGTTTATCAGTCTCGGGTTTGAGGGCAAATTCCTGAAGTTTCTTCACGCGGATGTCCTGGGGAGGCTGGGGCCACTCATACTCGAAGACCGCAAACACATCCGGGGAGTTGGTGACTTTGGTCAGCACGAGGACGATCGGCTCGTTGGTATCCGTGTTGATGAGGGTCAGTTCCGAGACGTCCTCCTTTTCCCCCGTGTTCTTATTGAGGGCTTCCTTGAACTCGAATTTCTCCAGGCGATAGTTGGTTTTCGGGACCTTGTCCCCGAGCTTGGGAAATTCGGTGGGCGCTTTGAGGTCGAGGGTATTGATCTGAAAGCTCATCGCCTCGGTTTTTTTGGGATCGCCGTCGTAGGATTGGAAGATGAACCGGAATTGGACGCGAATGATCGTCTTGAGGAAAAGTTTGGTGTGGTAGGCCGGGTGCGAATCCTTGTTGTTGGGGTCCGTATCGGCGCGCCATTCGTCTTCGTTCGAGAATCCGTCCTGATCGGGATCCTGGAGGGCCGCGTTCGCATCCAGAGGAGACAGATTGCGCTCCATGAACCACCGGTTGGGAATGGGCTTCCCCGTGAGGGTGTCGTTGTGAAGCGATTCGCCGATCGGCTTTTTGGGAACGCCGGCGGGCCCGACGATGTAGGGTTGCGACACGAAGAGGGAGCCGCGCGATCCCTTTTCATAGTCGGTCTCGAGAGTCCAGGCGGGCGGCTTTTCCAACCCTGCTTTCCCTCTTTCCACTTCATCGAGCTTCAATGGAGGAATCTTATTGTTCGGGGGCACCGTGGCGGCCGCTTCGGCGAACTTGTCCGAGAAACTCCCGGTTTTCAGCAGGATTGTGACGGCGAAGGCCAGCAGCGCCACGGTGACCAAACCGAGGAGAAACTGGTCGTAGCGTTTCTTAATCCAGTTCATAGCTATTTGGCCGCCGCTGCTTCGACTTCCGTGGGCTCGGCAAAATCCACGATTTCGAAATGGATGGTAACATCGACGGACTCGTCACCGACCAGGTAGATCGTGGTGGACTTTGGCGCCGGAGCGACTGCTGCCAGGACTCCGGGGGGATTCGCTGTCGGAACAGGGGGTGCCGGGGCGGAGGCATCGGCACGCAGCGGAGCTTTCGGGACCGAGTTTGCGATGCGGATATTCCGGATGATGTAAAACTGGGGAGCGTTCGGACTGACGATCGTGTTGAGAAACTTGGAGAGTTGGTGCTGCTTGCAGTTGAACGTGACCTCGAACGTATGAACTTTGACGAGGTCGGGGCGGCCGGGGCGGTTGCCGCCCGGACCGGGGATATTCGGTTTTGCGGGCACCGTTGGCTTGCCTTTTTCTTCGGGGATTTCCGGACGCTTGAGCTCCTTTAGCTCACTGATCGGCGTCGCAATGAGTTGCTCAACGACCCACGTGATGGCTTTCAGGTCGCGGCCCAATATGGAACTGGCGTCCTTATCTGGCGGGGCCGTTTCGTAGCGGTTGAACCCGAGGTAAAACTTGTCCTTGGTCAGGCTGACATTCTGGGCTGCGGCTTTGGCTTGAACTTCCGTGACCAATTTCTTGAGCATGTCCTGGAACGCGACCCCGGAGAGGTTTTCCAACGGAAATTCGCGTTTCGCCAGGCCCGCCTGGAAGGCGTTGATGACTTCGGCGGCTTCTTTCTTTTGCAGGTCGAACTTGGTGAGATTGGCCCGGTTGGGGTAGGGAGCCAGGCGGCGGAGGTTATTGTAACTGCTGGCTTTCGCCGTGTACCTCTCATTCGCTTCATCGTAAGCGCTGCTCGCCGAATAAACCTCGAAACCGAGAACTCCGATGCCGATAAGCATGACGACGGCGTAAACGGCCAGGAATTTGTTTTCTTTCGCCCAGTTCATTTCGCGGTGGTGGGAGGGGTGGCGGGCGAACCGGACGGTTTGAGCACCAGCGGAATCTCAAATTCAAACGCCCAGTCCAGTTCGTTCGGCACGGTCCGCTTGAAGCCCAGTCGCTCATCCTTGATGACCGTGTAGAGCGAAGATTCACTGAGCTTGGTCACAAATTCATCCACGACCGCCGTTTGCTTGTCGTTCCACAGATACAGGCCCTTGAGCAGCAGGGTGGGGCCTTGGACGCGGGGAGCAGCCGGGGCGCCTGGGACGACCGGGGTGGGTGTTCTGGGGGCTGCTGCGACTCCACCGGCGGCCCTGGCTTCCGGCTTCATGTCGAACGAGGTGATCCACACGTAATCCTTTGGGAGGCGGGAATTGATATCCTCGATGATCTGCACCCAGTAGTTCCGATCGTCCACTGCCTGAATCAGCGGGCCGGCCAGATCCTGTTGCGCCTTGATTTCGGCTTTCGTGGCTTTGATCTGCTTGTCGTAGCGCTCCAACTCCGCCACCGTGGGTTCCAGCTTGTCGGCCGCCCTGGCCGTGGCTTCCGCGGCTTGTTTGAAATACAGCCACCACAACGTGAGAGCGAGCAATGCGCACAGCCCCGCGACGATGAGGAAGGGCCGCTTCTCCGCGAGCTGATGCCGCCGGACGACGGTCGCCGGGCGGAGATTGAGCTCCATCGGGCAGTTGCTGGTGCCGCGCAGGGCCAGCCCGACCAGTTCGCCCATGCGATGCGCGTTCCGTCCGATATCCTCCAGATTCAGCCCGCTGCCCACGGCCACATTGCGCAGCGGATTGAAGAACTCGACGGGAAGCTGGAACTTTTCCTGAAAGAACTCCCGCATGTAGGGCAGCGTGGAACTGCCGCCGCTCAAATAGATGTGCTCGGGCGGCTTCCCGCCCTGCTGCGCCCGATAGAAGCCGATCGACCGGGCGATCTCGGCATGCAACCGGGTCATGGCATTGCGAATCATCTTCGACACCCGCGCCACATCCGGATCTTCCGGCTCGGCATAGGCGCCGCCGAGGCTCACAAATCCATCGCGCTTTTTCCGCTCCTCGGCTTGCTGGAAGGCCTCGTTGAATTCCCTGGCGATCTGCTGGGTAATGGTGCTGCCGCCGTTCAGGATCGAGCGGCTGAAGACCTTGTGCGGCTCGATGAAGATGAGGTTCGTGGTGCGCGAGCCGATATCGATGACGAGTGAGCACCCGTGGACGTCGCTGTAATTGTAGCGGAAAGCGTTGTAGAGCGCCATCGGGGCCACATCCACGATCGTGGTCTTGAGCCCGGTCAGTTCGATCGATTCGTTGATGTCGTCGAGCAGATCGGCCTTGATCGCCACGATGACGACCTCGACCTGGGACGAGTCGCCGCTATCCACCAACTGGTAATCCCAGACGACTTCATCGATCGGGTACGGGACATTCTGCTGCGCCTCGAACGTGACAATCTGGTCGACCTGTTCCTCGCCCACCGAGGGCAGCTTGACGAAGCGCGTGAAGACGGATTGCGAGGAGACGGCGTAGTTGACCTTCGCCCCCTTCAGCTTGAGTTCCTGCACCATCTCGGCGAGCACCAGCTTGGCCTGCGCGAGACGCGTGGCGTCGGCCGCGGGATCGGCGAGAAGCTCGCGGGTCTTGTAGGAGGCCAGGACAAAGCCGCCGTTCTGACCGGTCTTGAACTCGGCGAGTCCCAGCGTCTGGGTCCCGAGGCTCAGACTGAGGATGCGGGTGGGTGCGGCCATGAATGCTTCGACCGTTGGCTACCGCGTCGTCTTGATCGCTTCGTACCGGTCGAAGAACAGGGGGGCGAAAGGGGTTTCGCTTTTATTGAGCAGTCCTGGCTGCTTGGGAAGGTTTGGGACAGCCTCTTTTTTTGTGGACGCCTTGTCGAGATCCACACCGTCCGGAGTCGACACTGAGACCCAGGTGTTCTGAATGGAGCCCTGGGTGATCGGCCTTCCCCCGGTGATCTTTTCAAGAGTCCGCGGCGCGATATACATCACTGAATAGTGGTCCCTCCCTTTCGGAATGTTGATGTGGGTGACGGTGCCGGTCACCAACTTTCCGTCAATCATGACGATGTAATCAAACTTCAACTCCGCAATCTCTTCCATCTTGGTTTCGAATTCCACCTCGATTTCGAGCCACTGGCCTATCTTGAACCGCTTCTGCGGGCCGCCGGTGATGTTGTATTCGGGGGTCTTGACCCCTTCGGGCGCAATCTTGCCCAGCTTCACCGCGCCGGGCGGGATCGGGGCCTGGGCATGGACGCACGGTTGATAAACTAAAGCCATCACGGCGACGGCGGAGAGGAGAAAAGATTTCATGGGAGGGTTTTCTTAGTGCCTTTCGCATCCGCGAACGCGGGTGCTCTTGTCGATTATTTGTTCGTGGGTTGGGAAGGAAAAAGTGAACGAAATCCCAGAAACTTCAACCGAGGCGGGTCCGAAAGTATTCAATCGTCTTTCGAATCCCTTCGTCGAAGTCCACCCGCGGCTCCCATTGCAGGACTTTTCTGGCTCGCGTGATGTCGGGCTGCCGGACTTTGGGATCATCCACCGGCAAAGGCCGGTATTCGATCTCCGAGCGCGTGCCCGTGATGCGGATGATTTCTTCGGCGAATTGCTTGATCGTCATCTCCCGCGGGTTGCCGATGTTGACCGGCTCGTGAAAATCCGACATGGCCAGCCGGAAAATGCCATCGATCAAATCGCTGACGTAGCAAAATGAGCGCGTCTGCGAACCGTCGCCGAAGATCGTCAGCGGTTCCGAGGCGAGGGCCTGGCCGATGAAAGCGGGCACGACGCGCCCATCGCGCAGCCGCATGCGCGGGCCGTAGGTATTGAAGATGCGGACGATCTTCGTATCGAGGTGGTGGTAGCGGTGGTAAGCCATGGTGATGGCCTCGGCGAAGCGCTTGGCCTCGTCATACACCCCGCGCGGCCCGATCGGGTTGTCGTTGCCCCAGTAATCCTCGCGCTGGGGATGGACGAGCGGGTCGCCGTAGCATTCGCTGGTGGAGGCCAGGAGCACGGTCGCCTTCTTCGCCTTGGCCAGGCCCAGGACGTTATGCGTGCCGAGGGAGCCGACCTTCAGCGTCGGGATGGGAAACTCCAGGTAATCGATGGGGCTGGCTGGCGAAGCGAAGTGGAAGATGAAGTCCACCTCATCCGGCAGGAAGATGTAGTTGGAGACATCGTGCTTGATGAACTTGTAGTTCTCGTTGCCGGCGAGGTGCTCAATGTTCGCCGTACTGCCCGTGATAAAATTATCGATGCCGATCACGCGATGCCCCTCGGCCAGGAGGCGGTCGGTGAGATGGGAACCAAGGAATCCGGCACCGCCGGTGACAACCGTTGTGGGACGCGAAGAAGGCATGAGCGGGTCTTACTAGCGGCTGACGTGCGGTGCCGCAATCGGGAATGTCCGGAACAGTGCGTTTCGAGAGCGTGCCGGATGACTGAATTGCCACTTCGGGGTTTGAAGTCAAGCGCAGCAAATTTCGACCCGGTTCGCCCCTATTCCCCCCTATCTCACCGAGGGTCCAAACATTTAAGGAAATACCAGTACTTACATGGGGTTCTCTACCCTCGGTGGGATAGGGGGGCTTGTGGGGGAAATGGGAAAGCCGGCTCGCGGACGGCTGAAAACGTAGGTCCTGACGCTCTTTTTTCCCTTGCCGTCATCGCGGGCTTCCTCGCGCTCCATTCGTCCCACTTCGAAGAGCGGAGTGGAGCCTCCTGCCGTGCCCCGAAACCGAGAATGATGACCGGCAGCGTTCTCACCAGGATCACGATGTCCAGCCACAGCGACCAGTTGTCGATGTATTGCAGGTCGAACTTCACCCAGTCGTCGAAGCTCTTGATCTTGTTTCTTCCGCTGACCTGCCAAAGGCACGTCAAGCCGGGTTTCATGCTCAGGCGGCGGCGGTGCGCGTCCGCCGCCTGCAGCGCTTGGATGGCGACGGTTCATTCTTCGCCATCGTAGTAATCGAGTGCATCTGAGCGGACCAGCCTGCGCTGCGGGATCGGCACGCTCCACTTGTTGCTGTCCGGGTAGTGATAAGACTCACCCATCGGGTTGTCCGCCACGACATACAGCACCAAGTCCTGAGCGCCGTCATTGGTGATCTGGTGTGGCTCACCTGGTTTGAAAATAAATGCGTCGCCAGCCTCGATCCGAGTCGTTCCGTCTTGGTGCCGGACGACGCCAGTGCCTGAAATTACATGGTAGAACTCCCACTGTACGCTATGCGAATGATAAGGATACGGCGTCTTTCCGGGCGGGATGCGGCAAATCTCAACGTCAAAGGGATGACGTTCCGTCAAGTCGGTGGAGTCGGGCTTGCGTCCCAACTCCTCTGAAATTTCCTTGCCCGCGCCGACAAACTTACCCTTCGGTGAGGACCAACCAATCTCAGCAATCTTTGCGGTGTTGACCTTGTGCATAACGTGCGGCTAGTCGCCTAACGACCTTGCAGCGCCTGGATGGCGCTGCGGTCGATTGCAAGAGAGAAGTCCTTTCGGTGTTTGCTGAAGTCGTCCATCAGGAACTTGGCGTGGTTGAAAAGCTCCGTTTGCTTCTTGGTTGGTTGTGCCGCGTCGAGGCGGCAGCGCTCCGTGGAAAGGAAGCGTGGCTTCGCGAGCGGTTCGGCGTGGGCATCAATCTTGGCGTGGATAGTCTCGACGACAAGACGCGGAGAAATGCCGTCGAAGTAATACTGGCGCCGAATGAAGTGAGTGCTGGTCTCGATAGTCCAGTCGAGGTGGCGCACCCGCTCGCCGCTGAGATAGACAGACAAGCCTGTGCCGCTGCATGACGGCTCCGAGGTCGGTCCGTCGTAGCGAGTAAGTGCTGCTCGCTCGCGAGAGAACCGCGACTCCTGAGCCGAATCCCCTGCGCTGATGCACGCTGATAGCCCGGAAAACAGAAGGGCTAGAATCGCTCGGTTCATAGAATGCGCGTAGCAACGACCTCAAGCTTAGCGACGGCGGAGGGACGGCGTGACGGCCCGGAGCCGTTCGCTGAGGGCATGGATGGCGCGGTCATTTGGGCCAGAACGGTGAACTGAAATCCGGAATTATCGTCATATAAGGGACGGATACGGCAACTGCGGCGAATGAAATGAGGAACACAATGACCGCAAGCGAAATGCCCGAGTAGGCAAACACCCGTTCTGGACTGAACCCGGACGAACGACTGAGCAAAAAAGCGGCTGTGACAAATGCCGCAGGGAGTAAAAGTGCCCAGCCGCAGCCATGAACATACCAATCCGTGATTCTAGGTTGTGGTTTGGGCTGCATATTGGGGAATTGGGCGCGAAGGCGGTAGAAAAGGATGTTGGAAAACACTGCGCCGATAACGAAAAACGCCAGTGCGGCACCGCTGACCGCAACCGCATGAGCCCAAACGGCGACGAGTGCGGCGTGCGGGACTCGTTTTGAGATTGCAATGCCTTCATTCATGGGAGTGCGCGAGCGTCGCCTAACCAGTGATTGTACGAGTCTGTTTATCACGCCGAATGGGGTGATCAACCACAAAGCGATGGAAACACTCTCTGAGCAAGTCGCGCTCGCCTACAACCCAAGGATGGAAAAGGGCGGCGCTTTCTGCGCACGATCCGGGGCCGGTGCCGAAATCGGGAATGTCCGGAACAGTGCGTTTCGAGAGCGTGCCGGATGACTGAATTGCATAGGTCCCGACCCTCTTATCCATAAAAACGGAGATGGAAATAACCACGGATTTCACGGATTTCACGGATGCAAAGGGATACGGGTGTCCGGACGTACGAAGCCGCTCACCCGATGGGAGAAGGTGAGAATCCTCATTCGTGTCTCCTGATCCGTGCTATCCGCGAAATCCGTGGTTCCCACTTCCGGATTGAGGCTTTTTCCCCTTGCCGTCATCGCGGGCTTCCTCGCGCTCCATTCGTTCCCCTTCGAAGAGCGGAGTGGAGCCTCCTACCGTGCCCCGAAACCGAGAATGATGACCGGCAGCGTTCTCACCAGGATCACGATGTCTAGCCACAGCGACCAGTTGTCGATGTATTGCAGGTCCAGCTTCACCCAGTCGTCGAAGCTCTTGATCTTGTTTCTTCCGCTGACCTGCCAAAGGCACGTCAAGCCGGGTTTCATGCTCAGGCGGCGGCGGTGCGCGGTGCTGTCGAACTGCTCGACTTCATAGATCGGCAGCGGGCGCGGCCCGACCAGGCTCATATCGCCCTTGAGCACGTTGAAGAGCTGCGGCAGTTCGTCGAAGCTGCTGCGCCGCAGAAACTTCCCGAACTGGGTGATACGGGGATCCTTTTCGATCTTGAAGACCGGGCCTTGCATCTGGTTGTAGGCGGCCAGTTCCGCCTGGCGCATCTCCGCGTCCGTGTCCATCGAGCGAAACTTGAACATCGTAAAGGGCTGGCCGTTTTTCCCGGCCCGTTTCTGCCGGAAGAAAATCGGACCGGGCGAGGTGAGCTTGATGCCGATGGCGATGACGACAAAGCTCCAGGAAAACACGAGGAGCCCCAGGATCGCGCCGACGCGATCGATCAGGCCCTTGATCAGCAAAGCCCAGGAGACATCCGGCGTGGTGCGGAAAACAAGCATCGGCCGCCCACCGAAGACGTCGAAATCCGGCCGCGCGATCGAGGTGCGGATGAAATCGGCGGCCAGCCAGGCCTCGACGCCTTCGATCTCGCAGGCGGCGATCGCTTCCTGCAAGCGATTGAGATGGCTGTGGCCGCCGGCGAAGATCACCCGGTTGACGGAATGTTCGTGGAGCGCTTCGATCAACCGGGTGACAGGCTGACTCTCGATGTCGATTTCCGCCACGATCTCGATTTCCATGATCTGCTCCGCGGTGAACGTGTGCCGTAGCTGGTGCACGTCGCTCGGGGTCCCCGCGAGCACGACCCGTTCGCGCAGGTCTTCGCGAATCGCCCGCTTCCGGAAGCGCGCAACCGTGAAGGATTCCCGCAGCAGGAGGACCCCGGTGGTGATCATGACGAAGAGCGGCATGACCGCGCGGCTGGGCACGCTGAGCCTGAGGAAATAAGATGCACCCGCGATGAGCAAACCAAGCCAGAAGATGCCGCGCGCGATCTGCGAGAGGGATTTCCCAATCGTCTTTTGGAGGGGATTTGTGTAGAATCCCTGCAATTCGAGCACGATCGGCCCAAAGGGGAGAATGACGACGAGCAGCCATTGAAATTCCTCAAAACGACCGATCGGTTTGGCGCCGAAGAGAGGCCAATCTCCGCCGAGGAAGCGCAGCTGGTGAGCAGCCCAAAACGCGACGACCATGAGCAGGCCGTCGGCGATCTGAAGGAATTGGAGATTGAGTTCTTGTTTTCGGCCGAGCATGGCTTTTGGCGCCGCGATGACAGCAAGAGATATGATAAAGATAAAGAATTCGAGAGATTTACGTGAAAAGCCGCACGTCGTGGCGGCCGTTCATTCAAGCGGAGCTTTGCGCCGCGCCGTGAGCATACACCCGGGCGAAGTCGACTTTCTTGAAATTCGTGTGGATAATTTTGCCCTCGACCCGATGCCGCTCTTGAAAATATTGCCGCGTCTTCGCGTGCCGCTCCTCGTCACGGTGCGCCATCCGGCGGAAGGCGGCGCACACGGTCTCACCCTGGCCAGGCGCCGCGCCCTCTTTGCTCAGTTTTTGCCTTGGGCCACGCTCATCGACGTGGAACTGCGCTCCTGGAAAAGTCTGGCCGAGACGATCGCCGCCGCCCGCCGGGCCGGGGTGAGGGCCATCGCTTCCGCCCATCACTTTCATTCGATGCCATCCACCGTTCAGTTGCAGCGCACCATCCGGCGCGCTCAAGCCGAGGGAGCGGATATCTGCAAGGTCGCCGCGCTGGCGGACACCCCGGTCGCGCTGGGACGCCTCCTTGCGGTCCTGGCGAAAAAGCAGCCCCTCCCGGTCAGCGTCATGGGCATGGGGAAGTTCGGCAAGATCTCGCGGCTCCTGTGCGCCCAGGCGGGTTCCGTGCTGAACTACGGCTACCTCGACCGCCCGAATGCCAGCGGGCAGTGGGAGGCGACGGTTTTGAAGAAGCGTTTAGGTGAACTCGAAGAGGGCTAGGACTCAGTTTTAAGTTCTCAGTTCTCAGTAGTCGGAGCGCTGCTGCCGGTTCGGTCTCCGACTGAGCACTGAGCACTGAGGACTCAGCACTTCCCCAACTATGCCTTCGCCGGCTGCTGCTGGAGCACTCGCATCAGCGCGGAATAAATCTCCGATGGCCCGAGGCCCTTGCTCACGTAACCGTTCGCGCCGGCCTTGCGCGCCGCTTGCATCGCGTCTTCGTCGTAACCGAGCCCGGTAAACATCACGATCGGGAGGTCGGCATGTTTTTCCCGGACCTTGGAAATCAAGGTCAATCCGTCGATTTTGGGCATGCCGATGTCGAGAATGAGACCATCGCAGGGGTTCAAATCGAGCCACGACTCCACCTTTGAACTGTCGGTCAGCGACGAAGCGGCGTGCCCTTTGCCGCGGAGATACGTGGTGAGAAAGCGATTGAGGAGCCGATTATCGTCAACAACAAGGAAGTTCATGGGTGTGTTCGGTGGGCGTTGGTTCAATATCACTTTAGCAGTGCGCATGCCATGGGGTTCACGGATTACTACTACGTTCCTTCCTCATTTGCATACTCCCACTTGTCAGGCGGCTTTGGCGGCTTGAGACTCCCCGCCGCATGTCCAAACTCGATCCGCTTCGCCAGGCCGTGGCCGTTTCGCCCGATAATCTCCCGCTTCTTCTCCTGCTGGCCCAGGCCTGCCTCGACGAATGGTCGCTGGATGAGGCCCGTTCCGTCTTCGAACGCGTCCTGCGGCTCGAACCCGCGCGGCCCGAGGGCAAAGTCGGTATTGCCCGCATCCTGCACCTCAGCGGCAAGACCAGCGAAGCGGTCGTCCGAATCGAGTCCCTGCTCGGACAACACCCCGAATATGCGCCGGCCCACCTCCTCCTCGCCCGGCTTCATGCCGGAGAGGGCAATCTCGCCGCGGCCCGCGCCAGCTACGACCGGGCGCTCGAACTGGACCCGATGAGCCGGGATGCATCCCTGGAAAAGGAATTGCACGGTCGCGCTCCCCAGCCGGAGGCCAGGGCGGAACCCGAAAAGGTGACCGTCGCCGGCCAGGGCTGGACACCGGAGGGTGACGAAGAGAAATCGCCGGCCGACTCCGCCGAGGTGGAGCGCCCGAAGCTGACCTTTGCCGATATCGGAGGCATGGAGCCGATCAAGGAAGAGATCCGGATGAAGATCATCCATCCGCTGAAGAATCCGCAACTCTTCAAGGCCTACGGCAAGAAAGTCGGCGGCGGGGTCCTGCTCTATGGTCCGCCTGGGTGCGGCAAGACCCTGCTCAGCCGCGCCACCGCCGGGGAGATCAAGGCGAACTTTCTATCGATCGGCATCCATCAGATCCTCGATCTCTACCTTGGCAATTCGGAGAAGAACCTCCACCAACTCTTCGAACTGGCGCGCACTCATTCGCCGGCGGTCTTGTTCTTCGATGAGGTGGACGCCCTCGCCGCGGATCGCAACGATCTTCGGCGCAGCGCCGGCCGCACGCTCATCAACCAATTCCTGGCCGAGATGGATGGCAACGTCGGCAACAACGATGGCCTGCTCATTCTCGGCGCCACCAATGCTCCCTGGCATCTCGATCCGGCCTTTCGCCGGCCGGGCCGCTTTGACCGCATTCTCTTCGTGCCGCCGCCCGACGAAACGGCACGCGCCTCGATCATCGAGGTCATGGCCCGGGAGAAACCGATGCATAAGCTCGATGTGTCCGCCGTGGCGAAGAAGACGAAGGACTTTTCCGGCGCCGATTTGAAAGCGGTGTTCGACATCGCCATCGAGCGTTCCCTCGCGCGAGCGATGCAGGAGGGGCGCGTCATTCCGCTGGGCACAGACGATCTGATCAAGTCCGCCCGGGACGTGAAACCCTCGACCAAGGCGTGGTTCGAGAGCGCGAAGAATTACGCAATCTATTCCAACCAGAGCGGGTTTTACGACGACGTTCTCGAATTCCTGGGGATCAAGCGATAGGTGGCCATGAACACCGACGCTCCCCACCCGCAGTTGCTGCGCGGGCTCCAGCTGAAGGAACTGGGCCGCTATGCCGACGCCGAAAGCGCCTTCAAGGAGGCGCTGGCCCAGGAGCCGAATGACGCCTTTGCCCTGCACCAATTGGCCGGTTGCCAGTGGCAGATCGCGGGCCGCCAGAAGGAGGCGTTGCAAACGATCAACCAGGCGATCGCCATCGAGCCCAACGAACCCGAACATCACGTCCTGCGGGCCTTTATCCTCTGCGTGCTCGAGCGCCCGAAGGAGGCGCTGGCGGCCGCCCACATGGCTCTGGAGATGTCTCCCAATGACAGCAGCGCCTTTGCCGCTGAGGCGCAGGCCTGGTTGCAGATGCAGAATTGGGCGCGCGCAGAACAGTCCGCCCGACAGGCGCTCTCCCTCGATGCCGACAATTCCGCGGCCGCGAACCAGCTCGCCCAGGCCCTGCGCCTGCAAAACAAGCAGGCCGAAAACGCCGCGCACCTCGCCGGGATGCTGGCCCGCGATCCTGACGACGCTTTTACTCACGCCAACGCCGGGTGGTCCGCGCTGCAACGCGGCGAACGTCTCGCCGCGGAGACGCACTTCCGCGAGGCGCTCCGCATCGATCCCGATTTCGACTATGCCCGGGAAGGGCTGTTGAACAGCTTCCGCGCCCGGTCGCCGATCTATCGCCTTTATCTGCGCTATACCTTCGCCATGCAGCGGCTGAACAAGGGCGCGCGCTGGGGAGTGATCCTCGGGCTGTACTTTGCCTCAAAAGTCGCTTCTTATATTCCCGGGCCCATCGGCGGCATCGTCGTGGCGCTCTACTTTCTCTTCGTGTTGTGGGTTTGGGTCGCGCGTCCGGTCGGGAATTTTCTGCTGCTCTTCGATGCCTTCGCCAAGTACGCGCTGCGTCCGCGCGAGAAAATCGAAGCCGCCGTCGTCGGAGGCGGGCTGGTCTTTGGGATCTTCAGCATCATTGCGGGGATTGGGTTGCGCACGACCAGTTGGGTCCAGGTCTCCGATACCGCCCTCTTCATCGGACTCGGCTGTATCGCGTCGTCATTTCCATTCTCGCTCACCTTCACCAATCATTCCCGCCTTGGGCAATGGATCTTCGGAGTCGTGGGCTCGACCGCCGTCGTGGCCACGATGGCATTCGTCCTGGCAGTCTGGCTGCCCACGCTGCCGTTGCGGAAACTGATCACCGATTTCTTCCCCGTCGCGTGTATTGCGTGCCTGGCCTGCACCTGGCTGGGCAACATCCCCGCGCTCAACAAACGGCGCTGATCGTGATCGACTGGGATCACGTCCGCCGCAACGCCGGCACCTGCCGGCCGAGCGAGGCGTAAATTTCACGCCGCACCTGCCCGATCGTCCGGCGCAGGGCGATGCTCCCCGCCGCCAGCACCCGGATGGCCCACCCGCCGCGCACCAGCGCGCTGCACCCGACCCACGCCTCGCCGTCGCTGTGCAGGTCGTGGATGCGCTGCCAGCACGGATCATCGGCGCGCAGGCGCGGCGAGATGAGGAAGCAACTGCCGTAGTAGGCCTCCGGGAACTTTGTCCGCATGGCGGCGAGCGTGGGGCTGTCGGGCGTGAGGACGTAGCGCTCACGGGCGATTTTCTCCGCGCCGAGAAAGATGTCCGTCTGCCAGTCGAGTTCGGCAAAGGCGAACACTTCGCCCGACGCGGTGCGGCCCGGAGCGATCATCTCGATGAGGAGCGCCTCGCCGCCCTCCTCGAGGCGCGCGACCGTGCGCTGCCGGTAGCGCGCGCCAGCTTGCGGGATGAACAATTCCGGCCAGCTTTCCAGCCATCCACCGGCGGCCACGTGAAATTCCTGTTCCACCCGGGCGTCACCTTCCACGATGCGATGCGCCCGGCTGGCGCTGGGCGCGGTGAGCAGCAGGCTCGCTCCGCTTTCGACGGCGATGCGATAGTGAATGCGATCGCCGGCAAAAAGACCGGCGGTGGGGTTGGCCACATTGACCACGAGGATGCCTTCGTCGAGGTGCGGTTTGCTGAGGTGGATCGGGGCGCTGAAGGACTGCTCCCGGATATGGCTGCGCCCCGCCGCATCGACCGCGCAAACGAGATCGAGATGCCCCTGCAATCCACGCCTTCTGCTCGCGTCTTCGCTTGCGTCGCCCGCCTGGCCACGAGCGCGAGCGCCCTCCTCCTCTTTGTCATCCTGAGCGGAGCGGGGAATCATGGGCGGAGTCGAAGGAACTCCAATCTCCGTGGGTTCTAGAGCGGAGCTCCCAACCGGAGGGAGGTCACACAAACAATACCTCGCGCCGCAGCCACGCCAGCAGTTCGTCCTTCCCTTTCTCCGAGCGCAAATCAGCAAAAATAAACGGCCGCTCGTCTCGCATCAGCTTGGCATCCCGTGCCATCACCCCAAGATCCGCGCCGACATAAGGCGCGAGTTCGATCTTGTTGATCAGCAACAGGTCGCTGTGCCGAATCGCCGGTCCGCCCTTGCGGGGGATCTTGTCGCCTTCGGCCACGTCGATCACGTAAATGAACGATTCGACCAATTCCGGCGAAAACGTCGCCGACAAATTATCCCCTCCGCTTTCCACGAGGATGATCTGCACGTCTGGATGCCGCCGCTCCAGGTCGGCAATCGCCGCCATGTTCATCGAGGTATCGTCGCGGATCGCGGTGTGCGGGCATCCACCGGTCTCGACGCCCAGCACGCGATCGGCGGGGAGGGCCTCGTTGCGGACGAGAAACTCCGCATCCTCTCGCGTGTAGATGTCATTGGTGACCACGGCGATGGAGAATTCATCGCGCAGCCACTGGCAGAGCCGCAGGACGAGCATCGTCTTGCCGGAGCCGACGGGCCCACCGATCCCGATGCGGACGGCGCGTTTTTGCGTCTGAAGTTTTTCGGAAGAATAAGCGATCACGGGTGCTCAGGGTGATCGGCAGCCCGCGTTTTCGCAACTCTCCAGACGACCGTTCGATGCGCCGCATCAAGCACCCCCGGGCCGGGTAGTGTCCTAAATAATAGATTTACAGAGGCCGGCGTCAGATTTTTTTGAATTTGTTTCCGTGCGGAATCCTGTCACGGTCCCCAGCAAATACAACTTTCGCGTCCGCGAACGGTGCTGTTCGCGTGTGGCTGGTCAGCCAAACAACAAAAATGAATAAAGCGCTTGGATTCACTGGCAGTGTCCTTGCTGGAATCGTGCTGCTTTACCCTCTGTCATCGGGTCCAGCAGAGCGATTTTATCTCCATGCTTACAAGAAAGGCACAGCGATCGTCATCCCTCAAGAATTCTTCTACGGCAGAGGGGACACGTTCGACAAAATCTACGAGCCATTGTTCAACCGCTACAAAGTGGTGGATCAAGCGATCTATTGGTATTGGTTACTTTGGCTCGGAAATCGCCCTGAAAATGTGCCACAGCCAAATTAGGACACCACCGGGGCCGTGACGGCTTGACAGAGTCCTTCCGAACATCGCGAATCGATGAACGGGCGGATCTCCGCCCGCCTCCCCCCTATGAACATGACCCAATTCCCGTCTGTGCTGATCGCCTTGCTCGTCAGCCTTCTCTGCGCCAGCCCCGCACTGGCTCAAAAAGCCCCGCCGGTCGCTTCGAAACTCCCGCCTGACATCGCGAACGAGCACTACGGACCGCACGAACGCCACGTCCTCGATCTCTGGAAAGCAAAGTCGGACCAGCCCACGCCACTCGTGGTTTACATTCACGGCGGCGGCTTCCGTGCAGGCAGCAAGGAAACCGTGAATCTCGCGATGGTGACCGGGCTGCTGGCCAAAGGCATCTCGGTCATGGCGATCAATTACCGTTTCTCACCCGAGGTCACCTTCCCCGCGCACTACATGGACAGTGCGCGAGCCATCCAATACGCGCGGTTGCATGCGAAGGAATGGAACATCGACCCGCGAAGGGTCGGCGCGACCGGCGGCTCCGCGGGTGCGGGCACCTCGCTCTGGATCGGTTTTCACGACGACATGGCTGATCCGTCGAGTGCTGATCCGGTGCTGCGCCAGTCCACGCGGCTGAGTGGCATGGCCGTCTTCGGCGCGCAGAGCACCTACGATCCGTTCGTCATCAAGGAATGGGTGGGGGAGGCCGCGGCGAAACATCCTGCGCTCGAAGGCTTCTACGGCTTGACGCCCGAACAATACGACACGCCCGCCGCGCGCGAGATGTTCCGGAAAGCCGCGGCCATCACCTACCTGACGAAGGACGATCCAGCCGTGTATGCCTTCTACAGCGAGGCCCGCGGCCCGCTGCCCGCGGATGCCAAGCCGGGCACGGGCATCCATCACATCAACTTCGGCCTGAAGCTCAAAGAGCAGATGGATAAGCTCGGGATCGAGTGCACCATTCGCCATGCGGACGAGGGGACGAACCCTACGCAGGAGACGATTGATTTCTTCGCCAGGCATTTGCTGGGAGGCGGGGCGGTTGTGAACTGATCGCGTTTCGTCAATCTAGGTACTAAGAAAGGGTTTCCATGAAATCAGAAGGGATAGGATATGCGAACGGTCGACTTGGCGAGAAAAGCCTCTGCGTCCGGCGCCATTGCTCGTGCTATCGCGCGACTGAAGATACGGAAGGCGCGTTGACGCGATGAAGTCTGGAAATGAAACAGCCCATCGCGGACGCAAAGGTTGGATTGGGAGTCGCTGAGACGATGGCAGCCCTTTTGGCGTAGGCAAGTGTGGTGGTCGATCACAGACGGGCCAAGCCATCGACCTGTTGGGCGAACTCAGTATTCTTTAGCGCTGCGTCTTCATTTCCGCCCTCCTTCAGAAGGTACGCATGGAGAGCCTGTCGGAAAACCTTCCGCGCGTTCCCTTGTGAGTTCGTGGTGATCGCAAGAACGGCCTGAACGAGTGACTTCGCCACCTCCGCCTTGCGCTCACGTGGACTGGCTTTTGCAATCAACTCATCAATTTTGCTCTGGTGTTGCAGGTAGACAATGCGAGCCAGATAATAAGCGCCCTTCCTCAGTGAGCCGCGCTCCGTTTTGTCCACCACGGCGGCAATGCCGGATCGGCAGCCTTCCTCCAAAGTTCGGGCTGCTAAGATCTCGAGTGCTCGATGGTTGGCTGGTTCGCCTGGCGCAAAGTTGTCCGGCGGTGGTCCTGGCTGCGCTGCTCCATCCGGTCCGCGGAGGTTGAAGACGCGGTAGTAATCGTTGCCTTGACGGAAGAATTCTCGCCTACTGAGTGAGTTGCGGAGTTTTGAAGTGGCTCCCATGAAAACGGCGAGGAACGCCATGCCTGCCTGTTCTTTGCTGAACGTCGTCGGGAAGCAGTAGCCCGGCAACGTCTCGCCTTCCTTGCGCTCATAGCCGACACCATACTCGCGGTAAATCTGCTGAAGAGTTTTTTGGATGCTGTCGTTTGATAGCAGGTCTTCCGGACGGATGGCATTTTGTGAGTTCGTGGCGATAATCAGAGCATCCAAGAACGGTTTGTTGGCCGGTGCAATTTGGTAGATCCGCACGAGCACATTCGAATTACCCTGAAAGCGATCTTTCAACTCAGTGGCGAATTTCGCGTGATACAGAGCGTTGACTGTTTGGCAACCGTTAATGATCTGCATCCCCTTCAATCGGACTTTGACCTTCTGCTTGCTCGGCGGAAGATCCACTTCGAGAACGTCTGCCGTGATGCTTACGCCGTTGTTCATGAAACCAAACCACGCGCTTTGATTGCCAGTTACGGTTTCGATAATACCACGATTCACTTCCTTGCCCGTGCCGAGGAACAAGCGAACGTTTTTCTCAAAAAGTTCGTTGTTACTGTACCGGTCGACCAACCGAATCAACTGGTTCACGTTGACTAGGCCGACCAGCACCTGTTCGGGCATACCATTGGGATTCGCGCCAATCTGGTGATGCAAAATGGAGCGATCGCCCATCTCATAATTCAAATCGAGGAATTCGTCTTGGATAGGAACGCGGCCGTATGCGCAAAGACTGTAAATGTCGATGCCGCCATAAGTTTCAAAAGTAAACCCAAATGCATGGCGGTCGTGTGCGAAGGTATCGCGAATCTCCTGAACCTTGGCACCATCCGTCGCCGATACGTTCTGGCCATTGACGATGTAGTAGCACCGAATCACAGTGCGGGCGCGCTTATTGGCTACCCTAGCCTCGTCGAGTGCCAGGCGAACCTCTTTAAACGCCTCCAGAGTTTGCTGATCTTGCAGATCGCCTCGCAAAAACACGCGATTCATTCGGTCTACGAATGCGTAAAGTTCTTTTGTAGAAATGCCGCTGTCATAGCCCTGCCGAAACTTAAACTGAAACAGTTGTAATTGAATCTCATCGCCCTGATCGAGCACGAGGTAGGCGTCCAGCAACTCTTCGGACTTTCCCGTCTTTTTGCGGTCCACAAACTTCAACCTTTCGAACAATTCGTCATCGTAGAGATAGGTAATTTTCTGTATCGCCAGATAGATGAAAAGACTGGAAAAATCGTCGGAGCGGATGTCCCAAGACGGATTCCGCGTTGCCAGATGTTCCATCCTTTCCTGGAGAAAGGTGATCTGCTCAGACGACAGCCTGACCCCCTCGGTAGATGATGTGGAATTCGGCATAGGCAATCTCGAAAATTAAGTGGTTCGTTCGAGTCAAACGGTAGTCGATGGCCGAGAGATGCCAAGGCCGGTCTGCGAGGCCTCAAGCGTCTTTGTATTGATTATTTCCGCGGCGATCACTGGTCGGGCTCCACAAGTGGGGGGCGAGGCTGACGGTGTCGCTCCGAGCTTTGCTATGAAATGAAGAGCCGCTCATTGGCGCGCTCATGGCGCATGGCGGCGATTTCGAGGAGGGGATTGAACCAGCCGGCGTCTTCACGCGAGAGGGCGAGGGAGGATTGGACGGTTGCTTCGGTCCGTTGGGCGGCGGTGCGGAGGGCGCGCTGGCAGCCGTCCTGGCCGATACGAATCAGTTTCATCGCGGCGGCGCAAATGGCGGCCAGGGATTGATAGAAATAAGTGGTGAGGGCGGCCTGGAGGGGGATGCCTTCGACGCGGGCTTGCAATGCACAGATGATGAGGTGGTGGCCGGTGGCTTGGGCTTGCTGGATGGCTTGCTCGAACTGAGCTAGCTGGGGAAATGGGGAGATAGTGCGGAGAGCGCGGAGGCGGCGGCCTCCGAGTTGGGTGCTGGCTTCGCGGGCTTCGCGGGGGAGCTTCCAGGCGCTGATTTCGCGGTCGATCGCGCAGAGGTCTTCGATGGATTCGGCGCTGAAGGCGAAGCGGAGGTAGGGGAGTTCGTGGTGTTGCTGGGCAGGGATGATCTGTTGATGGAGGAAGTCCTGCAGGGTGGACTCGCTTTTGACGAGGCCCAGGCGGACGATTTCTTCGAAACCCAGAGAATGGGCGTAGGCGCCGGTGGGGAAAAGGGCATCGGCGGTTTGCAGGAGGAAAGGGAGCCACGCAAGGCCTGCGGTCTCTGATCTCTGGCCTCTGCTTTCCACGTCAGTGATGGTGTCCGCCGCTGAGCGGATGAAACACTCGTTTGCAAGGGACGTACGCGATGTGCTCTCGCTCGAAGAGCTGGCGCACGGCGGGGTCATCCACGACGCGGACAATCGGACCGGCGACTTCGATGGTGAAATGGAGGTTGCCGATCAGCCAGCCGAGGCGGGCGGCCGTCGGGGAATCGGTGCCGAGGGCCACTTCGAGGACGGGTTCGTACTTTTGCGTGAGGATGTACGCGGTTGAGGCTGTCTGGAAAACGATGGCGCCGTCAGTGAGCGGGGTCTCGAGGTCGAAACCGAATTCCTGGCCGTCTTCGGCGACGCCGCGCCAGCGGCGTTTGGCGAGGGTGAGGCGGTCGACGGGGAGGCGGGTGTGGGGGAGACTCGGGTCGCAGGTTTTCAGCGGTTGGTGGATGATTTCCATCGAGGTGGGATGTGCTGGATTCGATGCTCCGGTGCTCCGCACGAGAACCCGCGGATGTTGGAGGTCCTTCGACTGCGCCCGTGCTTCCCCGCTCCGCTCAGGATGACAGGGGAATGACGGCGCTGGCGCTCGCAGCGAGGCGCAAATTGAAGTTTCTAGAATAGGAAGTAGCGTTGCGCCATGGGAAGGACCTTGGCGGGTTCGCAGGTGAGGATGCGGCCGTCGGCTTTGACGGTGTAGGTCTCCGGGTCGACTTCCATTTTTGGCAGGACATCGTTCCAGAGCAGGTCGCGCTTGGTCACACTCCGTGTGTTTTTCACCGCCACCAGCCGCTTGGCGAGGTGCAGGTCGCTGAGCTGCCCGGCTTGCAGCGCGACTCCGCTGACGAAGGTGACGGAGGTGGAAAATTTGGCGCGGCCGTGGGCGGCGAACTGGGGGCGGTAAAAGGTGGGCTGCGGAGTCGGGATGCTGGCGTTGGGGTCGCCCATATTGGCCAGGGCGATGAGGCCGCCTTTCAAGACGACCTCGGGTTTGACGCCGAAGAAGGCGGGTTTCCAGACGACGAGGTCGGCGAGTTTGCCGGGTTCGATGCTGCCGACTTCATGGGCGATGCCGTGGGCGAGGGCAGGATTGATGGTGTACTTGGCGATGTAGCGCAGAGCGCGGAAATTATCGGCGGCGGCGTGGGAGGCCGGCGCTTCGAGCTTGCCGAACTGCGTTTTCATCTTATGCGCCGTTTGCCAGGTGCGGATGACGACTTCTCCGATGCGGCCCATGGCCTGCGAGTCGCTCGACATGATGGAAAAGGCGCCGAGGTCGTGCAGGAGATCCTCGGCGGCGATGGTCTCGGGACGGATACGCGATTCGGCGAAGGCGACATCCTCGGGGATCTTGGAATCGAGGTGGTGGCAGACCATGAGCATGTCGAGATGCTCGTCGATGGTGTTGACGGTGAAGGGGCGCGTCGGATTGGTGGAGGCTGGGAGGACGTTGGCTTCGCCGCAGACTTTGATGATGTCGGGGGCGTGGCCGCCGCCGGCGCCTTCGCTGTGGAAGGTGTGGATGGTGCGTCCCTTGAAGGCGCGGATGGTATCCTCGACGAACCCGCTCTCGTTGAGGGTGTCGGTGTGGATGGCGACCTGGATGTCGAGTTCGTCGGCCACGTCGAGACAGGTGCTGATGGCGGCGGGAGTGGTGCCCCAATCTTCGTGCAGCTTGAGGCCGATGACGCCGGCGAGGACTTGCTCGCGGAGCGGCTCGTGCGTGGAGCAATTGCCTTTGCCGAGAAAGCCGAGGTTCATCGGATATTCGTCGGCGGCCTCGAGCATGCGGTGGATGTTCCAGATGCCGGGGGTGCAGGTGGTGGCGTAGGTGCCGTGAGCGGGACCGGTGCCGCCGCCGATCATGGTGGTGACGCCGCTGGCGAGGGCGTGATCGATCTGCTGCGGACAGATGAAATGGATGTGAGTGTCGATGCCGCCGGCCGTGACGATGCAGCCTTCACCGGCGATGACTTCGGTGGCGGCGCCGATGGTCATGCCCGGGGTGATGCCGGGCTGGATGCCGGGGTTGCCGGCATGGCCGAGGGCGACGATGCGGCCGTGCTTGACGCCGATGTCGGCTTTGATGACGCCCTGGACGGCGTCGATGATCAGCGCGTTGGTGATGACGAGGTCGAGGCTATCGGCGTCTTTCGCAGTGGGCGACTGGCCCATCCCGTCGCGGATGACTTTGCCGCCGCCGAATTTCACTTCGTCGCCGCGGGCGCCGGCTTCGGCGATCAAGTCGCGTTCGACTTCGACGAAGAGTTCGGTGTCGGCGAGGCGGACCTGGTCGCCGGTGGTGGGGCCAAACATCTCGGCGTACTGCCGGCGGGTCATTTTCAGGCTCATAGTTTGCCGTCCACTTTGTTGTTCAGGCCGAAGACTTCGCGGGCGCCGGCGAGGGCGACGATCTGGACTTCCTTGGTATCGCCGGGTTCGAAGCGCACGGCGGTCCCGGCGGCGATATTGAGACGGAAGCCGCGGGCGGCTTCACGGTCGAAGCGGAGGGCGCCATTCACTTCGTAGAAGTGGAAGTGGCTGCCGACCTGGATGGGGCGGTCGCCGGTGTTGGCGACGGTGAGTGTTTTGGTGGCGCGACCGACGTTGGCGTCGAGGTCGGGCGCCTTGGCGACGATGATTTCTCCCGGAATCATAAACCCTGAGTGTTAGCGGATCGGATGGTGGACGGTGACGAGCTTGGTGCCGTCGGGGAAGGTGCCCTCGACTTGCACGTCGTGAATCATTTCGGCGACGCCCTCCATGACGTCATCGCGTTTCAGAATGGTGGTCCCGTAGCTCATCAACTCCGCGACGGACCTTCCGTCGCGAGCCCCCTCGAGGATCTCGTAGGTGATGACGGCGACGGATTCGGGGTAATTCAGTTTCAGACCGCGCTGCTGGCGGCGGCGGGCGAGGTCGGCGGCGACGACGATCAGCAGCTTCTCCTGGTCGCGCGGCGAGAGGTGCATGATCGCTCAGCGCTTGCGCGTGCCCAGGCCATAGATTCCTGCCGCGAGGATGAGGATGGCGAGGACGTTGAGCACCACGGCGTATTCGCTTTCGTGGCCGGTGTGCGGCGCGTAGGAATACCAATCGAAGGCCGAGTGCCCCGGATGGGCCTGAGCAAGGGCGGGCAGGCCCGCGAGGAGTGTGAGGACGGAGGCGCAGCGGGCGGCGAAAGAGGTTCGTTTCATGGTCTCAAAGATTCGCGGGTGAAGGTAGGGTGGCTGGGATTTTAAGGCGATGAATTTCGCGTTCGAGCGAAGAAAAGTTGGACGGCATCATGTTTGGGACTTTTCGCGGGTGAGTTTGCTGAGGAGGGCTTCCCGGTCCCATTTCTGGCCGGGCGTCTTGCTCGATTCGAGCATGTCCACGAGCTGCCGTTTGATCGCGAGGAAGTCGGGATGGATTTTCAGCGCGGCGGGGCGGTCGATGAGATACGGGACCTTGAGATCGGCGACGAGCCGGCCGGGGCGAGGGGAGAAAACGAGGATGCGGGTGGCCAGGTAGACGGCTTCCTCGAGGTCGTGCGTGACGAAGATGACGGTGCTTTTCTCCGTGGAGCTGAGGAGGAGCATCATCTCCTGCATGTCCTCGCGGGTCTGGGCGTCGAGCGCGCCGAAGGGCTCGTCCATGAGGAGCAGCTTGGGGCGATTCACGAGCGCGCGGGCGATGGCGACCCGCTGTTTCATGCCGCCGCTGAGTTCGCGCGGGCAGGCATTGTGAAAGTCCTTCAGGCCCATGACTTCGAGGAGGGACTCGGCGCGTCCGGACCGTTCCTCGACTTCGGTGGAGGTCATGCTGGCGTAGTCCAGATTGCATTCGAGCTGCTCGCTGAACTCGGTGTTTTCAAGGACCGTAAGCCAGGGAAAGAGCGAGTAATTTTGGAAGACCATGCCGCGATCCTGGCCGGGCCCGGTGACGGGATGGCCGTCGACGATGATTTCGCCGGCGGTCGGTTCCTCGAGGCCGGCGATCATGTTGAGCAGGGTGGATTTGCCACACCCGGAGGCGCCGACGAGGCAGACGAATTCACCGGCGGCGATCTCGAAGCTCGTGGGGTTGAGGGCCTGCACCCGGCCTTTGCGGCCGTGAAAGACCTTTTCGAGATGGCGCACCTGGAGCATCAGCGCTTGGTGGTATCGGCCCAGTAAAAGACGCGGGCGTTGAACTTGCGGAAGATGAAATCGAGAAGCAGGCCGAGTCCGCCGAGGATGAAGAGATACACAAAGATCTTCGGTGTTTGGACGAAGCGGTAGAATTTGAGGATGCGATAGCCCAGGCCCTCATTCGCGGCGATGAGCTCGGCGACGATGAGATAGGTCCAGGC
The DNA here is from genome assembly GCA_038228205.1 of Chthoniobacterales bacterium. Taxonomy (GTDB): domain Bacteria; phylum Verrucomicrobiota; class Verrucomicrobiia; order Chthoniobacterales; family Chthoniobacteraceae; genus Chthoniobacter. The sequence continues at coordinate 77,212 of JBBRPL010000018.1, forward strand.
CCAGCCGTTGCAGAGCCGGAGGGCGTCGAATATGCCCGGCATGGCGGCGCGCATGAGGACGAGGCGGACGACTTCGCCTTTCTTCGCCCCGAGGGTGTAGCTGACCTGAAGCAATTCCTGAGGGACCCGCCTCACCTCGTCAGCGATCATCAGCACGAGCTGGAAGAATGTGCCGATGAAAATGAGCATGACCTTCGGCAGTTCCTCGAGCCCAAAGAAGAGCATGAGGATCGGAATGAGCGCCGGCACCGGGATGTAACGGACAAACTCCACGAGAGGCTGGATCAGCCCTTCCACCAGTTTCCACGATCCGATCCAGATGCCGAAAGGGAACGCAATCAAGGCCGACAGAACGAACCCGAAGGTCACGCGCAAAAAGCTGATTTGGATGTCCTGCCAAACGGTTCTATTTTGCAGCACCTCGATGGCCGTTGTCCATACGGTCTCCGGCGTCGGAAAATAGGCCTGCTCTACATTCTCGCCGTGACTTTGAAACCACCAAATTGCGAGGACGATGGCGAAACCCGCGAACGCCGCAATGTTGTACACCCATCGCGGAATATCCCGTCGCAGGGCAAATAGATGCATCCGCACCCGGCGCGGCGCTGCGCTGGAAGACGACGCAACCGCGCCCGCCGTTTCGGCGGCGGGCGCGGGGGGCGTCAGGATGGGATCAGGCACGAATGCGGAGACTGCAATACTCGCGGGAAAGATGCGCTACTTTTTCAGCGCATTGATGAACTTGGGCTCGAGGGCGCCTTCGTAGTCCGCCTTCTTTTTCATCATCCCGCTGCTGAGGAGAAAGTCGCTGATCTCCTTGCCGCTCTGGTAGAGGGAAGTCTCGCCCGTCGATTTCTCGAAGGCTTTGTAGTTGGCCTTGAGGTCGAAAATCTTTGTGCCGGGCAGGAATTGCTTATAATCCGCGGGCTTCTGCTCGACGACCTTGGCCATGATGGCGACGGCTTCGTCTTCGTTGCTCTTCATAAAGGCGACGACGTCGAACCATGCGGCGACGATGTTCTGAATGTCGGCCGAACGTTTGGCCACGACGGTCTCCTTGAACACGAGGAGATCGGGGATGAGGCCGGGGATGTTCTTCGAGGTGAAGAGGAGGTTCGACTTACCTTCTTTCATGACGTCATTGAGCGACGGCTGCCAGATGACGGCGGCGTCGAGTTTGCCCTGGCGAAAGGCGGCCGCGGCGTCGGGCACGGTCATGTTCTTGTAGACGATGTCCTTCTCGGTCATGCCATTCTTGGCGAGCGCCTGGAGGAGGAGGAAGTGGTCGCAGGTGCCAAGCTCGGTGGCGACCGTCTTGCCCTTGAGGTCCTTGATCGACTTGATCTCCTTTTTCGAAACGAGGCCGTCGTTGCCGGCGGAATTGTCGTTGGCGAGGACGACCTTGAGTTTGATGCCTTCGGCGAGCGGTGGGATGGTGTCGCTCCACGTCTGGCAGTTGGCGTCGAGTTTACCGGTGTTGAGGGCGTTGAGCGAATCGGTGTAGATCGGGAACCAGACGAGTTTCACATCCACCCCGTGCTTTTTGAAGAAGCCCTTTTCCTTGGCGATTTCCCAAGCGGTCCAGCCGGGCCAATCGGAATAGCCGATTTTGATCGGGGTCTCGGCGAGGGCGACGCCCGCAAGGGCGAGGCTGAAGGCCGCGGTGAGGATGGAGTTTAGTTTCATGGATTTGGTGTGGTGGTCTGGATGGACGGCAGGTGGCGGCAATTTTCCGCGAACGCCCTTTTGCAAGGTCCGTGCCAGTGAAGCCTCCCGTGGGGAAGTTCGTGCAAAACGAACGCTGGATCAGAGTTGCCGGGCGATGCAGGCAGGTCGAGCCCTGATGCGGCGCGGGTGACGAATCGCCAAAAACCTCACACGATGAGCAAATCGCGGCACGTGGTTTGCGCAAAACCAGCCCGCTCCGGATGACCCGAGTATGAGGAAATGGTGAAATAGTAATACTTTTCTCGACACCATTTTTCCTCGCATGGTAGCTGCTCACCGCGTTCCGCACTTGCATGCCCCGCCCGCCGAAAAAACTCAACGCCAGCCGCATCAGCATCTCGCTGCCCGGGACGTTGTTCGACGAACTCGACGCCATGGTGATGGCGCGAGGGTATGCCAGCAGGTCGGAGGCGATCTCGAAGATGATCCGCGAGCAACTCGTCCAGCATCAACAGCAACTCGGGCGGCAGATCATGGCCGGAACGATCACGCTCATCTACGACCACGCCAAGAGCGGGTTACAAAGCCGCTTGATGAAAATCCAGCACCAGTACTTGAAGGAGATCATCTCATCACAGCATGTGCATCTCGAGCAACACCACAGCCTCGAGGTGCTGCTCGTCCAGGGGCCCGGTTATCGGTTGAAGCGCATCGCCGACGAATTGATCACCTGCCGCGGCGTGAAGCACGGCTACCTGAATGTGACCTCCACGATTCTCCCTCCCATCTATTGATGCCTGCCATCGACTCATCGCTGATCCGTTTTGAAGAAGTCGTGCCTCCGGGCGCCAACTGGTCCCATGTGCTCAAGCGCGGCACCACGCTGCGGATCGCCGACGCCGAGGGCGGAGCCAATGTCACCGCGCTCTTCTATAATTTCGAACTGCCGTCCGAGCGTTTGAATCTGCCCGACACGCTGAAATGCCAGCACACGGCGCGGCTCACCAAGGGGCACTGTCTCTACTCCGACATGGGCCGCATTCTGGTCTCGATCACCGAGGATACCTGCGGCTGGCACGATCCGCTGGCCGGTTGGTCCACGGCCCGGACCGTAGAACAAAAGTATGGCGTCAACACCTACCAGCAGGCGCGCAATGACTGGTATCGCAATGGCCATGACGGATTGCTGACGGAGCTTGGCAAATACAACCTGGGAGAGCGCGACCTGGCGATGAACGTGAATTTTTTCAGCAAGGTGACCGTGGATGCGACAGGGAAGCTGGCGCTTCATCCCGGCAATTCCCCCGCGGGAGCTTGCGTGGACCTGCGCGCGGAGATGAACACGCTGGTGGTGCTCAACACGTGCGTGCACCCGCTGGATCCTTCGCCGGTGTATTCGCCCAAGCGGGTGGAATTGACAATTTTTGCGTCGCCGCCCCCGGCGCCGGATGACTTCTGCCGCAATTCGAGGCCGGAGAACCAGCGGGGCTTCCTCCTCACGGAACGCTACTTCTTATGAGGACCCGGATGGAAAGTGCGCTCGATCCCGCGAGGGCCATCTACGATCATACGCTGCCCGCCGGGGAGGGCTGGTCACATGAGGTTTTGCGGGGGCAGACGTTCCGCATTGTGGATCTCGAAGGGAACCAGGCGGCGGATACGCTCTTTTATAATCTGCACGATCCCGCGGATCGTTATAGCGCGCACGATACGATTCGGGATCAGGCGAATGTCTACCTGACGACAGGAACGACGCTGGTTTCGACCCGGGGCCATGCCCTGCTCTCGATCATCGCAGATACCTGCGGCCGGCACGATACGCTGGGCGGGGCGTGTGCGTGCGAGAGCAACATGGTCCGCTACGCGATCGAGAAACGATCCATGCATGCCTGCCGGGACAGTTTCTGGAAGGCACTCCGGGAGCGAGGGCCGGGGTGGGAGAAGCGGGATATTGCCAACAATATCAACTTCTTCATGAACGTGCCGGTAACTCCCGAGGGAGGGCTGACCTTTGCGGACGGGATTTCCGCGGCGGGGCGTTATGTCGAGATGCGCGCGGAGATGGATGTGCTCGCCGTGATCTCGAATTGTCCGCAGCTCAATAATCCGTGTAATGGCTACAATCCGACGCCGCTACGATTGCTGATCTGGGCGTGATATTTTGGGAGGCAAATTGATGTTTAAGAAGGTCCTGATAGCCAATCGTGGAGTGATCTCGCGGCGGATTACGAGGACGCTCAAGAAATTGGGGGTGGGGAGTGTGGCGGTTTATTCGGAGGCGGATGCGCATTCGCTGCATGTCGTGGATGCGGACGAAGCCATCCTCCTGGGGCCGCCGCCAGTGGCGGATAGCTACTTGAAGATGGAAAGGATTCTGGAGGCGGCGCGGCTGACGGATGCCGAGGCCATTCACCCGGGCTACGGTTTTTTGAGCGAGAATGCCGATTTTGCCGGGGCGTGTGAGGACGCGGGGTTTGTCTTCATCGGGCCGACTCCGGAGCAAATGCGCCGCTTTGGGCTGAAGCATACGGCGCGTGAAATCGCGGAGCAGCATGGGGTGCCGCTGTGTCCGGGGAGCGGACTGTTGGGCGGAGCGGAGGAAGCGGTGGCGGTGGCGGAGCGGATTGGCTTCCCCGTGATGCTCAAGAGTACGGCGGGCGGCGGTGGGATCGGGATGCGGGCTTGTGGGAACCGGGGCGAACTGGCGGAGGCCTACGAAAGTGTGAAGCGGTTGAGCCAGAGCAATTTCAAGGAGTCCGGCATCTTCCTGGAAAAATTCGTCGCCCACGCCCGGCACATTGAGGTTCAGATTTTTGGAGATGGCCAGGGACGCGTCGTGGCCTTGGGCGAACGGGATTGCTCGGCGCAGCGTCGCCATCAAAAGGTCATCGAGGAGACGCCCGCGCCGGGCTTGAGCGAGAAACAGCGGTCGGGTCTTTTCGCGGCGGCGATCCGGCTTGGGGAGGCGGTGAACTACCGCTCAGCCGGGACGGTGGAGTTCATCTTCGACGCGGATTCCGGTGCCTACTATTTCCTCGAGGTGAATACGCGCCTCCAGGTCGAGCACGGCGTGACGGAAGAGGTGACGGGCATCGATCTCGTGGAGTGGATGGTGCGCCTGGCGGCGGGGGACGCGACGTTCCTTGATGCGGCCCGGCCCGCGCCGTGCGGACATTCCATCCAGGTGCGCATCTATGCGGAGGATCCGAACAAGAATTTCCAGCCGAGCTGCGGGGTCTTGACCGCCGTGAGCTTCCACGAAAGCGCGCGCTGCGAAACGTGGGTGGAGGACGGCACGGAGGTGACGCCGTTCTACGACCCGATGCTGGCGAAAATCATTGTCCATGCGCCGAATCGTGAGGAGGCGATCGCCCGGATGAAAGCCGCGCTCGAGGGCACGCTCTTCGGCGGCATCGAATCGAACCTCGAATACTTGCGGCAAATCATCGCGACGGCGGAGTTTGCGGGCGGAAAAATGCTCACGAAGTCGCTGAGCGAATTTAACTACGCGCCGCGGACGGTCGATGTCCTGGACGCGGGGACGCAGACGACGGTGCAGGATTATCCGGGCCGCGTCGGATTTTGGAATATCGGCGTGCCGCCGTCAGGACCGATGGACCCGCTGGCGTTCCGTTTTGCGAATCGGCTGGTGGGCAATCCGGAATCGGCGGCTGGCCTGGAGATCCTCATGACCGGTCCCACGCTGCGTTTCAACGCCGCGACGGAGATCGCGATCACCGGAGCGGACCTGCAGGCGGAGATCAATGGGATCCGGGCGCAACGATGGAGGGCTCTGGCCGTGCAGGAGGGCGATGTGCTGAGGATGCGCGGTGTGTCGGGGCCGGGGGCGCGGGCGTTTCTGGCGGTGCGCGGAGGAATCCAGGTGCCGCGTTATCTCGGCAGCCGGTCAACATTTACGCTGGGTCAGTTTGGCGGGCATGGGGGACGGGCCTTGCGTCTCGGCGATGTGCTGCATCTTGGAGAGAGCAGTGCGGAATCGGCGATCGGAACCGCCATGCCGCCGACGCTCATCCCCATCTACACCAACGCCTGGGAAATCGGGGTCATCTACGGACCGCACGGGGCGCCCGACTTTTTCACGGACGACGACATCGAGATGTTTTTCGCGACGGAATGGAAGGTGCATTTCAATTCGAACCGGACCGGCGTGCGGCTGATCGGACCCAAGCCGCGCTGGGCGCGAGCAGACGGCGGAGAAGCGGGGCTGCATCCGTCCAATATCCACGATAACGCCTACGCGGTGGGCGCGATCGACTTTACGGGCGACATGCCGATCATTCTCGGACCCGATGGCCCGAGTCTGGGCGGGTTTGTGTGCCCGGCATGCTTGGCGGAGAGCGAACTGTGGAAGATGGGTCAGCTAAAAGCAGGCGACACGGTGCGCTTTCGGCGCGTGCCACTCGCGGAGGCGAATGCGCGTGAGGTGGAACAGGATCGTGAGACCGAGGTCCTCCTCGACCTGCCCGACACGAAACGGCAGGTCTTCGATCCCGTCGAAGAGGACGCGGTGCAGTACCGGCTGCCGGAGGAACCGGGGCGGGTCGCGGTGTGCTATCGACGCGCCAGCGACAAGTACTTGCTCGTCGAGTACGGCCCCCTCGTGCTCGACCTGGCCCTGCGCTTCCGCGTGCATGCGCTGATGGAGTGGCTGGAGGCCAAGCACATTCCGGGCATCATCGATCTGACGCCCGGCATCCGGTCGCTGCAGATCCACTACGAGTCGCGCACTCTCCCACTCGCCGATCTCATGGATACGCTGCTGCATGCAGAGTCGGAACTTCCGGACATTGCGGAGATCGAAGTGCCGTCGCGGATCGTCCATTTGCCCCTCTCGTGGGACGATCCGTCCACGCGGCTCGCCATCGACAAGTATCTGCAAACGGTGCGACCCGACGCGCCATGGTGCCCGAGCAACATCGAGTTCATCCGCCGGATCAACGGATTGGAAAGCATCGAGGACGTGCGGCGCACGGTGTTCGAGGCCAGCTATCTGGTGCTCGGTCTCGGGGACGTCTATCTCGGCGCGCCCGTCGCCACGCCACTCGATCCGCGGCACCGGTTGGTCACGACGAAATACAATCCGGCGCGCACGTGGACGCCGCAAAACGCCGTCGGCATCGGGGGCGCTTACATGTGCATCTACGGGATGGAGGGTCCGGGCGGATATCAATTCGTGGGGCGGACGGTTCAGGTCTGGAACACCTATCGGGTGACGAAGGATTTCGAGGCGGGCAAGCCATGGCTCCTTCGGTTCTTCGACCAGGTGCGTTTTTACCCGGTGACGGCCGAGGAGTTACTGCGGTTGCGGGAGGATTTCCTGACGGGCAGATTCCAACTCCAGGTCGAGGAAACAACCTTTCGCTTCAAGGACTACCAGCGGTTTCTCGCGGAAAACGATCCGTCGATTTCCGCTTTCCGCACCCAGCAGCGGGCCGCCTTTGCGGAGGAACGCGACCGATGGGCGGCAGCGGGTCAACTGGAGGCCGCGCCCGAGATGGAGATCGCCGGGCCGGCAATCGAGATCGAACTGCCGCCCGGCGGGAGATTGATCTCCGCGCATTTGCCGGGAAGCGTGTGGCAGGTGGTCGTCAAGGAAGGTGATGTGGTGAATGCCGGCGACAAGGTTTTGATCCTCGAATCGATGAAGATGGAAACGGCAGTCGTCGCGCCGGCGGCGGGGCGGATCGAGAAGATCCTGGTGGCGCCGGGAAAAACGGTCGCCGCCGGTCAGGCTCTGGCGGTGCTGGTGGAAACGTGACGCCTGGCGTGCGCGCGAGGATGCGACGAAAAAGCGCGGAGCATCACTTGCGCTTTGTCACCGGTCCATTCGGAAGCGGCGGCAATCCGACCTGGCTGAACAAGTCGCGGCGGTCGGCGGCAAGTTGGGCGTCCTGCGGATGCGCGTCGATCTGAGCGAAGAGCGCCGCCACCGCGTCGTACCAGAATCCCGCGGCGGCCATACCCGCCGCGCCGGAGCGGGGCGAGTCGCCATCGCGGGCCGCCACGTGCCGAATCCAACCGCTCGAGACAATGTCGCGAGAGCGGCTCTGGGGGTCGCGGACGAGGGCCACGACCCACTGATAGTTGACGCCGGGCGCGAGATGGATGCCGTGCGCCACGAGGTCGAGATGATGAAATCCACCGGTCGAGGCATCCGAGCGGCGCACCCGCAGGAGCGGAGTGGGATCGTTCGGTTTGAGAACGCTAATTTCGAAGGGCAGGGTGGCTGGCGCCGTTTGGAACCAGTAAAGGGACGGTTCCGCCTGGGTGGTGAACCCGACGTCTTGAGGCGCGATCACGTAGAGCGAAGCGACCTCGTCGCCGTCCCCGCGCGAACCGGCATCGACGCGGGCTGAGGGGACGCCAGGACCGGGCGGCGGCTTGTAGTTCAGCCTGCCGCGCAAGCTTTGCGGGCCTTTGGTGGGTGTCGGAGACGGTGTTTGCGGCGCGGGGGCGGCCTGCTGGGCATGGGCCAGCGCGGCGAAAAAAGCGATGACCAACGTCAGGGATGCGCGCTTCATGATGGCCGCTCCCCATCGTGGCCGATGACGACGCACACTCCTACGTTCCGATGCTTGCCCTCCAGGCGCATCGGACCTACTGCCCGAGTTCTAAATTGCGGACCGAGCATGGCGGAGGTTTCTTCGGCGATTAGGATACGACAGGAAAGACTTGCCCGCTCGATGTCGGTGGAATCTTTTTCGGCGCTCTCGAGGCGTTTGGCGATGACGACAGTATCGCCGGTGACGGTATATTCCAGCCTTTTGGAGCCACCGATGCTGCCGCTGACCAGCGGGCCGGTGGCAATGCCGATGCGCATGGTCGTCGTGGGCAACCCGCGCTTTTCCCAATCGCGATTCAGTGCATCGAGCTGCTGGCCCATGGCGAGCGCGCAGCGGACGGCGTTCTCCGCGTCGCGACGGATTTCGATCGGGTTCGTGCGTGGAATCGGGGCGCCAAAAACGGCCATGATCGCGTCACCCATGTATTTGTTGACCATCCCACTGTGCTGCTCGATGAGCGCCGCCATGATCTCCATGTATTCATTGAGCCAGTTCATCAACACATCGGGTAGAAGAGTCTCGGCCATGCCGGTGAAGCCCTTGAGGTCGCTGAAAAACACGGTCCCGGTCAGCACTTGCGGCTTGGGCCGATGTCCCTCCATGAACTGATCGCGATGACGCCAAATGTCGGTGGCGATATTGGCCGACACGTGCTGGGAGAACAAGCGCATGAGCGTGTCCCGTTCCTTCTTTTCCAGGTAGGCCTGATGCGCGGTGCTGAGGCCTGCGGCACAGGCAAAACCGACCGCTGGCGCGACAACGAGCAACCACAGATTCGCGAGCATGGCGAGCCAGTAAGTCCCCGAGAGCACCAGGAGGCAACCTGCGATCACGGGGACCAGCACGAACGGGGAGCGCACATTCGACCCGACGAGGGTGCCCACCGCTGCCCACAGGAGCAACCAGACCGCTTCCTGCCACGCGGGCCAAAAACGGACCTGGCGTTCGCCGTGGACGGCGTAGCGAAGCAACTGATCGATCGTGTGCGCGTGGAGCATGAGGCCAGGATAGACCTTCTTGATCGGCGTATTGTGGAAGTCCTTCAGGCTGCCGGCCAGCGGCCCGACCAAAACGACATTTCCCCGGATGCGTTCGACCGGAATCTTTCCGGCGATGGCATCCATGAGCGAGTAAGTCGGGAATTTTGCCGGTTCGCGATAATCGAGGACAATCTGGTAACCGGATGCTTCGGCGTTCACATACGGACCGTCGTTCGACTCGAAGCGACGGATGGTGGCGCCGCCCAGGCGCAGGCCGTTGCGAGTCACCGATTCGAGCGAATAGTCGATGTCGTGGGTCTGGAGATAGAGGAGTGTGGCGAGAAGGGGATCGGAAAAATACGACTGACCATCTTCCCACATGATCAAGGCGACTCGCCGCACGGTGTTGTCCACGTCTTTATCCTGGATGCCGAAATTATTAAAGCCGACCTGTTCAGGCAGGTCCGCCAAAAACGGCGGTGGGGGGACCGCAAAATCGTTGTTCAGCCCAAGACACTGGATGGCGATGATGTTGGAATTCTTGGCGAAAGTGGCAGCGAGGCGCTCGCGACCCGACGGGTCTTCCCCGCGGGCCGTCAGATCTCGATAAAAATCGACAACGATGGCCGCCGGGTCGGCTTTGGTCAGGTTTTGCAACGCGTCGTTTAATTCGGCATCCGGGACGGATTTGGAATTGAACTCATGAAGATCACGCTCCGTGACGCCCACGACCACGACCTCGGATGCCGCCGCGGGGTCGATCGTTCGCGACTTGAGAAAGCGATCGTAGACCTGCAACTCGAAAAACTGAAACTGGCCGGCCCGCCAGAGAAAGAAGACGAACGTGAAGACCAGCGCGCAAATGACGATCGACGGTGGAGGAGGACGAAGCGTGCGACCGCGGAGCGAGCTTTCGGCGGACGCCGGACCTGGCGAAGTGGACGAGGCCTGCGCGGCGTTTGCCCGCCAGGTTGAGAGCACTCGATCGAGCACGCGGGCGGGCATTCCTAGAGCCAGTTGCCGATCACGAGGTAGGGCGCCCAGTAGCACGGGTGGCGATACGACCAGGTCTCGAGCATCGCGAGCTGGGCCTTTTGCATGGCCTGAGCCTTGGAGATTCCCGGCTCCTGCCAAAGATATTCATAGAA
>JBBRPL010000019.1:0-86792 GCA_038228205.1 Chthoniobacterales bacterium
CCACGCGGCCGGCCTGGTCCGTCACCGTCAAACAGCTCGCGCCGCCAGGAGCGATGATTTTTTCCCCAATCGTCACCGGCCCGAGCAGCGGGCCTTTTTTCGGCAGCTCGAACTTCGCGACTCCGGTGTCAATGAGGAGGCCCGTGGCTCCCTCCTGCACGGTCACTCCAGGCTTCAGGGGCGAGGCCGCCGTCACGGCGAAATACTGTCCTCCTTTGCGCGCCAGGAAATGCAGCCCCACCCACTTCAACGACGGATCGGGCACCCACTTCGCGAGCGGCTCGATCTCCGCCGCCACCGGTTGGCCGCTCGCGTCCACCACGCTGAGCTGCTGCGCGTCCAGCACGGCACCCTTCGGCATCGAGAGACCGCAGTAGACCGGGAACGCCGCCGTCGCCGTCGCCGGCCAGTCGAGCCGCAACGGAATACGATCCCCGGCACTCGCGGCAAGAAGGGGCAGGAAGCAAAATGTCAGCAAGAATCTCATATCGAAGAAGGCTCTGAAACCCGCGCCCGCGAGGTTCTGCTACTCCGCGGCGGCCCGTGCGATTGCCGCCGCGATCTCGTTCCGGACGACGGGTAGCGGATTCAGCGGGGTCAGCGGATCGGTGACCGGAGTGACCTCGTTCGTCCGCGGATTCCAATGCACGGGGCCGAAGCGGCACGGGGCGGGATTGCCGGTGAGAATGTGCGCGCCGGCGTCGCCCTTGTTGTAGTGCCAGAACTCGAAGGGGAAGTGCATGAAGCCATGCGCCTCCATCATCGCGGTGATGGCCAGGCGGTTCTCAAAGGCCTCGGGCTCCACGAAAGGTGAACGCATCGGCGTGCGTTCGCTGATTTCGATGTAGGCATTCCCCCGCCAGACTTCGCGTCCATCGTCGCGATGGAACACGGAAATGTCGATGGCGGACCCAGACATGTGCGTCCCGGTTTTCGGAATGTTCGCGGTCATCACGAGGGCGCGGCGGAAGACCATTTCGGCAGGCGGAATCGCACCGCCGTTCTCCCAGATGCACCTCTTCAAGATTGCATCGAAGACCTGGGGTTTCCGCATGAGCTGGCCTTGCATCTCGAGCGAGCGATACCCGTCCTCGATCTTCAAGATCCAGCCGCGCGCGTTCATTTCGCGGCCGATCGTGATGACATCACGAACAAGGCTCTCTCGCATATAGAAGATGCGATCCAGGTCCCCGGCGATTTTGGACGTGGAGAAGAGCATCTCCACATGCGCCGCGGCGGCGGCCTCGGGCATGGATGCGAAGCGCTCGCCGCATTCGCTCACTGGAAAGGCGATGAGCTTCTCGACCATCGTGTAGCCTTCTTCCAATTGCTCGGTCCAGTAGGCGCGGCGCGCGGCTTCGTTCGTGTTGGAGGTGGTCATGGGGAAGTGCTGAGTGCCTAGTGCTTAGTGCTCAGTGCTCAGAGGCTGTAATCAGGGTTGCGTGATTCTTGTTAGGCGGGAGTGGGTTCGTCGGCGATGAGCTTCTTCGTCGCGTCCATCGGCAGGATGATGACGCCGGCCAGGACGAAGGCTCCGGCGAGCGTGAAGAAGACGAGGATCTTGCCATCGCCGCCGCCCACTTTCATGAGCCACGGGATGAGCACGGCCCCGGCGCTGGCGCCGAAGTTGCCCCACATATTGCCCCAGCCACCGGCGGCGCCGGTGGCGCGTCCGCCCACATCGCCCATGAAGGCCCAGAGCGCCGGATTCGCGACATCCGTGCAAAAGGAAACGACCGCGCAGCACGCGACGAGCAGCCACGTCGAAGTCACAAACGGGCAGCACATGTAAGCCGCCGCGCAGACAAACATCGAGCTCGTCATCGGCAGCAGGCGGCCCCAGCGCAGGCCGAAGCGGCGCGTGGCCCAGTCGCAGTAGAAGCCGCCGGCGATCTGGCCGGCCATGCCGAACGCCAGCACATAGGTGAGCATCCGGCCGCCTTCGATCTGGCCCACGCCGCGCTCGTTGACGAGGTAAGTCGGCAGCCAGGTGACGAGGAAACCCCAGCCGAGATTCTGCAGCATCTGCGCGGCGGAGTTGCACCACAGGCTGGTGCTCTTGATGAAGCTCAACAGCGCACTCCTGAGTTCACGCGCGCTCAAGGGCGGCTCGATGTGCGGCCGGCCGATCAGCGCCACCTCGGCGGCATTCACCAGCGGATGGCTCTCCGGATTCGAGCGGACGACAGTCCAGAACACCAGGGCGATCACGAGACCGGCCGCGCCGTCGATCCAAAGCGAGGCGCGCCAGTTTCCCATGGTGACGATCATCCAGATGGTGAGGAAAGGGGCGAGTGTGCCGCCGATGCGTCCACCCAGGGCCACCATGCCGCCGGCCCTCGCCCGGCCGGTCAGCGGAATCCATTTGCGCATCAGGGCCATGGACGTGGGATACGCGCCCGCCTCCGCTACGCCGCAGAGCAGGCGCGCGGTGAGCAGGCCGGCGAAGGCATTCATGAATCCCGTGAGCATCGTGAAGATCGACCAGAGCACGATGTAGATCGTCAGCATCGGCCGAGCGCCGAAGCGATCGCTGGCCCAGCCCGCGGGCACCTGGAAGAGCGCATAGGCAAAGAAGAACGAACCCAGGATGTGCCCGATCTGCTCCCGGGATAGCGCGAGGTCGTTGTGGAATGAAACCGACTTCACAATCTCGCCCATGCAGATCCGGTCGAGATACAGAATGAACGCCATCAGCATCGTGACGCCGACGATGCGATGGCGGATATTCGTCGGGCGCAAGAGATCGGTCATGAAGGATGGAGCGGCGCCGGTCGTTATGACAGTGCGGCGACCGGGACAGTGGGCATCAGGGTTTGGGCGCTGACTGGAGCCGGGCCTTTTCCTCCGCCTCGCGCTTTTCCACGTCTTTCGGATGCTTCGAGAACGACTCGAACACGTCCCCCACCACGCGATCCGCGAGCACGCCGAGCTGCTTCAAGATGATCGCCTCCGCCTCGGGCTTGAGCACCGAGCGGTTTGGCTCATAGCCGCCCACGGTGTGCGCATCAGCCGTGGCGATGTACCCGATGTTGCCGTTCGAATAGCCGACGATGATCGGCGTGGCGCGGTCGGCAATGGCCTTCTCCAGCTTGAAGCCATATTCCACCATCGGCTCACCCGGCATCGTGAGAAACAGGAATGGCCCGACTTTCACCGCCATTAACTCCGAACGCACCGGTCCCTCCTTGCCCGGCAAATCGATCACCTCGCTGGCCACGCGGATCTGGTAAAAGGTTTCCCGTTTCCGCAACTGCTCCCGGGTCACGCTCCAGGCCGCCGCGCGCACGACCGCACCGCCGAGATCACGCCCCGCCCATTGAATGTCCGCCTCATCCGCGCAGCGGTACGGATAGCCCGGCAGATTCGGGCGGATATCGCCCGCGCAGCCTTGCAGGAACATCGCCGAGGTCTTCTGCCCATAAACCATCTCGACGAACGACTGGGCCTCTCCGGGAAAATCCGCCGTCATTTTCGGATAGCCCTTCGGGAACGGCAGCGACCCCTTGTCGCCCCAGGTGAAAAAGCACGGATGGCAAACTGCATGCATCAGGATGGCCACGGGCGTGAGCGACTTGCCGTCATCGAAACGCAGCACCTTCACGCGCGGATCGTTCGGCCCCTCGGCATTCAGGCGCACGATGGCGCGGCCATCGATCGTCTTGCGGCGATTGATGCCGAAGCCGATGCGATCCTCGCCGTAGCCGACGCTCACCGTGCGCATATTCGCCGCCGCCTCCTTCGCGGCCGCCGCCAGCTTCTTGATCAGCTCACCGGCCCAGCGCAGGTTTTCCACATAGCCCGGACCCGAGTGATTATGCGAAACCGACACCATGATATTCGCCGCGGGCACCCCGGTCTCTTTCTCAATGCCCGCTCGCGCCAGCTTCACCATGTCGTCCCAGGCGACAATCGTATCCATCGTCACCATCGCCGCCTTCGTCTCCCCGTCATCGAGAATGAGAACGCCCGCGCGCAGCGGATCGCGCACGCCGGTGACCTCGCGCCGATGCCCGACCACCGTGATCCCCACGACATCCGCCGGCGTGATATCCACCTTCGCCACTCCCGCGCGCAAATTCGACACGACCGGGAACTGCCCATCGATGACCGCCCCGCCCTCGGCTGCGCGCCCAGGACGGATAGCCAGCGCGAATGCCGCGACAACGAAGATGAGAGAGTACGATTTCATCATGAGCAGTGCGATCCCTACGTCAGAATCTCGCGGATGACCTTCCCATGATCGACCTCGAGACGTTTGCGCCCCGGGATTTCCAGCGCGGCAAGATCGATGCCCAGCAAATGGCAGGTGGTGGCGTGGAGATCGGTGATGTAGTGGCCTTCCCCGAGCGCGTGATAGCCGAGTTCATCCGTCGCGCCATGGGTGATTCCCGGCTTGATGCCGGCTCCGGCAAACCAAACGGTGAACCCGTGCGGATGGTGGTCGCGCCCATCCTTGTTGCCACCGCGCGTCTCCAAGCCCGGCGTGCGGCCAAACTCGGTGCAGAACACAACGGCCGTTTCCTCGAGAAGGCCGCGCTGTTTCAAGTCCTGCAGCAGCCCGGCAACCGGTTGATCCACGCTCTCGCAGAGCCCCGCATGATTGCTGCGCAGCTTGCTGTGTGAGTCCCACCTGCCGCTGTCGGATGGATAGACCTGCACGAACCGCACACCGCGCTCCACGAGGCGGCGCGCCGCCAGGAAGCGTTCGCCGGCATTCTTCGTAGAGGCCTTGTCGATGCCGTAGAGCGCACGCACGGAATCGGTCTCCTGCGCAAGGTCGAGCGTCTCCGGCACGGCCATCTGCATACGGAAGGCGAGCTCGTAGGCATGGATGCGGGCGCGCAGCGACGCATCCTCGGGATACTCCACGGCGGTGAGTTGATTGAGGCGATCGATGAGCTGGTATTCGCGCTCCTGCTGCGTGGCGCTCTGGCGGGAGTCGCGTTTGCCGAAGGGCAGCGGATTTTTCGGATCCAGCGTGAGCGGCACGCCGGCATGATCGGGGCCGAGGTAGAGCGAATCGACGGAGAGGCGTTTCGTGGAGTCGGTGGGTCCGCCGAGCACCACGAATTTCGGCAGGTTCTCATTGAGCGTGCCGAGGCCGTAGTGCACCCACGAGCCGATGCAGGGCTGCTGCTCATCGAGCCGATGGCGGCCCGTGTGAATCTGGTTTTCCGCGAAGTGATCGTTGTCTGTCGTCCACATGTTGCGGACAAAGGCGATGTCATCCACGCACCGCGAGAGATGCGGCCACCAGTCGGTGATCTCCACGCCGCACTGGCCCTGTTTGCCGAACCCGACCTGCATCGGGTAGATGGTGGGATAGACATCGCGCTTGTTCACCTCTTGCGCGGCCACCGAGCGGAAGCGCTTCTGTTGTTTCTCGGACTTGAGCGG
The DNA here is from genome assembly GCA_038228205.1 of Chthoniobacterales bacterium. Lineage (GTDB taxonomy): Bacteria > Verrucomicrobiota > Verrucomicrobiia > Chthoniobacterales > Chthoniobacteraceae > Chthoniobacter. The sequence goes on from JBBRPL010000019.1 coordinate 5,401, forward strand.
ATTGTCGAACCAGGTCTGGTCGAAGGTCATCCCGCCGTAGGTGTTGAGCGCCGGCTTGGGATCGAAGGTCTCCACGTGGCTGTAGCCACCGGAGAGGAAGATCCAGATGACGGATTTTGCCTTCGGGACAATGGCGGTGGCCGCGGCTCGCGCGACGCCCTCGCTCATGAGCGTGCCGCCGAGCGCCATTCCCGTGAAACCCATGCCGAGGTCCGCGAGGAAGCGGCGGCGCGAGACTCGGCCGCAGGGGAAACTGGAAGTGGATGTGTTCATAGGCTCAGCGGACGGTAACGAAGTCGTTGTGATTCAGGAGCACGCGCACCAGGCCCTCGCGTCCTCCTTCGGTGATGAAATCGCGACACGCGCCGATTTCCTCCGCCCGCGGCGCGCGGTTGAGGATGTGCTCGAACGCGGCGGTGATGAAAGCGTCCGGCGTGTCTGATGCCGCGCCGACGCGCTGGGCCAGCGCGGCGCTGTGATCGTGCACGAGCTTGCTGTTCGTGAGCACGAGCGCCTGCTGCGGCAGCACGCTGCTACTGCGGCGATAGCAGTCCGTGGGCTCCGGCGCGTCGAAGACAGCGGCCATGGCGCTGCGGCCGCCCGTCTCGGGATAGCAACTGAAATACAGGCTGCGTCGCTTGCTGGTTTCCGCCTCGGTGTTCTCGAGTTCCTGGCCGCCCATCGTGCCATCGAGCGCGCCGGCCAGGTAGAGCACGCTATCGCGCACGACCTCCGCCTCCATGCGGGAGGCATTCATCCGCCACAGGAATTTGTTGTCGCGGTCGCGCTCCAGATTGGCCTGGTCCGTGGCTCCCTTGGGATCGGCGTGGCTGGAACGGCGATAGGCGGCGCTGGTGACGATGAGCCGGTGGAGATGCCGCATGCTCCAGCCGTTCTCCATCAGTTCCGCGGCCAGCCAGTCGAGCAGGGCGGGATTGGCCGGCTTGGCGCCGTTGCGGCCAAAGTCAAACGTGGACGTCACGATCGGGTTCTGCAAATGGCGCATCCAGATGTGGTTCGCGGCCACCCGAGCCGTGAGCGGGTTGGCCCGATTCGTGAGCCATTCCGCCAGCGCCTTGCGACGGCCGGTGCTGTGGTCCGGATACGATGCGCTCATCGCCGTGTAAGTCTCGGGCGACTTCGGCGTTTTCCGATCCGCTTCGGCGCGGTCGAGCGCGGTCCTGGCCGCGGTCACCGCTTTCTGCGCCGCCGTGATCGCCGTGTCGCGCGCCTTGGCGTCCGTGGCCGGCAGGGCCTCCGCCGTTTCGGTCTGTTCCTGGGCGGCGAGGCGTGCCACTTCCGCGGTGGCCACGATGGCTTCGCGTTCCGCCTGCCCGGCCTTCATCGCGAGCGCGAGCTTTTGCGCCGGGAGAGTGTCGTCGTATTTGGCCTGGTCCGCGGCGAGGCGGGCGATGGAGCTGGCCAGTTCTGCCCGGGCCGCGGCGAGCGCCGCGCGCACTTTGGCCATGGCCTTCTCCGTCGCCAGCGGGGTCGTGGTCAGCTTCAGCAGTTCCTCTTCGGCGCGCGTCATCGCCGCCAGGCGCCCCGACAGTTCGGTCTGCTGGATAGCTGGCCGCAGGCCCGGGCGGACCGCATCCTTCGGCAGCGCGACGGGCTGGATCGCAAGGCCGCCCGCGCCGAGAAATGCGGGCACACCCGGCACAATGGCCGGCGCGTCCTCCACGCGGTTGCGCTCGTCGCCGCCCGTGTAAAACCACGTCTTCGCGTCCGGTTGCTTATCGAAGATGCGGACCGCGCCGAGGCGGTTCGGCTTGCGCTGCTTCACGTACTCATAGTCCTGGAACGGCCCCGGATCCGCCTCACCCGCCCATCGATCCTGCCGCACGTAGATCGGCTCGAAGATGGCCCGGAAGCGAAAGTAATCCTGCTGCGAAATCGGATCGAATTTGTGGTCGTGACAGTGCGCGCAGTTGAACGTGAGCCCGAGGAACGCCTTGCCCGTGTGCTCGATGGTGTCGCGCATCCACTGGTTGGGATTGAGCGCGTACCAGTTGCGAATGAGGAAGCCCGTCGCCACCGCCGCTTCGTCATCGAGCGGCGCGATTTCATCGCCGGCCAGCATCTCGGACACCATGCGATCGTAGCCCTTGTCGCTATTCAGCGAGCGCACGATCCAATCCCGCCAACGCCAGATCTGCGGCGCGCTGTTCCACACATCGTTCGCCGTGCGGCGGCCGTACCAGTCGCTGTATCGCCACACATCCATCCAGTGCCGCGCCCAGCGCTCACCATGGCGCGGATCATTCAAGAGCCGGTCCACGACCCGCTCGTAGGCATCCGGAGCCGTGTCGCTGAGGAAGGCGTGCAGTTCGTCGCGCGTCGGCGGCAGGCCGATGAGGTCCACATACACCCGGCGCAACAACACCTCCGGAGCGGCCTCGGGAAGCGGCGTGAGTTTTTCGCGCGCGAGCACGTCGTCCACGAAGGCATCGATCGCGTTGCCCTTCGCGCTCGCGAACGGCTGGCGCGCCGGCAATGGCGGGCGCTGGACCGGCTGAAAGGCCCAGTGCTCGCGCGGGTCCGGCTCGGGCTTCTCATCGGCGGGCGACGGCGCGCCCTGCCGGATCCACGCCTCGATGATCCGAATCTGCGCCGGTTTGAGAGGTTCCCCCTCGGTCGGCATCCGCTCGTCCTTGTCCGTGGAGATGATGCGCTGCATGAGCGGACTTTCCCCGACCTTCTCCGGCAGAACGACACGCCCCTCCTTGCTGCCGCGGCGGATCGCGTCCCCCGTATCGAGCCGCAGCCCGGCCTTCTGCTTCAGCGCGCCATGGCAGGCATAACAGCGCTGCGCCAGGATGGGCTTCACGTCATGCAGATAATCCACCCCATCCCCGGCCAGCACAGGCAGGGCGGCGGCGACCAAGACCGCAAGCGATGGGGTGAGAAGCTTCATGGGATCCGTGGCGATGGAACGGGGTCGGTGATACTATCAGAACCACCGGGCGGGGAGAAGCTTGGATGCCATCCGCGCGGTGGGTGGGGTGATGCGCCCGCAACCGCGATAGGCAAGCAAGGCAGGATCGGGCGCGCGGCGCTCTTGAAACGCCTGTCATCCTGAGGAGCGGGGATGACAAAGCGGGCGGGTGCGGCGCTGCCGCTAACAATGTTGTCTACTTCCCCAACACGAACTTATGCAAATGCCCAAACGCACTCCACTCTGCCACGATCAGATTCCCATCCTTGTCGATGGATGCGCCGTGCGGGGAATTCGTGATGCCGTCCTTCCACATTTCTTCCTTGAGGCCGTAGTTCGCCCGCTGCGTGGCCTCCGGGTTGTCTCCCACCTGGGCCACGATCGCACCCGTTTTGTCGAGCACCGTCACGCGCCCCTGAAGCTCCGGAATCACCGCATAGTCGCCGCGAATGTGGACCGCGGCAGGCATGCGCAGATTCTCCTGGATGACCTTCACAAAATTACCGTCGAGGTCCCAATACTCGACGCGGTTGTTGTTGCGATTGCACACGAAAAGCAGGGGCTTCTCGCCGCGGGTGTCGAGCGCGATGCCGTGGCAGGTCTTGAAGAATCCGGCCGCGGGTCCAGGCGCGCCGAAGACCTTCACAAACTTGCGATCCTTGTCGAACTTGAAGATGTGGTTCGAGCCGTAGCCATCGGCCACATAGATCGAGCCATCGGGACCCAGCGTGAGGGCGCACGGATTGAAGCCGTTCGCGTCTTTGCACACGCCCGCCTCCTCCGGATATTTGATCGACCATTCCTGCGTCCCGTCGAGCTTGAGCTTGATCACCTCATGGGCCGAAGGGCGCGCCCCGTAAATCACTTCCGTCCCATTCTCATCGCGGATCTCGAGCCCGTGAATCCGCGGCGGACCGAAGTTCCGGACGAATTTGCCATCCGGAGAGAAGACGAGGATCCCGCGCGGAGTGTCGGTCGTGACGTAAATGTTGCCGGCCTTGTCGATGACGGTGCCGCCATGGCAGGCGCCGATGGGTTCACCACCCGGCGTTTTTTCAAAGAAGTTCGGCGCGATGGAAAACTTGAGCTCCGCCGCGAGCGCGTGGCTGGACAGCAGGGCGATGATTCCGAGGAGGTGGGCAGTGAGATGTTTCATTCGGGTTGGGGAAGGGTGTTTTTCGACGAGGCAGGCGAGTTTGGCAATCGAGGAATTCGGGACGAGCGGAAGGGCGCGCGATAAATAAACCTAAAAACGGAGAAGGAAATAACCACGGATTTCGCGGATGGCGCGGATTCAAAGGCATACGGGTGTCCGGACGCACGAAGCCACTCACCCGACGGGAGAATGTGAGACTCCTCGTTCGTGTCTCCTGATCCGTGCTATCCGTGAAATCCGTGGTCCCATTTCCGGATTTAGGATAAAGGATCAACCGTTCGCGATCGCAGCGCGCGGATCTTGCGACAGGGTCATCGCCGACGTCCGGCTATTTCTACCTCTTTCTCCATTTCCCACCTCCAATGAAACGCCTCCTCTTCCGCGCCGCCTCGGCGCTCCTGCTCTACATCGCCATCGCCTCCACGGCCATCGCCGCCGACCCCGCCCCAAAACCCACCTCCCCCGAAGAACCAACCTTCGTCCTCGAAAACGACTACCTCAAAATCGTCGTCTCCTCGACGGGCGCGCGGATCATCAGCGTCACCGACAAACTCCGCCATCGAGAAGACGTCAAAATCCTCCCCTACGTCGGCGGCGCGAATGAAATCCGCTATGGCGCGGTGCTCAATCTCGATGACTCCCGCGACCATTTCGACATCGTCCGGAGCGTGCTGAAGGACAAGACGGAAAAACTCACCGCCGTCGCCAAAGTGCTGCCCACCACCGACAAACCCGGCGCGGCGACCGTCACCAAGGAATTCACGCTCGCCCCGGGTTCGACTTGCCTTGGTCTGGCCCTCGAAGTCCGCAACGAGGGCGCCGAGGAACTAGGCCTCATCCCGTGGGTGCGCAATCTCATCCTCCGCGGCACCACCGAGCAGCCCGAGGACGCGCACATGACCGAATACGGCGCGTTCCTCTCCGGCAAGCCGATGCCCGACGCGCGCACCAAGCCGGCCCAGAAATTCGACCTCCATTATTTCCCCGCGGCTAACTGGTCCTCGCGCGTCGCCTTCGATCAAAGCCCCAACACCCTGGCGATCGTCACGCGCCCCGAGGACATGTTCAAGATCTACAACTGGCACCGCGGCCGCGAGGATTTCTGCACGCTGGAGGCCATCGCGCAGCCGTTCTTCGCCCAGCCTGGCGGCAAGTTCCGCTGGGACTATGCGATGATCTGGGCGCCGCCCGTGCGCAATATCGCCTATGCGTCGCCGGAACTCGTCATCGGCGTCTCCCCGCATCCCACCTGGCTCGCACCCGATACGAAAAAGCTCGCGCTGGACTTCGCCGCCACGCGCGACCTCGGCGGACTCAAGGCGCACGCCCGCCTCGTGGCGGTGAGCCAGCCGGAAAAAGCGCTCCAGGAATATGACCTCTCTCTCGCGGCCCTGGCGCCGGGCAGCCCCGCGCAGGAGTCCATCGCGGTGAACCTCCAGGACGGCGGCGCCTACCAACTCCGCATCACCTTCACGCGCGGCGGCCAGCCTTTCATCCCCGACCCCACGGCGGGCGCGGCCGGGCGCGAGGTCATCCTCCCGCTCGTCGTCGGCACCCAGGCGCAGGCGCCGGTCGTGTTCCCGCGGCAGACGCAGGAGCAGGGCCGCCTGCGCCAGATCGTGCCGCACGCGCACCCGGCGCGGCTGGCCTATGCCTGCGACGCTTTTGACGCCTTCGCCTTTCCCGCCGCCCAGCGCTGCTTCCGCCACGATACCTTCGAGAAAAAGGACCAGGGTCCGCTGCAAATGAGCGCCTGCGCCGGGGAGTATGAATCGCTCCAACTCGTCCTCGTGCCCAAGGGCAAAACCGCCGCCCAGTTCGCCCTGGCAGGCGCCGCCCTCACCGGCCCCGGCGGCGCCCAGGTCGCCTGCGAAAGCATCAACGACTTCCTCTACGTCCCCACCAGGACCCCGTCCTCCTACAATGCGCTCTTCCCCGTGGGCGAATACCCCGAGGCGCTGCTGCCCGTGCGGCAGACCACCGTGCAGCCCGAAGGCAATCACCCGCTCTTCATCACCTGGCGCGTCCCGCGCGACGCCGCGCCGGGCCTGTATCGCGGCACCGTCACGCTTACCGCCGGCGCCGTGCGCCACGAGGTCCCCGTCGAAATGAAAGTCTGGAACATCCAGCTCCCCCTCCGGGGCCGCTGGATGGAATTTGCCAGCTCGCTCAAGGGCGCCTCACTCGCCGAGGCCCGGCATGCTGACGGCACGCCCTACACCCCCATCGAGCAGCGCGACGCCATCGTGGACATGCACCTGAAGTACCGCCTCACGCCCTGCGACAGCGGCCTCACGATCCCCCTGCTCAAGGGCGATTTTGCCGCCTTCGAGAAGGACATGCGGAAATTCGTCGAGGGCGGCGCGACCAAGATCTACCTCGGCGACATCAAGACCCTGCTCAAGAACTACGGCCCCAAGCTCCCCGAGATCGAAGCGTATCTCGCGGCCAAAGGCTGGGCGGACTATTTCTACGTGCGGCCGGGCTTCGACGAGGCGTCCGTCGATCTCGTCCCCGAGATCGCCGCCGTGTGCCGGGATTGGAAGAAGGTGAGCCACGTGCCGATCATGGAGACCTACTATCACGACCAGCGCGCCGCGGAACTCTACGGCTTGCTCGACATCTGGTCGCGCAGCTTTCCCGCCAGCGGCGTCCCCGCGTGGTGCCAGGATCGCATGAAAGCCGGCGACCGTTTCTGGAAAGTCAACGCCATGCCCGGCATCCTCGAGGGCGAACCCTGGATGTCCGGCCGCCGGCGCTACGTGGACCTGTGGGACCTCCACGTCACCGGCAGCTACAACTGGACCGTCAAGCAATGGAGCGGCGTGCAGAAATGGGGCGAGGATTACTGGTGCGACGGCGGCGTGGGCAACCTCTCCGCGGTGCTCATGTGGCCGCACGAAACCGGCATCCTCTCCACGATCCGTCTGGAAGCCATGCGCGACGGCCTGGAAGACAACGCGCTCCTCTGGTTGCTGCGCGAAAAAGTCGAAGCCCTCGAAAGCAAGCCCGCGCCGACCGCTCCCGAAAAAATCGCCGCTCTCACGAAAGCCCGCGCGCTTTGCCATGGCGGGCCGCTTGGTGCGAAGATCGGGTCGATCGAAGATCTCGAACGCATCCGCAGCGAGGCGGGCGAGGCGCTCTCAGTACTCAATACGCCGTGAACCTTGGAGCGTGTTCTGGGCTTTCGGAGCGAGAGAGAACAACTACGCCGAAGGCGTTCAATAAGTCAGCCCAGCGAGGGGGCGGAGGGGAATAGGAGTGTTCGGTGGGTGGGCGAGAAGGTTGCGAGGAACGAGCTACCCTGGGACTTCGATAAAAACGCGGCCAACTCTGAAAGAGTTGAACAAATCCGTGCCGGGGAAATCGTCCTCGTGATCCACCGCGACGTTCTTGGTTGTTCGCAGTGAAAAGCCCGCCGCTCGCATTCGCAACGTAACGTCACGGAGGCGCGCCGCCCGGACTCACGGCAAACGAGCCACCTGCAATTCGCGGAGCCCGTCAGCCAACTCGGGATGATCGCGCAGTCGTAGCGCCTCGCTGTGAACCAATGCAGATCCGTGGCTGGAGTTTCGCTTCCACCCGTTCGGTGCAAACGGGCGAAGTCCGGGATCGAGAACCGCTGGCAGAAAGGCGTTGCGCTGAAACAGAGCGACATTGATTCGATCGAGGTCGTGACGCGATCTGTAGAGCACTCCAGCAATCTGATCCTGATGCGCCATCATTCTCGCCGCCCATTTGCGGGTGGTGCCGTATCGACCAGTGAGCAGTTGGGCATCGGTGCCGATCTTCGAAAGATTTGCACCGGTCGCGTCAAAAATCTTGACCAGCGGCAAGCTCACCCGCGTCACCCAAGTCTGACGCAATTGCGCTTCCGTGACACTGCGCCCGATGCTTCCAACCGGTCCCCAGTGATCGTCAAACACCTCCATCATCGCTCCCACCAAAGTTTGTCCGATGCACAGCGCCCCCACGCCTCCCCTTGGGTCAAACCGTGAGTTGCCTCTTTTGCTAAAGTGCAGAGGCGGCCAGGCCATCCCCGTGGCAGGATGGGTCTCATGAAGCCGGTAGAAAACTCCCTCCACTGGTCGGCAGAATCTCTCCAGGTCAATGCCATCAAAGTCCGCCTGAACAGGCGGTTGGTTGAGCTTACCAGGTGTTTTCTTCGCCATGGGCTCTCGCATGGGCGATCACTGAATCCGTGTCGCCCCGCCGCAACGATTCCAGAGCCGTCCGGTCGCCCAACTGATGTCTGGGCGCCAGGAAATACCGCATGACCCGCCACTCATCCAAGCTGTGGAAAGACTGCAATACATCCTGCACGCCTGGTAGCAGCGCTCCGACAGCATTGAACTGCCACTTCGGATAGTGAAACTGATTCTTCGCATCTCTCCACGACACAATGCGGTGTTCCACTCTGCGCTTGTGCAAATTGGCCGCCGTCAGTCCGAACCGGGCTTCAAGTTCCGCTCCTGTCCATGAGCCTCCCTCCGCCTTCTGCATTTGCAACACCGCTTGACGCCCAGCTTCCAAGGGATCGAATTGGGACTCCAGGGCCGCTGCCGGTGCTTGTTTCGTCTTCGCATCTGGCGATTTCCGCGCCGGACAAAAAGTCACTTTGTCACCATCGATGACGATGCTCAAATGGATCTTCCGGGGAGAGCGTTTCGATTGAACTTTGGCGATTTGAGCTGCGATTTGCTGGGTAAGGTTGGTGAGACTCGCGCCCATTTCCGCTGACCGGGACGGCTTGGTCAGATAGCGCGCTCGTTTACGCTTCATGAGCGGTTTGGGCTTGTGAATGAGGGCGGACATGACGTTTCACCGTAATCAACGATATCAACCATATCAACCATTTTCCTACGACACCGTTCGACTTTCACCGACCGGGTCAGTTCGTCTTGTTGACAGTTCCTCTGCTGCCATTGGCCACCGGCGCAAGAGGAATAGGTTCAACGGTTGCCACGAGTTTTCGCCCTCGTTGCTGACTCTCCCCCCGCCTGCGCGACAATACGTCGGAGACGGGTATGGCCTTTTGCCAGGAGCGCTTTGCCGCAGGCGAGGAATTCAGGATCGGCGGCGGGTGGCGCGTTGGGCGCGGGCGCGGCGGGGAATAGCTCCGACGGAAATTGGCCTCGGTGGGCGGCGATTTCCTTTTTGGCTTCGGCGAAGGAGCCGGAGACTTGCAGGTCTTTTAGCAGTTGCCGGGTCCGGGCCTGGAGGAGGTCCCAGAAGATCGCGGCTTTCTTTTTCTTGTGGGCGGCGAGGAGGGCGGACCGGAGGAAGCGGATGCCGTGCTCGTCGAAGGCGCGCAGGGCGCCGGCTTCGACGAGGGGTTGTTCGTCCTGGTAGCGCCGCAGGGCCTCAACGAGGGGCAGGTTGGGGAACATGACGCAGATGACGCGGGCGTTCCGGCCGGCCTCGAGGTGCACGCCGAAGCGCATGGCGATGCGCTCCTGGAGATCGGCGCTGAGGACGCGTGAGGCCCGGCTTTCGAGCGCGTTGATCAAAGCGGCGGAGACGCCCACCATCCGGGCGAACATGGCCTGCGTGATGCGCTGGCCACGAACCTCGGACAGGGCATCGCGGAGCTGGCGGATGGGATGATGGGTGCGGCGTCGCATGATGCATACGGGTATGTGTTTTTTCCCTCGTTCCCAATGTGGGGCTTTGGGAATGCACGCATCCGGTGAAACTCTGTTTCGGTGGTGGGTGGCGGGTAGTCCGCATGGCCTGCTACGTTCCCGGTGGGGGAAATCGTAATTCCAAGATGCCAGGGCTCCGCGCCTCCCGCCACGGAAATGGAATTTCCCCGCGAGTTCGCGTTCCCAAAGCCCCACTTTGGGAACGAGAGGGCGGGGCGAGAAGGCGGAGCGGGGCGCTATTCCTCGGCAGATATTGGCCCTTGCGCTGCGGTATTGCGATTCCCGCGGAGGGGCGTAATATCCGGTCTTCCCCCCTCCCCTCTATGAACACGTTCTCCCTCAAGATCACGCTCCCCCTCATTGCGCTCGCCGCGTTTTTCGCCGCCGGGATGGCTGCGGATGCGGCCGATCCGAATCCGGTCGCGGTCGGGCAGCCGGCGCCGGCGTTTAAGATTCGGGATTCCGCGGGCCACGAGATCGATCTCGCGGCGCTGACCGAGAAGGGTCCGGTATTGGTGCGGCTGACCTGCGGGTGCCTGGGCTGCAACAAGGAGTTGCCCTACTTCCAGGCGCTGCACTCGGCTTACAAGGACAAGGGCTTGACCAGCCTGGCCATTTTCCGCGAGCCCGATGTGAAGGTGGAGGCTTACGTGAAGGAGAAGAACCTGGACATGCTCTATGCGGTGGATTCGAAAGGCGAGAGCTGGAAGGTGTTTCACACGACCACGATGCCGAGCAATATCCTGATCGAGAAAGGCGGCCGGATCGCGGCGATCTCCGCCGGCTGCGACCCGAGCGGCCTGACGGCGACGCGGCTCTCGGAAAAAGCGGCGGCGCTAGTGGGGGCAGAAAAGGTGGACGTGCGTGAGAAAGTGAACGCCCCGGTGGCGGCGACGCAGGCTGCGAAATAAGTAGGCGGGTTGGCGCGGGGCGCAGAGCACCCGTGGAGGGCGACGCCAGGTCCCAAGCATTCCCCGCATCTTTTCGACGTACTGTCAGTGCGGAGATGACGTTGGGGCGCGTGACGCCAGATTGGGTCACCGCGTTCAGAAAGCGCGCAGGTGGATCGCGTTCTCCGCAACGCGATGGGAAAAAAGAATCGCGGCTCCGCCGCCCATCTTTTGCCATCGTCTTCGAACTGGAGCGGAGCGACAGGACCGAGGGGGCGATCGCGGAGGCGATCGTCAAAAGCCGATCCACCCGCGCACTCTGATTGTCAGCACTTTATAGATCACGTCATGAGCAGCGGCTCTTGCATGATTCAGCGCCTTTCGCGCGCTTGAAAGAATGGGGCGCTGACGGAGCAGCGCCCTCCACGGGGACGATGCCGCCGCTCACTTCTTCATCACGTGCTGCAGGGCAGCCATGAGATCGAGCCGGCGGAAGGTCTGCTTCGTCGGCGGGTCCTCGACGGGGACTCCGGTCTTTTGGAAGATGGCCATCATCGCTTCGGCGATGTTGCGGCCGTCGGCTTTCCAGTCATAGCCGCTGGTCTCGATCGCTTCTCGGAGGATCATCGCGCAGCCGCAGGCGATGGCGTTCGAGGAGCTGGTGGCCTGCGCGGGGACGAGCAGTTCGAGCTTGGCGTGGCGGTCGAGCGTGGGCACGTCCTTGCCGGGGATCACGGCGCCGATGGCGAAGCAGGACGGCTGCGAGGCGGGCCAGGAGATGCCGTTGCTGAACTTGTGATTGCCGGCCGGCGCGCTGACCCAAATACCGAGCTCGCGGAGCTGCACGAGCTTCGCATCGATGTCGGTGGGCACGGGCTCGGCGTGCTCCTGGTCGTCGACGGGGGAGAGATTGACGGTGGTGATGTGGTAGGCGGCGTGGTGATCGATGACCCATTGTAAGGCGCGCGCGAGCGGGACGCCGTCGGCCACCTTGCAGTGGCAGCATTCCAGGCTGCGCACGATGGCGATCTGATTATTGAAGGCGACACCGCGTTTGCCGTCGTAATTCACCGACGATGGAATGCCGATGGTGGTGCCGTGGTAGCCTTTGCCTTCGTGCTTGGGGTCATCGTCGCCATCCACGGCGTCATAGGTGACGCGCACCTTGGGCACGCCGTCCACGCTGGCTTTCCACTCGGGCCGCGACATCGTGCAGCCGTCGTCGAGGAGCGCGAGGGTCTGGCCCTGGCCAAAGCTGAGCAGGTCCGCATAGGCGGCCCAGGCCTCGGTGACGCGAGCGTGCGCGAACTCCGCCGGCTGGGCCGGCTGGATGGGGTGGAGGCTCTCCGCGGAGGGCGCGGTCCAGACGGTTGCGCCCATCTGGTAGGCATCGCGGTCGGCGGTCCGCCGGGCATACCAGGCGGTGACGATGCTGCCGCCGGGGAGCTGCACGCTGGACGGATAGCCGCAATCGCTGCCGCCGCCCTCCCTGGCGATGCAGAGGGCGATCCGCAGCGGCGGCGTCCAGGTGCGGCCGTCGTCGCTGCTCAGCCTGGCGCACACGCCGTACTTGCCGGCGGTGCGGACGCCGTAGCTCAGGAGCAGGCGGCCATCCTGGAGCCGGTTGAGGTGCCCATTGATCTCGCCGTGGCCGACGCCGGTGCCGATGCTGGTGACGCGCCACGGGGTCTGCCAGGTGGCGCCATTGTCATCGCTGCGCACGAGGTCGACGGCCGCGTGATCGAAGCGCGCGGCGGCGAGCCACGACTTGCCGCCGAGCGGGAAGATGTCGGTCTCGTTGTGGTGCGGGCCGATCAAGGAAGTGCGCTGCCAGGTCGCGCCGTCGTCGTCGCTGCGGAAATGCCACGAGCGGCGGTTGGTCGTGCGCGAGGTGGTGGGCGAATCGCTCAGCTCGCCCTGGTAGCACGAGGTGTGCAGCGCGCCGTCCGCTCCGGTCCAGATGTCGCCGAAGGGGACGTGCTCGCTCCAGCCGGGATCGGCGGCGGGAAAGGCGTCGCGCTTCGTCCAGGTGCGCCCGCCATCGGCGGAGCGCAGCACCCATGGGCGAAGGATCGCGTCGCGGAAGGGAGCTTGTTTGGGACGGCCGGGCTGCTGCACGTCGGCCCAGCCCGAGCAGAGCACGACGAGGTCGCCATTGCGGGCCAACCCGGCGGCGTGATTCATGCGCACGGTGTGAGGCTCGTGCTGCGTGACGGCGCCGCGCTTCTCCCACTTCAAGCCATCGGCGCTCGCCCAGCATTCCACGTCGCCCTCCTGCCCGCCGTGCGAGGGTTGATTGTGGAAGATGGCCACGACCGTGCCGTCGGGCATGAGCGTGAGATTGGGCCAGGCGCACACGTTTTCCACGGCGACGACTTGGCGGGCGCCGGGCAGTTGGATCTCGTTGGGAAAAGTGACTTCGGCGGCGTGGCCGGAAAATTCCGCGCCACATTGCGCGAGGAGGAAGATGGCGAGGGGGAATATCGACTTCATCGCTTCGTGAATAGCGGGGTCCGCGTCGCGGGTCATCATTTTCCGCACTCGGCCTGGTCTCAGCGGCAGCCAGGATGGCTGCACCACAATCGATCACCAGACCGCCGCCTCGAGTCACTAGCTAGAGCGTGTTCTGCACTGTGACCGCCTTGGACACCGGAGGTGTCCCAGCCATTAGCCCCGGGTCACTGGAGCGGAGCGACAGGACTCGCGCCAGCGCGCCCCGCGAAGCGGGGTGGTCGCGGCGGCGACCATCAACCGAGCCTTGCGAGCGAATACCCGGGGTTCCCTAACAAAACGGCGCCACTCCATCCGTCCCGGCCTCCTGGCCGCATCTTTCCCTCTCCCTCGGAGATGCGGCTTCGCCGGGACGGATGGAGCGTTCGCTGGGGGGTGGGTAACCCCGGGTGTTCGCTCGCAAGGCTCGGTTGATGGTCGCCGCCGCGACCACCCCGCTTCGCGGGGCGCGCTGGCGCGAGTCCTGTCGCTCCGCTCCAGTGACCCGGGGCTAATGGCTGGGACACCTCCGGTGTCCAAAGCGGTCAATTCTTCGCGCCGACGCAGTAGAGGGATTCCTGCCGTTTGCCTTCGATCACTTCCGCCACGCGGAGGTAGATCCGGTTTCCGGCGAAGGAGGGCGTGGCGAAGCATTCGCTGCCCAGCTTGTTTTCGGAAACGATCGTGAGCTTCGCCGGGTCGGGCTTGATGACAAAGGTGGTGCCGTCTTCGCGCGCCACGAATAGGTGATCGCCCGCGAGGACGGGCGAGGAATTGAAAACGCCACCGAGACGTTCCTTCCATTCCTCCTTGCCCGTCGCGGCCTCCCAGCAGAAGGCCATGCCGCTGTCATTGACCGCGTAGAGATGCCCTTCGTGGGCCAGCATCGAGGGCACGTAAACCCGGGCGGTGTTGCGCCACACGACCGCGCCCGAGCCATCGGCGCGCACGGCCACCGTCTCGCTCTTCGGATAGCCGCCGCTGGCGAATGCGAGATCCTTGTCGACCACGACGCTGCCCACGCATTCCGAGGTCGTGGCCTCCGCGGACCAGAGCGGCTTGCCGGTGGCCGGATCGTAGCTGCTCACGAGATTGCACCCGGCGATGAGCACCTGGTCCCTGCCCGCCACACGACCGACGACGGGCGGCGGATAGTTGGGCGACTTCGGGCGCTGCTGCGTCCACTGGACTTCGCCGGTCGCCCGCGAGACCGCGGTGATGAAGCCTCCGTCTTCGTGATCGGCCGCGACGATGATGGAAGCGCCGTGGAGAATGGGCGAAGCGCTGTAACCCCAGTGCGAGGTGTACTTCCCGAGTTCCTTGCGCCAGAGTTCCGCGCCATCGGGACTCAGGGCGATGAGGTGAATGGCGCCCGCGTTCATGAACAGGGCGAAGACCTTTTCGCCATCGCACGCGATGGAGCAGGAGGCCTGGGTGTTGCGCTTGTGCGCCTTGGGGTCGAGGCCCTGGGAGAAGAGCGATTTTTCCCACAGGCGCCGGCCGGTGTCCCGGTCGAAGGCGAGCACGGATTGCGTGCCGCCCGCCTCATCGGCCGTCGCGAGGAAGATGCGGTTGCCTTGCACGGTCGGCGAGGAATGCCCGCGGCCGGGGACCGGCGTCTTCCACAGGATGCCGGTGGTGGCGTCCCATTTCAGCGGCGGCTTTTCCTCGGGCACCTTGCCATCGCCATGCGGTCCCCGCCAGCCGGGCCAGGAATCACCCGCGCGCGCAGGCGCCGGCAGTTGCGCAATGAGGAAAGCGAGACCGAGAGCGGACGCGGCGAGGGGGAATGGCGTGAGGCGCATGGGGGGTTTCTCTCCGTGATGGTGGATAAAGGCGAGTGGGGATTTCGGGAGGCAGGGCGCGGCAGCGTTTGGGAGCGCGCGCGACCTGGCGCCGCTATTTCAAACTCTCAAGATATTGAAGGAGATCGGCGGCTTCCTGCAGGGTGAGATTTTGCAACAGGCCTTCGGGCATGACGGAATTCGGGGCGGTGCTGGTCTTGACGATTTCCGCCGTGGGGATCTTCTCGAGGATGCCGCCGGCTTCTTTCAGGCTCATCTCGGCGGCGGTGCTCTCGACGGCGGGGAAGCCGATTTTGCTTTCGCCGTTCTTGAGCTCGACCGTGGTGAGTTTCCATTGCGGCTCGATGATCTTCGAGGGCGTGAGGATCTGCTCGATCATCTGCGCCGGTTTCCACTTCGTGCCGATGTGGCTGAGGTCGGGACCGAAATCGATGCCCACACCCTCGAGGCGGTGGCACGCGACGCAGACGCCGGCAAACAGCGCCTTGCCACGCGCGGCGTCGCCTTTCTGCGCGAGCACGGCGGCGGGTTGCAGATTCGGGCCGAGAATCTTGCGGCGTTGCGACTCGGGGAGGAAGCGCTCGAAGAGGTCGCGCCGGAGCGGGTCAGTGAGAGCGCTGCCTTTGGCGACGGCCGCGGCGCGGGCGGGCTCGGGAATCGAGCCGTCGATGACGGCGAGGGCCATGGTGAGCGCACCGCTGCTCGTCGCCAGCAGCGTGTCGATGGGAGTGACATCGCCGGTTTGCACCAGGGCGAGGGCCACCTCCTCCGCGGTGCGCTGCTTGCGCGTGTCGTCGCTCCCGCCGGTCATCGCGGGCCCCATGCTGGTGATCCAATCGCGCATGACGAGCAGGCCGCGATCGTCATTGAGCCGGGCGCCGAGGTAGGGCATGTGGCCGCGCCCCGCGGTGGCCATGCGAAAGAGCAGGACGCTGCGCGCGGGATCTCCCCGCGCGATCACGCGCCCATCCGGCAGGCCGAGGTCGCCCTGCACGGGCTTGGCCTCCACGAGATTCGCGTTGTTGAGCGGCAGCTCGATGTTCATGTAACTCGGCACCGCGCCTCCGCTGTTGTAGCGGTGGCAAACACTGCAGTTCGCGTGCAGATAGGATCGCGCCCGCGTCTCGATGGTGCCGGCCGTGCCGTGGGGATCGGCGAACTTTGGCTCATCGGGCGTGATGCCGAGCAGCATGAAGGTATCGAGCTGGCGGCCTTTGGCCTCCGGCGTGCGGCGATCGAGCTGGAGCGAGGTGAAGCCCAGCGCGAAGGCGTCGAATAAATTGTGGCAGCGCGCGCATTCCGAGCGGGCGAAGAAGCGCCACTGCTGCGTCATTTCGCCGCCGGGAGCGCTCTTGTCCTTGATCTGAAAGGTGGCCTCTTCGCCGCCCGCGGGCACGAGGTCGGCGTCGGTTTGATCCGCATTCCAGCGGTAGCTGTAGTTGCCCCACAGGCTGCCATCAAAGTGCAGGACCTGGGTCTCGATGCGGCGCCGGGTGGCCGGATTGCCGCGCTCGAGCTCGAGCGAGTAGGTCTTGGCCAGCACGCCGTCTGGTGGGAACGCCCATTGGTTGCGGAACACCACCGCGCCATTCGTGGTCTCCGAGAGCTTGACTCCCGATTTGTCCGGAAAGGCCACCCACCGCTCGCCCGTGGCGAAGTCCGCCCAACGCGGAGCATGGATCTCGTAGGGGAGGACGCCCGGCGCGGGCGCCTGCCGCGCGGTGTCGGCGAAGAGCCCGGTCTGGCTCAGCTTGCGCGGGAAGTCGGAGTTCTTTCCGAAGCGGGGATTTTTGGCGAACTGCCACAGGCCACCGCCGGTGTAGTCCGTGATGAGAAACTCGCCGTCGCTGCTGATGCCGAAGCCCGCCGGCATGAGCGAGCTGCGGCACAGCTCGCGGTGTTCAATGACCTTGTCGCCTTCAGTGCGCAGCGACCAGAACGTCCCCATCTGCCAGTCGCCGTAAAGATAAGCGCCCTTCAGCTCGGGCAGCCGCGAGCCGTAGTAGAACTCACCACCGGTGATGCTCGCCGCTTCCACGTGCGAATGGGCCACGAGCGGCGGCAGGATCGGCGTGGGGCCGCGCAAGCGTTCGGGCCGCACGTCCATCTGGCTGCCTTCGGTGATGCTCCAGCCGTAATTTCCACCACGCTTGATGCGATAGATCGACTCCCACAGTTCCCAGCCGACGTCGCCCACGAAGAGGTCGCCCGTCTTCGGATCGAAACTCATCCGCCATGGATTGCGCAGACCGTAGGCCCACACTTCGCCACGCGCCTTCGGGTAGTCGATGAAGGGATTGTCTTGCGGGATGCTGTAGGCCTTGTCGCGATCGGGATGGTCGACATCGATCCGCAGCACGCTCGAGAAAAGGTCGGTGATATCCTGCCCGGTGACGTGGCCATCGGGCGGGTCGGGCCTCCAGCCGTCCCCCGTGGAAATATAGAACATGCCATCGGGACCGAACCGCATGGTGCCCCCGTTGTGCCCGCCCGAGGGCCACATGAGGATGGTCTTCGCCGTCTTGGGGTCGATCCGCGGCGGATTATCTTCCGTGACCCGGAAGCGGACGATCCGCGTGCCGTCCTTTCGATTGGCCGCGCCGTGCGTATCGTAATAAAACCAGGTGTAAATGAAGCGGTTCTCCGCAAAGCGCGGATGGAAGACGAACGCGGACGCGCGCCAGGCCTCCGGATCGATGGCCGGGAGGTCGGCGAAGAGCTCCGTCTTGTTCGCTCCATCCTTCGCGACAAAGGAAAACATCTTTCCCAATTCCTCCATCACCAGCAGCCGGTCCGTGCCCGGGATCGGCTTGATATCCAGCGGATGCGAGAATGAGACGCCGGGGTAGAGTGGCTCCACGACGTAAGGCGGAGGCGGCTCGGGCGTCCCGTGAATGTGCGAGGTGGTCCACGGCACGCGCTCCTGGGCGGAAGAAAGGCTGCAAGAGGAGACCAGTGCGAGAAGCAGTGACGTCAGACGAACGGAAGGGGAACTCATGGAGGAAAGGGGCGGATGCTATGGCGAGGCCAGTCCTCCTCCAAGCGCAAGATGGCGACGTGGATGCAAAAAAACACCTAAGACGGGGGGCACTTCTGCCGTCATCCAGGGCTCCGGTTTCAGCACTGGTGCAAAGAACGGTTTTCGTGTAGCGTACCGATTCCAATACCCCCCATGAAAAACTACCCCATTCTCATTGTGTCTGCCGTGCTGATGTCGGCAGGAAATCTGTTTGCCGCTGAAGAAGGAGGCATACGAGTGGAAGTTCGGCCGGGCGGCCCCCCCGCGGGAGGCGTGGGCTTGAATCCGAATCCGTTTGGCGCCGGGCTCCTGAATGCGGGCGGCTCCGGAGGCAAGTCCGCCGCTGCCTGGTACATCGAGGGTATCGAAAAAGCGGTGACGCTCACCCCTCAACAGAAGGAGGCCATGGCCAAAATCCTGGAGGCGCGGGACAAGGAGATGCAGGAGTTCCAGACGAAGAATGGGGACAAGCTGAAAGCGGCCATGAAAGCGATGACAGACGCCTACCAGGGCAAGGACAAGGAGGCCATCACGAGGGCGCAGAAGGAATACCAGGAAGCCAATGCCGGAACGAGCCAGATTTTCAAACAGGCCCAAACCGCACTCGATGGCGTGCTGACCGATGAGCAAAAGGCGAAGCGGCAGGAGTTGATGACGGCCCAGACGATCAAGGCGATGACGGACCCAGCCGTCCTCACGGGAGAACAGACCGCGCAGATCAAGAGTCTCCTGGCCAAGGGGAACCCGGGCGGTGAGCGCGAGGGGAGCGAACGAGGAGAACGCCAGTGGTATCAGTCGATTCAGGACGTGCTGACCGCGGAGCAGAAGGCCACGATCGCCAGGCACCGGGCGCTCTCCTACACCAAGGCCGTGTATGGCCGGGTGAACCTGACCGCCGATCAGTGGCAAAAGATCGAGGCTGCCTACGACGAATTGGCGAAGACTCCGAATCTCAGCGGCGAAGCCGTCACGAAAGAACTTTCCGAGAAGGTCAAAGGGCTGCTCACGCAGGAGCAGAAAGAAGGGATGAAGAATGGCGTATGGAGCACCGCGACAGTAGGTGCGGCGCCCGGACAGGCTGCCCAGAAATCGCCCGGTGCGTCACGAGTCGTCAACCTTGGAGAAGGCGCTGCATCGATATCCGTCAGCGTCACCGGTGAACCCGGGAATGCCGCAGGCGGTTTCGGTCAGACCTTTGTGATCGGCGAAGGACGCATGGAGATGGAAAAAGGCCCGTGGCTCGGGATCGGGATGGAGCCCGTTTCCGAACCGCTGCGCGCCCAGCTCTCCCTGGCCAGGAGCGAGGGACTTGTCATCGACCACGTCGTGCCGAATAGCCCGGCGGCTGGGGCCGGTCTCGCGCAGTACGACGTCCTCCTGCGCCTCGACGACCAGATCCTCGTCGAGCAATCGCAGCTCAAGAAACTCATCGGGATGAAGAAGCCCGGCGACCGCGTGAAGCTGGTCTATGTGCGCAAAGCCGAGCGCAAGGAGACGACGGCGACGCTGGCCGAACACGAGATTGAATCCTTCGAACGGGCTCCCCTCGGCTGGTCTCAAATGGCGCCGGGGCAATCCCTCAGGCCAGCACCAGGAAACTACGAATCGAGGGAACGTCAGGAGCCGCAGATCAGGCAGATGAAAGAAAAGAACCCAGGAGCACCGCAGCAACCGGGCCCGGTGCTGAAAGAAAAGCCCCAAGGCGCAAGGGGCGACGAATCACCGCAATCCCCCGGAAAGAAGAGCGGCGATTCACCGCAATAATAGGGGCAAAGCATTCGGCATCGGAAAGCGCACCGGCCCGGGGGGTTGTAGAAAAACTCCAAAACGGGGTCATCGCGGCCTCGTCGCACGGATGGCCACGGGGTCCTTCGACCGCGCTGCTAATGACGTGCTTTGTGAAGTGCCGAAAATCAGATTGCGCGGGTGGATCGGCTTCTCCGAAGACGATGGCAAAAGATGGGCGGCGGAGCCGCGATTCTTTTTCCCATCGTGTTGCGGAGAACCCGATCCACCTGCGCGCTTTCTGAACGCGGGAGTCCAATCTTGCGCCACGCTCCTCAACGTCATCTCCGCACTGGTGATGACCGCCTTTCGTCTTTGGACTCTCACGATGACACGCGGGACGATGCCAACCCATTTTTTCAACGGCCTGTTAGCCCCTCTGGGAGCTACTTCCAGGGCGGGTCGCAATTACGTCTCGCTACGGCTGGGGCATTTACGCTGGGATAACCACCCGTCCACCCGGCACTACCTTCCCTCTATTTTAAAACTCCCCCTCGCGATGCCCAAGATCACCGCCATCGAAACCGCCATTCCCGCCGGCATCATGCCGAACCTGACGCTCGTCCGCATTCACACTGACGCGGGCCTCATCGGCTGCGGTGAGACCTATTACACACCGCATGCGATCGCTGCTCTGATCCACGACTGGATGGCCGAGCGCCTCCTGGGCGCGGACGCGCTCGCGGTCGAGGCGCACTGGCGTTTCCTCTACGAGCGCTGCACACCGTTCGGGCATCCGGGAGCGGAAATGCGCGCTCTCTCGGCCATCGATCTCGCGCTGTGGGATATCCTCGGCCAGGCGAGCGGGCAGCCCATTTATCGGCTCCTCGGCGGACCCGTGCGCGAGTCGATCCCGGTTTACAATACCTGCGGCGGCCCGAGCTACGGCGCGGTGCTCGACGCCGGCGAAAGCCCCCGGCACCCCGGTTGGCCGGGCTACGGTGACGTGGGGAAGGCCGGCCAGTGGCAGGACAACTGGTCATCCAATTTCGCCGCGGGCGATCTCGCGGAGGAACTCGTCGCCGAGGGCATTCCCGGGCTGAAGATGTGGCCCTTCGACAAGGCCGCGCATCGCAACGGCGGCTTGCGCATTTCGTGGGCCGATATCGAGGAGGGCATGAGGCCGCTGCGGGAGATCCGCGAACGCGTGGGCATGAAGCTGGAGATCATGATCGAGGGCCACGCATTCTTTCACCTCCCGGCGGCGCTGCGGATCGCGGAAGCCCTGCGCGAGGTCCAACCGCTGTGGCTCGAGGATGTCCTGCGCGTGGACAACGTCGCGACCCTCGCCGACTTCCGGCGCCAGTCCGGCATGCCCATCGCGGCCAGCGAGATGCTGCTCGGCCGCAAGGAATACATGGCCGTTCTCCAGGCGCAGGCCGCGGATTACATCATGGTCGACCCGACGTGGAACGGCGGCATCAGCGAGACGCGCCGGGTCATCGACCTCGCCCAGGCCTACAACGTTCCAGCCACGATCCACGACTGCACCGGCCCGCTCACGCTCTTCGCCGGCATGCACCTCACCGCCTCCTCGACGAATGTCGTCCTCCAGGAAACCGTGCGCGCACACATCCGATCGTTTTACGAAAAGCTCGTCGATACGCTCCCGGTGATCGAGCAGGGCAAGGCGCGCCTGCCGGAGGGGCCTGGAATGGGCACACGGTTGCGGCCAGACTTGTTCGTCGCCGGGAAAAATTCCTACCGGTGCAGTGGAAAATGTTCGTGAACTCGGTTAACAAAACTTTGCCGCCTATTCATTCTTTCGGAGGCCATTCGCTGCCCGACAGCTCCTTGGGCAGTTGCTGCGGGTCCACCGGGTAAATCAAGCTCATGTCGGGCGCGGCGTGCGGTTCAAATTCCGCGTCGGGGGCGCCGATGATCAGCCACAGCACCTCCGATTCGGTATCATTGAAGACCTGGCGCAACGACTGAGGTCCGACGAGAATCCCACCGTGCTGAGGCACCGTGAGCGTCTGATCGTCGACGCGAATCCGTCCGACTCCCTCGACGACAAAATAGAACTCCTCGGCCTTGACGTGCTTGTGGAGCGTGTTGGCGCTGCGAGGAGGGAATCGCCAGAGCCTGGCCCCCAGAATTTCACTGCCGGTGCGCTCGAGAAAATCCGCGTTGGGGATGCGCATCATGTTCGATGGCCGCCAACTGAGGTCGTCGGGCTTGATGAGGAAATATCCGTCGATGGGTTTCATGAAGAGGATGGACGCAAAACGCTGCCGCCTGCATTGGAGTCTCGTCAGGCGGCATGATCAGCGAATATTGCATCTCGAAGTTCCTGCGGAACCAAAATCTTACGGCCTGCCTGGACGTCATGCTCAGCCACAATTACGAAAGTCCGCGGTGATCAGCACGGTGATGACGGTCAGCTTCGGCGGCGGCTTTGGCTCCGCGATGCGCCCCAGGAGCGGCGGTTTCCCTACCGCCGTACCTCCAACCGCAGCGGAGGCGGGTTCCTTCCGGGCGAGCTAATCTCTGCCTTTCCTCTTCAGCGTGGCGATGGATGCCGGACAGAGATCAGAGGTCTTTCGCTTCGCTGCTAATGACGTGTTTTGTAAGTCGTTCGCAATGAAGGCCACGAAGTTTGGCGGCTCCGCCGCGGTTGTATGGTCGGCGGTAGGGAAACCGCCGCTCCTTGGGCTACTCGCCACGCCAGACCGTCGCCCGAAGCCAGGCGTCATCTCCGCATTGATTATGACGGTCTTTCGTCTCATCCGCCCGCAACGTCCCAGCCGGGACGCTCCACATCGCGAACGCCAGGAGTGCAGGGGACGAATGTGGCCTGTTCATGGAGTGATTGTCCAATTTCAATAAGGTTAACCATCGGAGGGCGGGCTTGCTGGCGCCGTATCCCTATCTTTGGACTTTCAATAGGCTGCTAAGAAACGATGTTCATCGGAGGTGTTCATAGCAGCGCCACGATGGCGCTTCACGGCCCCCCCGTAATCCTCCCTTCCACCATGCTCTCCTTCCAGGACTCCATCCGCGCGGGCGCAGGCATGCGCCGGCGGGAGTTTCTGCGGGTCGGCGGGCTCGGGCTGGGTGGATTGACGCTGACTGATCTTTTCGCGGCGCGCGCCGCGGCGAAGGCTTCGAAGCTGCCCGTGACGGACAAGTCGGTGATCTTCCTCTTCATGCATGGCGGACCGTCGCAGATCGAGACTTTCGACCCGAAGATGGATGCGCCCGACGGAATTCGTAGCGCGACGGGGGAGGTGAAGACTTCGATTCCCGGCATTTCCTTTGGCGCGACGTTCCCGAAGCTGGCCCGGCTGGCGCACAAGCTCAGCATCGTGCGCTCTTTCGTGACGGGCGACGGGAATCACGACCTCAAGACGATCGTCGGCAAAGCGACGCTCGGGGCAAACATGGGGTCGCTCTATTCCAGGGTCGCCGGTCCGCTCCGTCCGGAAACGACGATGCCGACCAATGTCGCGCTCTTTCCCAAGGCCGTGAGTGCCGAGGCTGGACCGGAGATCAAGAACTTCGGGAGTTTTGTCTCCACCGGCGAGCTGGGCGCCATGTATTCACCCTTCGTGCCGGGCGCGGGCGGCGGGATGCAGGACGACATGGCGCTGCGCCTCCCGCAGGAGCGCATCAATGACCGCCGCGGGCTCCTGACATCGCTGGACGAATGGCGCCGGAGCGTGGACGCGAGCGGCGTGATGGAGGAATACAGCTCCATGCAACAGCAGGCTTTCGCCACGTTGCTCGGCGGGGTGTCGGGCGCCTTCGATCTGTCACAGGAGGATGCCCGGCTGATCGAACGCTACGACACGGCGCCACTCGTTCCGCGGCACCGCATCGACAAACACTGGAATAACCACCTGCACTACGGCGACCACGCGTCGTCGCTGGGGAAGCTGCTCCTCATGGCCCGGCGCCTGTGCGAGCGCGGCTGCGGGTTCGTGACCGTGACGTCGAGCTTCGTGTGGGACATGCATGCCGACAATAACAACGCGCCGATGGTGGAAGGGATGAGCTATGTCGGAACGCCGTTCGATCACGCGGTGTCGACCTTCATCGAGGATGTCGAGTCCCGGGGCTTGAGTGAAAAAATCCTGCTCGTCTGCTGCGGGGAGATGGGGCGCACCCCCGCGATCAACAAGCAGGGCGGGCGCGGCCACTGGGGCAACCTCGCGCCGCTCCTGATCTATGGCGGGGGATTGAAAATGGGCAGAGTCATCGGGCAATCCTCGGCCAACGGGGGCGAGCCTGCATGCGACCCGGTGACGATCCAGGACTTGGTGGCCACCATCATGCACACCCTGCTCGACATGGGGGAACTCCGCCTCATGGATGGCCTGCCGAAGAATCTCGTCGACTTGCTGACCGGCGGCCAGCCGATCAAGGGCCTGATTTGATCGGACCGGCGAGGAGGCTCTTTCACCTTCGCGCATCCATGATCCAAAGGTTCCGTCCCGTGGCGCTGGGGCTCGTCGTGCTGGCCACGCTGGCCCATTCGCCAGGCCTGGCGCTGGCCCAAACGGTGGATTACGCCAGGGACATCAAGACGCTCTTCAAAGAGCGCTGCGTGACATGTCACGGCGCGGTGAAGCAGAAGGGTAAACTGCGACTGGATGCGGGGGCTTTAATCCTGAAGGGCGGAGAGAATGCGGTCATCGTCCCGGGCGACAGCCGCCGCAGCGATCTGATGGTCCGCGTGCAGTCCGAGGACAAGGATGAACGCATGCCGCCGGAAGGGAAACGGCTGACGCCCGAGCAGGTCGAGCTGGTGCGGCAATGGATCGATGCGGGCGCGAAGTTTCCCAAGGACGAGACGATCTCGAAAGCGCCGGCGGAGCATTGGGCGTTTCAGCCGGTGCGCCCGCCGCCGGTTCCCGAGGTCAAGGACAAGGCGTGGGTGCGGAACGGGATTGACGCGTTCGTGCTGGCGAAGCTGGAGCAGCAGGGGCTGAAGCCGCCGCCAGCCGCGAAGCCCATGGCTCTGTTCCGTCGCGCCCATCTCGATCTCATCGGGCTGCCGCCGACGATCGCGGAGCAGGAGCGTTTCGCGGAGCAACCGGCGCTGGATCGCGTGATCGACGATCTGCTCCAGCGTCCCGAATACGGCGAACGCTGGGCGCGGCACTGGCTGGATGTCGTGCGCTACGCCGACAGCAATGGCTACGAACGCGATGCCGCGAAGCCCTTCGTCTGGCGCTATCGGGATTACGTCATCGAATCGCTGAACCGGGACAAGTCCTTCGATCGCTTCGTGCTGGAGCAGCTCGCGGGCGATGAGCTGCCGGACCGATCGATCGAAACCACCGTGGCCACCGGCTTTCTCCGGCTGGGTCATTGGGACGATGAGCCGGCGAATCCCGCGGCGGATCGCTACGATCAGCTCGACGATATCGTGAGCACCACGGGGCAGGCCTTCCTCGGTCTGACCATCGGCTGCGCCCGCTGCCACGATCACAAGTTCGAGCCGCTGAGCACGCAGGATTACTACAGTCTCGTCTCCGTGTTCGCCCCGCTCGAACGCCCGCGCAATGGCCGGAACGAGCAGACCGTGGCCATCGATGGCACGGAGATCTATGCCTGGCGTGAGCCGTCGGCGAAAGCGCCCGAGACGCATGTGCTGATCCGCGGCTCGCCCACGCGGCCCGGCGATCGCGTCGAGCCCGCCGTCCCGGCGATCCTGGCGAGCCTGACACCGCCGCGGTTCCCTGAGCCGGGCGAAACCACCACGCAGCGCCGCCTCGGCCTGGCGCGGTGGATCGCGAGCGATCAAAACCCCCTGACCGCGCGCGTGATCGTGAATCGCGTCTGGCAGCAGCACTTCGGCCAGGGGCTCGTCTCCACCGCGAACGACTTCGGCCTCATGGGCGCGCCGCCGTCGAATCCCGAGCTTCTTGACTGGCTGTCTTCCTGGTTCATGCATGAGGCGAACTGGTCATTGAAGAAGCTGCACCGGCTCATTCTGACCAGCAGCGCCTGGCAGACCGCCAAATCCCCGGACGCGCTCATGCGCTACCGCCGTCTCGAAGTGGAAGCCATGCGCGATTCGATGCTGGCGATCAGCGGGCAGCTCAATCCCAAACGGTTCGGCCCGGCGATGAAGCCCGCCATCCCCAAGGCCGCTCTCGAAGCCAACACCGACAAGGAAAAGGTGTGGAAGGCGTCCGACGAACGCGAAGCCTCGCGTCGCAGCATCTACGCTTTCATCAAACGCGGCCTGGTCGTTCCGATGCTCGAGACCCTCGACCTCGCCGACACGGTCAGCAGTTGCCCGCAGCGGCAGGTCACCACGGTGGCCCCGCAGGCGCTCAGCCTCTTCAATGGCGACTTCGTGAACGAGCAGGCCCGGCACTTCGCCGCACGCTTGCGGCGGGAGGCGGGCGATGATCCCACGGCGCAAATCGCCCTCGCGTGGAGGCTGGCCTTATGCCGTGAACCTTCGGCCAGTGAGACGGAAAAGATGCTGGCGTTTTTACGGGAGGAACCGCTGGAACAAGTCTGCCGCGTCATCTTGAATCTCAACGAGTTCGTCTATCCTGAATAACATGTCCCGCTTCAGCCCCAATCGAACGCCCTGTGGCCGGACACGCCGGGAGTTTCTCTGGCAGGTCGGCGGCGGCTTCGCCGGCCTGGCCCTGACCGATCTCCTGGCGGCGGAAGCGAGCGCGGCCTCGCCGCTGGCCGAGAAGCGGCCGCACTTTCCGGCGAAGGCGAAGCACTGCGTGTTCCTCTTCATGAACGGCGGCCCGAGCCAGGTGGATACCTTCGACCCGAAGCCGGAGCTCACGAAGCATCACGGGCAGCCCTACACGGGCGATGCCAAGGTCGGCTCGAACGGGCGCGCGGTGGGGCATCTCATGCAGTCGCCATTCGAGTTTACGAAGCACGGGCAGAGCGGGCTCGAAATCAGCAGCTTGTTTCCGCACACGGCGAAATTTGCCGACGATCTGTGCGTGATCCGCTCGATGCATGCGGACACGGCGGCCCACGCCTCGGGTTGCCTCCAGATGAACACCGGCAGCATCTTCATCGGCAAGCCGAGCGTGGGCGCGTGGCTCAACTATGGGCTGGGCACGATGAATCAAAACCTGCCGGGCTTCGTGGTCATGACCGATCCGCGCGGCGGGCCGATCGGCAGCGCCTCGAACTGGACCGCGGGCTACATGCCGGCGGCCTACCAGGGCACCTTGTTTCGCAGTGGTGGCTCTCCCCTGCTCGATCTCGCGACGCCGGAAGGCACGAGCGACCGGACGCAGCGGCGCAGCCTCGATTTGCTCAAGGCCTTGAACGAGGAGCATCTCCAGACGCATCCCGACGAGACGGAACTGATGGCGCGCATCGAGTCGTACGAACTGGCGTACCGCATGCAGACGGAGGCGATCAGCGTGGTCGATGTGGGCCGCGAGGATGCGGTCACGCGCGAGATGTATGGTCTCGATGACCCGCGCACGGCGGACTTTGGCCGCAAGTGTCTCGTCACGCGCCGCCTCATCGAGAAAGGCGTGCGCTTCATCCAGCTCTACTCCGGCGGAGGCCACATCGAGGACACGTGGGATGGGCACAACGACTGCATCGCCAACCACACCCTGCACGCCGGCGAGACCGACAAGCCCATCGCCGCGCTCATCGCCGATCTCAAGCGCACCGGTCTCTGGGAAGAGACGTTGCTCGTGTGGGGCGGTGAATTTGGCCGCACGCCGACGAGCGAAGGCGTGGACAAGCCGGGTCGCGATCACGATTGGCATGGCTTTTCCATGTGGCTGGCCGGAGCCGGCGTGAAAGGCGGCCAGGTCATCGGCGCGACGGATGAACTCGGGTTCAAGGCGGTCGAGGATCGTTGCCATGTCAGCGATCTGCACGCCACGATCCTTCATCTCATGGGCATCGACCACACCCGCCTCAGCTATCCGCATCAAGGCCTGAACCAGCGGCTCACGGGCGTGGAGGATCGCCGCGTGATGACCAAAGCGCTGGGGTGATACGCAGGAATAGAATTTTCAAAGTCGTTCCCGTCGTCGCGGTAGTCTCCCCACACATCCATGAAACTATTCCTCCCCCCACTCTTCGCCGTCATTCTTGGCAGCATGGCCTTAGGCAATCCACCGGATAGTCCCGCCCCGAAAGTGAAGGTCTTGTTCGTCGGCAACAGCCAGATGTTCTATTTTGATCTGCCCGGGATGATCGCGCTCATGGCGGAATCCGCTCCCGCCGCCAACCCACGCATCGAGCCGGGAAAAGCCCTGGTCGGTGGGGCCTCGCTGAAAAAGCACTGGGACCTGGACATGGGCAAGGGATCGGCCCGGACCATGCTCGCGGCGGAGCACTGGGATTACACGGTGATCCAGGAACTCTTTAACGGCAAGGAACCCGAGTTTGATGAATACGCCGAGAAATTTGACGACGAGATCAAGAAGGCCGGATCCAAGACGATCCTCTTCGCCACGGCCAATGTAACGGAATCCTATTCCGCCGGGTTCAAGTATCCCGATTCGTTCAAGGCCTTGAACGACATGCAAATCGCGCTCGGGAAGAAGCGGGGAATCCCGGTGGCCGCGGCGGGCTATGCGTGGATGAAGTATCTCGGACCGAATCCGACGGAGGCTGAGCGACTGGACCTCTATCACACGGACAAGGGACACCCGGGCGCCAAAGGCAGCTACATTTACGCGTGCCTTCTTTACGCCGTGATCACCGGGAAGAACCCGGAGGGTCTGATCAGCGAATTCCCGAAGATCCGTGGAGGGGTGGCGATTCCCAAGGAAGAGGCGGCGAAAATGCAAAAGGCTGCCTGGGAGCAGTATCAGGAGAGCTTGAAGAAGTAGGCCAATTCCAAGCCCCAGGCGCACGAGTCGCGTGGCCACGAGGATTTTCCTACCACCCGCTCATACCTGGCGATCCGCGTTCCACGCGTAAACGACCTTTCCTTGAACGTCGCGGAGTTCGAAGAGGATGCGGCTTTTCGCGCCCTCGCGCTGGAGCGTCACCGCGAGGAACCCACCCTTCACGCGATGAAACTTGTGGATCTTCGGGTCTTCGCCCGGTGAACCGCCCGCATGCTCGTCGCTCGCCGCGCCCACGCTGAACTCGTGCACGCCGGTGTCGGGATGCACCGAGTGGTATTGCCAGTGCCGGTCGCCGGTGATGACGAAGAAATGTTCGGGAGCGTTTTCCTTGAGCCAGCCGCGGAGTTCGTCGCCCTCGTGCTGGAAGCCTGCATTGGAGTGATTGTCGTTCTTGTTCACCCGATCCGGGCCGACCAGGGGGGTGGGTGACACGAGCACCTTCCAGGTCGCATCGCTTTCCTTCACGGTGCGCTTGAACCACGCCTTCTGCTCGGCGCCCCAGATGGTCTTTTCCGGCCCGTCGGGCGACCTGTTCTTCGAACGGAAATCGCGCCCCTCGGTGAACCACAACTGCAGGTCGCGCCCCCAGCGGACGGTGCGGTAGCTCGGTCCGTCGTCGTTCATCGGCGCCTGTTGGCGGAAGATGTGCTGCCCCTGGGCAAAGGTGAATTCGCCCAGCACTGCGCCCGGCCCCGAATCGTCGCTGAGCGTGTCATGATCGTCCTTGAGCCAGTAGGTCGTGTGGTGGCGATTGAACTCCACCAGGCGCGGCAGGCTGAACATCCGCTCCCAATGATAGCGCGCCAGCGTCGTGGTCAACGCGGATGGTTGGTCGTTGTCGTAGTAAACGAGATCACCCGTGAGGCAGGTGAATTGCGGCTGGAACGCGGCCATCGCGGGATAGATGTGATGCCCGTCGGGATGACCGCGATCGGGGTAACCCTGGCAGGTCATCACGCAGAAGC
Source organism: Chthoniobacterales bacterium (assembly GCA_038228205.1). GTDB lineage: Bacteria > Verrucomicrobiota > Verrucomicrobiia > Chthoniobacterales > Chthoniobacteraceae > Chthoniobacter. The sequence continues at coordinate 34,916 of JBBRPL010000019.1, forward strand.
GCAGGTTCGCTGGCGAGGACGGCGCTGGCGCCGTCTCGAACTTTCCGCGAAAGACCGGCTCCCGGGGCGCGCCGGCCGGGCCGGGGATCTCGCTCGCGTAATGATAGACTGTCCCGGGCTGGAGTCCCGCGAGTTTGAACTCGCAGATGAAATCATTCCCGGCCGTCGCCACCGCGGCTTCCGTCACTTTCGCGTCGCTCAAATCCTCCCGCGTCCCATAGCGCACCTGCACGCGGCCGGGCGCGCCGGGGCATGCGCCTTCGAGTTGCTCGACCGGCACGGCCAGAGGCTCCCGTTTGCCTCGATTCGCTTCGCCCTTCACCCGCGGTGGAACGACGATGCCGGCATTATTGCGCGTCGGCGCGGCCGTGAGCCGCGTCCACACGATGGCCGTGCTATCGGTGACCTCGCCCGCGCGCGTGCCCATGGCCTGATAGGGGCCAGCGGCTTCCGCGGCCTGCGCATTGGGGCCGGCGGATCTCGCGGAAATGGCGGCGCCGGCGAGGGCGGCGGTGGAACGCGCGACAAACGCGCGGCGGGTGATCCGGGGGGATTTCATGACTATTTTCCGAAGTCCTCGAGATACTGCTCCACGATCTGTTTCAGCGGCGGCGGCGACGGCAGACCCAGGGCCGCCGCCCGCGCGCCATCCACGGCGACGGGCCAGTTGTCCACGATTCCCTGGATGCGGGCGTCGAAGGCATCGACGATCGGACCGAGCGTCAGGCCGCGCTCCCCGGCAATCTCGCGAATGACAGACTCGGCCAGCTGCGGCGTCACGCGATGCGCTGGGAGACCGATGGCGCGGTCGTCGCGCAGCCGGTCGGGAGCCACCTCGTGAAGGGCGATAAACGATTCGATGATCGTTCGGTAGCCAGTCATGGGATGGCATTGATCGCGGCGCACGGGCAGGCGGCAGGTCTCGCCACTGAGCGGCTCGCGAAACATGCCGCTGGCCCAGCTCGAGGCGGCGGCGTTCGGTTTGCCGGGACGGATGATGACGGTCGGCAGGCGCATGGAGCGGCCATCGAAATGGCCCTTGCGCGAGTGATCGTTGACCATGAGTTCGCAGATGGCCTTGGTCATGCCGTAGGTGGTCTGCGGTGTGATCTTGGTGCGATCGGTGTTCGGGTCCTGCATGGCTTCACCACCGAAGCACGCGATGCTGCTGGCGAAGACCACGCGCGGGCGTCCGGCCGCCGCGCGCGCGGCTTCGAAGACATTGCGCCCGCCGTCGAGATTCACGCGCAGGGCATCGTCGAACCGCTCCTCGCACTCCCCGCTCACCATCGACGCGAGATGGAAGATCGCGGTGGCCGCCTCGGAACCGACGACGGAGAAAACGGTGTCGCGCTGGCTGATGTCGCCGGTGACCTGCCGGACGCGGGGATCGGTCGCCGGCCGATGGAAGACGGCATCGAGAAGGACGATTTCACGGATCGATTCCTGGCCGCCGGAAGGACCGGTGAGGGCGCCGCGTTCGAGGAGCTTCTGGCAAAGTTGGGAGCCGAGGAAGCCGCCTCCGCCGGTGATGATGACTTTCATGCGTGATGATTTGAGGGAACGGGATTGGCAGGTTGGGAAGTGCTCAGTATTTAGTGCTCAGTTCTCAGTGCTCTCCCTTGCCGCGCCGCAGCATAAAACTGAGCACTGAGAACTGAGAACTGAGCACTAATCAACCCCACCCATGGACAAGTCTCTTTCAGGACACAAGATCGGATTCGCCGGGCTCGGCAATATGGGCCGGGCGATGGCGCGGCATTTGCACGAGGCGGGAGCCCGCGTGACGGTGTGGAATCGGAGCGACGCGCCGGCGGAAGCGGCGGTCGCGCTGGGGATGAAGCGGGCCGCGACGCTGCCGGAACTCGCGCGCGAGATCGGGGACGGGGTCATTTGCATCAACCTCACGACGACGGATGTCGTCACGAAGGTGGTCTTCGGTGAAGGCGGGCTCATCGAAAGCCTGGGCGCCGGGGCGATGATTATCGATTTCGGAACCACGGGGGTGCCGGAGACGAAGGAATTTGCCGGGCGCGTCACGTGGGTGGATGCGCCCGTCTCGGGGGGCCAGGTCGGCGCGGAAGCCGGCGACCTCACGATCATGGCGGGCGGAACCGACGCGGCTTTTCAACGGGCCTTGCCGATCCTGCAGGTGGTGGGCAAGCGCATCACCCATCTCGGGCCGGTGGGTGCCGGGCAGGTGACGAAGCTGGCCAATCAGCTCATCGTCGCGCAGACGATCGATGCCGTCGCCCAGGCGCTGCGGCTCGCGGAGCTCGCAGGCGTGGATGCCGCGAAGGTGCGCGAGGCCTTGCTCGGTGGCTTCGCGGAAAGCCGGATTCTGAATCTGCACGGCGACCGCATGGTGCGGCGCGATTTCAAGCCGGGCGGGCGATCCACGCTGCAACTCAAGGACGTGCGCCTGATTTGCGAGCTGGCGGAATCTCTCGGGTTTCAGTCACCGACGCTCGATAACTGCCGCGCGCAGTGGGAGAAGTTTGTCCACGAGAAAGGGCACGGCGAGGTGGATCACTCGGGGCTGTTTCTGCTCTACGACGAAAAGCCCTGATCAGGAGTGCATCACCTGGCCGCCGTCGACATTGATCGTCTGGCCGGTGATATTTTTTGCGTGATCGGAGGCCAGGAAGACGGCCATGGCGGCAAACTCCGGCGGCGTCTGCCAGCGTCCGAGCGGCGAGACCTTGCGGATTTTTTCCTCGGCCCAGATCGCATAGTCCACCCGCTCGGATGGCGGAAGATTCGCCTGTCCGGCTTCCCACACCGCTCGGTTCAAATCGGTCTTCACCATGCCCGGCGAGAGCGCATTCACCCGCACGGCGTAGGGCGCGAGGTCTTTGGCCGCGCACTGCGTGAAATTGATGAGCCCCGCCTTCGCGGCGCTGTAGGGCGGGTCTGTCTGGGAGCCGATCTGGCCCGCGACCGAGACGAGAAACAGCATCGACCCCTTCCCTCGCGCGATGAGCTTGGGAGCAAACGCGTGCGCCACGTTCACCGCGCCGATCAGGTTGATTTCCAGCACGCGGACCCAGTCCGAAGGCTCCAGATTCCAAAAAGGAAATCCGAACTTTCCAGAGCCGGCGCCGACGGAAAAGACGACGTGATCCACGTCGCCCACCGCATCGGCAAAGGCGCTGACCTCGTCGTATTGCGTCACGTCGCCGATGACGCTCGCCTGGCCGGGCGGCACGACAGACTCGTTGGGTTCGCGATCGAACGTCCACACGCGACAGCGCTCGGTGAGAAATCCATCGGCGATCGCGCGGCCGATGCCACGGGCCCCTCCGAAGACGGCGACCTTTTGCTTGTCCAGATTCAGTTGCATGGAGGGAGTGTCGCAAGCACCGGTGCCGAAAAGCAAGGTTGGGTCCGCGGGCGCGAGCGGGCTGGGGAGACACCGACTGACGATATCAAAGCGTGTCGTCCTGAGATCCAAAAACGAAAGGCCGTCATCGCTAGTGCGGAAATGACGTTGAGCAGCGTGGCGCCAGATTGGATCTCCGCGTTCAGAAAGCGCGCAGGTGGATCGGCTTCTCCGAAGGCGATGGCAAAAGATGGGCGGCGGAGCCGCGATTCTTTTTCCCATCGCGTTGCGGAGAACGCGATCCACCCGCGCACTCTGATTTTCAGCACTTTATAAATCACCTCATTAGCAGACCAAAAGGGCGCTGCGCGGGATTGTCTGTTCGGGATGACGGCCGGCGTCTCCCATCCCGGAGGGATGAGCGAAAATGGTGCAACCCGATACCCGCTCGACACACAATTGTAACGATTCTGCTCTCCACAACCTCCAAGCTTGCGTTGCAATCGCGGCACAAGAACGATTCCGTTACACGTCCGAAGCAGCAGAGCGACGCAGCAAACCCATGCCAACGACCTTCTCCTTTCCCACCACCACGATCTTTGAAGTGGGCGCCCGGCGCGAATTGCGCGGATGGCTCGCCAAACTGGGCAGCGCGCGCCCGCTGATCGTCACCGACGCGAGCCTGACGAAGACGAAGGCTTTCACGCTGCTCCGCGACTGCCTGGAAGGGATGGATGCGGCGGTGTTTTCGGACGTGCGGCCCAACCCGGAAGAAGCGGATGTGGAGGGCGCGTGGAAAGCCTACCGGGCCCATGGCTGCGACGCGGTGATCGCGTTTGGCGGCGGCAGCGCGCTCGACGTGGGCAAGGCGGTGCGCGTGCGGATCAAGCGCCCGGATCAAGCGCTCGCGCACTTCAAATTCGAGGCGGACTGGAGCGGGCTCGCCCCACTGATCGCGATCCCGACGACCGCGGGCACGGGGAGCGAAGTGGGACGCAGCTCGGTGATCATCATGGAACATCGCAAGCGCGTCATCTTTCATCCGGCGCTGCTCGCGAGCCTGGTGATTCTTGATCCGGAATTCACGCGCGAGCTGCCGCCGAAACTGACCGCCGCGACCGGGGCCGATGCGCTCACGCATTGCATCGAGTCATTCACTTCGCCGGTGTTCCATCCGCTCTGCGACGGCATCGCGCTCGAAGGCATTCACTTGATCGTCCGCGCGCTGCCCCGGGCGGTGGCCGACGGTGGCGACCTCGAAGCCCGCGGCCTCATGCAAATCGCCGCGGCGATGGGCGGGATCGCGTTTCAGAAGGACCTGGGCGCCACGCATTCGCTCGCGCATCCGCTCTCCTCCTTGTGCGGGCTCCACCACGGGCTCGCCAATGCGCTCTGCCTGCCGTTCGTCATGGAGTTCAACGCGGCGCGCCAGCCGGGCGTGTATCGCCGTGTCGGAATCGCGCTGGGGCTGCCGGAGCCGACCGATGCCAAAACGCTTGCGGCGGTGCGCGCGCTGTTCGAGAACATCGGGCTCGCGCCGGGATTGCGCACCCACGGGGTGGACGAATCGAAACTCGATTCGCTCGCCGACCAGGCGTTCGTGGATAGTTGCCACGCCACGAATCCCGTGCCGGTCACGCGTGACGATTTGCGAAATCTCTACGAACGCGCCTTGTGACTTTTCCCCAGGATCCCTTCATCAACGGCAAGTCCTGTCCGCCTCGCGAGGGCGGGCGCGTGCGCCTCACCGATCCGGCCAATGGGGAGCCGCTCGCGGAGGTGGGCGCGGCGGGTCCGGGGGAAATCGAAGATGCCGTGGCTGGCGCGCAGCGCGCGTTCGAGAATGGGTGGCGGGATCTTGCGCCCGGCAAACGCGCGGAAATCCTCTTCGCGGTGGCGGCGAAGCTGCGCGCTCACGCCAGCGAGATCGCGGCCCTCGATATGCGCAATGTGGGCAAGCCCATCGCCGATGCCCAGGACGAGGCCGGGCTCGGGGCGCGCGTCTTCGAATACTACGCGGGCGCGATCTCCAGGTTTTTCGGCGAGACCATCCCGGTCGCCCGCGGCGGATTGAATTTCACCCTGCGCCAGCCCATGGGCGTCGTCGCGGCCATCGTCCCCTGGAATTTTCCATTTCCCATCGCCTGCTGGAAAGTCGCGCCGGCGCTCGCCGCGGGCAATTGCGTCGTGCTCAAGCCGGCGTCGCTTTCGCCCTTGAGCGCGCTGCGCCTCGGCGAGCTGGCGCACGAGGCCGGGCTGCCTCCCGGCGTGCTGCAAGTCGTGCCCGGCGCCGGTGGGGCGATCGGCGACGTGCTCGTCGAGCATCCGCTCGTCCGCAAAGTCTCCTTCACCGGCTCGACCGAAATCGGCTCGCGCATCATGGCTCTCGCCGCGCGCGGCATCAAACGCGTCTCGCTCGAGCTGGGCGGAAAATCGCCGAACATCATCTTCGCCGACGCGGATGTGGAAAAGGCCGCGACCAGTTCGCCGATGAGCGTCTTCGCCAACACGGGCCAGGATTGCTGCGCACGCAGCCGGGTCTTCGTCGAGCGGCCGGTGTTCGATCGCTTCGTGGAAAGGTTCGTGGAGACGATGCACGCCTTGAAGGTCGGGCAGCCCGCGGAGCCGGATACCCAGATCGGCCCGCTGGTTTCCCGCCAGCAACGCGAGACGGTGGAAGGATTTCTCGCGACGGCCAGGGGGCGCGAGATCATCGGGGGCGAGCGGATCGACGGGCCGGGCTTTTTCCTGCGGCCGGCGGTCGTGCTGGGTTGCGAGCCCACGGACCCGGTGTGGCGCGAGGAAATCTTCGGACCCGTCGTGTGCATCCGCCCATTCGACGATGAAACGGAAATGCTGCGGGAAGTGAACGACTCGCCCTACGGGCTCAGCGGATCGATCTGGACGAATGATATCAAGCGGGCGCTCCGCGTCGTCCGGCGCGTCGAAAGCGGCGTACTGAGCGTCAACTCCCATTCGAGCGTGCATGTCGAGGCGCCCTTCGGAGGCTTCAAGCAAAGCGGCATCGGGCGCGACCTCGGGATGAACGCGCTCGAAGGCTATACCGAGTTGAAGAACGTTTATGTTTCCGAGGATTGATGGGGAAGTCATCAGTCATCCGTGTAGAGTTTCCCTGAAGACGCGCTATCCGCCCGAACGGGTGGGATGCTTCATTATCCCATGAACCTGAAAGAACTTACGGCTCAGATCAAACGCGGCGAGATCGATACTGTCATCGTGGCTTTCCCCGACGTGTTTGGGCGGCTCATCGGCAAGCGGTTCACGGGCGATTTCTTTTTGAAGAGCGTGGCGAAGGATGGCACCCATGGCTGCAATTACCTGCTCACGGTGAATATCGAGATGGATCCGCTGGATGGATTCAAGCTGGCGAATTGGGAGAAGGGCTTCGGCGACTTTTCGTGGCGGCCGGATTTTTCCACGCTGCGCCTCGTGCCCTGGCAGGCCGCCACCGCCCTGATCCTGTGCGGCCTGCATCACCACGACGGCCGCCCGGTGGATGAGGCGCCGCGGACCTTGCTCGGGAAACAAGTCGAGCAACTCGCGAAGAAAGAGCTGGTGTGCAATGTCGCGAGCGAACTCGAATTTTACCTTTTCAACACGACCTACCACGATGCGTTCGCCGCCGGCTACCGGGGGCTCCCCGCGTCGAGCGATTACCGGATCGATTACCACACGATGCAGCCGGCGCGCGACGAAGGCATCTTCCGCCGGGTGCGCAACCAGATGATCGCGGCGGGAGTCGACATCGAGTCGAGCAAAGGCGAATGGGGCCGGGGCCAGCACGAGATCAATTTCACCTACGGCGCACCGATGCCGATGGCCGACATGCACGTCGTCTTCAAGCAAGGGGTGAAGGAGATCTTCGCGCAGGAGGGCCGCGCCGTTTCCTTTATGCCCAAGTACGCCGTGACCGAGCCGGGCAACAGTTGCCACATTCACGCGAGCATCTGGCGTGGAGGAACGAATCTCTTTTGGGACGCGAAGCGGGAATGCGGCTCGAAATTTTTCCGGCAGTTCCTGGGCGGGCTCATCAAGTATTCACGCGAGCTCTGCTACTTCTTCGCCCCCACGATCAATGCCTATAAACGATTCCAGGCGGCGAGTTGGGCGCCGACGAAGCTGGCGTGGTCAACCGACAATCGCACCACGGGATTCCGGATCGTCGGCCACGGCAGCTCGTTGCGCATCGAGAACCGGATGCCCGGTGGCGACGCCAATCCGTATCTGGCCTTTGCGGCGACGATCGCGGCCGGCATGGCCGGCGTGGAGGAGAATCTCGACTGCGGTGAATCGTACGCCGGCAATGCCTACATCGATGCGAACCTGGTTTCCCTGCCACGAACCTTGCACGAGGCGGTCGACCTGCTCGCCGCCAGCGAACTCGCGCGCAATGTCTTTGGCGATGCGGTTGTCGAATTCTATGTGCACACGGGGCGTCTGGAAGTGGAGGCCTTCGACAACGCAGTTACCGATTGGGAGCGGCAACGGTATTTCGAGCGGATTTGATTTTGCGGAAACGCAAAATCCGGCGCGGCGAGCGAAGCGAGGCAGGCTTTCGAATCCGAAATCAATAATCTCGCGTGGCGTGCTGTGAGCGTTTCAAAACATTCCGTTTTGCCGCGAGCGCGAGCACCGTTCCCCTACATTGTCATCCTGAGCGGAGCGGGGAAGCACGGGCGCAGTCGAAGGACCTCCATCTTCTGTGGGTTCTCGCGCGGAGCAACGGTGGACACCCTGACTGACGCGCGTCACGTTTAGTAGGTTGACGCATTTGCGACCACGGGGTGGGATTTTGCGAACGCACTTGTTGGGCAACTCCGTCGCGGCGAGGGCAACGGGTTCGTCCACACACCCGTTTGGAAAGGCGTTCGCTTCGCGCAATGCCTCATCGCAGTGGCTCCGCGCGAGAACCCACAGAAAATGGAGGTCCTTCGACTCCGCCCATGATTCCCCGCTCCGCTCAGGATGACAAAGTTGGGGACACGGCGCTCGCGCTCACTTCGAGGCGGCAGAATTTGTGTCTCGCATCTTGACCGATTCAAACCCACCCCGACAGGAATCCGCCCGACTCGCTTAATTTGACGCCCTCTGACAGACGGCGCGTGATCCAGCATTTTCCGCCTCCGCGCCTTTGCGCCTTTGCGTTTCAGAACCTATTTCAGTTTCTACGTTCCCCGGAAATTTGTTTCGGATTTCGATATTCGGATTTCCGATTTTCTGGTCGCCTCACCCGAATCTCAGAAACGGCCCCCCTCCATGAACAACGCTTCTTCCAAGCCTCTCGTCGCCATCATCGACTGGGCGACGTCCACCCAAGGCGATCCGGAATCCACCGTCGAACGGGCGGTGATCGGTGAAGTGGCGGAGGTGCGACGCTACCTCTGCTCGAGCGATGCGGATTTCTCCGGCGAGATCTGCGGCGCCGATGTGCTCATCGTCTGGCACAATACTCCCATCACCGCCGCGGGAATCGCGAAATTGCGGAACTGCCGGGCGATTATTCGCAACGGCGTCGGCTTTGATTCCGTGGACATCGCCGCGGCGCGAGAGCGGGGCATCGCGGTGTGCAATGTCCCCGACTATGGCACTGAGGAAGTGGCGGATCATGCCATCGCCCTCGCCCTGGCGCTATGCCGCCAGCTTTTTCCGCTCGATCATGAAGCGAAGCAACTCGGCTGGATCATCCGCGTGGAGCCGAAGCTGCGGCGGCTGCGTGAGCTGACCTTTGGCGTTGTCGGGCTGGGTCGCATCGGCACCGCGACGGCGCTGCGCGCCAAGGCGCTCGGCTTCAAGGTGATCTTCCATGATCCCTATCTACCCAATGGCGTGGACAAGGCCGTGGGTCTCTGCCGCGCGCGCACGCTCGACGAGCTGCTGGCGAAGGCCGATGTCGTTTCGTTGCACTGTCCGCTCACGGACGAGACGCGGCACCTGATCGCCGAGCGCGAGCTCGCCCTGCTCAAGCCGGGCGCGTTCGTGGTGAATACCGCGCGCGGGGCCGTGATTAAGAAGACGGCCATCCTCCAGGCGCTCCGCGAGGGACGGATCGCCGGGGCCGGTCTGGACGTGGTGGAGGACGAACCGTTGAAGACCGCGGAGGAGGCCGGCGCGCCAAACCTCATCGTGACCTGCCACGCGGCGTTTTGCAGCGTCGAATCCAAACTCGAAATGAGGGCCACCTCGGCCCGCATCGCGCTTGGCGCCGTGACCGGCCAGCCGCTGGAAAATGTCGTCAACGGCGTGGCCTGAGCCACGCGCGGGACACGATCATCGTGAACCAGATCGATCCCAGAAGCGGGGCCGCGTCGCGCGCTCGGAACGTCGTGCTGTGGTTCGCAGCCACGCTGGCGATCATTACCTACCTGGATCGCGTCTGCATCTCGCAAGCCGCGCCGCACCTGCAGGAGGAGTTGGGGCTGACCAAGATACAGATGGGCTATGCGTTCTCCGCCTTTGGCTGGGCGTATGCCCTGTTCGAAATCCCGGGCGGCTGGCTCGGCGACCGCTACGGTCCGCGGCAGGTCCTCATGCGCGTCGTTTCGATGTGGTCGGTCTTCACCATCGCCACCGGCTGGGCGTGGAATCTCGTGTCGTTGGTGATTTGTCGCTTTCTCTTCGGCGTGGGCGAGGCGGGTTGCTTTCCGAATATCACCAAGGCCTTTACGCTCTGGTTTCCCTTCGCCGAGCGCGTTCGTGCCCAGGGCGTGCTGTGGCTCAGCGCGCGCTGGGGCGGAGCGTTCACCCCGCTGGTCGTCGGCTGGATGCTGGCCGGCGGGCACGACGGCAAACCGGGACTCGGTCTGCATTACCGATGGGTCTTCCTCATGTTCGGTCTGCTCGGGATGGTCTGGGCCGTCCTGTTTTACCGTTGGTTCCGCAATTACCCCAAGGATCACCCCTCCGTGAATCCCGCCGAGCTCGCGCACATCGGCGTGACCGCGCATGACGGCATCCATGCCATGCCGTGGGGTAAACTGCTCGCTTCGCGCACGGTGTGGATGCTCTGGGCGCAGTATTTCTTCATGTCCTACGCGTGGTATTTTTACATCACCTGGTTCCCGACTTACTTGAAGGAGCAATTCATCACACTCACGGAGATGCAGCGCGCGCTGCTGGCGTGCGTGCCGCTGTTCTTTGGCGGGGTGGGCTCCATCCTCGCCGGTCTGCTCTCGGCCAGGCTCGACCGCGCGCTGGGCAGCATCGCTCGCACGCGCAGAATCCTGGGCATGGCCGGCATGACGTGCGCCGGCGTGATGCTGGTGATCTCCTTGTCTTTCAGCCAGCCGCTGTTCTCCGTGCTGGCGGTGGGGATGGCCAGCATGTGCAGCGATCTGTCGCTGCCGGGATCGTGGGGCGCGTGCATGGACGTGGGCGGACGGCACACGGGCGCCCTGGGCGGCAGCATGAATATGGTCGGAAACGCCGGCGGCGCGGTGGCGCCGATGGTGGTTCCCCTTGTTCTCGCCGCGACCCACAATAACTGGTCCATTAATATCGGCGTATTCGCGACCGCCTATTTCCTTGCCGCCATCTGCTGGGCTTTCATCAACTCCGACGAACGGCTGCACGAGTAAATAAGCCATCTCCCCCGCTCCTCATCTCCATCATCCACGCACCCACCCCCCAATGAACACCCACCCCTCCCGTCGTTCCTTCCTCACCGGCCTCGGCGCCCTCGCAGCCGCGCCGCTGCTGGCGCGCGACTTCGGCCCCGGCTCCGCGCCCGTCCGCTACCCGGAACCCGATGTCATCGCGCTCGATCCGGCCTTTGCCAAATACAAGATCGCCATGTCGCCCATCGAGCGGCTCTACACGGGGATGTATTGGGCGGAAGGCCCGGCGTGGAGCGGGGTCGGCTCCTATCTCGTGTGGAGCGATATTCCGAACGACGTGCATCACCGCTGGCTGCAGGATGACGGCCGCGTGAGCGTCCTGCACAAGCCTTCGAATTTCGGCAATGGCAACACCTTCGATCTCCAGGGCCGCCAGATCGCCTTCGAGCATGGCAACCGCCGCGTCGTGCGTTACGAAGCGGACGGCACCGTGACCGTGCTGGCCGACAAGTACAACGGCAAACCCTTCAACGCGCCCAATGACGGCGTGGTGCATCCCGATGGCGGCATCTGGTTCAGCGATCCGGGTTACGGCAGCCTCGTGAACTTCGAAGGACACAAGGGCGAGCTCCTTCTCAAGGAAGCCGTCTATCGCATCGACCCCGGCACGGGCAAAGTCGACATGGTCACCGACGAAGCCTTCAAGCCCAACGGCCTCTGTTTTTCCCCGGACTACACGAAGCTCTACATCGCCGACACGGGCTCCACGCACTACCCCGCCGCGCCCAAGAACATCAAAGTGTGGGACGTGAGCGGCAACAAGCTGAGCAAGGGACGCGAGTTCATCTCGATGGCCATGGAGCTGAACGGCAAGACGGTCGCCGGCCTCTCCGATGGCATCCGCTGCGACAAGGACGGCAACATCTGGTCGAGCGCCGGCTGGGTGGGCGAAGGCTACGACGGCGTCCACATCTTCTCACCCGAGGGCAAGCGCATCGGCCAGATCATGCTGCCCGAGATTTGCAGCAACGTGTGCTTCGGCGGCCCGCGCCGCAATCGCCTGTTTATGACCGCCAGCCGGTCTCTCTACGCCGTCCACGTCGAGGCCATCGGCGCGCATTTCTGCTGAACTCCCCTACCCCTCCACCCGAAACGCGTAAACTTCACGGGCTTGCTTGCAGCCCAGGTTCCGCGAATGAATTCGCGGCTACGTAGCGGCGAATTCATTCGCCGAACCGCGCGTGGCAGCAGGGACTATCCCGCGGCCCGGGAGCGGCGCCGAGCGCACTCCACGCTCGCCACCGCGGGAGGCTTCCGCTATGCCACCGCTCCCATGTCTGAGGAGAACAATCCATCCCAGGACCCGGCGTCAGACGCAACCCAGCTCGCCAGCACGTCGCCGGATGAAGTCCTGGCGCGCTGGAAGCGGAATGTGAAGATGACGAGCGGCGCGGGCGGCGCCTGGCAGCCGCCCACGGCCGAGGAAATGGCCCGCCTCTTTCCCGGCTACGAGATTCTCCGCCTGCTCGGGCACGGCGGGATGGGCGCCGTCTATCAGGCGCGGCAGATCGACCTCGACCGGTTCGTCGCGATCAAACTCCTGCCGCTGGAGATCAGCGTGGACAAGGAATTCTCCGACCGCTTTGTGCGCGAGGCGCGCACCATGGCGCGGCTCAATCATCCCAACATCATTACCGTCCACGAGTCTGGCACGACGACGGCGGGCCACCTCTTCTTCGTGATGGAGTTTGTCGAGGGCGCCAATCTCCAGGAGATCATTCATGGACCGGGACTCGAGCCCGCGCGGGCGCTGGAGATCATCGGCGCGGTGTGCGACGCGCTCGACTATGCGCACACCGAGGGCGTCATCCACCGCGACATCAAGCCGGCCAACGTGATGGTCGATACGCGCGGACGGGTGAAGGTGGCCGATTTCGGCCTCGCGCGGCATACCGCGCCGGGCGCGGAGGAGATGGGCCACACGGTGACGGGCACGGTGATGGGCACGCCTGATTACATGGCCCCGGAGCAGGCGCGCGGGATGAATGTGGATCACCGGGCCGACATCTACTCGCTCGGTGTGGTGCTCTACGAGATGATCTGCAAGGATCTGCCCAAGGGCGTCTTCGAACCGCCTTCGCACCGCATGCCCGTCGACGCGCGCCTCGATCAAGTGGTGATGACCGCCATGGCGCGCGCGCCGGAAAAGCGTTTCCAGCGCACCTCCGAGATGAAATCCGCCGTGGATGCCATCCGGGCCACGCCACCGACGCAGGCCGGGCCCTCGCCACCGGGGTCGAGCGCGACGACTCAACTCCTCGCTCCTGCCGCACCGCCCGAGTCACCCACCGCATCCCGGACGCAATCCGTCGTTCCGATCGCGGCGCCGGAAAAGTTGAAGCGACTCGCCTACGGGGGCGTCGCCGTTGCCTGCATCGCCGCGGGACTCCTCTGGGCGAAGCCGACAAAGCCCGATGGAAATGGGCGCGCGCCCGCTGTCCCGGCATCCATCGGCGATAGCGGCGGAAAAGCAGCGAAAGACGTGTCGTTCTCCGACGCCACCAAGGATGCGCCGCTCGTGAACACGCTCGGAATGAAGTTCGTCCCGGTACCGATCACGGGCGGTCCGACAAACGGGATGCGGGTGCTTTTCTGCGAGTGGGAAACCCGCGTGGAAGACTACGAGGCGTTCACGCAGGAGACGAAACGCGAATGGCCGAAGCCGACCTTCGCGCAAGGCCCCACCCACCCCGCGGTGAATATGAACTGGGAAGATGCCCGGGCTTTCTGCGCGTGGCTGACGCAACGCGAGCACCAGGCTGGCCGGCTCGACGCGTCGGTGCACTATCGCCTGCCGAGCGATCACGAGTGGAGTTGTGCCGTGGGGATCGGCGAGCGCGAAGACCCCGGGAAAACGCCCGAGGAAAAGAACAGGAAGATCGACGATGCGTTCCCGTGGGGCGGCGCCTGGCCGCCTCCTCCCGGCGCGGGAAACTACAGCGGCGAGGAGGCGGTCGGGCGCGAGGATGTGAGAGCAAAAGACATGGTCAAGGAGCAGGAGATTCTCGCCGGTTATCGCGACGAATTCCCGGTCACCGCGCCGGTCGGCAGCTTTTCCGCGAATCGTTCGGGCCTCTTCGATCTCGGCGGAAACGCCTGGGAATGGTGCGAGGACCTCAACAGCCCGAAAGACGATCGCCGGGTCCTGCGCGGCGCCTCGTTCCTCTACGCAATTCGTGACGAACTGCTGTCGTCGGTACGCGCCCCCAAGCCGCCGGCGCAGCATAACTTCAATTGCGGCTTTCGCGTCGTGCTATCGAGCCTGTCACCCTCGGCCGCCACCCAGGAGGAGCCCTTCGTCAATGACCTCGGGATGCAGTTCGTGCCGGTGCCAATCGCCGGCGGGCCCACGAACGGGCAGCGAGTGCTCTTCAGTATCTGGGAAACGCGGGTCGGCGATTATGAAGCTTATGTCAAAGAGACGAAGCGCGAATGGCTGAAGCCGCGGTTTCTGCAAGACGCGACGCACCCGGTCGTCAACGTGAGCTGGGGCGATGCGCAGGAATTCGGCACGTGGCTGACCGAGCGGGCGCGCCAGGCGGGGGCGCTTCCGGCAAACTGGCGCTACCGCTTGCCGACCGATCACGAATGGAGCTGCGCCGTCGGCATCGGAGACCGCGAAGACGCGGCGCAGGCTCCGCAGAAGAAAAGTGAGGGCATCACCGGCGAATTTCCCTGGGGCGGCGCCTGGCCGCCGCCGCCGGGCGCGGGCAACTATAGCGGCGCGGAAGCCGCCGATCATGAGATCTCGCCTGGGCAAAAGACCCTGGATGGCTACCGCGATTCATTCCCGCACACTTCCCCCGTCGGAAGCTTTGCCGCAAATCTCCACGGCCTCTTCGATTTCGGCGGCAACGCCCGCGAATGGTGCCATGATGCGTTCGACGCCGGGCAACGGCCCCGTGTCCTGCGCGGCGCTTCGTTCAGCGACACGGGTCGTGGCACCCTATTGTCCGCGCACCGCGATCATGACGAACAGGGGCATCGCCATGCAGCGACTGGATTCCGCCTCGTCCTGGCCGGCGCGCCCTCCGGCGATCCGTGACCCTGCAGGCAACATTGTCTTCGAGAATCGATCCGGAAATGCTATGGCTCCTCCGACGTACTTGGTTCTTTGTGCTTGGTTCTTGGTTGATCGCCCCTCGTGCCAAAGTTCCCGCTTAGGCACGCTGAGGCGGACAGAACGGAACCAACGAAGAACCAAGAACCAAGAACCAGGAACGCCCCTTTTCCATGCCCGAGCCTGAACTCATCCGCGGCCTCGGCCGGCGCGACGCGACCGCCCTGGTGGTCGGAACGATCATCGGCACGGGGATCTTCCTGAAGACGACGGCGATGGCGCAGTCGGTCGGTTCGCCGCAATGGGTGCTGGTGGCCTGGATCGTCGCCGGGGTCATGTCGCTCGCCGGGGCGCTCGCCTATGCGGAACTCGGCGCGCTCTTGCCGCGGGCCGGCGGGGAATACACCTTTCTCCGGGCCGCCTATGGCGACCTGCCGGCATTCCTCTTCGGCTGGATGCGCATCACCGTCGGCGGGAGCGGGTCGATCGCGATTTTCGGCGTGGCCTTCGCCACGTTTCTCTCCGCCCTCGTTCCCCTCGAGACCGTCTGGGTCCAGCGGACCTTTCACCTGTTCGGCGACCGGATCGACTGGCAGTTTGGCAGCCGGCAGTTGGTCTCGGTCGGGGTGATCGCTGTTTGCTCGGCGGTGAATTGCCTGCGCGTCGTGCTCGGCGGGCGGATTCAATCGGCCGTCACCCTCGTCAAGCTCCTGAGCATCGCGGCGATCATCGCCGGTGTGTTCTGCTTTGGACGGAGCACGGGCTGGGAACATTTCACCGCGCCGGCAGGAGCGGCCGGCTGGCCCGGATGGCCGGCCTTCGGCGCGGCCGTGCTCGCGGCGCTCTGGGCTTTCGACGGCTGGAATAACATGCCGATGGTCGCGGGCGAAGTGCGCGACCCGGGCCGGAATATTCCCGCGGCCTTGATCGCCGGCATGGGCATCGTGCTCATCGCCTATGGACTGGCCAATCTCGCGTATTTCTACGCGCTGCCCTTTCCCGAAATCCTCAGCGCGAACTCGACGGCCCATCGCGATGCGCTGCCCGTGGCGGCCAGGGCGGCGCAGACTTTCCTCGGAGCCAATGGCCCGAAGCTTGTGTCCATGGCCTTTCTCTTTTCCGCGGTCGGGGTGCTCAATGGTTCGATCCTGACCAACGCGCGCGTCCCGTATGCCATGGCTCGCGACGGACTCTTTTTCCGGCGCTTCGCCGCGTTGCATGCACGCACCGCGGTCCCGGTGGCCGCCATCGCGGGGCAGGCCGTGTGGGCCAGCGTCCTGGCGGTCTCCGGAACCTTCGATCAGTTGACCAACTGCGTGGTTTTCGCCGGCTGGATGTTCTACGCGCTCACCACGTCGGCCGTGTTCATCCTGCGGAGAAAAATGCCCGACGCCCCGCGGCCCTACCGGACGCTTGGCTATCCGTTTCTGCCCGCGCTCTTCATCATCGTCGCGCTGGCCCTGCTCTGGAACACCCTCACCGCCGCCCGGCTGGAATCGCTGGTCGGCCTGGTGCTGATCGCCCTCGGCCTGCCCGTCTATTTTTGGTTGAGGCGCGAGGCCCGCGGGACTTAGTCCGGGGGCTACTGCTTGATCTTATATAAGCCCACGCCACCGGCCCACAACTCGTTCGTCGCGGCGTTGAAGCGCAGCACCATCGGCTTCCGGTAGGGAATATTACCGGTCATTTCTTTCCAGGTCGTCCCGCCGTCGATCGTCTTGTAAACAGCCCCGTTGGCGCTGTTGTCCCATGTGCAGGTGGAAATCCACATCGTTCCGGGATCGCGCGGATCCACTTCGAGGCCGATGATCGTGCGGCCGTTGTTGAATTGCGTCAGTTGCTTCCAGGTCTGGCCGTGATCGCCGCTCCGCCAGAGATTCGTGCCGGGGCAGTAGACCGTCCCATCGGCCGTGACGAGGAGATTGAAAATCCACTGCTCATGAGAAAAGACCTGCTTCCAGGTTGCCCCACCATCGTCGCTGCGGTGCAATCCGCCACCGGGCGATCCGCACGCGCCCCAATAGACACGCCTGGAATCCGTGGGATCGACGGCCAGCCCGAAGAACATGCGCCGGCTCGTGGGTTGATTCGGCAATTGCTTCCAGGTGCCGCCGCCATCCTCCGATTTGAAAACGCCGCCGCCGCTGTTGTCACCGCCGGCGGGATCTCCGTCGATCCCCAGATAGACGACCTTGGGATCCGCCGGATCCACGGCCAGCGCGCGCGCGTAGCCCTGGCCCCACATCGTATTCAGGCGCGGCCGGGCAGCAGGCAGCCCAGCCTTGCCGATTTTGTGGGTCTTGCCTCCATCGTCGCTCACGATCACGAGATTGTTATCCACGGCCCACGGGCTGCCCGTGGCGATGATGCGATCCGCGCCGTTGGCTTCCGTGACCGCCACCCGCCAGTTGTGACCGCTCAGGTCCGTCTGGTAGGAGCGCGGCCACAATTGCCGCCAGGAATTCCCGTCGTTTTCGCTCACGAGCGTCCCCTCATCCATGACGGTGACGTAGGTCCGCGGCCCACGGAAACGAATGTCGGTAATGCACGAGATATCCGCCCCGCGCACCCGCTCGACCCAGGTCTGCCCGCCATCGTCGCTCCAGCACGGCCGCCAATTCGCGCTCACGAAGATCTCCTTCGCATTGTGCGGATTGATCGTGAGATTCGTCGGGCTGCTCAAGCTGGCGGAGGTTCCGCCTTGTTCGGCAGGCAGCGTCGGGTTGACGCTCACGTCGACTCCCATCTTCGCGGATTTTTTCCACGTCTGTCCGCCGTCATTGGAAAGGTAAAAACTTCCACCCCAATTCACTTCACCGATCGCGAAGACATCGAGCGGATTGGCGGGACTGACCGCGACCTCCCAAATGGAAATGTCCTTCGCGAAATCCTGCGAAATCCGAGTCCAGGTCTTCCCCTTGTCGGTCGTTTTCCAAATGCCGTCCTTGAAGAACGAACCATAGATGATATTCGGATTCACCGGGTCGAACGCCACGTTGGAGGCCTTTTTGGGAGTCTCCAGCGCCCGCCACGTTTGTCCCGCGTCCTCGCTCAGCACCAGGCCGGCGTCGTGCGTCGCGGCCATGACCAGCGCCGGCATTTTCGCGCTCACCGCGACGCTGCACACACTCGCCGCCGCCGCTTCTCCCACCCGGATGTTGCCGTAGCTTTGCACCGTCTTATTTTTGACAAAATCCACCACCACGATCCGTGCCGGTTTGTCCGCCGTCCCCCCGCCCACAGAGCCCGCGAACGCAAAGGCCAGCGCGCCGATCCTCGCGACCGAGGCATTCTGCGGCAGCGGACCGGAGCTGGCAAAATCCATCCGGTTCACCGTTGCCCAATCAAGAGCGGTGCCGGCCTTGTCCGCGTTCTTTTTCGCATATTCCGGATCCACCACGAAGTCCCCCGTCTTGAGCAGCACATTGCGCAATTGATCGTCGGCAAAGAGGTCGCGCAGATTCTTGCTGCGGAAACTGATTCCGCCCGTGGTCTTGAGGGTGAGGAACGCGTCCTTCGGCGTGCTCTTGTCGCCCTGGAAGTCGAAGGTAAATCCCACGCAGTCCGCCGCTTTTCCATTTTCGGGAAACTTCAACGGCAACCAGAACCCGCCAAAAAACTGGTCGTTGACCTTGCCGTACTGCACGCGCAGCAGCGAAGGATCCGCCGCTTCTCCGGCTTTGGAATAGACGGTCTTCCACGTCTGGCCGCCGTCCGTGCTCTTGTAGACCTTGCCCGCCGGGCTGCCCGCATAGATCACGTTCCCATCAGCCGGATCCATGGCGATCGACCGGATGCTGCGGCCCTTTTCGCCGGTGATCCGCAGCTCCCTGGGCCCGGTCCCGGGGAGGAGCTGCCAATGCTCCCCCGCGTCAACACTCTTGCATAATCCGCTATCGGTCGCCGCGAAGACCGTCTGCGGATGCGTGCGATCCACCGCCAGCGAAAAGACGCCGTAGCCCGCCAGCCCATCATTGATCATGCGCCAGGTGCGTCCGTGATCCTCCGTCTTGTAAACGCCGCCGACATCGCCACCGAGATAGATCACCCCGTCTTGCGTCGGATGAAATACCGCCGAGTAGTAAAATCCTCCGCCACCCCAGCCGCATTGCGCCCAGCGGTCCGCGGCTTCCGCAGCGCGGACCGGAGGCACGCCGCACATGGCGACCACCGCGAGCATGGCGGCACACCGTGGCCGGGCGAACTTCGTGAAAGAGCGAGAGGATGGAATGGGCATGAGAGGGGAAGCTGGAACGCTGCGGGAGGGAACACTAACCGACGGAAGCGCGCGGTTCCACGATCTGCCGCAAGCTTTGCTCGATCGTTGCAACCATGTTGTCGATCGTGAATCGCTCCGTCACCTCACGATGCGCATGGGCGCGAATCGTCTCCGCCAGGGAGCGATCCCCGCACAACTGGCGCAGCGCACGCGCACAGTCTTCCGGGTCACCCGCCGCGAAGGTCATCGCCGTTTCCCCATGGCGAAAGAATTCCCCACTGCCGCCCGTGGTAGTACCCACGATGGCCAGGCCAGCAGCGGCGGCTTCCAGGGGCGTGATGGCAAACGGCTCATCCCATTCCGAGGGAAAAATGAGGACATCATGTTTCGCGTAAACTTCCGGCAATTCCGGCCGCGGGATTTTCCCGAGGAAATGGACCCGTTCTCCGAGGCCACTCTGCACCGCCAGCGCGCGCAATTCCTTTTCGTATTCCGGATGCATTCCCCCACCCGCCACGCTCAAGCTCATGGACGCGAACGCCGGCTCCCTGGCCAGCAAAGCCAGCGCGGCAATCGCGGTGTGGACGCCTTTCTGGGGAATCAATTGCCCAACATAAAGGAGGCGGTTCAACGGCCAGCGCGACTCTTGCGGCGGCGCAAAGTTCCTGGGATCGATGCCCCAGTGCGCGACAATCGAGGTATCTTCCGCCACGGCGATCCCGGCCCGATCCGCGCACCCGCGAAGAAAGCGGCTCGCAAAATGGCACGGCTGATTCCGCATCACCGGCCAGCCGCGAATCAAAAACGTTCCGCCAAAAACCGCTCGAATCGTCCGGGCGGGAAACGCCGCGGACCCGTGCAGCGCCCACCGCGTGAGGAAGGCGCCGACTCGCCAGGACACGAAATGCGTGTCGGACAGGAAAAAGGCCATTCGACACCTCAGCAGGCGCGCCATCATGGGCAGCCAATGCGAAAGCCCCGCTTGATTCCAGAAATAGACCACATCCGGCCGCTGCTCGCGGACGACCCGCGAGAGCACGCGGCATTCGCGCATCTTTTGATGCCGGCCGTCCGCCGGACCGCCGACATATTGGAGCTCTCGCTCCACTCCCGCTTCGGTCACAGGATCGTCACTCAAGCGGAACCTGCTGGTCAGAACATGGACCGCATGTCCGCGCGCTTGCAGCGCTTTCACCACGTCGTGGCACCCCAGCTCGTAGCCACCGATGTGGTGCGGGGGGTAAAGGTTCGTCACGACAAGAATTCTCATCGCCGGATGGAAGCAGGCAAGCTGGCCAGGCACGCCTGCAAGACGGCATCCGCGCCGAGCGTCTTCATACAGCAGACATCGTACGGGCACCCGGTAATCCAATGGAGCCGCGGCAGCCGGTGCTGGCAGCCGGCGCAATCCACACGAGTGACAACGAAGTGTTGCCGAAAGTCCGGTTCGTAGAAGAACTGCGGGGACGTCGATCCGAACAAGCCGACCGAAGGCGTGCGCGTGCCGGCCGCAATGTGCAACAAACCGGAGTCGATCCCCACGAACAACTTCGCGAGCGAGATGACGGCGATGCATTCCTCCACGGACAAAGCATCGACCAGGGAAACCGCTCCGGGAATGGGCTCGACCGTCACCTGATCGAAAACCACGTAACGCGCGACGCCGAGTTGGGCGATACTGGTATGACCTTGCGCACGCAGCGCTGCGACCAACTCAGTCCAATGCTCGTACGGCCATTGTTTGACGGGCCAACTCGGACCGGGATGGATGAGAATCAACGAATCCGGATCAAGGTTCTTGCTCGTGAGAAGGGCCTTCACCCGGTCGAGGACGGCGGCCGCCACAGGCAATTCCGCGTGCCGGTCGGTGGTCGGCACGCCAAATTGCCGGCAAAACTCGGCGATCATGGATTCCTGCGCTACCTGACCAGCCGTGTCGTCGCGATGCGCGAAATGGTAGAACCCTCCGAGCAGAAATCGATACCAATGGCCGACGATCCCAACCGACTCCAGCGACGTGACTCGATCCGCGACCCCAGCCAAGCGCGGTACCGGAGCGAAAGAGGGGTGGCAATTGTAGATGAAGGTCGCGCCAGGGTGGCGTTTCATCAATTCCATGGCCGCAGGGATGGTGCAGACAATATCGCCCATTCCGACGTAGCGAGAGAAAATCACCGGGCGACAGCGATCCCGCAGAATCATCGGAAGAACGACTTGCGCGACATACACCAGCGCCGCAACGTGTCGTCCCAGCAAAGTGCCAAGGTGCGTTAGTGTCGAACGGAAGTGGATGAAGCCGCCCATGAGAACCGATGAAGAGAAAAGAAATGGCGATTGGAGACCGTGAATGATTTGAGTCGTTCGAAGTCAATCCCGCAACCTTCTAAATAGGCACAGAAGATGAAACTGTCGGCCTCGTTTCCCGGGATTCTCCTGCGCTTGCAAGTTTGGGCACTTACCGGCAGCGTCCACACTCCGCAACGGAGTTCCCTTCATGAGTCTCAAGCAATACATTCCCGAGAAGACACGCGCCTGGCTATTCTGGAAAAGGGTTCGGTTGTTCTCGCTTCTGAAAAGAGCGGGGCATGCACTCGGGCTGGGCAAGCTGACGTGGAAGATGTCCTTGCCGTCGGAAATCCAGTTCTGGGACGCCTACATCCGCTCCCGCGGAACCTCCTGCCATGCAGAAGAAGAATTCGCCTTTCGAACCTCACCGGAGGCCGAACTGCAACCCTGGTTGCGCGAGTGGCTCACGGTGCCGGATGGAGCAGAGTTGCGCGTGCTCGACGTCGGTGCCGGGCCTCTCACCTGGGTCGGGAAAAAATGGGGCGCGCGGCGTATCGCCGTCTCGGCTGTGGACCCGCTCGCTGACGCGTACAACATGTTGATGGCCCGCCACGGCGTCACGCCGCCGGTTCGCACCGAGAGGGGTAACGGGGAGGAGATTGTCGAGCGTTTTGGCGCGGGCATGTTTGATCTCGTTTTTGCCCGCAATTCGTTGGACCATTCCTACGATGCAATCCGCGCGGTCACGGCGATGGTCGAAGCGGCCAAGCCAGGGGGCATTGTGTTCCTTTGGCACAATCCCGATGAAGCGGAAGGACTGGACTATCAAGGGCTTCACCAATGGAACTTCTGCCTCGCAAACGGCGGATTGCAGGTGTGGCGCGCCGGACGCAGGCTCGATGTCAATACCGAGTTTATGGGCCAACTCGAAGTGCTGCGCTGTGAACTCCGGGAAGGAATGATCGAGGCCATTTATCGAAAACTTCCGTGTTGAGGCACTCCCATGGTGGCAGTTGTCGATTGGGCGGATGCCCGTGCGAGTTTTGGATCTTCCGAAATCAGTCCGCAAATCGATAGCCCGCGGCTTCCCCCGTCTTCTACGCCCGGATGCCATTTTGACTTGAGTCAACGCACCCTTCTTCTGTTGATTCACGCCCCTCCATGAGACGTGCGATAATTGTCACTTTGTTTAACGAAGCAGACAATGTTTCCCGTTGGTGGGAATGCCTTTTGGTGCAAACCGAGGTACCCGATGAAATCGTGATCGTCGACGGAGGATCGACGGATGGGACATGGGAAAAACTTCAGGTGCTGGCGAAGGATTCCCCGATCCCGGTCAAATTGGAGCAAGTCCGTTGCAACATCGCGGAGGGTCGCAATCGCGCCATTCGCCTCACGGACGCGGACATTATCGCGTCGACAGATGGCGGGAGTTTTCCCGATCCCAACTGGTTTAGCCAAATCACACGACCTCTCACGGAAGATCCGACGGTAGACTTCGTCGGTGGCAGGTCCTGGGCGACGACTGAGACGGAGTTTCAAAAATCGCTGCGCCTCTTTGAACCGGAATATGACACCCCTCAAGCAGAGAGCGCTGTCTCCACGTCATCGCGCAACATCGCGTTTCGTCGCCGCGTCTGGGAAGCAGTGGGAGGGTATCCCGAATGGCTGACACTGGCCGCTGAAGATGCGTTGTATAATTTTGAGCTTCACGCGCTGGAGATGAGATTCGCTCCGAATCCGAACGCCGTGGTGCGGTGGGAGGAGCGCCTGACAGCCGGTGCCTATTTCAAAATGCTCTATCGAAACGGTTATGGAGCCGCCGAAGCGCAACTCCATTGGACCTATTTTCTACGCCGGCTCTTGACAGCGATGGTTCCGCTATTGCTATTGCTCTCCAAGCATCGCTTCCGGCATCTAGGATTTCGCTATCGGAAGAATTTTTACAGTGCGTTGGGCTGGGTTATGGGACAACTGAGGGGGCATCGTCCGCCCCCGGGATGGAGGCGTGAAAGCGGGGTCCTCCTGAGCCCTGAAGCTCAAAAATATCTCGCTTCCAAAAAATGACCCACCACTCGACTTGCGATTTCCTTCCTCTCGCGATTTACGCCGCTCGAAAGCTCGTGGAAAATAGCGTGGAAAGTTGACGAAATCCTCCATTTCCCTTGGAAGAGGAACCCCATCCAAGCATCATTCTGTCAGACATGCTGCATCCGCGACGCACACTCTGGGCTTTGAAAGGCAATGCCATTCGACAAACTCGGATTCTGCTTGGAATTAAGGCGCGGCCAAAGGCTCCAGTCCTTGCGCAACCCGTGGAAGACATCGTAATCCGGCACGCGATGATCTGTCGTGATTACCTGAAATTTATCCCAGATCCAGGAGCGATCGCAGGAGCAACCATCTGCGAAGTTGGAGCTGGGGATTGCCTGGCGACTGCCGCTCTTTTTCTGGGTCTCGGCGCAAAATCGGTAGATCTGGTGGAACTAAATCCGGCGGTCGTCAACGAGAAGCAGATACGATCACTGGCCATGCTTCGCGAGCAGGGAGTTGATCTGGATTGCAGCATCATCAGCAACAACGGTGCAACTCCCTCCCTGGATACGAAGCGTGTCCGCTATCATAGCCAGTTCATGGAGGAATATGTGGCGGAAGAGCAGCATGACTGGATATTCTCCTACGATGTCTTCGAGCACGTTGAAGACTTACCCGCGTCCTTTGACGCTTGCTTCCATGCACTTAAACCGGGAGGGCGCATGGTGAACATCATCGACCTCGGTGGGCACGGAGAATTTGAAGACCCGCTCCCTCCATTGGATTTTCAGACTTACAGCGACTGGTTGTACGAGTGTATGTACCCAAAATTTCATCGCGCAACGCGTCGTTTCGTTAGCGAGTATGTTGATAAATTAACCGCGGCGGGGTTCCTGGACGTTTCCGTCACGCCCTTGCGCACCGTCGACTCGGAATACCTCGACCGGATTTCTCCCCGTTTGCGCACGGCGGCCCGCGCGCGGCCTCGCGAGGAATTGAGAATCATCGAGTTTGCGCTGACCGCTACCCGCGGATCCTGATCGTCCGGTGAGAATATTTTTCGGTGTAATGCGATGGTTCCATCATTCAACGCCGCGCACTGTCATGTTTGACTGGGCAATCACACGCCGAACGATCGTAGGATTTAAACGTTCACCAATGGAGATCGCCTTCGGATGACCGTGGTCCAACTCACGACGGACAACCGTGAACCGTTTCGGCAGTACTCGCTTCCGAAGCCATGGTTTGGGACCGCTCCCGAAGCGCTTCTCCAGGGATTCGCGTGCCTGTCTGAGATGGAAATTCACGTGGTCAGCTGCACCCAACAACCGATGCGGGAATCGCCGGAGAAACTCGCGCCAAACATCTGGTTTCACAGCTTGCACGTACCGAATCTGGGTTGGCTGAAAACAGGGTACCAAGGGTGCGTCCGGGCGATCCGGCGCAAGATCCACGAACTCAAACCGGACATCGTTCATGGCCAGGGGACGGAACGCGAATGCGGGCTGGGTGCTATTTTTTCCGGGTATCCAAATGTCCTGACCATCCATGGAAACATGCGGCTGGTCGCAAAGGTCAACCACGCGCGACCGTTCACATTTAACTGGCTGGCCGCGCGACTCGAAGCCTTCACCGTTCCCCGCACCGACGGTGTTGTCTGTATTACCAACTATACGCGGCAGGCGGTAGCCAGGGACCGTGTGCGGACCTGGGTCGTAGCCAATGCCGTGGACGAAAAATTCTTCGCCATCGAGCCGGCTCCCGGCCCGGAGCGGGTCATCTTGTGCGTCGGACACATCACCGTGCGCAAAAACCAAAATGCATTCGTCCGAGCCTTGGACCGGATCATAGGAGAATTTCCTCTCCGGCTCGTGTGCCTCGGACTGGCAGGCGAAAATGATCCGTATGCTCAGGAGTTTCGTCAACTGTCAGCGACTCGGCCCTGGATTGAGCATGTGCGCTGGGCGGACCGTCCGGAGCTCCGCGAGCGGTTGCGCACCGCGACGCTCCTCGCGCTGCCGTCGCTGGAAGACAACTGTCCCATGGCCGTGCTGGAAGCAATGGCCGCCGGCGTTCCAGTGGTGGCGGCAAACGTGGGCGGCATCCCGGATCTGATCGCTGAGGGTGTGACCGGGCTGCTGTGCGACCCACTGAAGGAATCGAGCATGGCGGACGCGGTCAAGCGCGCCCTGGGCAATGCAGAGAGATCGATGGCACTAGCTCGGACCGCACGCGCAAAGGCGCGGCAATTGTTTTGCCCTGAAATAGTCGGGCGCCGGCACCTGGAGATTTATCGCGAGGTGCTGGCCGCGCGAGCCAGAGCTGCGTGATTGCTTTTTCACTCCACCAATTACACTTTCGGCTCCATGCCTTCGTCTGCTGTCGACAGCCAGATAAACTCCGCAGAATGCCGCCTGTTAACCGACGCCATACTCGCTGCGCCGACGCCTCCAAAAATCGTGCTCGAAGTCGGCACGTGGCTGGGCGGAGGCAGTACGTTCCATTTCCTGCGGGCTCTGGAGGCAAATGGCGAGGGTCATTTGTGGGGTATCGAAGCGGACCAAAACATCTACGAACGCATGCTGGAAAACGTTCGTGGCGCTGTCCCGGAAGCCGTCAATCGCTTCACTCCCCTCTTCGGCTTTTCCGAGGAGGTGATCCCGCGATGGCTGGCGCAGCAAGGGCCCGAAGCCCGCGTGGACCTGGCGTTCCTCGACGGGGGCGACAATCCGGCTGAGCAGATCGCCGAATTCCATCTACTCGCCGACCGAATCCCAATAGGCGGGAGACTGATGTCGCATGATGCCAAGTTGCGAAAAGGCAAATGGCTGCGGCCGTATCTCACACAATTCGATAATTGGCAGGTCGAACTGCACGATGTGAGCGCGGAGGGACTTCTCAGCGCCGTGAAATTGCGAGAACAACCCTCGGCGGCCAGCCGCCGGGCCGCCACGCGAACCCTCTGGAGGTTCCGCTTTCAGCCGGTTGAATTGATCGGGCGGATACTTCCAACTTGGGCTTGCCGCATCGTGTTGGGACTCATGCCCGCGAAGCTGAGGCTGCGTGTGTCCCAAGGACGCTGATCTGTGCCGAGAGGAACCTCAGCCGCGCAAAAACGCTCGGACCCAGCGCACCCATCGGCGCAGTGGCCTTTGCGAGGATTCGAACGCCGCAAACGCGTAATCCTTTCCCAAGCGTTCCAGATCGCCGGTCGAAGGTACACCGCCGACCAACCGCGATCCATTGCGCAGCCACGGCAACTGCCGAAAGACTGCCCGGTCGGGATGATGATTCTTAACGTAGTGTCCGAACATCTCGTATTCGCTGAATAGATTGGTGCTCGCCCCCTCGAGATTGCGCATGATTTTCCACGCCCATGGATCGGTGCCGGGCAAATGCGCCTCAATCATCGCCAGCATCTCGCGAAGTAGTGATTTCTGGACGATCATGTGCTGCGAGATGAACGAAAATTCCCGTCCCGGTTCCTCGCCCAAGAGTTTCCGATACGTCTCGAAATACGGGGCATGCTCCTCGTCGCCGGTGACAAAAAGCATCTTCCCCTGCCCGTCGAAAAATTCCATGTTCCGGAGAGGGATGGTGTCGGCATCCCAAATCAGATAATAGTCATCGCCGGGCTCGGAAAAGCAAAAGTTGAACTTCAAAAGCTGTTGAAAATACCAGCCGGCTCCCGCCGGCAGGCCCGGCAACGGTAGATTGCGGAGACCAGATAGAGTCATTGTTGGGATGAAAGTGTCCTCATCCTGCAGGACCACCTTATCGCCCAAGACACGGCGAAACTTTTCGAAATTGCGGTGCGCGGTGACGATGTGGATTTGACGTACAGGCATATGCCTGCGCAAGGCTGCGACAGTCAGCCGCAGAACTGGCAGGTCTGCCGCCCGGCACGCCGTCACGACATCCAATGGGTTATGACGAAGGTCGCTCATCGGTATCAGGAGGTCGAACGTGCATTTCCAAGCGCGATTTACACCAACCGGCGTCCGGGACGCCACATCCAACTCCAGGCGGCGCAAAACGCCGCTTTTCGTCGAGCTAAAGGGCCACTCGCCGCAAGGTAATCCACGCAACTATTTCGCGACAGCACAAGCTCTCTGCGTTCCGGCAGCGTCGCCTGCCGGCTCGCACGCGGATCCCAACGGAATTGCCACGAGCGAGCCCTAAGCGCTGACTTCCGACTTTCGGTATCTGACCTTTCCTCTAACCTCTCTGGAATCCGCACGTTTTAGTGCGCTCTTTTACAAACCGGCAAAGCCCCTCTAACCTGTGAACATCCACCAGCCAACCTTATTGAACCGCGCCGCAAAAGCCGCGGCTCCATTTCTTTCCAGGCTGGTCATGCGGCCACCGTTGACGGGAGGACTCCGTTTGCTGGATCTCTACCTGGCCATTCTTCAGGGCAAGGGCTGCGGGGGTGGCTGGGACATGGCGAGCGAAACCGGCGCGGCGATGCGTTTTCTCCCGGAAGGGGACGCCACGGTGTTCGATGTCGGCGCGAACCGCGGCCATTGGTCGCAACAGCTTCGAGAACGACGGCCGGGCCAACGGACAAAAATCTTTCAGTTTGAGCCGTCGGCCACGTGCCTGGAAGTATTGCGGGCGCAGCAGGACGCGGACACGACGGTCATCGCCGGCGCCGTCGGTGATTCCGTCGGGTCTGTTTCTTTTTTCATCCCGGACCCCATCGCGGATCCGGGATCCACGATCAGTTCCATTTATCGCCAACGCGATACTTCGGCGCCGCAGGTGGATTACCATGAGGAACGCGTTCCCATGACCACGATCGACGAGACGATTCGCCAGCACGCTGTCGAGCGCGTGGATTTTATGAAGATGGACGTGGAAGGGAATGAATTGGGCGTGCTGAAAGGTGCGAGGCAAGCGCTGGAAATCGGAACGATTCGTGCGCTGGCTTTTGAGTTTGGTTCGACGCAGATCAACGCGCGGACGTTCTTTCACGACTACTGGGATTTTCTTCGTCCGCTTGGCTTCCAAATCGCGCGCATCTGCCCCGGCAACGGTTTGTTCCCGGTCACCGAATACTACGAGGATCTCGAATACTTTCGCGGAGCGACGAACTACGTGGCGCACCTGCCCGCCGGTCTTCGTTAGCACGCATAGCCCGCGATGAGCAACGGGCGGATTTCGATCATCACCCCGAGTTTCCGCCCAGGCCCGTGGCTGCGACTCTGCGTCGCCTCGGTGGCGGATCAGCAGGGGGTGGAGATCGAGCACATCGTCCAGGATTCGTGTTCCGATGACGGGACGCCGGAATGGCTTGCAGCCGACCCGCGCGTCCGGGCCTTCATCGAAAAGGATGACGGCATGTACGACGCCATCAATCGGGGCCTGCGACGGGCGACGGGGGATATCGTGGCCTATTTGAACTGCGACGAGCAGTATCTGCCAGGCGCGCTGGCCCGGGTCGCGGAGTTCTTTGCGCAGCACCCGGATGTCGACGTCCTTTTCGGGGACGCCCTTCTCGTGGATGACTGCGGCGCGCCGCTTTCGTATCGCCGCATGGTTCTGCCGTTTCGCGCGCATGTCCGCCTCGTGCATCTCAATACATTGACGTGTGCGACGTTTTTCCGGCGTTCCGTTGTGGAACGCGGGCACTTTTTCGACCTGCGCTGGAAAGTCATCGGCGACGCGGCGTGGATGGATGAACTCCTCAAGGCCCGCATCCCGATGGCCACGCTCCCGCTGCCCCTCGCGGCGTTTACTTTTACCGGAGCCAACCTGGGCGCATCCGCGCGCGGAACGGAGGAACTGGATGCATGGCGCGGAGGCGCCTGGAAGGCCACGCTCGTGCCGATGGTATCGCTCTACCACCGCTATCGCAAATGGCGGGCCGGCGCCTATGCTCCGCATGCGGTCGACTATGCGCTTTACACCCGGGATAGCCCGAACGAGCGGCGACAGTTTGCCGCCCCGAATCTCGGCTTCGGATGGCCTCATCACCTCGCCACGGAAACAAAAGGGATGTAGAAATCTGGAAGCCGAGGCTTTTAACCTCGCTTCTCGACCGACCGCAGGGCCGCTGCCAGGCAGGCGAGGTGGGCCTGTTCAGTGAAGTGGGCCAGAAAGATTTCGCGCAGCGCCGTCGCATCGCTGGTGAACGCGGCCAGCAGCGCCTGGGCGATGGCCGAGGGATCGCGGGCCGGGACAAAACCCGGATAGTCCGCTGGCAGAAGATCGGGCAACGCACGCCACCGGGTGGTGACGATGCACAGGCCCGCCGCCATGGCTTCGATGACGACGAGGCCGAATGTCTCGGCGTGGTAGTAGGTCGGGAAACACATGCAGTCGCTCGCGCGCAAGAGCGCGCTCTTGCGTTCGCCTTCCACGAAACCCGCGTACTCCACAGCGTCGGCAAGGTCCGGCTGGGCGATGCGGGTGCGGAACTCCGCCTCTTCGTTCTCGTGCGGGAAGAGTCCGGCAATCGTGACCCGGCAACGCAGCGGAGATTGCGTCGCCCGCAGTTGGGCATTGGCCAGTGCGACCCCGTCGAGGGTGTCGAAGAGCCCTTTGTCCCGGGTGCAATGCGCGAGGTAGAGGACTTGAAAAACCGCGGCATCAGACGCGGCAGGTGAGCCATCACCGCCGGGCGATGCGGCTCCCTGGAGCAAGAGGCGGCGCGCGTTGAGGCGGGCGCGGCGGACGGGCAGGACGGTTTCGGCGAAGTCCGGACAGGGATCGCGAATGCCGTCGGGCACGATTTGCACATCGCGCGAACGGAACCAGAGGGCGTCACGCATGCTGGGGATCGCCAGGGCGATGCCGAGCGTCGGGCGGCCGAGCAGCCGTTGCGTGAGCCAGCGATCCAGCCACGTGCCTTCGCTGCTGAGCCAATCGCCAAGCCCCGCTGCATGCCAATGGTGGATGATCTCCCGGAAGAACGGCCGGCAAATCAGCATGACCGCCCAGTCGCGGAAGAGCGGGGCGCGCTTGCCGGGCGCGGGGACATAATAGAACGCGTGCACCCCGTAACGAAATCGGCACCAGATCGCCTCCACGCAATAGCGCAGGACCAGCCACATCTTCTCGAGGCGGAATGAGCCGATGTCTTCCAGGGTATCGGAGTAGCGGCAGTTCACGTGGTAGCACTCGATCTCGCCGTTCGAAGACTCGCGATCCGAAGTCGAGGAAGACCCCGGCCGAGGCGCTTTACGCCGATCGCCCCCGAGCCCGTCGATGAGCATCTTGACCATGTAACTCTGGCCGTGGTGCGGCGGAGGCGTGTGGGCGAAGACGAGGAGCTTCATGGGGTCAGGAATCGGGCGGGGGCTTTCGCAGCCCGGCCGATTCCATCATAAGTCGCCAGAGGAACAAGGGATTGTTGGTCAAATAGCGGCGTCCCAGCCGCCGGGGTTCGCGGCACAGGCGGTAGAACCACTCCAGTCCAGCACGCTGCATCCACCCTGGCGCCTGCGAGACCCGGCCCGCATGAAAATCGAACGCCGCGCCGACGCCGAACATGAGCGTCGTGTCGAGCCGGGGCAGATACTCGGCCATGAAACGCTCCTGCTTCGGCGTGCTGAGGCCCACCCAAATGATATCGGGCCGGCGGTCGCGGACCATGGCGGTCAATTCGGCTTCCTCCCCAGGGTTCAAGGGCCGGAACGCCGGGCAATAGGTGCCGGCAATGGTGATCCCGGGAAAGCGCTCCTCGAGCTTCGTCTTGAGTTCCTCCGCCACGCCCGGTCCACCGCCGTAAAGGAAATGTCGATACGCCGTGTGCTGGGTCGCGCGGATGATTTCCAGCATGAGGTCGGGCCCGTAGACCCGGCCGACCTGCGGGCCGATGGCCCGGCGGCCCAGCCAGACCAGGGGCATTCCGTCGGTCGTATTGAGGAACGCTTCGTTCAGGATGCGGCGGAGAGCGGGATCTTCCTGGGCCTCACTCACGCCGTGGACACCGGTGACGCACACATACCCCTTCCGCCGCTCGCGCAAGGCTTCGAGCACGGCTTCCGTAGCCACGGCCAGGTCCATGGCGTGCAGGCGCACCCCGAGCACATCGAAGCGCGGAATGTTCATCCCAAAGCCGCGCACCGCGCGTGAAAAGTGCGACCATACCCCCGGCCCGCGGGATCTCCCCCGACAGCACCCCGCCACAAAGCCAGAACGGCGTCACCCGCAGCCCTCCACGTCCACAGCCGAACGAAGATTCGCAGAGCGCCAACGATCGTCCAGGCAATGCGGCGGCCGTAGGGTAGACGAAAACCGACGTAGGCGATATTCTGCACCAGAGCGCAGTGCTTCAGGTATTCCACTTCGCGGGACGCCTGCCCGGCGTCCGCCGGCGGACGATGCTCGACAACGGCGGCTGGGACGAGGACCCCGCGGAAGCGCGCCGTCAGCCGCAGGCTAAATTCCAGGTCTTCGCCCCGCACCCAGAAATCGTCCCGATGCCAGCCGCATGCTTCCACCGCGCCCCGCGTGACGAGCAGGCAGATCCCCTGCGCCCAGGCGAAATCCATGGGCGCCGTGCCGAATCGTTGGCGGAATTCCTCCGGGGCAAGGTCGCGCGCGCGTTCCATGGCGCGCCCCTTTGCGACCACGCCGGGCACCCAGCCGACACGGCCCCGGGCATCCACCACGAGCGGGCAAGCCAGACCGGCGCCGCCGGCTTCCATCGCGGCGGCAAGGATTTCAAACGTATCGGGCGCGAGGACCGCGTCGTCATCGAGAATGACGAAGTGAGTCGCACTGCGGCCACCGATTTCCAGAGCGCGCTCGCCGGCCAGGCGCAGGCCACCGCCGCACCCCAGGTTTTCACCGGGATTCACATAGTGCGCCGGGCAGCGCGCGGCGGCCACCACGGTCTTCACCTCTTCGCTGCCGCCATTGTCCACGACCACGACCAGCGCCAGATTGCTCCCAGTCCCGGCCAGGGAATCGAGCAACCGGGCCAATTCCCGCGGACGCCGATAAGTCGCGACGAGTGCCGTGACGGAGAGCTTCATCGCACGACGGCGGACGCGGCGCGATCACCGGCTGCGGGCAGGATTCCTCGCGTAATCAGGGAGCCGATATGCTCTTCGATCTCCGGCCAGACACGCTCGGGCAGGAGTTTCGTCATGCAGTGCGGCTCGCGAAATTTGCAATAGTCGAAACACGGGCGCCACGGGCAGATATCGCGAATGACGATGTGATGCTGCTCGCCCCAGGGGCGGAACCAGTCGGGATCTGTCGGCCCAAAGATCGGGATGACCGGGCGGCCGCAGGCGGCGGCGATGTGCCCGGGCCCGCTATCGTTGCAGAGCAGCAGATCGGCGCGGCCGAGCATGTCCACGAGTTCCGGGACGGTGAGGGGGCGCAGGACGGCATCGGCGAGCGGAGCGAGCGCGGCGCCGTACCCGTCGGGATCGGGCACGAGGACGAGATGGAAATCGAAGCGCGCGCGCAGTTTCTCGATGAGATACGCGAAGGAACGCTCGGGCCACCTGCGCACGGCGATGCGCGCGCCGGGATGCAGGCACAGGAGCGGTTTGCCGGACAATCCGGCCAGCATTTCGTCGACGGCCGGCAGGCGGTACTGGGCATGGGCCAGGGCCGGTCCCGCGTCGTCCATCCCGGCGAGGCCCAGCGCGCGGCCGATGTCGCGCCAGTCCTCGACCTTGTGTTGCTTGGGCCGCGAACGCACGAGCGAGCGCGTGAGAAAGCTGCCGCTGCCCCGGCGGGGAAAGCCGAACCGCGTCCGCGCTCCCGCCAGGAGCATGAAGACATGGTCGCGCGGATCGCTCCGCACGGAGACGGCAGCCTCGAAGCGCTCACCGGCCAACTGGCGCAGGAGAGCTCCCAATTCGTTCCACGGCCAGCGCCAGAGCGCGTATTTGTCCCGATAGGCGGACCACGGCGCATCGAACGTGAGAAACCGCACTCCGGGAAAGGATGGCTGCAAAAGCTCGGCCGCGTGTGCCTTGCCCACGAGCGTGATATCGTAGCGCTCCTGCGCCGCGCGCAGAAGAGGCGTGGCAAAGGTGAGATCGCCCAGCCCCCAGAATTCGAGCACCAGGAGCTTGGGACGGGGCGAAATGGATTGGGAAGCGCTCGCAGCCAAGTTGGTGCGGGAAGCTATCGAGGAGACCGAAGAGTGGCAAGACGAGCGGAGCGGGGATTGAAAGCAGGCGAGGGACCTGTAATGTCCCGCCTGGTCATGCCCTCTGACGCCGCACCCTCACTTCCAGAGATTACCTTTAGCGACGCCCTCGCGCGCCTCGGCGCCTGGCTGCGGCGCGACCCCGTCAGTGTCGTCCTGTTCGCACTTGTTGGCGCGGTGGTGGTCTACTTTTACGGCTTTTACCACGTTTTCATGAATGG
This sequence comes from Chthoniobacterales bacterium, assembly GCA_038228205.1. Taxonomy (GTDB): domain Bacteria; phylum Verrucomicrobiota; class Verrucomicrobiia; order Chthoniobacterales; family Chthoniobacteraceae; genus Chthoniobacter. The sequence goes on from JBBRPL010000019.1 coordinate 68,815, forward strand.
GGCGCAGACCACGGCCCAGTGGGCCTGGAGCGGCTGGAACGAGGAAAACGACCAGCAGCATTGTGTCTTTATCCTGCCGCTCATCGGGTTTCTACTCTGGTACCATCGTGGAGCCCTGGCCGCCGCCGTCCAGCGGCCCGGTGCGCGCGGGTTGGCCTTCGTCGTCAGCGGCGTGGTGATGTTCGTCCTCGCGGTGCGCTGTCTTCAGCCCCGCTTCGCCATCGTCTCGCTCCCGCTCATCGTCTATGGCACGGCGGAATACCTGGGCGGACGCGCCGTCGCCCGGGTCTTCATCTTTCCCTGCCTGCTCATGCTCTTCATGATTCCGATCGGCGGCTTCATTCAGGGCACCGTTACGCTTCAGCTTCTCGCTTCCAAGACGGTGGGAATGCTCTGCAGCTTCCTCGGCATTCATGTGCAGATCGTGGGCACGAATATCATCGTGGATGGCCATTCCTTCGAAGTGGCCGGCGGGTGCAGCGGCATCCGTTCGCTTATGGCCATGACCATGCTCGCGGCCCTCTACGTGCATTTCACCCAGGACGAAACGTGGAAACAGTTCGTCATCTTCACGGGGTCCATTGTGTTCGCGCTGGTCGGCAATGTGGCGCGGCTTTTCACCGTCGTGCTGGTCGCCAAGTGGTATGACCCAGCCGTCGCCGGCGGGCTCTACCACGACTATTCGGGCTTCGTCTTTTTCCCGATCGCCGTCGTCGCGATGGTCAGCTTCGGCAATCTCCTCAACCGCGACTGGTCGCACATGGGAACACGGGTCGCCAGGACTCTGACCGCTCCCGACAACCTCCCCGCCAAAGCCGAATCGAAATTGGCAGACGAAAAACCAGCGAGCCCGATTTCCTATGACTACTAGCCGCCTGGCCGTTCTTCTGGCCGTCCTGCTTGGGGGAATGAGCAGTATCTTCCTGCTGCCAAAACAGCTCGGGTTTCAGCCTGTGGGCGTCGAAGTCGAACTTCCGAAAATGGTCGGCGGTTGGTACGGCCAGGACGTCGACGTGTCGGAGAAAGAGCGGAAGGTGCTTGGCGAGGGCACCGATTTTGCCCGGAAAGTGTACCACAACGGCCGGGGCTACGAAATCACTGCCTCGATCGTCCTCTCCGGGCAGGACATGAATACGAGCATCCACCGCCCCGAACGTTGTCTCCCCGCCCAGGGCTTTACCGTGATCGACAAGCGATCGGTGCCAATCGCGCGCTCCGAGTCCGCGCCGATGTGGGTGACGCGACTGCAAAATGTCCGCAATATGCCGGCTGCGAATGAGGCGCCGACGGCGTTCTACAATCTCACCTACTACTGGTTCGCCGGGCACACCGATGTGACCGGTTCGCACCTCAAGCGCACCTGGCTCGACGTGCGCGATCGACTGATCCACGGCTACACTCAACGTTGGGCCTACATCACGGTCGCGGCCACCCTTCCGCCAGGCTCGATCGACGATCCGCGCATCGAACAAACGGTCGACGAATGGATCCAGGATTTCATCAAGCAACTCCTGCCGAAGATCCAGAAAGGCGCGGCGCCGGCCGCTGGTTAGAGCGGGTTCGCCGAAAAAAAGGGCGCTCCGTTGGGAGCGCCCTGGTGAGTGAAGGACCTGCGATCGCGGCCGATTAGAGCTTGCTGGCGATGAACTGCTCCAGCTTCACGATGTCGGCGGCAAAGGCGCGAATCCCTTGGGCCGTCTTTTCCGTGGCCATGGCATCATCGTTGAGCTGATAGCGGAAGGTCTTCTCGTCGAGCTGCACTTTCTTGAGGTCCAACGCCTTCGCCGCGGAAGCATCGAGCTTCTTGACGAGGGGATCATTGCTCGCGGCCAGCTCACCAAGCAGCGCGGGGCTGATCGTCAGCAAGTCGCAGCCTGCCAGTTCGGTGATCTCCCCCTTGTTGCGGAAGCTCGCGCCCATGACCTCTGTCTTGTAATCGAATTTCTTGTAGTAGTTGTAGATCTGGGTCACCGAGATGACGCCCGGATCTTCGGTCGGCGCGTATTCCTTCTTCGTCGAGGCCTTCCACCAGTCGAGAATGCGGCCGACGAAAGGCGAGACGAGCTGCACCTTGGCCTCGGCGCAAGCGATGGCCTGAGTCATCGAAAAGAGCAGGGTTAGATTGCAGTGAATGCCGTCCTTCTCGAGCACCTCGGCGGCTTTGATCCCTTCCCAGGTGGAGGCGATCTTGATCAGGATGCGGTCGCGGGAGATGCCGGCCTTTTCGTAGAGCGCAATGAGCTGGCGACCCTTGGCAATCGAGCCCGCAGTATCAAAGGAAAGGCGGGCGTCCGTCTCGGTGGAGACGCGGCCCGGGACGATCTTGAGAATCTCCAGGCCGAAAGCGACCAGCACATGGTCAATGACGTCCTCGATCTGCGCGTGCCCGGCGAGGCCGCTGCCCTTGCGATCGGCCAGCACCTTGTCGAGGATGTAGGCATATTCCGGCTTGGTCGCAGCCTGCAGGATCAGGCTCGGGTTGGTGGTCGCGTCCTGCGGCTTGAAGGCCCGCATCGACTCGAAATCGCCGGTGTCGGCGACGACCTTGGTTAGTTTCTTGAGCGCTTCGAGCTGGCTCAGTTTCGTGGCGGCGGCGGGTTCGGCAGTGGCGGTACTCATAAATTGTCTTCTCAGTTGAATTAGCTGGGCGTTACAGCCTAACGGCCTCTGGCGGCGGCGGCAAAAGGATATTTTACGCTCCCCATCGCGGCATCTCACGCCATAGGGTGCGCACCCATGCTCCGCCTGATCAGCCTGCTTGGAATTTTCATCATTCTCCTCGTTGGCTGGGCGCTCTCGAATAATCGGCGGCTTTTTCCGTGGCGCACCGTGATCTGGGGCATGGCGCTCCAATTCTTTTTCGCGCTCTTCATCCTGAAGACCCCTCTGGGAAAGTGGATTTTCGGCGGCGCCCAGGCCGCCTGCGACCAGCTCAACCTCTACGCGCTCGAAGGCGCCAAAATGGTTTTCGGCCCGCTCGGAGACAAGGACTCGCTGGTTCATTCGTTTGGGCCCGGGGGTGGTTTCATCTTCGCCATCACCGTCACCGCGACGATCATCTTTATCTCCACGCTTTCCTCGCTGCTCTATCACTGGGGCGTCCTGCAAAAGGTCGTCGCCAGCATGGCGTGGGTCATGCGGAAGTGCATGCGGGTCAGCGGGAGCGAAGCTCTGGCGGGCGCGAGCAATATCTTCCTCGGCCAGACCGAGGCGGCGCTGCTCATCAAGCCCTACCTGGCCAAGATGACGCAGAGCGAGATCATGGCCCTGATGACCACCGGCATGTCCACCATCGCCACCGGCGTCATGGCGGTCTATGCGGGCATGGAAGGCGTGAATGCCGGGCACATCATCACCGCCTCGGTGCTGGGTGCGCCGGCGGGTCTGCTCATGGCGAAATTGATGTGGCCGGAAACGGAGCAGAGCGAAACCGGCGAGCGGCATCATTTCTCCGTGGAAAAAGCCGCGATGAACAGCATCGACGCCGTGTGCATGGGCGCGAGCGAAGGCGTGATGCTCTCGATCAATGTCATGGGCATGCTCATCGCCTTCGTCGCCCTCGTCGCCCTGGCCGGTGCGCTCTTCATCTGGCCGCAGACCTCCCTGGGGATGACATCGCCGATCACGCTGGAACAAGTGCTCGGCTGGATCAATGCGCCATTCGCCTGGATCATCGGAATACCGTGGAAGGACTGCAACGTCATCGGCCAAATGCTCGGCAAGCGCATCGTCCTCAATGAATTTGTCGGTTACCTCGACCTCTCCGCGTACGTCAAATCACACCCGGGCGAGATCAGCGAACGCTCAGTGACCCTGACCAGCTACGCGCTGTGCGGTTTCGCCAATTTCTCCAGCATCGCCATCCAGATCGGCGGCATCGGGGCCCTCGCTCCCGAGCGGCGGCATGACCTCGCGAAGATCGGCCTGCGCTCGATGATCGCCGGCCTGCTCGCCTGCTATCTCTTCGCGGCGGTCGTCGGCGTGATCATCGATTGATGCACGATTACCTGCTGCATCAGTGCCTCTATATGCTGGAGCCGGTTGGCTTCATTTGGATTTGCCTGCTCGCGCTCACCGGGGCGCAATGGTGGAAGCGGCAGCGCCGCTTTGCCGTGGCGACCGGTCTTCTCGCGGTCTTCGTCACCGTGATCGGCAGCACGTCGGTGCCGGGTATGCTCCTCGGCTCACTCGAACGCCCCTACGCGGGCGTGAAGCTCGACGCCCTCCCGGCGGCGGATGCGATCGTCATGCTCGGCGGCGGGGCGGAACCCTCGCGCTACGAAGTGAGCGGCGTTCATTTTACTCCCGCGGGCGATCGTCTCGTCATGGCCCACGCGCTCTTCCAGATGAAGAAGGCGCCCGTCCTCATTCTGGGGGGCAATGCAGGCAAGCTCGATGGCATCGTTCGCATCGAGAGCGAGATCGTCCGCGACCTCCTCGTCACCTGGGGCGTGCCGAAGGATGCCATCATTCCCCTCGCGTCCAGTTCCGACACCTACGGGGAGGCGCTCAAAGTCCACGCCCTCGCCACGGAGAATGGCTGGCGGCGCGTGCTTCTCGTCACTTCTGCAAATCATCAGCGCCGCGCGTCCGCCACGTTTCGCGCGCAGGGCCTCGACGTCATCGCGGCGCCCTGCAATTTTCTGACCACCGTCGCCACCGACCCGGCGGAGGAAGGGGTGTCGGTGCCGCGCTACGACGGCTTCGTCAAGATGGCGACCTGGCTGCACGAGGAGGTCGGCTGGTTCATGTACCGCCGGCGCGGGTGGATCAAGGAGTAGCGGTCACGATTTACAGAACTTTTACGCTCCGGAGAGGGGGCGTTGACGCAAGCCCCCTTCGGCTATGCCAGGCTGCACGCCATGAAATACCTCCCGTCCACCCTCTTGATCGGCGCGCTGGCCCTCGCCCTGCAGGCCCAGACACCCCAGACGAAGCCAACAGCCGACACGAAACCACCCGGCGATCCTTTCGTGAAAAATGCCGGCGACACCGCGGTCAACGCCAATGAGGAAGCGAATCAGTCGCCACCGAATTGTCTCGTCGTCTTCGAGGCCTACTCGATGAACAAAGACGAGGCGGCCGCCCTCCTCGCGATCGAGGGAGGCAGCGTGGCCCGCTATCGGCGCGTGTTGGATCTGGCCAAGGCCGGCACGGCCCGCCTTCAGACGCTCACCGCATTGAGCACGAAAAGCGGCCAGCGCGCGGTGACCGAATCGGTCGATGAGGTTCGCTATGCCACCGATTTTGCTCCGCCGGCCACGGCCAAAGACCTGCCCACTCCGACGGGTTGGAATGCACGCAATGCCGGTGATACCTTCGAAGTCGAGCCGGTCCTGTCCCCGGACCACACCCTCTGCGACCTTAACCTCGTGCCGACTCGAGTGACCCTGGCGGGCTTTCGCGATGAAGCCGGCATGGTCGAGGACGCACCAATGGCCCAGCCGGTTTTTCACACCCAAAAAATCACGACCTCGGTGTGTGTCACGGTGGGCGAGCCATACTATTTGGGCACCTTCACCCCTCCACGCGTGCAAGTGGCGGGCCGGGACGCCGTGGCCGGGGAAATGTGGCTCAGTTTTCTGCACGTTTATTTGCAACAGCTGCCCGCGGTCGACCCGAAGACCGCGCTCAAGCCGGACGAAGCGGGGATCGCGACCCTCGACTATAGTTGCTATTCGCTCGATCGGACCGCGGCCCGCGAGCTCCTCTCGGGGGCGTCTCCCATCACCGCGCCTTGGGAAAAGCTGCAAGCTCTGGTCGGCGAAAAAAAAGCGGGATTGGAATTCGTCAGCTCGATCAGGACCAAGTCCGGCCAGCGGATGGTGACCGAGGAAATCCAGGAAGTCCGCTTCACTTCATCCTACGTGCCAGCATCTCTCGCCAGATGGCAGGATTTCGCGCAGACGACCGACCCTGCAGGCAATATCAGCAACACCACGAACTTCCGCATCCCATCGAACCACGAGCGTATTCCGGGCTATGGAAAGGCTTTCGAGACCCGCAATGCGGGTATCACTGTGGAGGTCGAGCCGGTCATCGCGCCGAATGGAAACGTGGATGTCACTCAAGCCATCCAGAACGTCAACTTTCCCGGAATGCTCAAGGTGACCGGCGTCGCCGCCCGCTACCAGCCGCAGCCGCTCTTTCAGTCATCGAAAGTCACGACTTCGGTAACGGTCATGCCAGGCAAACACACGCTCGTGGGCACGTTGAATCCGCCGGGGGCCGATGGGGTTAACGACCGTGCCGATACCGGCCGCACGTGGCTGCTGTTCGTCAGCGCAGCGATCCGCGACCGCTGACCGCGGCTTGTTCCCCAAACCATTCGCGAACATACTTCGAGCCCGATGTCCTCCCTCAGCCCGCGCGCCATCCTCCTGCTGCTGCTCGGTCTCGCCACGATCATCCTCGCGAGCGGTCTGGGTCTCGCGCGCAAGGAGGAGAGCGTGCGCATGGATCGCGACCGCGAGGCGCTGCGGCAGTTTTTCGCCGAAGTGCAGGTCGAACTCCATCGCCTGGAGGCGTTGTACGAAGGCCATCTCACGCGACTGGCGCGGCTCGGGAAACCGAATGACGCCTTCGAAATTCGGCGCGCGGCGGACCGGCTGATCGGCATTCGCCAATTTTCGCTGCTGCACCGCGAGGCAAATGACGGCGCAGACCTGCACGTGCTCCTCACGCCCTCGGCCCGCGAGCGCACGCCGGTGCCGGCGTTTGAGCCATCGCGCAATCGCGGGCCGGGGACGCCGGTCCTGCTCTCGCTCGATCGGTTGTTCGACAACCTCTACGAGTCGAGTGGCTGGATCGAAGAGCCCGGCAAGCCGCTGATGTTCTGGCAGCGCATCAGCTCGAAGGAAGTGGTGGTGCTCATGATCGACGAGCCGGCCGTGGAGGCGGCGGTGGACCGTTGGCTGGAGAGCTGGGCGACTTCGCCGTTCGAGCCCGTGCGGGTGGGCGGCGGGCCGGATCAATTGCGGGCGCACCGCGGCCGGGCACTGCTGGCAGAAGGCCCTGCGCAGACCGATCGGCCGGATTTGCTGCTGCCCCTGCACAATCGCCTGGGAAGCTGGGACCTCGCCTCGTGGGACCACCGGGAAACGCGCGTGCGCTACGAGATGGCGACGCTGGCCGCGAGCAGTGTGCTGGCGGTGTTTGTCGCCATGCTCGGCGTCCTGATATTCGGGCAGCAGCGGCGAGCGGCGGCGAGCGCGGCGCAGCGGGTCTCCTTCGTCAACCGGGTCTCTCACGAACTGCGCACGCCGCTGACCAATATCCTGCTGAATCTCGATCTCGCGGCGGAAGCGCTGGAGGACGCGCCGCGCGATGCCGCCCGGCGGCTCGATCTCGTGCAGGAAGAAGCGCGGCGGCTCGGCCGGCTCATCGACAATGTGCTCACCTTCTCCCGCCATGAACAAGGCAAGCTGCGCGCGGAGGCGCGGGCCTGCGTTCCGGCGAGCGTGATGGCGGCGGTGGTGGAGCAGTTTGCGCCGTCGTTCGCACGACGCGGGCTGACGGTCCGCAGCACCGGCGAAGCCACCACACCCTGTCTGCTCGATGCGGATGCCTTCGCCCAGATTCTCGCAAACCTGCTTTCCAACGTGGAGAAATACGTCCCCGGAGGCGTGGTGGAGATCGCCGGCGCGTTCGACGCGGCCGCTCTCGTCGTCAGCGTTTCCGATCAAGGCCCCGGCATCCCGGCCGAGGCCGTGGAGCGCATTTTTCGTCCCTTCGAACGGCTCGACAGCCGCGTCAACGAAGGTGCCAGCGGCACCGGCCTCGGCCTGGCCATCGCCCGCGATCTTGCCGCGACGATGGGTGGCACTCTGCGCCTCCTGCCCAGCACCCGCGGCGCCCACTTCGAGCTGCGCATCCCCGCTCCGCCCGCCGCTCCTCTCACGGCCGTTTCCGCCGCATGATCATCCTCCTCGCCGACGACGATCCGATCACACTCGATTCTCTCCGCGCGTGTGTGGAGCCGGAGGGCTTTACCGCGCTCCTGGCCCGCCATGGCGCCGAGGCCCTCGCGCTGTGGGAAAAGCACCGGCCCGACTTGCTCTGCCTCGACATCATGATGCCCCAGATGGACGGCTACGAGGTCTGCCGCCGAGTGCGCGCGGCCGACGCGCAGGTGCCCATCCTCTTCCTCTCCGCCAAGAGTGAGGAGATCGATGTGGTGGTCGGCCTGCAACTCGGAGCCGATGACTTCATGCGCAAACCTTTCGGGAAACACGAACTGCTGGCCCGCATTCGGGCGGCGCTGCGGCGCGTCCACGCGCGAACCAACGGCACGCGCAGTTTTCGTCTGCACGATCTCGTCGTCTATCCGCGCGAGTTGCGCGCGGAGCGGGCCGGCGCATCCATCGACCTCTCACCGCGCGAAGCGGGCATCCTCGAGCTCCTCCACGAACAGGCGGGCCGGGTCGTGGATCGCGATACGCTTCTCAATCGCTGCTGGGGCCTCGATTATTTCCCCGAGTCGCGAACGCTCGACCAGCATATCGCCAAGCTGCGCAAGCGGGTCGAAATCGATCCCGCGAATCCGACGATCATTGAAACGGTTCGGGGCGTGGGTTACCGGCACCGGCCGTAAACCCGGGCTCTCACCCGTCGCGACGGGCAATCAGCGTCAGCCGAGGCCACCACCACACAATCTTCCCTTCTTCCTCCGTGAGGCGATACGCCGCCCGCGCGGAAGCGGGCGCGTGGGTGATGAGTTCGCGGACGCGGGCGCGGTTTTCCGGCGAAGTCGCCGCCGTCTCGAAATACCATTCGAGATCCGGCTGCTTCATGGTGCGCAACTCGGCGCCCTGCACGCGCAGGCCATGCTCTTCGCAAAGCGTCGTCCAGGCTCCCGGCGAAAGCAGCCGGTGGTGGCTGGGATCGCGCAGTTTCTCGACCTGGTGCAACCACTCTTCGGCCTCAGGTTCATCGTCCGGAACGCTGCCGTCGATGAGCAGGAACCAGCCCTCCGGCCGGAGGACGCGCGCCGTTTCACGGATGAAGGCTTCCGGCGAGCTGAAGTGATGCGGTGCGATGCGCGAAGTGACGAGATCGAAGCTGGCCTCCGTGTAGGGCAACTCCTCCGCGGCGTGCTGGCGGGTCTCGACCGCGAGACCTCGCTCCGCCGCCGCTTCGCGGACCCGCTCGAGCATCGGAGCGGCGAGATCGGCGCACACCACGTCATGGCCCAGGCTGGCCAGGTGCAGCCCGGTGTGGCCAGCCCCCGTAGCCACGTCGAGCACCCGCGCGCGAGGCGGCAGCGAGATTTTCTGCAATGCGACGATGACGTCCGATACATCGGCCAGAATGTGCGAGCGACCGTAGTTCCGGCTTTGACGGGCGAACTGTTCCTGGGCGGCCTGCTGGATGGCGTCGAGTTGCATGCGCGGAAACTAGACCAGCCCGCGCCAGAGAACAAATGACCGTGCCGTCAGACGCGCTCGCGCAGGGGCTCGAAACCGAGGTCGAAGATGTTCACCGCGTTTTCCATCATCGTGGGCAGGCTGAGGAGGAAGGTCTCCCATTCCTGCACGTTGGTGAATTGCGTGTCCCACATCACGAAAACCGCATCCGGCACGGCGTTCGATTGCTCGATGAGGACGCGGATTTCCTTTTCCCAATCGGCGATCTGCACGAAGCCCAGCGCCGCCGGGCGACCGATGAGCGGGCTGTAGGAAAACTGCCCGAGCCACTGGTCCCGTTCCGCGGCCGTGGGGAATTTGGCATGGACGTGCGTCGAGACCGCGCTGACGGTCGTCGGCGGAAATTCCATGAGGGTGTAGAAGCGGAGAAGGGTCTGCTGGATGATCGTCCAGTCCCCGGCGGTCCGGGCGTTGCGCACGCCGATGCGGATGCGATCGGCCAGGCGGGTGAGAGTTCCATTCTCTCCGAAGAACTGGGCGGACATTTCGTAGCCGTAAAGCTCATCCCATTTCTTGAGCCGAATCTGGTCGGGGCGCAGCCCCAAACCTTTGGCCGGTTCGCAAATCTTTGCGCCAAATTCCTCGAGGTGCGCCTGGGTGATGCCAAGGGGCGCGGGGAACGGCACTTCCACCTGGACGCCGAAGATATCGATAGGAACAATTTCCATGGGCGGGGAAAATAAGCGCCGTTGGGGTGTTTTGACACGCGGTTTTTCTACCCATTTTGAGGCGTTTTTCGATCGACCGGTCTCTGAAGTGGGGCCGGGCAGCGGTTTTCCCCGGATATCGCGGGACCCATGGGCCTACAGGACCTATAGGACCCACGGGCCTGAGCCATCGACCGCGCCCGCAGAATCTCTCGCCGGCTGCCGGCGATCCGTGACGCGGTTCACCCACGCCAGCACACCAGCCAGAAGCAGCGCGACAGCGAGCCACTTCCACCGGACAAAGCTCTCAGGCGCGATGACCGTGAGCCCGAGCTGGGCATTCGCTTTCACTTTCTTGAAGTGGAAGAGTTGCCCTTCCGTCGGGAAATCCACCGCCAATGAAATGCGCCCGGTTGTCTGCAAGCGCCGCGCATCATCGTCGGCATCCACAGCCTGCAATTGCAGGGCTTGCGCGCTCCCCGAAATGGTGGCCGCAGAGGGTGCACGTTGGTCTGCATTCATGGTCACGCGGCCAAGATTGAGTGGCTGTCCAGGAAGCGGCGGCGGACGCATCGCATCGACCAAGGGAGAGGATTGCGGCGCCAGGGTGAACGGTCGCGGCGCGTTGGCGGCGCCCGCCGCGGCCGGGGCAAGTTGCTGATTTTGCTGCGCCGGCATGCTTTGAGCGGGTGCCGCCACCGGGGGTTGGTTGGCTTTTTGTTGAGCGAGCTGTTGCCCCTGTTGAGCACTCTGCACCTGCAGCCTGGCTGCCTGCTCTTCCTGATAACGGACACTATTGCCGCGAGCGGTGTTCAAGGCCGACACCTGGGCTCTCTTTTCATCGATTTCCAACCCGGCCGCCGCCCGTTCGGCAGGCTTTTCCCCATCCTGCGGCATCGGCCTGGCCTCGCCTTTTGTCGCCCCGGAAAAAAAGACGTTCTTGCCCGTCAGTGTGGCGGGAAAGGTCACTTTTTTCTGAGCCTGCTCCGCCGGCTTGGCCTCCGGTTCGGCCTGTTTCTTCTGCAACACCACGTTGTCGTTGAAGTAGAAGTTGTTCCCCTGCGCGCCGCTCGGTGAGGCGGGCGCGGCCGCCGCCTTGCCTGGCTGCACGAACCCGCCGTTATTCAGCCACCGTTCGCTCGTCGGATTCGTCGGATTCGTCGGATTCGTCGGATTCGTCGGATTCGCCGGATTCGCCGGCTGGGAGAGACCGGCCTGATTCGAAGGCGATGCTTTCGGCTCACCGAAGAGCAAGGCGTCGATGGCGTTGGCACTGATCGCGTTGGTGCCGCCGCGGAGTCCACCCGTGAGCGGAAACGAATTGTCGGCTTGGTTCCCCTGGCTCAGTTCCTTGGTCGCCTCTCCGAGTTTCTGCACTTCCTGGCCGAGCTGATCATTGATTTCACGCCGTTTGTTGGCCACGTAGGCCCCCTGTTGCGCGATCCCCTTTTTTCCGACGGTCTCCTCGGCAGGAGTCGGACTTGGCGCCTTGCCCACCTTTCGCTGGAGCTCTTCACTCTGCGAAAAATTGTCGTCGCGGTTATTGAGTTCGATCTCACCCTTCAACCGCTCGATGTTCCCGATCGCGACCTTCCGTACCTCGTAGCTCGAACTCCGGGAGCTGGCGATCGAGACGAGCGATTTCAGCTCCTGAAGCGTACCTTCGAGCTTGTCCGCCTTGTTGACCTCGGCGAGCACGGGCTCCATGTTTCCCGAGGAGCTTTGCAGCTTGCGATCTTCCGGCAGCCAGACGTTCCAAAAGGTCCGCTCGACAGTAATGCCTAACAGCTCCGGGTCATCGAGATCGCGCTTCGTCCACCATTTGAGGGCCGGTCCGCTGTGGCGATAGACAAGCTCAACGTCGTAGGAAAGGTCGCCCGGTTTCGTCTTGATCAAGGGCACGAGGATCGCCGCTGTCCCGTTCACTTTCCCGGCATCGGCGCGCACACTTTGCCCGGCCACTCGCACGCTCATCAGCTCGGCGCCCGGCGGCATCTTCACGGGCAGAAATTGCAGCGATCGGTTTTGCAGGCGGTAGGTCGCGCGATGCCACTCAGTGCCATCCAGCCGCAGCGCGGTCGTCAGTTCCGCCCAGGCGACGAACGCCGCGCGGGCCGTCGCCTTTTCCAGCCGCTCGGCCACGATCGCCACCGCCCATTTGGGCTGCACCCGGAAGATGCTCGCGTTCTTCGTGAGCTCCGGCAGAAACGGAATCTCATTCGTCGGCGCGGGATCGACTCCGCTTTTCTCGAGTTTCATCTCATACTCCGACGCATTGTCGGCGAGCACATAGCCGCTGGCCATTTGCGCCTCGGGGAAGGTGATCGACGGGAGCGTCGTCTTGCCGGGATTCGGCAGTTCAAGGTCGACCGTAAATTCGACCGCCTCATAGACGTCATTCTGGAACTGCACCTCGTAAATCCGCCGGTCACCCTCCACGCGCGAGCGCGTCTCGCGCACCTCGTCGCCACTCACCCGCGCTTCGGTCACCGCCGCGGGCATGGAGAACGTGACGCGATCGATGCTGCCTTGCCGCATCGTCAGCCGGGCGTGGGTGCTCACCGCCACCCAGCCCTCGTGGGCCTGGGCGTGCATGACCCACTGCGCGCCGGTCTTGGCCGGCAGCGCCGCGAGCGCGACCTGGGCGGCAAAGGTCTGATTTTTGAAGGCAAAACCCCGCTTGCGCTCGAGCGGAGGCAGAATCTGGAAATCGGTCGCGGCCAGGTCCGGCGCCATCTCCCGGGCGTCCGCGGAAAGTTTCATCGACGCCTCGACGCCCTTGTGCGCGGCCACCACGGCCTCCCCTTCGACCTTCTTGAAGCCGTCGAGCACCAGGGGGCGCACATCGAGATCGGTCGGTGCGGTGGCATATTGCCGGACGAGATACACGACGAGCGGCGTCGTGGCCGGGGTTGCTCCGCGAAAACGAAGATGGAGGGTGTCGCCTTCGCGCCACCAATCCTGCAAACGCTCGCTCTCGACTGCCTGCACCTCGAACTGCGCCGGGAGGCTCATGACCGCCGTGGAGAGATCATCGCCGTGCGCAAAGAGCTGAAGAGAGGCGATCAGCTCAATTTTGCGCCGGTTGACTTGATACACATAATCCACGCGCGCCTCGCGCTGGGTCTCCCGGAGCGCCACGCGATACCCGATCTGTCCCGCCCCGGCATACGCCGCCACGAGGCGGTCGCCGCTTCCGATCAGGCGGGTCCACGGGACCTGCCGCTGCGCGGCCTCGGGCCGCGGAGTGAGTTCAACCCGATCACCCGTGCACAGCGCGAGCGCAGCATATTCCACGCGCCGGGCGGCGGCGGAAAGAACCGGTGATTTCAACTCGGCGGGCCAGGCGGCCAGCGGGCGCTCGGTCGCGATCTGCAAGGAATACGATTCGTCGACGGGTTCGGTGAGCACGATCTCCAGCGCCTGCCGCGCATCCTCAACAGCGAGCCGCCACGATTTCAGGTTCGTCGCTTCGACTCTGGTGAGCGTCAGACCTTTCTCCAAATAAACCGTGAATCGATCCTGTCGGGCGCCGGGAAAGGTAAAGGCGAATTCCGAATTGATTTCCTCGCGTCCGATCCGTGAAACGAGATGCGTGGTGATCGCCGCGAGCGCCGGCTCCGCGATCCGCGCCGCCCCCGCGGAGGCCTTCCAGTCGACCCGGATCCGCTCCGTCTGGCCGAGAGCTGCGGTGATACGCTTCTTCCCATTCTCGATCTGTTCGATCACCCCGCTCCCCGGCGTGACGGTCGCCCGGGTGCGCTCATCCGGCAGCGTGAGGACGACCAGCGTTGCGCCCGTCCGCGGAATTCCCCATTCGAGCGCGTGCGCGCCGCGCGGCAGCGGAATCTCGAATGCGACCTCGACCAGATGCCGCCCCGGTTTCTCGATGATCACCCGCGCCCCATCGTAGGCCGCGGCCACTCCGTCGATCTTGAACGCGCTGACCTTCACGTCCTTGAAGGGCAATGGAACCTCCACCCAGGACTCGTTGTAGGTCGTCACGTCCAGCTTTCCGCTGAAGGTCATGGCGCGCTCGCCGAGAACGCCTTCATAGCGAGCGGTGCTCAGAACGAATGGAACGCCCGCCGCCTCCGGTTTTCGATCCGCGCGGTTCTGTTTCGCGGTTTCCCAAAGTTGGAGAAAGCGTTCGTACGGCAGATAGAATTGATCCGGCTTTTGTTGGGCCGACGGCTTGGTCGGATCGTAGGGCACGATCACCATTTCCGAATGCGAGACAGGGGCATCCGCAGCGAAGCATATCGGCGCCAGGACCGCGACGAGAGTCAAAGCGATGAAGAGGATTTCGCGGCATCGCCCGTGAAACAACGCCATCCACCCACCCCATGCGTGGGCTGCCATCTCTGTCCGCCGCGCATTTGGATTCACAGTCGCATTCATGCCAGTGCCTCCTTCCGTTGCGGCGCCAGGATCCATCGCACCACGAGTCGTTGCAGGACCACCGAGATGAGCCATCCGGCGAGGAGAGCGTTGCAGACCGGTGTGGTCGTCATGCTCACGCAGTACGGGTAAAAAGTCAGGAGCAGCAGTGCCCAGCAGGTGCGCCGCCACGGACTGGAGCCAGCGAGGAAAAGTCCCAGCAGCCCACCTCCGACGAACCACAACCACAATCGCCGCGCCCGGCTCCACCAATCGTGGTAGTGGAATTCGACGTGTTCCGCGGCGGCGAGCCCTTCCAACACGATGACCCGTCCGACCTTGGGAAGGTCGAGCTTCATCGGCAAGAGCCCCGACACGCCCCAAGTATCCATGGCTCCGGCCGCTTCTTGCTGAGGAGCGTTGGAAGAATTCCCCGCCGTGAGAATGGCATTCACAAGGTCCAGTTGATCCTCCGTATTGCGGACAATGAGGCGGCCGATCGCGGGGAGTGCTGCCGTCGTGGTCACGCCGTTTGCCGAGTTCAAACCCATCTTCTGCCGGCCAACGGGGGAGATGTAGACCGCGTTGCTCGCCCCATTGAAGACGACCCCATTCGCGATGAACCAATCCTTCACATTCTCCCGATCCACGGCGGCGGGAACAAGATCGACGAAGGCATCGTGATTCAATCGCCATTCCCTGGTGACCAGCACGTCCGTGGACTCCGTCATCGGCACGATGACGATGGCGTAGGGTTCGATCTTGAACTTTAGATTCGCCAGGCCGGTGATGTATTTTAGAGCTTCGCGCAATGGGATGTTGCTCAAAGAGACCGTGATCCGCGCATCCGCCGGATTGACCAACATTCCAGGCGCCGTGGCTGGAGCGACACTAGGCGGTGGAGGGGTGCCGGGAACAGGCGGCACGTCCACCCGAGGGGCTGCGGGACTGGCGGGGCCACCGTTGGGGGCGCTCTCCAGCTTGAGAACAATGTTAATCCCCTTTTCTCCGGCTGGAGAATCGGCATCCAATTCCGCGCTCTTCTTCCGCAGAAAATCGATCGCTTCTCGAAGCGTCACCTCGCGGAGCTCGAGCTTCGGAATGATGATCCGATCCAGTTTGCTGCTCAGGCGGGCCGTCAGTGCGGACACCTGTTTCCCTCCGTCGATGACGAGTCCGGACCCCGTGGCCCAGGCGAACTTCCTGATCGGCCGCTGCCACGCGAGGTCGATTTGTCTGATCGCTTCCGCTCGCGTTTCATTGCGGGCCGCAACCCCATAGTCGCTGATTTTCCGGTCGATCCGCTCCTCCATCTTCCGGGCGGCAATATTGTATTTGTCGATAGCGAGAATTTGCTCACACCGCTTTTTTGCGAGGTCGAAAC
Source organism: Chthoniobacterales bacterium (assembly GCA_038228205.1). Taxonomy (GTDB): domain Bacteria; phylum Verrucomicrobiota; class Verrucomicrobiia; order Chthoniobacterales; family Chthoniobacteraceae; genus Chthoniobacter. The sequence continues at coordinate 84,651 of JBBRPL010000019.1, forward strand.
GTGCAACGTCGTAGAAGCCCTGTGCTTCGATAAACAATTGCTTCACCTTCTCGACGCTCGCCCGGAACTGCGGCCCGATGGTCTTGTTGTAATAGCCCGGCTGCTCCAGGCGGGCGAGGAGGATGATCGCAGGTTTGAAGCCTGGGTCGTATTGCTCATCGAGTACCATCCGGACGATGGATTCCGCATCAGCGAAGCGGCCTTCGGTGATGCGCTGCTCGGCGAGCTTGCAACTGGCGTCGCCGAATCGATCGAGCGCGCTGCGACGGAGAGCGCGCGAAATGGGCGCGTCCGGAATGGTGTCGCACGCACGCTTAAAGTAAGAGGTCGCCGCGTCGTAATCCTTGTCGGCCATCGCGCGGTCGCCGGCGGCGATCGCTTCCTTGCCGCCACGTTCATCGTCGGAGCGGCGTCTTATTTCCCGTTCGGCGGTGGCTCCGATCGTCGGAGGTTCCGCAGTGACGCTCTTACCCGATCGCACGGACTCACGTTGCGTCTTCCATTCGTCAAAAATCGCCAGCGGACTCAAGATCAGCGGACGCTCGAACGAGGGTTTCGGCGCGCCCAAGTTGCTCCGAAGATCCGAATACTCAAAACCATCCGGGAGAAAAAGCCGCCACGTACTGCGGAGTACGGGAATATCTTTCGCCAGTTTCGGCGCGCGCGCCGCGTAGACCCCGGCGCCCTCCCATTCTCCCTTGGGCGTTTCATAGAGCACGGAAATGGCGGACGCGGCTGAGGCGTCGCGTTTCGCGGAAAGCTGCACCCGCACCTGGTCGGGACGGTCTCCCACCGGTTTGATGACCTGCCCGTCCACGGTCACCGAGAGCAGGCGGGATTTCGCCGGAAGTTGCACATCGAGATATTGCGCCCCGGCGGTGCGCAGTTGGAACGTGGCCTGATTGCGTTCCGCTCCGCTCGTCGAGACGACGGTATCGAGTTCCAGCATTTCCACCACGCTGGTCAGCACCTTCGCCGGTGCGTGCCGCACTCCCGACAGCGTGAGCGTGTAATCCTTGCCCAGCCAGGCAAAGACGCCGATCACGCGATGGCGCGGCTGGTAATCCGGCAACCGTGGCGCCAGGAGCGAATCGAGTTCATTCATTCCCTTGGACTCAAATTGAATCTCGGTCTCGGTATTCGCCTCGATCGCCCACACCCCGCTGGTCCGCACCACGTCCAGCGGGGCGATCAACGGCACCGCGGTTTGAAAGCGCGATTCCCCATCCCGCCTGGCATCGGGTCCGTCGTCCTCGCCAGTTTCGCGAGCATGGCCGGTCTTTTCCACGGGGACCTGGGCAGTCACCGTCAGCGCGTAGCTGCCGGTCAACTCCTTTTGGAAGACAATCGTCCACACGTCCCCGGCGAGATTGCGCTCGGCGATCTGCGAGCCATCGAAATAAAAGCTCCCCGCCAGCTTTTCCGGCACCTGGATGCGGACGGAGCGCGTGCCGGAATGAAGAAACTGGAAATTGATCTGCGCGTGCAAATCGAGCACTCCCTCCAGCGGCAGCGCATAGCCGGTCAGCGCCGCGAGCACTTCGCCGGGCCGCTTCGCCACCTTCACCGCGAGCGTAAAATCCTGCCGCCGGAACCACGCGTAGTCACCCTGCACCGGTGTCGTGCGGCCATCCCGGCGCTCGAGCGTCTCGGAGGGCGCGGCCTCGAGCCGGAAGGATTCATCGGCCTTGAGCGCGATATAGCCGGTGATCTTGTCGGCGCCCTCGATCCGCGCATCTCCCAGCGCGTAGGTCAGGCCGTCCAGGCCGAGCTGGGTCCAGCTCTGCGGCTCGATGCGTGTGCACACCTTGAAAACCGGGGTCTGGCCTGCGGCGCGCTCACTCCAGCGAATGCGAAGCTTTCCGAGTTCGATGCGCCAATCGGGTTCGGACTCATCGGCGTTCCGGACGCTCAGCACTTCCTCACCCGCCGGCAGCGCGACTGATATCTGAAACGTCTCGCCCTTCTCCTGGTGCAGCGTCACGGTGCGATCGATGTAGATGGCTTCCGGCTTGAACTCCACCAGCGTGTCTAGATCGGCGGAAAAGCGCATTTGCATCTTTTCGACCGCGACACGCGGCGCGGTCGGGGCGGCGTTGAATTGGTAGGAGGCGACGAATTGCGGTGTCGGATCGATGGCCC
>JBBRPL010000020.1:0-85856 GCA_038228205.1 Chthoniobacterales bacterium
CGTTCCGGCGCCCATACGGTGCTCACTTTGCGCGCCCTTTTGCTTTCCACTTCCCGCTGGGCTTCCCTTTGGACTTACTTCGATAAACACGGTTTTCCCCCTAAGTGACTAACACACTACATCCATTGAACGGCACACCCTGATAGGATCGTCCCGAGCAACGCCCCGAGTTCACCCATCGGGAAAGTAGGGGTAATTCGAGCAAAGTTCCAAACGGGAGCGTCCGATAACAAAAAATCATCGGGAATGCAGTCTCCTTTGACTTTGGAGGACTTGCTCACGTTGCTCGATTTTTTATGGTTTCTAAAGGGGCACTAATTCGTCGAATTCCTGCCAGGATCACCTCAACAATGGAACAGCGTGGAACGCTCAACTCACCACGACCAGCGAGACAAGCCAAATCCATCGAAAAAAAGCACACAATTATCGAGACACCCCCACTCCGATGAAAAGCAGGCGTGCAGTGCTATCGGCTCACCCCTCCCCCAGCCCGTACGGCTACGTTCCCCGTTTCTTCAGATCGATGCCGGTCAGGCCAGCGCGTCGCGGCAGAATTTGATGGAGCGGGCCAGTTCGGCCATGCGATCGGAACCTTCGGGAACCTTGTATTCGAACTCGATCGTGGCCTGGATGTTCCACTTGTTGTCGCGGATCAGCCGCAGCACTTCCGCAATCGGCGTGTCGCCTTCGCCGAAGGGCGTGTTGGGCCCGTTGTTGAATTTCCGGTCCTTGATATGCACGTGCGTGATGCGGTCGTGGTGCTCCTTCAGGAACGGCACGGGCGAAGTGTTGTTGCCCGCGACGAAGTGGCCCAGGTCCACATTGGCGCCGTTGAATTTGGCAAGGGCAAAGCCGGCTTCCCAATGCTCAGGCTTCGTCGTGGCGTGGCCATGATACCCCACCATGAACTGATGCTTGTCGGCGAACTGTCCGAGGCGCTTCAGGTCCTCCTCCTTGTGGGAGATTTCCGTGGAGATGGCGCGGGCCCCGAGCGCCTTGGCCAACCCGAACGCGTAATCAACCTCTTCGTCCGCCATCGTGAATATCCCGTCCACTTTCACGATCTCGATCAGGACTCCCGCTGTCTCGTATTTGGCGCGGAATTCCTTCACGCGATCCAGGGACGCGGTCTTGCGCCAGGCCCGCATTTGCTCGGCGCTCTCCGCCTTGTTCTTGGCCGCGACCAGTTCCGGGCGGCCGAGAAATGCTTCCACGGGTTGGGTCCGTAATTCGACGGCGCTCAACCCAAGCTGAATGCAGTTCTTCAGGATATCGTCGCCGGGCATGATCGGATTGGCGAAGCTGTAGGGCACGTTGAGGCCGATCTGGACGCCGGCCACCTTGGAGTTGGGTTTGCCCGGGGCTTCTTCAGCACTGAGCCGGCTGGTGGTGGACAATAATGCGGCCGCGGGCAGCGCCGCCAGGGCAAGCTCCACGAATTCACGGCGAGTATGGGTGGACATAAGGATGAGTGGGAATTTTCGTTCTGTTCTGGGGAGAATGGGAGACCTGCTCTTGGGCCAGGCTCGTGGCGCGCATGCTCCCCCTGTCACGCGCGGGAGGAAAGCGGATTCTTCCATGGATTCGCGCGCGCACTCCAAATCGGCACACCGCCATGGCCCGATAGGCGGAACGCCTATCGATGAGCGGGTTTGCGGCCAATACCAGCCCGCGCGGGATGTGGAATTGGTCATCCGTCCCGCGACGCACCAACCCAGCACGCCAGATCGTATGCCCCACTCCGCCGCCACGCTCCACAAACCCATCCATGAATCGCCGCCCGCCGGCTTGCCCGCGCCGACCCGCAGTGAAAGCGGCGGCGCACTGTTGCCGACGGTCTTCACGGTCATCGTCCTGCACCTCGGCGCCTTCGGGCGGCGCCCCGCGCAGAAACACGTCCGAGCAAAGACAACCATCGAGCGAGTCATCGCCCGCCCACGCCGCGATTTGACCCCGCCGTGCCATCCATGAGCACCCACACGAAGCCGTTGAACGCCGCCGCTCAGTCGCCCACTCGGGGCGGGAACGCAGGTCAACGCCAGGTGCTGCTACCCATTGTCAGGATTGTGCTGACCCAAGCGGCACGGTTTCGCCAGCGCGGGGCCATCACGCAGCAGATGTTTGAGTCGCAAATCCGCCGGCTCGCGCGCGAGGAACTGGAGCCGCGCGGGTTGGAGCTGCTCGTGCGCGATCTCCCCTGCGGAACCACCCGCTACGTCGTGAAGACGAAGATCACGGGAATGGTCTGCGACATGGTCGATTGCCCGTGTGATTGAGTCTCCCCGCCAGACCGAACGTCAGTGGCAGCCGCAGTTGCTGCCGCACGACCCGTCGAACACATCTTCATACTCCGGCGAGCGGCCGAGCTCGAAGGTCTTGTTCACAAAGCGCCCGATCGACTCATGCAACTTCTGCATCTCCTGCTGCGCCTCGATGAATCCCTGGGCCACCGGGTTGTTGAGAAGTTCCTCTCGAAGCGTTTCGAACTGCGCGATCTCCTCCTCCTTGATGGCGAGCCCGCCCCTTTGTCTCATTTGCAACATCTCGTTCAATTCATTGACCTGCTGGAACTGAAACTTGACCATTTCGTTGTCCATGAACGCGTCCACCTTGGCCTTGAGGGACTGAAAATCCGGCTGCGCGACCACAGCCTGGCAAAGCTCCAATGCTTTTTGAATGATCGGGCTCTCTTTGGCGGTGCTTTCCATGGGGATGTGTGGGGTATGAAGTGGAGCGTGGCTGCGGGGCAAGGATATGCCGCGGATCTTCCGGGTCAAACAATGAGCGATCTCGCCCGGCACATGGTCCTGGCTCGGATTCCCGAGTTCCGCGGCTTGCTCATGGAAGGCGCCCCGAGGAGAATGCGCCATGCCCCTCGAATTGAACTCGGTGGAAACCCGCATCCTCGGCTGCCTCCTGGAGAAAGAGCGACTGACGCCCGAGAACTATCCCCTGTCCCTCAACAGCCTGACGGCCGCGTGCAACCAGAGCACCAATCGCGATCCGATCACGAGCTACGACGAAAAGTCAGTGGAAGCGGGAGTCAATGCGCTACGCGAAAAAAAGCTCGCCATGGTCATCTTTGGCGCCGGATCGCGCGTTCAGAAATACCGGCACCGTTTCGCCGATCACTATGAACTCGACCCGGAAGAGATCGCGCTGATCTGCGTCCTCTTGCTACGGGGGCCGCAAACGCTCGGTGAACTCCGAACGCGGACGGAACGATTCTTCACGTTCCCGGATTTGGAAATGGTCCGGACGTGCCTGGAGACTTTGGCCAGGGAAGGAACAGCCCTGGTCAGCCTGCTTCCTCAGCAGCCCGGACAAAAGGAGCAGCGCTACATCCAACGCCTGTCCGCCGCGTCTGTCTTCGAAAACGCCCCGGCGGAATCCCATGACGACGAACCCGCCCCGGCGGCCCCTATCGCAGTTCGCGTGGATGCGCTGGAAGCGCAGGTCAGCGAATTGCAGACGGAGTTGCAGCGCGTTCGGGAAGAGCTGGCCACGTTTCGGCGGCAATTTGAGTGACTTCAGCCGCCGAAAAGCATCCGCGCAAAATCCATCAGTTCCTTCTCGTTGAGATCGCTGACCGCCCAGAATGTCATGCCCTGATTTGACCACTGGATCAGGTGATAGCCGTTCCGCTCACCGGCCCGCGGCACCGTAGTCTTGCCGGAAGGATTCGCCGGCCAGACAAATAGGTTGATGAGGTGCTTCTGTCGCGCATACACGAGCGCGGCCACGGGTCGCCCGGAAAGGTAATCCAGGCGTCCACCGACTAGCGGGAAGCCCGATTCGCGCAGATCCTTGACCGGCGGCGCAAAGTCAAGCTTGCCGTCAAACCACGGCTTGACCGTGTGCTGATCGCTGGAGGCAACGTCGGTGAGGTGGTCCACCATGAGCGAGCGCACGTGACTCGACGTGACGTCGGCCAGCAATGAATTCTCGGATCGCGATGGCCAGAACATGAACACGAAACTCACCGCAACGAGCGCCGCCGTCGCGAGGCCGATGCGGCTCCAGGCGTGCCAGCCAGTGGTCGCATCCCGTTCGGCGCGGGCTGAATCGGCGACCTTCGCTCGAATCTTCCGGTGCAGTTCCGCCGGCGCCCGGTGACGCAGGGCATCATCATGAAGCAGCCCCCGCATCGCCCCTAGATTTCGAATGCGCCCGAAGCATTGCGGACAGTCGGCCAGATGTTGATCGACTTGAATCGTATTCGCGGCGTCCAATTCGCCGTCGTGGTGCGCCGCGAGGAGCGCTCGGATTTGCTGGCAGTTCACGGGTGGCCTCCTTGATGCGAATGGGTGGCGAGTGCGGTTTGCAACTGGCTGCGGGCTCGCGCCAGTCGCGACATCACGGTGCCGACCGGGATGCCGGCGATCTCGGCGATCTCTTTGTAGGCGCAGTCCTCAAGCTCGCGCAGGATCAGAACTTCGCGAAACTCGGGCGGCAGGGTCTCGATGGCCTGCCGCACCGACTCGATATCCGCCTTCCGCATGAGCACGGTCTCCGGGTTCGTGGAGATGTCTTCTCCGCCGTGGAGTTCCTCGTCGAACTCCACCTCCTCACGGGCGCCCCGCTCGCGGCGCAGCCACGTCCACGTCGTATGGCGGACGATCGTGAGAAACCACGCGCGCGCATTGCCGCCGCGGAATCCGCCGAAAAACTTGAGGGCACGCACGCAGGCTTCCTGGGTCACGTCCTCGGCATCGGGATCGCTGCCGGTGAGCCAGCGCGCGAGATTATAGCCGGCATCGAGATGCGGCAGGATGAGTTGTTCGAATTGATCGTTGGCGTTCACGCGGGGCGGGGAAGCAGTCCCCTACGGATACAAGACTACCTGCGCGGCGATTTTATTCCCGGAAGAAAGTTTCGGCAATTCCGGGGAATTTTTGAAGACGCGATTGTGTCTTCACGGACAAGCGAGCCACTGCGTTCGCGAACTCAAGATCGAAAAACAAAAACCAAATAGCCATCACTCCATGTCCGATATCATCACTCACAATCAGCACGAAGATCATCTCGACCGCCGCGGCTTCCTCAAATGCATGGCCTGGGCCGGTACGGGAGTTGTCTTCAGCGTCAGCGGCGGCATCCTCGGTTCGCGCATGCTCCATGCCGCCGAGCCGAGTGCAGCCGCCGACTTCAGTTTTGTGCAAATCAGTGACAGCCACATCGGCTTTCACAAGCCGGCGAATCCTGACGTGGCGGCGACCTTCCGCGAAACGATCGCACGCATCAACGCCCTGCCCAAGGCGCCCGATTTCATCCTGCACACCGGCGATCTCACGCACCTGTCCGAAGCCAGCGAGTTCGACGACCTGCAACAGATGCTCAAGGACTGCAAAACGAAACAGGTGTTTTACGTCCCCGGCGAGCACGATGTCTTGAGCGACAACGGCGCACAATACCGGGAGCGCTTCGCCAGGGGGACTCAGGGGTCCGGCTGGTTTAGCTTCGATCAAAAAGGCGTGCATTTCATCGGCCTTGTCAACGTAGCGACCGTCAAGGAAGGTGGCCTGGGCATCCTCGGGCAGGAGCAACTCGACTGGCTGCAAAAAGATCTGGCGCGCCTTTCAAAAAGCGCACCGATCGTCGTCTTCGCGCACATCCCGCTCTGGACGCTCTATCCGCAATGGGGCTGGGGGACGGACGACTCCGCGCTCGCCCTGGCCATGCTCAAGCCGTTCGGCTCCGTGACCGTTCTCAACGGACACATCCATCAGGCCATGCAGAAGATCGAAGGAAACATCACGTTTCACACCGCTCGTTCCACCGCCTTCCCGCAGCCCGAACCCGGCAAGGCGCCCAAGGCTGGGCCGATGGCCGTACCCGCCGAGCAACTGCGCACCTACCTCGGTCTCACTTCCGTCTCGTACGTGGAAACATCCCATTCGCTCGCCGTTGTCGATTCCACGCTGGCCCGCAAAAGCTGATGAGCACGATCATGATCGAGCCATCCATTTGGTCGAAGCTCCACGGCGCTTCCACGCACTTCCCGATCGCGCTCGTGCTCGTGGCCACGCTCTGCGATGCGGTGGGGTTCCTCGCCAGGGATGTCGCGGTGCGCCGCAACTATCGCTTCGCGGGCACCGTCACGATTGTCCTCGGAGCACTCGGCAGCTACGGGGCAGTCTTCACGGGTTTGGTAATGACGAAAGGTCAGCTCTGGGGCCACGACACCCTGCTGCGTCATCATCAATTCGTCTGGCCGTCCTTCGCGCTGCTGACAGGACTCGCGACGTGGCGAGTCATCTCCTCTGCTGACCCCACGCGGAAAGGCGCGGCCATCCATCTCGCGTTGATGACCCTCACCTCGCTCCTCGTGAGCGGAGCTGGTTACTGGGGCGGAGAACTGCTGAGCAACGGTTGAAAGAATCCGATGAAAATTCGCCACCTTTCCCGCGCTCAGCTCTTTCCCATCGTCATTCCCGCGATCTCGATCGCCAGCGCCTTGACTGTGGCGCTGGCGGTCGGGCCGGCGCCATCGCGCGCCGGAAACACTCGAGGCCAGGATGATCACCAAAAGCCCGCCTCGCTCGCGCTCCCAACCGCGAGAGGCCGCTCCATGTTCGTTCAAAGTTGCGCGCATTGCCATGGCGACGACGCAAGAGGCAGCGGGGAAGACAGCGACGGCCCGGATCTGCATGGCTTGCGCTTCAGCAACGCGCGTATTGCCACCATCGTTCACCAGGGCATCCGCGGTGAGATGCCGTCGTTCGCCAGGAAGTATTCCGCGTCCGAAACCGCCGACCTCATCGCCTACCTTCGCACGTTTCATTGATGTTCCCGCGCAACTCAACCGCCAGCGTCGGGTTGCACCATTGCATCGTGGGAAAGAAAATCGCGTAAAATCAAAAAATCCTAATTGACTAGCTAAGTTTCACGTCTTACTTACGATTACCTGTCACAAGCAATGAAGTCACTCCCGACATATCCAATATATTCGCAAACGACCAGATGGTCGCATTGCGCGGGTATGTCCGTCCGCATCGGAAAACCCGGTTGCGGGTTTGGTGCCCAGGCATCCTCCCCGGCAACGAACGAGCAACGGAGTACGAATGAAGACCGTACCAAGGAGGCAAGCAGGTAGTTCACGATCTCACATAGATCATCGATTTTCGAGAACCCTGCTCGCCTCAAAAGCCAGCAGGGTTCTTCGTTTCCGGGTGATACAGCGATTTTCCAACCGCGGTCCAATGGCCGTCAACCAACCCAAAACAGTTCAGCCAATCAAACAACAATTTTAACCACCACGTGGGCGATAAAAACCCCGCCGCCAGCAGCAACTGACGACGGGGTGGAATCGGTCACCAATCCAGATAAGTCCCTAGCGGAGACGCCTGTGAGTTAGTAACCGCCACAACGGTCGCAGCTCGCGGAGTAAGTGTCAAGCCAGTCGATCCTATGATCGGCTAGCTAACGGATCTGTATTGTCTGATTCCTCGCCCCTGGCTTTTCCAGTCCAGAGGCTTCGCATGACCAACCATGTCATGCACCGGGAGGTGTGCCTGAAACACCGAAAGAACCGCCGTGAAATACTCCAGCGGGTGTGAGCTCCAAAACCGAGCTGACAGCGGTGTTTGTTCTTTTTGTCGTTAAGCGGCGCGGGTGCGTACAAGTCGCACCCGCGCCGCACGTCGACGTTTCGACCGCTATTTTCCAATTTTCGCCGGACACGTCCCGTCGGCAAGCGGCAGGATGCCGCTTCTACTTCTTCTTTTTCTTCTTTTCGCCCTCGTAGTCGTCGTGCCGCCGCCACCATTGGAACGGCGCGGATTGCGGCCAGCCAGCCGGTGAGTCCTCCCATTTTTCCTGGCGCCCGAGCGGCGTCACATCCAGCAGCGGCCAAATGCCTCCAAGAGTCTCGATTCCGCGATTGTCCGTGAAGTAGGTGCGGAAGACGCGCTTCCCATCATGGAAGAAGACGCTGAGACCGTGGGTCTCCCCGTCCTTGGGAGACATGCCGAAGTCGTCGTTGAAGTCACTTTTCGACGAGGAATACCAGGGCATCTTCCATCCCATCCGCTTCTGGTAGGCCTTCAGCTTTGCCAATGGCCCTCGCGAGACGAGGACTAGAGAAGTATCCCTCGCGTGCAGGTGGGCAAGATGTCCGACCTGATCGACGAACATCGAGCAACCGGGGCAGCCCGCGTTTGGCCAGCCCCCCACTCCGGGTGCGAACATGAAGTGATAGAGAATGAGTTGGCGCCGCCCTTCGAACAAGTCGAGAAGCCCCACCTTACCGCCCGGCCCTTCGAAGAGATAACCCTTGGTAATCTCGACCATCGGCGCCCGGCGCCGTGTCGCCGCCAGTGCGTCGCGCGCACGGGTGGCCGCTTTTTCCTTGGCGAGCAGTTTCTGATGGGCCCGCTGCCATTCAGCGGGGGAAACGATCGGTGGGAGCTTGGCTCCCTTCTGTTTTGATTTCATGGATTTTGTTCCTTTCATAGAGATGACGAATACGCGGGCTGCTTCAGGACACTATCAGTTCTACGATTTTGGCCCGCTCCGCCATGCCGCGGTTGTGATGCCCTTTCGCTCCCCGTCTTCAAGCACATTTCCAGGCAGTCACCGAAGAGTTGCAGATCGGTGAGGCGCGAGATCAACCGCGGTCGCTAACGACCTGGTCGATTCTCATCGCATTCCGGCTCGCCATTCAGCATATCGTTTCCGTCCCAGAACCCAATGATTTCCATGAACCCGACCCGCCTCGTCCTTATCCTGATTTTCGTCGTGGGTCTGCCATGCGGGTTCGCGCAGCGTGTCATCGTTCCACGCGCGACTCCTCCCGACCCGTTCACCCCGGTCGAAGATGTTGCCGGATTACCCCGCGTGCTCTTGATCGGTGATTCGATTTCGATGGGTTACACCGTGCCGGTTCGGAAGCTTCTCGCGGGAAAGGCCAACGTGCATCGGATCCCGGAGAACGGAGGGCCGACGAAAGCCGGTATCGCCAAAATCGACGCATGGCTCGGAACAGGAAAGTGGGCCGTCATCCACTTTAACTGGGGACTGCACGACCTGATGTTCGATCCCGCGAGCAGTCCGAACCCCGCGCAGTACGAGAAAGACCAACTCGCGCAGTATGAGAAAAACCTGCGCTCGCTGGCCGCCAGGTTGAAGCAGACCGGGGCAAAGCTCATCTGGGCTTCCTCGACGCCCGTGGCTGAGGAAATGAGTTCCCTACGCAGCCCATCGCACCGTGCCGCCGTAGTGAAGATTTACAACGAAGTTGCCGCCAGAATCATGACGGAAAATGGCATCCCCATCGACGATCTCTATACTTACGTGGAGCCGGTGCAGGACAAGATGCGCAAGCCGCACGACGTCCATTTTGGCGACGAAGGTTCCGAATTCCTGGCGAAGAAGGTCGCGGAAGAAATAGCGAAGGCACTGCCTCAGTCGGCCGGGCAGCGCTGATCCAGATTTCCAGCTCAAGATCGAGCGAAACCGGGAGTGGGATGCGTTTGAAGTCGATCCCGCCATCGCGACGCGCCTGAGCGAGCTGGAACGCTGGCTCGAAGCGCGTCGCGGTTGGCACCGCCATCGATGGCTCAAGGGAATCTCGTTTAAGAACCCGTGGAGGTTCGGAGAGAAGGAATGGCATCGATCCCTGCGCCGCGAGCACCGGCGCGAAATCGCACAGACCCTCAACCACTTTCCGGACGTTGATCCGGCTGCGTCCCTGCGGCGCGGCCGGATCAGCGCCCGGTTCATGTTCATCCTCTTTCCCGGCGTAGCCCAATGCAGAGGCAACGAGCTCAGACCTCGTCCAGTGCGGGTGCGAGTCCTGCCGCCGGGACCACTCTTGCTCTCGTAGCCCAACAGCAGAGGCCACCGGCTTAAACCCGGTCCAAGTGTCGGTGCAATCCCGACCGGGAGCATTCATTTCAACGCCAGCGTAGCCCAATCAGCAGAGGCACCGACTTCAAATCTCGGACAGTGCGAGTGCGAGTCTCGCCGCTGGCAGTCATTTCACATGCACGGTCGTGTAGCCCAATCGGAAGAGGCACGGCGTCGAGAACGCCGCCAGTGCTGGTTCGAATCCAGCCGCGACTACCATTTGAACCCGAAGCTTTGATAGCGAAGCCGCCGCCTTTTAAGCGGCTCAGGAGGGTGCAAGTCCCTACGGGTTCACCATTTCTCAGTGAGGGGACAACAAAGCCCCGGCAGGGATTCGTCTCTGCCGGGGTGATGGCGCGAGGTGCTCTCGCTCCTAACGACCATCTGGCCGTGTCATAACACATGTTTGACGAGCGGGCGACGACCCAGGTCAAGGAATCGCTCGTGGCGGTTTTCACCACCCGCCATGAGACCGGCGCGGCTAACAAACCGCTTTCTCCGCCTGGGGTGGCCAGGCGCCAAACAATCCAATAACCATCAACCAAAGAAAGGACCATCCCATGCAAGAGAACGAAGTCTACCAGCGCGTCCGCGACGCGCTCGCTCAGGTCGAAGCCGAGCGAAACGTGCGCGTGCTCTACGCCTGCGAGAGCGGCAGCCGGGCGTGGGGTTTTGCCTCGCGCAACAGCGACTATGACGTGCGCTTCCTCTACGTCCACCAACGCGACTGGTATCTCTCGGTCGAAGACCGGCGCGACGTGATCGAGCGCCCGATCGCCGATGACCTCGACGTGAGCGGCTGGGAGCTGCGCAAGGCCCTGCGACTGCTGCGCAAAAGCAACCCGCCGCTGCTCGAATGGCTCAAGTCGCCGGTCGTGTATCGTCACGATCCGGTCTTCCTCGCTGAGTTCGGCGCCCTCGCGGCGGAGTTCTATTCGCCGCGGCGCTGCTTCGCGCACTACCTGCGCATGGCCTTCGGGAACTGGCGCGATTACCTGCGGGGTCGCGAAGAGGTGAGCCTGAAGAAGTATCTCTACGTCTTCCGTCCGCTGCTCGCCTGCCGCTGGATCGAGCGCCAGCTCGGCCCGGTGCCGATGCGCTTCGCGCAACTCGTGGAGGCCGTGCTCGACGAAGCCGAAGTGCGCGCGGCGCTCAATGAACTCGTCGTCCGCAAGCAGGCGGCCGAGGAACTCGCCGTCGCGCCCCCGGTCGAAGCACTCTCACGGTTCCTCGAGGTTGAGCTGCCGAGGCTCGAAGCGCTCAAGGAGCCCGATGAGGCCACCGCCGAAGTGGAGGAGCTGAACGGCTTCTTCCGCCGCTACGCGCTCCTCGCCTAAACCGCAAATCCGACGCCGTTCGGAGCCACGCACTCCGGGCGGCGTCCCCCTTTTCACGAATCCAAACCATAATTCATCCACGCCCATCGCCGCCATATTTTCAGGCTGCACCACGGGCTCGCTCAAATTTCAGTTCGCCGCAAATCCCCACACCATCCGAAAGGAGGATGACACATCCCATGACAGATTCGACACCGGCGACTCGTCGCCAGCCAGCACGCGCGACTTCCACAGAAGCTCGCCCCACCCAACACACCACTTTTCCAAAAATGAATCATTCCATCAATTTTGAAGGCGATTGGGCGCTCCACGGGATCATGTCCGATCTCGGTGTGAACTACGCTTTGTCACCCTTCCACCGCATCGGCTTCGAGATCGACGATGCGGGAATCCAAACGCTCGCCGAGCGTTACCACGATCGCGTGTTCCGGGCGCGAAAGTGGGCCGATCACGGCCAGCTGAGCTGGACCACGCTCTTGCTCCGCTTCGATGAAGGCGCCTTTGTGGTCGCCCACGGAGATGGACGCAACCACGCCGAAGTCATCGCACCGCACGGCGACCAGGTGACCAGGCTCCACGATGAACTGCGCAAAGCACTCCACGGCGAAGACAAGCCGGAGCAACCTGCGTTTTACATGCTGCGTCACGACGGCGGTGACTTCTCCGCGGACCCGATTGAGAACCTGCCAGAGGCCGTCACGGACGACTTCCTGCGCCTGTGCTACGGTAGAGACATTCTGACCTGGATCGCTGCGTTCAGAGAAAGGACTTCCGCCCTTGCAGGTGGCCTCACGATATTCGACGGACCACCAGGCACGGGAAAAACAAGCCTCATCACCCAGATGATCCGGCGATTGGAGCAGACGCACGTCTTCTACGCCCTGCCGGTATCGCAAGACAGCGCGCTGTCTTCACCGGACCTCGTCCCGTTCTGGCAAAAGCAAAATACCCGGCACGCGGAGCGCGTGAAAGTCATCGTCATGGAGGACGCCGAGCGCCTCCTCTGGCGGCGCGACGGCGACAACCGCGAAGCCGTGTCGTCGCTGCTCAACATCGCCGATGGCTTGATGGGCAGAATGCTCCGGTTGCACGTCGTCTGCTCGATCAACGCCCGGATGGAGGATCTCGATCCCGCGATTCTCCGGCCCGGTCGATTGATGAATCACCGCCGGTTTACCGCGCTCAGCCGCGAAGCTGCCGAGAAGGTCGCCGCCGCTCGGAACCTGGCTTTCAAGCCGCGCGAACCTTCCGAAAGCTACACGCTCGCAGAGGTGCTGAATCCCGGCGCCTACGAGCCGCCGCGCGCCAAGCCGTGCATCGGCTTCACAGGTGTGACCAACGCGTAGATTTTTGGAATGGTCAACCGGATCAACCGGCAGGGGCACGGGAGCTTTTGCAAGCGAACTGAAACGCCGGCGGCGGCCAGCGGGCGCCGCAAGGAAGCCATGCGCTCCCACTCAACGCAGCCGGGGAGGGCCGAATGCTCTCCCCGGCTATTACGCCACCATCGAATCCAGCGCTTCAGCGACCGGCTGCCAGTCGCAGTTCCCTTCTCGCACGAAAGCCCGCAGAACCTCCAACCCAGCCTCAAAATGCAACGCCAGTGGCGGCAGTAACCCGGCCGAAAGGTCCGCAGGTTCCGGCAAACGATTTGCGACGGCAAGCGCTCGCGCTCGAAGGTGTATCGCGTCGAGTAGCGGCGACCTTGCCTCCTCGGTCAGACCGGCTTCGCCCAGCAGGCGGGCGGCCTTGAGCTTGCGTGCGGCCTGATCTTGAAATGCCGTCATTCGGGCGCGTTCGACTTCGCTCAGGGGAAGCGGAGCGGCAGCACCCGGGACCACACTGGAGAGAGGACGGATCGCCCGCCACGTGGGCGCCAGGAGGCCGGCGGCGACCAGACGTTCGATGGCCTCGTGCGTACTCCGGTCGATCACCTCGAGTTGCACCGGGGTGAGCGGATCGCGGTCGGAAAAATACTTGCCGTGCAGCGACATGAGCCGCTCGCTCCATTGCGCCGCGTCCCGTTCGACGACGGTGACCAGCACGGTGTGAGCGCCTTCAGCGGGATATCGTTCTTCGCAGGCCACCAGAGCTCCGTTGACGATGCGGGCGGCTTCCTCGGCGAAGCCGAGGGCGCGATCGACTGGCAGAACGCATTTCGCCGCAGCTTCGAGAGCCGCCGGTCTCGGCGATGACAGGATCTGCTCGAGGCGCGCCAGCATTCCTTGCGGGCCGCCCCTGAGTTTGATCTCCGTCAGGTTTCCTTCCCGGTCGAGCACAGCGCCGGCCAGCGCTTTCTTGTCCGCCAGGGTGCCGAGCATCCGATGTTCTATGGTCTTTTCGCTAATCAGATTGATCACCGTGACGGGCCGCGTCTGATGCTTGCGCCAGGCCCGGGCGATGCGCTGCTCCAGTTTGGCAGGGTTCCAGGGCAGGTCGCAATTGATGACGATGCTCGCCACCTGCAAATTGAGGCCCGTGGCGCCGGCATCGGTGCTGAGAAAGACGCGGCAAGCCGGATCGGTCTTGAAACGGTTGATCTCTCCACGCCGGCGTTGTTGCGGCACGCTGCCGGTGTGCCAGGCGGCGCCCATCCCCAAGCGCTCGCAAGTCTCGCGCGCCAGCACCAGCATCTTCTCCCATTCGGAAAATATGATCACTTTGACCTCGGGATTGTCGCGACACTCCTCCAGCACCTTTTCCAGCTCAGCCAGTTTCGGACACGTTCGGTCGTTCGGATCGAGGATGAAATTCGTGTCGCAGATCATGCGCATCATCGCGAGTTCGCGCATCAGCTTGTCCTGCTCCTGTTGTGTGAGCGGACGGCGCTTCGCCGCGTGCACGAGGCGGGACACCTGCGCTTCATGCGCTCCATAGGTGTCGTTTTGCTGGGGGCTGAGCGGCACAAAAAAATTGCGGTCCGTGCGCGCGGGGAGCTCCGTCTCCACGTCGGCTTTGCGCCGGCGCAGCAGATAAGGCCTGATCCGCTCGTGCAGGACGTCGAGGTTGCGATACCCCTCCGGCTTGCCGCGCTCGTCGAGCATGTAGAAGTCGCGATTGAACCGGAAGAGTGAGCCCAACACCGAGGGATCGAGGAAATTCATCAGCGAATGCAGTTCGTCGATGCGATTTTCGATCGGCGTGCCGGTGAGCACGAAAGCGTAGCGGCTGCGCAATCGCTTGACGGCCTGGGAAGTCTTGGTGTTCCAGTTTTTGATGCGTTGCGCTTCGTCGAGCACGATGATGTCGGGGCGCAGCCGTTCATTCACATCAAGCGCGTCCCTCACCATCTGTTCGAAATTGGCGACCGTGAAAAACGGCGCGTTTTCCCGATAGCACCGCAAGCGGGGCAGCCGCCCGCCAAAGACGAGTTGATAGTCCAGCGTCGTGAAACGCTGAATTTGCTCCTCCCATTCTGTCTTGAGCGAGGCGGGCGTGATGACGAGGACGCGCCTCGCCTTGCCGAGTCGATGCAGGAGCGCACAGGCCGCGATGGCCTGGATCGTCTTGCCCAAACCCATCTCGTCGGCCAGCAGGGCGCGCTCGGAAAAGGCAAGATGGAGCATGCCCTCGCGCTGATAAGGAAAGAGCGGTGAGAGAGTTTCGTGCACGGGCCATTGGCCGCTCTGAACCTTTTGCTCATACTCATAGCGCATCGTTCGCCGCTCCGCCGCCTGCTGACAGGCCTCGAGCCATGGTCCCACTTCCTGCGAAATCTGGATCGTTGGTGTCCCTCCTCTTCCGTCTTCGCACAGCCGTTCCACCAGTTCCTCCGGCGAGTGGTCGGCCAGCAGGGCGCCGTCAGCCGCGAACCACGAACGCAATCCGCGAGGGAGCAGCGCCCGATCTCCCTTCAACCGCAGCACGCCATAAAGCGGGTCCGGCACGACGTAGAGGCTCTGCGGTCCCCGCTCGACTTCCATCTTGAACTCCTTCTTCAAACGTACTTCAAGCTGAAGCAGCACCGCTTCGACATGTTTACACGTGCCAAGGCTGTTGACGGAAAAGTCGACGCAAGTACACGCAAACTGCCGCCCAGCCACATCGCGAATCTCCACGGAGTATTTCATCCCGTTGGCACTCTTCACTTGGAACCGAGAATGCACCGGTTCGCGCGGATCAGTGTTGGTGATGTGAAAACGTTCGTTGCGCGCCCGCAGCCGGCGCCGATTGATCTCATCGACATCGGTCGTGCGCCAATCGTGCGCCGGTGGAATGATGATTTTGCTGTCAGACTGCTGCTTCTTCTTTCGAGTCATGGAACGGGCAATGAATTCGCGATTTGTAATCGGCCGACGCTCAAGGTGCAAACTCGACTTGTCGATGACGGTCATTCACTTTTCGCATCTGTCAGTCACGAAATGGTTCATCCCGACGACTGTGCCAAAAACGCAGCACCTCAACGATACCATCTTCTTTCTTCACGACGTAAAGGATGCGATAGGACCGCTTAAAGACGGGCAACTCCTGCGCATGCGGGTAGGCCGTGTGACGCAGATAGCGCCCGGCACCCGCCGCGACGGGCGCGCTCAGCACGTCGATCGCTTCAGAAGGCAGATCGCGCGCGTATTGGACGCCACGCTCGGGCTCATCGCGCCGCGCCCAGTAAGCAGCGATTTCCTCGAGATCGACCCAGGCGCTCTGGGTGAAAATTACGCGGAACTTTTCCGGGGCCATCGTTCCTGCACTCTCGCCATGAATTCTCCCGCGCTGTAGGTGCGGCCTTCGCGCAAATCTTCCATCGCCTCGCCGATGGCGTGATTCATCTTTAAGGTTTCGCGCACTTCCATGAGCAGCGGAGAATCATCCGGCAGCTCATCAACGAGACTATGAATCTGTTGTTTCAGCGTCATGGAGCGAACCTAGCACGAACTCGGAATTCTCCCCAACCTGAATTTCCCGCGACAAAAGAGAACGAACACCGCTGCCCGCTCGTAGTGTGCCCACACGCCTCGCCCCATTTTTTACAGAACCATCATCATGAACACCAAGGACCTCATCCAACTCGGCGTGCCAGCCGGCGCTCCGATCCAGCTCGCGCACGAGTTCATCCAGAACTTCATCGCGCAGGGGCACGACGGTGCGCAACTCGAGACGGAGATTTTCAACATCGTCGCCAACCCGCCGGCATTCTTCGCCGATGCGTTGCGCGCGCCCCTGGCTCGCACCATCTATCGCCCGCCCTTCACGCCGCGCGCGGAACTCGCGCCATGGCGCCAGTGGGGCGAAGGGCTCGAGGCCGAGGCCGTGAAGCAGATGGCCAATGCGTGCGCGCTGCCGGTCGCGGTGGCGGGCGCGCTCATGCCGGACGCGCACGTGGGTTATGGATTGCCAATCGGCGGCGTGCTCGCGACGGACAACGCCGTGATTCCCTACGCCGTGGGTGTGGACATCGCCTGCCGCATGAAGCTCACCGTCTATGACCGCAAGGCCAACGCCATCGCAGGCCAGCGCGACCGCCTGGCCAATATCATCGAGAGCGAGACGCGCTTCGGCATGGGGTGCAGCTTCAAGCAGCGCCGCGAGCACGAGGTGATGGACGACGACTGGACCGTCTCGCCCGTGACGCAGCGGCTACGCGACAAGGCGTGGTCGCAGCTCGGCACGAGCGGCTCCGGCAACCACTTCGTGGAGTTCGGCGCTTTCACCGTTACGGCGGAGGAGGCGACTGGTCTCCAGGAGACAGGTCCCAGCCTCGCTCCCGGTGAATACCTCGCGCTCCTCACGCATTCGGGTTCGCGGGGCGCCGGCGCCCAGGTGTGCGACGTCTACAGCAAGCGCGCGATGGCCCGCCATGAGCACCTGCCAAAGGAGCTCAAGCACCTCGCGTGGCTCTCGCTCGATGACGCCGACGGCCAGGAATACTGGGCCGCCATGAACCTGATGGGACGCTACGCCGCGGCGAACCACGCGCTCATCCATCGCCACATCGCGCGCAAGCTCGGTGCGGATGTGATCCTCGACATCGAGAACCATCACAACTTCGCGTGGAAGGAGCGCCACGTGGTCCAGGGCGAAGAGTGCGAAGTGATCGTCCACCGCAAGGGCGCGACGCCCGCGGGCGTAGGTGTGCTGGGGATCATCCCCGGCTCGATGGCCTCACCAGGCTACGTCGTTCGCGGCAAGGGTTCGCCCGAGTCGTTGCAGAGCGCATCGCACGGCGCCGGCCGAGTGATGAGCCGTACCAAGGCGATGCAGTCCTTCACCTGGGGCGGCACCAGGAAGCTCCTCGCCGAACGCGGTGTGGATCTGCTCTCCGCCGGCCTCGATGAGGTGCCGGGTGTCTACAAGGACATCCACGCCGTCATGGCCGCGCAAACCGACCTGGTCGATGTCCTCGGAAAGTTCGACCCGAAGCTGGTGAAAATGTGTCCCGCCGGCGACCGCGCCGAGGATTGAGCAAACTGATCCGCTCGAGTTGATTCGGATCTGGTGAATGGTGGCGCTTCCACGCTGCCATTCACCACCCCGAGCGCTCCACGTGACTATCAACCATCCACTTTCCAATGAACGACATCCTGAACAAATCAACCGTGTTGGTGCTGAACCGGCACTGGCAAGCCATCCACGTAAAGACGCCCGCCGAGGCCTTCTGCATGCTCGCCAGCGGCGCCGCCACCGCGCTCGACGTGCAGGGCGACGAATACATCGCGCCCGTCCGCTGGAGCGAGTGGCTGAAACTGCCCGTGCGCGAGCAGGACAACGCGGTGAACACGCCGCGCGGCCCTGTCCGTGTGCCGACCGTCATCGTCGCCGCCAATTATGCCCGAGTGCCGCTGCGCCGCCCGCGCTTCGGCGCGCGAGGCATCTGGGAACGCGACGGCGGGATCTGCCAGTACACCGGCCGCAAGCTCTCGCCCAAGGAAGGCAACATCGACCACGTCGTGCCGCGCTCGCGTGGCGGCAAGACTTCGTGGGACAACTGCGTCCTGGCCCACTGCGAGGTGAACTCGCGGAAGGCCAATCGCCTGCCCCACGAAGCCGGCCTGCGCCTGCGCAAGCAGCCGACCGCACCCAGGGTGGTGCCGGCGAGCGTGCTCATCCGCAATCACCACGCCATCCGCGACTGGGAGCACTTCCTCCACTAGTCGGCGCGCGGCAACATTCCGCTCCGAGCCGCTGTGTGTCCCAGACACGCAGCGGCTCGCATGGCGTTTGAGCCTGGGGCAATTGTCTCTCGAACGGATGGTAGATATTGAATTCTGGCGTATCCGCACCCCAGTCTATTCAATCGCAGCGGCCTAACACCCCCACTATGAAGACTCCAAGGCTCCTCGCTCGCGGTTTGGTTGTTCTCACCGCTTTGGCAACGCTCTCCGCACCCGGCGATGCGGCTCCGGAGCCCGATCCAAGCGTGAAACAAATCCCCGAGCCACTCAAGCAGTGGGAGACGTGGGCCACATGGAGCGACGAGCATCGCCTCTGCCCGACGCCATACTCCGACGCGAAGAAGCACCTGTGCTTTTGGCCGTCGCGTTTCGGCCTCCAGGCGGAACACGCGGGCGGAAAATTCGATCTCGTCGTAACCGTCTTCCACGAGACGTGGGTGCCGCTGCCGGGAAATCGCGATGCGTGGCCGCTCGATGTCCGCTCGAACGGAGCGCCTTTGGCGGTACTGGAACACGAAGCCAATCCGGCAGTGCGCCTCAAAACGGGTACCTACCACCTGGAAGGCGCCTACCGCTGGAACGACGTGCCGCAACGCATCCGCATTCCGCGTGAGATCGGCCTTGTCGCGCTGGTCATCGATGGCAAACCGATGGACGCGCCGGTCTGGGACACGCAGGGTTTTTTATGGCTTAAACGCGACGGCTCGACGGAGGAAGCGGACAAGAACTTCCTCTCAGTAAAGCTCTACGCTTCGCTCGAAGACGGCATTCCTCTCTGGCTGCGCACGGTGATCGAGCTGACCGTTGCCGGCAAGAGTCGCGAGGAAGACCTCGGCACAATCCTCCCGGAGGGCTGGAAACTTGCCGCGGTCGACAGCCTGATCCCGGTCACTATCGATGACGCCGGCCGAATGAAGGCACAGGTACGCGCAGGGAAATGGACTTTGCAAGCGGACGCGTTCCGCTTCGACAACCCCAAGGAAATTCGCTATGCGCCCGGCGCCAAGCCGGCGGTTGACGAAGAGCTCGTGGCCTTCCAGACGCGGCCGGACCTGCGCATCGTCGAGATTGCCGGCGCGCCCTCCATCGATGCATCGCAAACGACTTTCCCGGAAAAGTGGCATGGTCTGCCGGTCTACCGGTGGGAGACCACCACATCGTTCCGAATCGAGGAACGCATGCGGGGCATGGGGGATCAAAAAGCCGCGGGGCTCACGATTGCACGCGAGCTCTGGCTCGATGATGACGGAGGCGGACTCACCTTCCGCGATCGCATCTCGGGCGCCATGCAGCAGATCTGGCGGCTCGACGCGGCGGTGGGACAGGATCTGGGCTCGGTGCGCAGCGGCGGTCAGGGTCAGCTCATCACGCGCAATCCAAAGAACGATGCCTCGGGCGTGGAGATCCGCACGCGCAATCTCAACCTCGAAGCCACCGGTCGCATGGAGCGGGCGAAGGAACTTCCCGCCACCGGATGGCGTTCGGATGCCGATGGCCTCAACGTCACACTCAACCTTCCGCCCGGCTGGCGACTGTTCGCGCTCTTCGGCGCGGATTGGGTGCGCGGCGACTGGCTCACCGCGTGGACGCTGCTCGATCTCTTCCTCCTGCTCATCTTCTCCCTCGCGGTTTTCCGCCTATGGGGTATCGGCGCGGGTCTGCTGGCTTTTGTCGCCTTTGGACTCTCCTATCACGAACCCGGCGCACCGCGCTATCTGTGGCTGATCCTGCTCGTTCCGCTCGCCCTACAGCGTGTGGTTCCTGATGGCTGGGGCCGGCGGATTCTCGGGACCGGAAAATGGATTGTCATCGCGCTCTTCATTCTCTCGCTCGTCCCGTTTGTCGCCCGCCAGGTGCAGCAGGCACTCTATCCTCAGTTGGAAATTGCCAGCATGGAGGATTGGGTAAATCCGTTCGGAGTCATCGCCTTCGAGGATCAATCCGAAGCACGGGATTTTTCGGAGTCGGTCCCGTCCGCATCTGCCGCGGCTCCCGGCCTGGATAGCGCCGTCTACCGAAAACTCGACCGAATCATTATCCCAAAGCTTGAGTTTCGCGAGGCAACCATTCGCGAAGCGGTCGAATTCCTGAAGATGAAATCTGTCGAGTTGGACACCGATTCCCCGCCCGAAGAAAGAGGATTCAAGATCGTGCTTAAATTGGACGAAAACCCAGCAGTGCCTGGCATTCCGGGTTTGGATTCAGTCCGCCCGGAAGACGCCCGCATCACCGTGTCGTTGACCAATATCCCGCTGGGAGAGGCCCTCAAGTACGTCACGGGTCTGGCGAACATGAAGTTCAAAGTCGAGCCGAACGCTGTCGTCATTATGCCGCTCAGTGAGAGCACGGATGTGCTCGTGACAAAGGAGTGGAAAATCCCTCCCTCCCTCATCCCTGGTGGTGCGGATTCGGCCAGGGGATGGCTGGTGGCAAACGGAGTGGTTTTCAATGGGGAATCATCCGCTGTCTTCATACAGGCCACCAGCCGCCTGATCGTCCGCAACACACAGGACCAATTGGATCTCATCGATGCGATCGTCACTCCGGGCCGCACTGTCGCCGCTCCGGCCGGCGGTAGCTTCGGTTTGGGTGCGAGTTGGTCGGCTGGCGCAAGGCGAACTTCCTCCGGTGAAAACCTGAGCTACGACGCGAGGGCCCGAATCCAGACGGGGCCGGGCGTCCCGGAGTGGAAATGGCGGCAGGTCAGTTTTGGATGGAATGGCCCAGTCACCGATTCCCAAAAAGTGAAGCCCATTCTCATTTCGCTAGCCGTCGAGCGCATGCTGACCGCGCTGCGGGTTGTCCTGCTACTCACGCTCACCGCCGTGCTCTTCGGGGCGCGAAAACTCGGGAGCGGGGTGTCTCGGACCGTGGGAAAGGCAGCCGCGACGCTGCTCTTTTTTTGGACGGTTGGGAACGCCTCGGCCCAGACAGCGATTCCCGATCAGGCCACGCTCGAGAAACTCCGCGAGCGCTTGCTCGAAGTCTCCGACGCTTACCCTACGGCTGCCGACATCCCGTCCGTGGAACTCTCGCTCAACGAGCGCAAGATCACGATCGACGCCACCGTTCACACCGCGATCCGCACCGCGGTCCCACTGCCGGGGCGCCTGCCCGGCTGGTCGCCGGTGACCGTCCTCGTCGACGACAGGCCCGAGGTCGCCATGCGCCGCGACGACGGTTACCTGTGGCTCTTGATCGACGCCGGCGTCCACCACGTGCGCGTCGAGGGTTCTCTCGCCACCGTCACCGAGTGGGAGTGGACTTACCTCCTCAAGCCGCGGCAGGTGAAGATCGACGCGCCCGGCTGGACCTTCACCGGGGTAAAGCCCGACGGCGTGCCCGAGGCACAGATCCTCTTCGCCTTGAAGCAGAAAGCCGAAGCCGGCACGGCCAGTTATGACCGGCAGGAGGTCCAGACGATCGTCGCGATCGATCGCAGTCTCGAATTTGGCCTCATCTGGCAGATCCACACGACAGTGACGCGGCTTTCCGCCGGCGGAAAGGCCGTCGCGCTCCGGGTGCCACTGGTTCCAGGCGAGAACGTCATCTCCGCCAACGCGATCGTAAAGGACGGCTTCATCGAAGTACGCTTCGGCGCGCAGCAGCGGACCTTCAATTGGGAAAGCACGCTCGCTGTGACAAACACTCTCAAGCTCGCGACGCGCGCCGACGATGCATGGGTCGAGCGGTGGCGCCTGAACGCGTCACCGGTCTGGAACGTCGCCCTTGCCGGGCTCCCGCCGATCTTCGAATCCACCAGCGCCGACCTCGTGCCCGTGTGGCAGCCATGGCCGGGTGAAAGTGTGGAACTCGCGATCAGCCGGCCAGAGGCCATCGCCGGCGCGACCGTTACCGTGAGCCGTTGCACACATGAGATCTCGCTCGGCAGTCGCCAGCGCGCCTCGAAGCTCGACCTCTCGCTGCGTTGCAGCCTGGGCGAAGACTTCCTCGTCGAGTTGCCCGCCGACAGCGAGGTCACCGCGTTGTCGCGTGACGGCGCATCCATCCCCGTGCGCAAGGACGGCAACAAGCTCGTCATCCCGGTGCACCCGGGCGAACAGACCGTGAGCATCGCCTGGAAAGCGAACGTCGCCCTCGGCATGCGCGCGCACGCAGTCGAGGTGCGCCTGCCGGTCCAAAGCGCCAACGTGCAGACGATCCTCAACGTCCCTGAAGATCGCTGGGTGCTCTGGGTCGATGGGCCGCGGCGCGGGCCGGCGCTTCGCTTCTGGGGCATCCTCATTTGCTCGTTGCTGGCCGCCGTCGCGCTGGGGCGCGCCGCCCGGTCGCCGTTGCGCACGCTCGAGTGGATGCTGCTGGTCATCGGCCTCACGCAAGTGCCGCTGCCCGCCGCCCTCGTCGTTGTCGCCTGGCTCTTCTTCCTCGTGTGGCGCGGCGGCGATTCGTATCAAAATCTTGGCCGCGGCAGCTACAATACGTTGCAGCTATTTCTCATCGCGCTGACCGTCGCCGCCCTCGGCATTCTCGTAACGGCCGTCGGTGAAGGTCTGCTCGGGAGACCCGAGATGTTCGTTAGCGGCAACGGCTCCTCGTCAACCCTGCTCCGCTGGTTCCAGGCACGTTCGACAAACGTCCTTCCACGCCCCGGCTGTGTGTCGATCTCCATCTGGTGGTATCGGTTCTTCATGCTCGCGTGGGCTCTATGGCTCGCCGCCTCATTGATCCGCTGGCTGCGCACTGGCTGGCAGGCCTTTAGCAGCGGCGGCTGTTTCCGCTCAAAGCCCAGTGTCGTGCCAACGCCGCCGCCCCTGCGCGCGACGCCTCCGGGCGATGCCACGAAATAGGTGACGCTCTTTCCAGCAGGCATCCCCATTTCGCGCTTATGACGCGCGCACCGGTTTACGTCGTGATCAGGCAGTGTCAGCGTCCGGCATGATCTCTCAAATCAATGCCTCGCAATTTGACACGCAAGTCACCACCAGCGCCATTCCGGTACTGGTCGAATTCTATTCGGACGGATGCAGTTGGTGCGATGCCCTGATTCCGGTGCTCAGCGAGATCGCCGCGGAGCGACCGGAGAAGTTGCGCATCTACAAATTCAACGCCGGCAACGATCCGCAATTCGCGTCGCGGTTTCGGATCACGTCGGTCCCGAATCTTGTCCTCTTCCAGGGTGGCGCCCCCATCGGCCAGCGCGCCGGCTTCGCGCCCAAGCGCGATCTCGTGGGGTGGATTGATTCGACGCTGGCGTAGCCACGGATCGAAGAATCAACGAGCGCCGCGCCGGCAAATCGCCGCGGCTTTCCCATTCACTTTGCCGCGGGTGAGGGCGCCGATGCCGGAGGCGCGGGCGTCTGCGGCGCCGATCCACTCGCAGCCGCCCCAGCGGCAGCCCTCCGTTCCAAGCGGAGCGCCCGGCGCGGGTTGCCGGCTTGAGCAGGATTCTCAGTTCCACCCGGATTCAGCTTTGTGAGGACAGCTTGCAAACGCTGCCGGGCCGCGGTCGCGGCTTCGGACGGCGCGTCCGCTGGAACAGGTTTTTCCACGAAGGGCGCATCCGCCATGTCGAAGAGCGCTCCGCTCTCGGTGAGTTTCCACCCCTGCTCTCGCGCATACCATCCGCTCCCGAGTTGGACAAACACCCAATCGCGCGGCGTCCCTTTTTCGCCACGCAATTGCGGCGCAAAGCTGCGCCCATCGATCGTCACACCCTCGGGTAACTTCGCGCCACCGACCGCGGCGAACGTGGAAAAGAAATCTGAAAAGTCCACGAGATCGTCGAGCACCTTGCCCGCAGGGGTCACGCCTTTCCAATTCGCGATCAAGGGCACACGGCTGCCACCTTCGAACAGCGAGCCCTTTTCTCCATGAACGATCCGTCCGCCGATGGGAGCCGCCTCGCCCTTGGTGCCGTTGTCGCCGGAATAGACAATGAGCGTCTTTTCGCGCAGGCCCAGCTTGTCGATCTCCGCCACGATCTCGCCGACCTGTTTGTCGAGATAGTTGGTATCCTCTTCGTAAACGTTGCCTCCCGGCTTGCTATCCGGCGTCCGCTGGATGGGGCGATGCACCAGGTGGCTGGCGTAGTAGAGGAAAAACGGCCCGTCCTTGTGCCGCCGGATGAAATCGAGCGCAAACGCGTGCATAATGTCGGGCTGATACGCGTCCTTCTCGGCGCGCATCTGCTGGCCGTTCTTGAGATAGGTATCCTGCCAGTACCACCCGCTCGCGGTCTGATCGGTGAGGTATTCGTCAAACCCCCAATCCCCCGGCGTCGCGCCCATCTGCCGCCACTTGCCGGCTTGCGCGGTCGCGTAGCCCACCTGCTTGAGGACCTTCGCAATACAGACTTCCTTGGATGGCGACGGCTGGCCGGCATTGTTATTGGTCGTACCCCCGGTGCGAAAGACGTAGCGGCCGGTCATGAGTGTGCAACGCGAGGGCCCGCACAGCGGGTTTGCAAAGCACTGCGTGAACCGGATTCCGCCTTGCGCCAGTGAGTCAATGTTCGATGTCTTGCCCTTGTATCGGTCTGCCCCATAGCAGGCCACCCCGTCCATCCCCTGATCGTCCGCGAGGATGAAAACAATGTTCGGCTTCGACTGATCGGCGGCGCGCGTCTGGACAGCCGTGGCCGCCAGGACGAGCGTCGTGAGAAGAAAGATAGGGATGAACTTCATAGGCGGGATTGGCTGCGGAAGTTTGACCTCAGGGGTTCGACGGCTTCGTCAATGGAACTTCAGCGCAAACGTCCTTTGCGGATAACAGCGTTCGAACGCGAGTTTCGGACATTTCTTTGCCTCAGTTTCGCCCGCGGGACGCGCCAGTCCCGCATGTGCGTCAACGGTAGCGATCCAGTAATTTGTCGGGAACTTTCCAGTGGCTCCGCGCAGGAACCCACGGAAATTGGAGGTCCTTCGACTGCGCCCATACTTCCCCGCTCCGCTCAGGATGACAAAATTGTGGACGGCGCTTGCGCTGATCTCAATACCTCAGATTTCTCTGTGCAGCATCTTGACCGATTCCAACCCAACTAGACGGGAAATGTGCCGAATTCGCTTAAGTTGATGCCTATGCCCGCCGGCGGGGCCTGCCAACCGCGGGCATGACCAAAACGCCCGCCATCCCGTGCCGTGGCTTCATGGCGGGGTCGCAGGAGCCCGGGGGCCGTAGTGCGGCACCGGTGCACCAAACTCCAGCGCGCCGAGGTCCGGCCCCGCCCCAGCGGAGCCGTCGGTGAGATTCGGCAACGCGAGGCCGGCGTCCACGGCTTTGCTGCCGGCCCGCAGGCGCAGGTCGAGCGCAGGGAACGGCGTGTTTTCTCCAGTCGGCTTTTCGCACTTCTCGAAGATGTCATAATCCAGCACCACGCCGTGGCGTTCGTGACCAGTATGATCCGCCAATTCCGCCAGCGTTTCGTAGCTCCATTCCTTGACCATCTTGTTGAAGCGCGGGCTCTTCACCGGCTGGTTGAAACGCCAGAAGATGGGAAAAGAGCGTTTGCCGTTGGCCGGAGTTTTCGGTTCAAACCAACGCCAACCGTTGTAGTCCATCAGGCTCGTCTCGGGTGTGGGTGTGCCGCTGGAAATAACGTGCGCGGCATCGTCGCCGCTGCCGAGGAAGAGATTGTTGAGCAGGCGCGCATTTTGCCACAGCGGGGCAAACGTCCCCGCGCTTCCCGAGGCGATGAACGTGTTGTTCACGATCAACAGACCAGAGGGATGGACGTTGGGCTTGAAGGGATTGCGCGTGCAGTTGAAGATGACATTGCGCCACACATAAGCCGGACCGCCGAAGACGGGCTGGAGCGAAATGCCGTCGAAGACATTCCAGATGAGATTCCGGAATGCGCGGATGTTGTGGAGACCGTAATCGAGTTCGATGGCGTCGTCCGCGCAACCGCTGAATTCGTTTTCGTAAATGTCCACCGCGCAGTTCCAGAGCGCCGGGTCAGTGCCGGGTTCCTTGCCGTAGAGATCCACACCGTCCCAGTAGTCACGAATGCGGTTGTGACACACGACGTGGCCCTGGCCTTGCAGCCAGACCGCGTGGCTGTCGTTCTTGCGTTCACTGTGAGGATGCCACTCGGGGTGCGTCCCGATGAACTCGCAATCCGCCACGTAAAAATCACGGCAACTGCCGTGCAGCGCGAAAATGGGATAACCGGATTCTTCGAACTTGCACCGCCGAAACACGAGACCCTGCGCACCGCGGGTCCGGCCGGCGTAGAATAGGTGCTCCGCCTTGCGGCACGTGAGGCCTTCGAAAAAGTGATGCTCTGCCGCCTCGCAACTGAAGAGCTTCAGCGCACCCGTGCCATCGAACACCGCTTCTCCGTCGCCCGCCGCGCGAATGACGATCGGCCGTTCCACGCTCGCCGCCTTGTCGAGCACATAGTCCGCACGATCTTTCTTGTCCGCCTCAGGCACGGTGTAAACCCCGCGATGCACGAGAATAATATCGCCAGGTTGTGCTTCTGCGTAAGCCGCCGCCAATCCCGTGAATGCCGGGGTATCCTTTGTGCCGGCAAATTCTGATGGATAAACATGCAGTTTGCGTCCGCCATCGAAGGCCACCGGTTCGCCCCGCGTTTTCGACGTGAGCAATTTCTCCGCATCGCCGCCATCGGGATCGTGGAGCGTCAGCTTTACCTCGTATTCCGTGGCGGGCGTGAGATCGAGGATGCTGCCGGCGAAAATATTCGGCGCCGTCCATCGGCTCCCGGGATCATCCTGCGCGACGACCTCCCCCTTGAGCCGCAGGAGTGGCATCGCCGCGCGCCATTCGCTGGCGCCCTTCGCCCGATAGGCGACTTCGACCGCGGCATTGCGGTTGTCGTCGCCCTCGATCTGCCAGCGGAAACCCAGGCACACCAACGTCGGACGCTCGACAATGACTTCACCGGGTTTGATCGAGTCCGCAGCGCCGGCCACAAACGCGAGCCCGAGACTCAGGATGGAGAGGAGGGAAGGTTTCATGGAACTTTCGGAGGTGATTTTGCCGGCGGCACCGGCACTTGTTGGTTCATCTCGTCGTAGGCGGCTTTGAGGCGGGCGACGATCTCGGGATTCGCGGTGGCCACATTGTGTTGTTCGCCCGGGTCCGTTTCGAGATCGAAGAGCATCATTGGTCCGGCAGGGTCGCCGGTGCTCAGGCCGGGGTGTTCGATCGGTTGGGCTTGCTCGTAAGGAGCAAGGATGGTCACCCCATCCGGGCCGCGCGGATCGATCCAGCGCACGCCGGGCTTGTAAAAACTGGCCAGCCCGATCCCCGGCGCGAGCACGTGCAACTTCCACCTCGCGTCGCGCACCGTGGCGAGGCGGGCAGCCTGCTGACCGAAGATCACCTCGTGCGGGCTTTTCGCGTCGCTCGTAAACAGGGGGAGTATGTCGCGCCCGTCGATGACCCGATCCGCCGGCGGCGCGACGCCGGTGATGCCCAGGGCCGTCCCGAACAAATCCATCATCACAGCAGGCTGCGCGCTGAGGTGCCCCGCCGGAATTTTCCCCGGCCACCACGCGAGACACGGCACACGGTACCCGCCCTCGAAGGAGCTGGCCTTCATCCCGCGCAACCCGCCTGTGCTGCCACCGAACATCGCACCATTGTCGCTCGTGAAGACCACGAAGGTGCTCTCGGCGAGGCCCAGCGTCTTCAGTTTCGCGAGCACCTGCCCGACGCTCCAGTCGAGTTCCGCGACCACGTCACCGTAAAGGCCAGCGCCGCTTTTCTTGTAGAAGTCTTCCGATGCCGCGAGCGGTTTGTGCGGCATGGCGTGCGGCAGGTAGAGGAAAAATGGGCGCGCCCGGTTACGCTCGATAAAATCGATCGCCCGCGCCGTGTAGCGCTCCGTGAGTGTCGCCTGCACGACTGGGTACTCGACGCGCCGGTCGCCTTCGAGCAATTGCACCGGTCGCATATCGTTCGAGTACGGAATCCCAAAATACTCGTCGAAGCCGCGGTGGGTCGGCAGCCATTCGGGCTTCGCGTGGCCGAGGTGCCACTTGCCAATCATCCCCGTCACGTAGCCCGCGCCTTTCAGTAACTGCGCGAGCGTGATCTCGCTCTCCGGCAAGTGCAAGCCGTCCTCCTCTGGCCGCCCATCAGGTGCCGGGTTTTGATTCAGGCCACAGCGAAACGGATAGCGCCCCGTCATGAGCGACGCCCGTGTCGGTGCGCAATACGACATGGGGCATTCGAACTGGGTAAGCTTCGCACCCTCCGCGGCCATGCGATCCAGATTCGGTGTCTTGAATTTCGGATGCCCGTAGCACCCGAGATCGCCGTAGCCGAGATCGTCGGCGAGGATGATGACAATATTCGGACGGGTCGGTTCCGCGGCGACGCCCTGCGAGGACAGGGCGAGGACGGTGAGAAGGGCGCCGGCAATGAATCGGATCGCGAGTGTCATGGGGGAACTTGGCAAGTGAAGGGTTGCACGAGCTTTAACATCACTGCGAGCATTTGGTTTCCGATTCATTGACCGCTTGACGAGCCGTCGATCAGCAACCCTTAAAGAGCTACTATCGAAAATTGCTTGGCAATGCGGAATGGAGGATGATGCTCGAAGGTAACGAATGCGCCTATGGATCTGCCCGCGACAAAAATTCGGCCCCGGCAACCTGCCGTCTGGAGCAGCGTCTTCAGCAAACTTCATTTTCTCTCGGCCCCTCATTCCCTCTGGTCGCTCTCACTATCCGACGGCGAACGGCGTTCTGATTGGCCACGGTTCTGCGGGCGCGACAGGACCATTCTGGGATTCCTGGCCATCGCGCTGATGACAATGAAGCTGATGGGGGCGAGCGAACCAGCCGACGGTCGCATGCCTATCGTCGAGGCGAACAACGCGTTTGCCTTCGATCTCTACACAAAGCTCGCCGCGGACAAGAATCAGGACGGGAAGAATCTGTTCTTCTCGCCTTACTCGATCACGACCGCGCTCGACATGGTTGCCGAAGGCGCGAACGGAGAGACCGCCGAGCAGATGGGCACGGTGTTGCGATACCCCACGCAGTGGCGCCGCACGGGTGCGGACGCAAAAACGCGCCCCTGGGATGAGACGCCATTGCACGCCGGCGTGGAATCACTGACACGCCGGTTTGCGGAAAAGCCGGTACCCCCGGAACTGGCGGCCCAAATCGACACGCTGCGAAAAGAGCTCGGGGCCGAGGTCGCGGTGGCGGAAGGGATCAGGCGGGGAAAAAATCCGGACTGGGCCGCCTACCGGGCGCAGGTCGAGAAAACGCGCAATCTCGGCGCGCAATTCGACGCCCTCGTCGCCAGGCTGCCCGGCTACGAGCTGACGACGGCCAACGCCCTCTGGGGCGAGAAAACGTATCCCTTCGAAAGGGATTACGTCACCTCAGTCTCGCGACACTACGCGACCGGGCCCATGCCGGCGGATTTTATTCATAACGCCGACGGAGTCCGCAAAGAGATCAACAGTTGGATCGCCGACCGGACGAAAGACAAGATCAAGGACATGCTCGCGCCGCAGTCGCTTCCCGCGGCGACACGGCTGGTGCTGGTGAACGCGATCTACTTCAAAGGCACGTGGCAGGAACCGTTCGAAACGCGGAGCACCGAGCCCGCGGATTTCTCAGCGCCCGGAGGCAAGTCCCGAGTTCCCATGATGAACCAGCGGAACATGGAACACGTGTCGTACACAGCGTGCAACGGCGACGGATCTCCCTTCGCCACGCCCAACCGGGTTTCCCTCGGGACAAAACCCGCGGAGTGCTATCCGGACAAAAATGGCTTCCTCATTGCCGAACTGCCTTACAAAGGCGACGGCATGGTAATGACGATCTTCGCGCCGCAATCCCCCGACGGGCTGCCCACGCTGGAGAAGATGCTGACCGCCGATAAAGTGCGCGAGTGGACCAGCAGGCTCGTGAACCGCAAAACCAACGTCGCCCTTCCGAAGTTCACATTCAAGACGTCCTACAACCTCAATGAGCCGCTCATGTCGATGGGTATGCCCCGCGCGTTCGACTTCAGGGCGGCGCAATTTGACGGCATCAGCGCCACGAAGGAGCTTTTCATCGGGCTGGTGCAGCATGACGCGTTCATCGATGTGAACGAAAAGGGCACGGAGGCGGCAGCCGCGACGGTAGTGGGCATCATGGCCGGATCGGCGGCGCCGAGCAGTTGGCCGTTCGTCCCGAGCTTCCGCGCGGACCGGCCGTTTGTTTTTCTGATCCGCGACCGGGCGACGGGAGCGATCCTGTTTCTCGGACGGGTGCTCAAGCCTGAGGCGTAAGGTCGGATCGATTCACCACCGTGAGGCGGTAGATTGCTTGCCGGCAGGGGGCTTCCGAGGGTGTTCGCTCGCCAGGCTCGGGCACCTAGCTCGGTGTGGACGTTGCGCTTTTGCGGAGGTTCACGCGGGACGCCTGAACCGGCGGGCGGGACGCCCACTCTATCCGGGCAAACGGCGATGCGGGCTCAGCCGAAGAGGCTCGTGATCGGCTGGCCTTTGTCGCAGACGGTAAAGGGGCGCATGCTGGGCGAGAAGATCACCTGGTCGAGCGGCAGGCCGAGGGCGTAGGCCATCGTGGCGTTGTAATCCGGGATGGTGACCTTGTTTTCGATGACTTCACGGCCTTCGGTGTCGGTCTTGCCGTAGACCTGGCCTCCGGCGATGCCGCCGCCGGCCATGATGCCGCAGAACGCTTTGGGGTAGTGATCGCGGCCGATGTTTTGATTGATGTCGGGCGTGCGACCGAACTCGGTCGCGAGGACGATGAGGGTTTCGTTGAGCAGGCCGCGGGAATGCAGATCGCGCAGGAGCATGGAGAGCGCGCGGTCGAGCGTGTCGCAGAGGTCGGGGGTGCCGACGAAATTGTTGGCATGCGTGTCCCAGTAGCCGTGGCTGACTTCGGCAAAGCGCACGCCGCGCTCGACCAATCGGCGGGCCAGGAGGCAGCCCTGGCCGAAAGGATTGCGGCCATAGCCATCGCGCATCTTGTCGCTCTCCTGCGTGAGGTCGAATGCCACGAGATCTTCGCTTTTCATCATCTTGACCGCGCCGTCATACATGTCCGAGAAGGCTTTGACCTTTCGCTGCGGGAATTCGGTGACGAAATCTTCATCGAGGGCGGCGCTGAGGGCCATGCGTTTCTTGAAGCCGTCTTCGGTCAGGCCCTTGAAGCCGTTGACATTGGCGATGCCGCCCTCGGGATTGTTGACGAAGAGCGGCGTATACACGGCGGGGAAGTAGCCTGCGCCGGGATGGTTGCTGTCGTTGCCGATATAGACGTGATTGGGCAGCGTGCCGTTGCCGCCGCCCTGGAGCATGCTGAGCCACGCGCCGAGCGAGGGATGCCGGATGGTGCCGCGCAGGATGTAGCTGGTGTGCATCGCGTAGTTACCGCCTTCGTGCGCGCCGGCGGTGGATGAGATGGAATTGATGCACGCGACGTGATGCATCTGCTGCGCGAGCTGCGGCAGATACTGGCTGATGCGCACGCCGTCCGCGCTGGTCTTGATCGGCTTGACCGGCCCCATCACGGCGCTGCCTTCCTCCTTGGGATCGAACGTATCGAGGTGGCTCATGCCGCCGGACATGTAGAGGTAGATGACATTCCGCGCCGTGGCGACCTGCTTGAGTTTCGACGCGCCCTCGAAGGCGGCATGGGCTTTACCCGTGAAGATGCCCGGCAGCAATCCCACGCCGAGCAGGCTGCTGGCGGTGCGGGCGATGAAGTTGCGGCGGGTGAGGACGTCAGCGCGATGGAGGTTCATGGGTGGATTAGGGGTTGAAGATGAATCGGCGGGTGTTGATGAGGGCGTAGATGAGGGCCTCCATCGAATCGAGACCGTCGGCCCGGGCCTTTTCCCAGGTAGAACGCTCGTGGGCAGTGGGTTTGCGCGCGAGGAGCGCGAGGTAAACCGTATCGAACCTGGAGTCGGGATCGGTGGTGCGATCGATCGCCAGCATGAGTTGGGAAGAGGGACTCATCACTCCGGCGAGGAGATCGCTGTTCATCATGGTGAGCGCCATGGCGATGGAGGCGTCGCGGCTGGAGTTCTCGATGAGCATACGATCGCTCTGGCCGAAGATGCGCAGGTAGTGGCCGCGGTAGGCGGGGCTGAGGTGGTCGTCGGCGCGCGTCCAGGTGGCCTTCATGCCGCGATGCATCTTGATGAGCGCCTGCTGCTTCGCCTCAGGCACGTGGTAGTAGTTCAGGTCTGCCCTGTAGGCCCTTTCCTCCAGTTCGAGTTCCGCCTCCAATTGCTCGGGGGTCTTGTCGCTCTTGTCATAGCCTTTGACTTCGAAATTGTTGGCTTCATCGCCAGGATTGCCCACGGCGGTGAGCTTGATCAGGGCATCGGACGCGATGCGCGGCGGGTTGTCGGTGAACGCGTTCGGCGCGGACAATTTGCCTTCGATCTTGTCGGCGAGGCGCCGCACCGCGGGTTCAAACACGGTCTGGCCCAGCACCCGGCGGCCACCGGACCCGAGGCGATAAATCGTGTGCGCCAGCGCATCCGCGGTGGCCTGATCTCCGGCCGCGCGCGCCTTTGCCATCTCCGCTCCAAGACGTTCCACGGTTTCGGTGGTGGTGCGATAGCCTTCCGCGGCGGCAGCGGAGCCCAGATAGACTTCCTCGGGCGTGAGCGTGCCGAGCGCGTCAATCAGCTTGCCGGCCTTGACCACCTTCGATTTCAAATTGTCATCGACGCTCTTGTTGCGCGCATCGGGTTGCAGCGTGACGAGCGTGACAAACGAATCCCACATCTGCTCCGCGCTCATGCGGCGCAGCACAGGACCGGTGAAATGATACTCGGTGCCTGGTTGGACCTCTTCCTTCCACGAAGCGCCCTGATACGCGCGGGTATTGAAGATGACGCGCAGGCAGGCCTTCATGTCGTAGCCACTGTCGCGTACGAGCCCTTCGAGATACTGCATGAGCTTGGGATTCGCGGAGACGGTGCTGTCCAGCATTTCATCGAGCGGCTCGATGAGCGCGAGCCCGAAGGCCATCTTCCACAGGCGGTTGGCGATGACGGTGGTGAAGCGCGGGTTCTCCGGGGAGGTCATCCAGCGCGCGTAGGCTTCGGGATTGCTCTCGCCGGGTTTGCACTCGACGGCGCGGCCCATCATGGCGACAGGCATGACTTCGCTTTTCGGATCTGCGTCCTTGTATTGGTAATCGTGCGGAAGCTGGAGCCGCACCTCGGGGTTGTTGGTCACGCCGACACCGCCCATCGAGAGCACGCCGACATCGTTCACCGCCTGGCTGACGAATCCGAAGCGGCTCACTTCGGGATCCGGTGACTTGGCCATCGCGGCGGGCCTCATGCCGGCCAGTTCGGGGTGACGCGCCTCCAGTTCCTTGCGCTTGGGCGAGACGAGCGCTTGCGCGCCGACGAACCCGGGGCTGGGGTAGCCTTTGATTTCATTGCCGTAGGTGAACGCGGCCATCTGGAAGAACTGCATCTGCGTCCACTTGTCGAAGGGATGATTGTGGCACTGCGCGCACTCGATGCGCGTGCCGAGGAAGATGCGCGCGGTGTTGGCAAAATTGTCCAGTGGCATGCGGTTGTCGCGCATGTAATAGCCAATGGCGCCGTTCTCCCATGGCCGGCCTTTCGAGGAGATGAGCTCGCGCACAAACACGTCGTAAGGCTTGTTGTTCCGCATCGCGTCTTTCAGATAGAGAATATAGGCGGCGCCGGCCGTGGTGCCGATGGCCCCGTACTGCTGGAGCCGCAGCACATCCGCCCAGTAGTTGAACATGGAGTGTGCATAGCCATCGCTCGCGAGGAGCTTGTCGATCAGCCGTGCGCGCTTGTCGGGGGCGGTCGTAGCGACGAACTCCTCGACTTCGCGCACGGTCGGGATGCGGCCAGCAATGTCGAGGTAGATGCGACGGACGAAGACTTCCTCGGGGATCGGCGGGTTGGCCTTGAGCTTATGAGCTTCCCAATCGTTCGCGAGCAATGCGTCGATCTCGCGGGCGGCGGTGATCGGATCGGGTGGGGCGGCGTGGAGCAACGAGGCTGCGCAGAGTGAAAGGAGGAGGGTCAGGTTGAACTTGTTCATGGCGAAGGCGCTTCTACTTTCAGGTCTAGTTCGGGGGTGAGGTGATGCCATTGTCGCGCACTCGCGACCGGACGCAAACGTCGCTCCGCGACGGACGCATTTTGGGGGACGGTTCCGGGGCTTGAAAGCCCCGGCTACCTTCCGTCATCGCTCCGCGATGGAACTGAGGGACGGGAGGGTGATGACGACTAGAAGCCTTGAAGTGCATCTTATTCCTTCTTAAGTCCCTTGGGCTTTCCTGCGGCCACGGTGAAATCCACCTGGAAGACGATCTCGGCCTTGGGAAGCGCGGCCGTGAGCTTGCTCACGCCGGCGTCAGTCACCTTGGTTTCAAAAAGACAGATTTCTTTCAGCGACTTGATCTTCGCGAGTGGGGTGAGCGCCTGATCGGTGACTTCCGTGCCGAAAAGATTGATGGAGACCAGGTTCTCGAGCGCGGTGAGTTGCGCGATTCCCGCATCGGTGATTTTCGTTTTGCGGAGGTCGAGCCGCGTGAGACGTGGCATCCGGATGATGCTCTTGAAGGCCGCGTCGGTAATGTTCGTGCGTGCGAGATCGAGATGAGCGATACGATCAGCGATGGGAGCGAGCGCGGCCACCGCGTTGTCGTCGCATAGTGAGACGCCCGTGAGGAAGTCGACGCGCAGAAGCGGGCTGCCGGGCGAAAGCGGTGCGACCTGCGCGCCAACGTCCTTCATTTTTTTCAAGACATCCGTTGCGGGTTGATCGAGTCCCACGACGAGCTTTGCGTAAAGCAGATCGTGCTCGCGTTCCTTCGCGGGAGCTTTGGCGATTTTCGCCGCATCCGCGGGTTTGCCGTTGACGTTTCCTTCCCATCCACCGAAGTCCGCGCCCTCGGCGATCCAGGCCTTGAGCTTGAGGATTTCGGCCGGGGTGAGCGGGTCCCCCTTGCCTTCGGGGGGCATGGCCACGTCATCGTCGCGCGGCAGGGTGACGACCCTGAAGATGTCGCTGTGTTCGACGTCCTTCGGCTTGACGGGCACGATCTCGCCGTGGCCTTTGAGCAAGGTCCACGCGGCATCTAGACGGACGTCGCCCTTTGGCTTGAGCATCCTGCCGTTTTCCTCGTGCGCCTCCCGATGGCATTTCAGGCAGTGACTCTCGATCAGAGGGAGGATCTCTTTTTTGAAATCGGTCGCGGCCTGGGCCGCGCCGGCGGCGAGGAGCGTGGCGGCCAGGAAACCATATCGTCGTGCGAGTTTCATCGTCAGTCTGGGGCGGTTCATGTCAGTTCGGAAATACGGGTTCTATCGTCCCTTCAACGCGGGCCTGTTGCCCTATCGCGGCCGGCTGCCCCATGGCGTCGAGGGGTTCGATCACTTTCACTTTGTCTTTCGGCAATGTGGCGAGCAGATCGGGCAGATCGTAGTGCTTCAACACGCCATGCACGGCGTTGACCATCTGGTTGTTGGCCTCGGGATGGGCGACGACGTCGGACCAGGAGACGAGGCTGCGCCGCAAGGCCACGGACGTGAATAGCTGCGGCTCCAGCGCGGCGGCGTGCAGGCAGGGCGGGCCGGCGCGGCCAACGCTGAGAAGGTGCACATGATTGTTCTTCTTGAGATAGTTCTCCAGGAAGGCGCCACAGGCCATCACACACTCCGCGCGGATGGCAAGGAACGAGGTATTGAGCGTGGAGGCCAGCAACATGTGGCGGTTGCCGGAACCGAACATGGCCGTCCAGGTGTCGGCCCAGGCTTTTAGATCGGCATATTCCGTCTCACCGATGTTTGGCAGATCGACCGCGAGCACGATGTGCCCTTGCTTGACGAGCGCTTCCATCGGGCCGCCGGGCGCGGCGTCGACGTTTTTGCCACCTTCATGAAGATACAACGTGGCGTCGCCCGACGGCGTCGCGGGCACAAAGGCGAGCGCGGGCAGCCACATCTCGGTGGAGCCGTCCCGCAAGACCAGCTTCTCGATGCGATAACCGTCACGCAGGATCGTGCCTTGCGCCTTCATCGTGAGACGGGGGATCTCGGCGAGCGGCCGGATTTGCGTAATGCTCCGCACTTCAGCGAGCGCTCCGGTCTTATCGGCGACGGCCCAAACCTGCTGGCGCTTCACCCCGAGTTCCTTTTCGAGATCGATATTGAAATCAAACGAGCGGCGCGCGCCGGGCAGGTTCATCACGTTGCCATCAGGGGTGCATTGCGCATCCTTGTCGCTGAGGATGGGGTGCTCGGGTTGGTCATCGACGATGGCGTCATCCTTCTGCATCAACCAGCGGCGCATCCATCGCACGGCGGCGACGCGCAACGGCGGCTGGAATCCGTGCTCGTCGCGGGCCTCGGCGAGGTCCAACCGCTCACTAAAACCGAGCGCACCATAGATCTCCTTTGAGCGGCGAAAGGTATCCCAGGTGCCGTTGACGTCGAAATACTCGTCGCGGGTGGTCGCGCAAATCAGCGTGGGCTTTGGCGCGCGGAGGTTGATCAGTTCAGGGTCGCCGAAGCCGAACGCGATCTGATTGTGAATGTGCTGTTCGCCATCCGCAGACACATCGCGGAGCACCTTGGAGCGCGCGCTGCTGATGAAGCAACTCGGAGCCGCACACTTCACGCGCGGATCGACCGCCATGATGTAGCTCGTCGCGGTGCCGCCGCCGGAATTTCCGGTGCAGCCGATTTGATCTTTGAGGATATCGGATCGGCTCTGCAAATAGTCGATGGCGCGAATGCCATCCCAAACCCACACGCGCGCCGCCGCGCGACCAACGAGCATGCTGGTGACGGCCAGGCGACTGTGACCGTAACCACCGCCGCCGATCTCCTTGCCCTCGCGTCGCTCGCCCTGGTGGATCGGATCATAACACAGCGCCGCGATGCCGTTCTTCGCGAACAGAATGCACACGCGCTGATAAGTGTCATGCGCCTTGCCATTGCCCGCATGGCCACATGGCACGATGACGCCCGGATGCGGCCCCTTGGTCAGCGGCACATACATCAACGCCGTGACATAGAGTTTGGGCATGGACTCGAAGATGGCCTTTTCGATGCGATAGCCATCGCCCGGCAATTCGCCGACGATCTTCGCGTTCAGCGGCGTCTTCTCCGGCAGTCCGCCGAGCTGCTCGATGAAGAAGTCCTGCATCTTCTTCTGATAGGCCGGAATGGCCGCGGGCGTGTTCAGCACGTGCTCGAATTCCTTGTCCGAAGCTCGCATGGCCAGATCCGCTTTGCGCGCGAGCCAATAGCGCATCATGTCCGATGGCTTCACTTCCACATACTTCTCAGGCGCGACCTTGTAGGAATACAGCACGTCGGGCAACACGCGGAGATCATCGTCCGCCACCAACCGTGTGGCGGACAGCAGGATCGTGATGAGCGTGGAGAGGCGAAAGCGCATGCTGGGGATTCGTGAACGGTAGATGAAGGCCCGGGAAAGGGTATTGACCGAATGGACTATTTTTGCGCCTCCGGGCGGGATCGTTGGCCTGTCACTCCGGGCGTCCGTTGGCCGCTGGTTTCCGGCCTTCGATGATCGCCTTTGCCTGACGAACAAATCGGCGGCCAAGCAATGCATAACCATTGCCTGTGTAATGCAGTCCGTTGGTCATGACGCCATCCTTGAGCTGGTCGTTCATGTCATCGCAATCCACCCAAGCGCCCCGGGGATCGCCATTGGCGAGTTCGACCTGGACCTTCCGCACCGCCTGCCAGGGGGCGTTGTCATCTGCCCCATAGTCGCTGATCCGGGCAATCACGACGTTCATGTTCGGCTGCTTCAAGTCCCGGCGCAGATTGGCGACCAGTTGCCGCAAAGCATCGCCATACGGGGCATCCAGACCCTTCACGGCGTCGGTCTCGCCCTGCATCCAGCAGAACGTGACCGATACGGGATTGGGATGCTTCTCCAGCATCGCGGCGAACTGCTCGAGGATGGGCTGGTAATAAATGGTGCCCTTAGTCCTGTCGGAAGCACGCACCTTTTCCGGATCCAGGCCGTGCTTCCTGGCGATCTCATCCCACTCGGTCACCCAGTAGCGGATCGGGTCGCCGCCGCGGGCGACCTTGATGTAGGCCACGTCCGCCTCTGGCAGGAGCGCGGCGGCCTCCGGTTCAAACCCGGTGACGGGACTCATATTTATCATGTTCGACTGGCCCGAGAGAATGAACAGATGGACAGGCTTGTCGGCAGCGATGCCGAGGTTGGCGAGGACGATGAGGCAGCAGGTGAGAATGAATTTCATGGGGAGGTCTGGCGCGTGAGGGTGCACCTGGAGGAAAGTAGCCGTTGCGGGAGGGCGTGGTATTGACCGAAAGGACTATTTGTTCCGGCTTTGGCCCGGGGCCGTATCCACGGACACGAGTCCCATTTGGTAAGCGCAGGTTACCGCCTCGGTCCGGTTGGTGACATTCAGTTTGGCGAATACCGCGCGGAGGTGGGCTTTTACCGTGGTCTCGCTGATGCCGAGGGCAGTGGCGAGTTCCTGGTTCGACAGACCGCGACCAAGGTGGCGCAGGACATCGAGTTCACGCGCGCTCAACTCGCACTCCGGGGCGGTTTCAGATTCGCCGCCCAGCGCGAAGCACGTGCCGCCTTCCATGATTGTCCTAATCGCCTGCGCAACGTCGGAGCCATCCGCGGATTTCGACAAATAACCGGCGGCGCCCATCCGGCGTGCCAGCCCGACCTCAGCCGGTGTGGCGCTGGCGGAAAGGAGCAGCACCCGGGTCCCGGGCCGTTCGCGTTGCAGCGATTCCAACACGCTGAAACCGTCGTTGCCAGGCATGCGCACATCGAGCAACACGACTTGTGGGCGAAAGTTCGCGCACAGTTGCAGGGCCTGCGCGCCTGATGCGGCGGTGAGGATCTTTGCGTCGCCCAGCACCAGACGAAGCACGGCCTCCAGCCCGTCGCGCACGATCGCATGGTCGTCCACGATGAGCAGCTTTAGCGGTGAGGGATCGTCAGGCATCGGCCGTTGGGTTGTTCCTTGGATTCGCATTCAGGGATGGAGGCGTGGGATCGACTGTTCGCGCGCGGTCTCGAGGCAGACGCACGCACACCCGCGTGCCGCCATCGGGATGACTGGTGATCTCGACTGTGCCGCCGAGCCATCGCATGCGCTGCCTCATGCCTTCCAGTCCGTAGTGCCCATCGCGCGTGCCGGGCGCGGACTGAGGATTGAAGCCCTTGCCAGAGTCCTCGATGGTCAGCTCCAGGCCTTCGGCGGCGAAATGGAGGCGCAGGTCCACATGCGGCGCGGCGCCATGCAGCAGCGCATTCCCGACAGCCTCCTGCACGAGCATGAGCAGGCTGCCCATGACATCGCGCGACAAGTCAAACGCTTCGCCCGCAGTCTCCACACTCACGGCTCCTGGCGGCCAATGCGCGTTCGTTTCCACGGAATGACGCAACAGCGCGGCGAAGTCGCCCGGCCCTTCCTCCACCTGACGCAGACCCAGCAAGCAGTCGCGTAATCCTGTCTTCGTCGAAGCGAGCGCGCGACGCGCGGCGGTGAGCTGGGCCTGCGCCTCGGAGGGATCGCGCTCCAACTGCCCAATACCGGCTTCCAGGCGATACGACACACCCGTGATCATCTGCTGCAGACCATCGTGCAAATCCACCGCGAGCCGCCGCCGTTCCTGCTGCGCCGATTCAAACTCCAGCTCGGCATTGCGGTGATGGCTCATGGTTTCCTCCAGCATCGCGGTGCGCTTCCTGAGCGTGCGATGCAGCGTGAAGCTCCAGCCGAACACCAGCAGCAACGCCAGCCCGGACACGACGAGCGCCACCGTCAACCGCTGCGGTGTCCACCACGGCGGCGTTTGCAGAATGCGGACATCGGCCGGCGAACGGAGCCACATCCGAAAGCTTGACGCATTCGGCATCGTCGCCGGCGCCTTCATCGCAAACACCAGCTCGCACACCCCCGTGAATTCGAGCGCCGATCCCACCACCCACGATGAAACGGTGGCCGCGTCGGCCGCGCTCAACCCCACGAGAAGCGCGGTGGTATTCGCGTCCTTCATCTCGATCTGCAATTGCGCACTGCGGCCTTCGTTCTCCATCTCCACGCCGCGCAACGTCCCCTTGAGCTTCAGCAGGTGCCCGTCGAGATCAAACTCCATCCCACGTTTCGTCGTGAGCGACTTCTCCGGAGTGAGCACATACTGCGCGGTCGTCCCCGCCGCCTCCGGCGCCGCGATATCTCCGAGGCTGCGGACCACCGCTCCGGTCAAGGATGCCACCATGCGCGACATGTCCACGAATCCGGCGATTTCCACGCGCTCGCCCACCTTCACCACCGCGTCCGGCGCATGAACGCGCACCGCCGCCTTCCCATCCTGGACAAAGAAGAAGTCACCCGGCGCGCAGAACGTGACCGTGCCTTGCGTGACACAGCGATGTGAATCCGGCCCAGCCGGCGAGAAAGGTTGCAACCGGTCGAGCGAGACACGCCGGCCCTCGAACGCATCCAGCGGCGGCGGCCTGAGCACCTCGCAATCGTCCGCGCCCATGATGCGAATGCGCAGCGCCACCAGTTCCGAGCGGTAATTCGACGTGGGCGAAAACACCCCGCGCACCCGCACCTCCGCATCCAGCAACCGGCTCGGATCAAGCCCAGGCCAATCCTCGATGGAAACACGCACCGTCTGCTCCTGCGTGCGCAGGACAAAACCGCTGCGCTCGATATTACGCGGCGGCGTGGTCACCGACTGGATCACGCCCTCCAGTTCCACGCGCTGACCGTCTTCCGCGCCGGAAAGCAATCGATCCATCGCCACTTTGCGGGCGGGGGGCAGCGGTTCCCTGCCGAGCCGCACGAGACGGCGCGGCATGATCATGGGCGCATACGATCCCGGATGCGACACGCCATCCATTTCCAAAACGTCGCCCGGAGTGATCAGCTTCAGTTCCTTGACGTTGCCTTCCCAAACCCCCTTTTGCCGGGCGACCACCATGTGAGCGAAGATGCTCTGTGCGCCATCGTCGAGCACGAGCCACTCGGGCGCGCCCGATGTCCCATCGCAAAGCGTGACGACGCCGCGCACCTTCACCGGCACGGCCTTCTGAGCCTCCTCCCGCGAGAGAGCGCGAATGTCCGCGATGCGCGTCAGCACCGGGCTCGCAACCGCGTCCGCAGACCGAACGCGCCCGCAGAGCGCCAAAGTAGACACGGCCAACAAGATGATTCGGGAATTAGCCACGGCGGGCCTCACTTGCGCGGTTATCCTGCTCGTCTTGTTTCGTGATGGCCGTCCGAGTCATACGGGATTGTGGAGAGGAGTTCTTGAACGCCCAACCTGTTGTTAAATCGCATGTTAGATCCTTTTCCGCTTTGGGAGAGTTTGAAAATTCATCCTCGAAGTCATTCTGAGGATCAAAACACGAGGGGTGATTATCAGTGCGGAGAGGATGCCTGGCTTCGGC
This sequence comes from Chthoniobacterales bacterium, assembly GCA_038228205.1. Taxonomy (GTDB): domain Bacteria; phylum Verrucomicrobiota; class Verrucomicrobiia; order Chthoniobacterales; family Chthoniobacteraceae; genus Chthoniobacter. Next base: position 41,712 of record JBBRPL010000020.1, read on the forward strand.
AGATAGTGCGCGCCTTGGCCGGGGGGCCGATTGCCACCGAATGTCGGTGGCCTGTTCGGCCCTCACACGAGCCCCGTGAACTGATAGACGCCGATCACGACGAACACGGCCACCGTTTTGATGCAGGTGACGACGAAGATGTCGCCGTAGGACTGGCGGTGAGTAAGGCCGGTGACCATAAGCACAGTGATTACGGCGCCATTGTGCGGGAGGGTATCCATGCCGCCACTGGCCATCGACGCGATGCGGTGCAGCACCTGCGCTGGGATTCCAGCCGCCTGGGCGTTTTTCAGAAATGTCTCGGCCATCGCCGCGAGCGCGATGCTCAAGCCGCCCGACGCGGACCCGGTGATGCCAGCAAGGGAGGTCACGGTGATGGCTTCGTTGATCAGTGGGTGCGGAATGGTTTTGAGCGCATTCGCCACGACGAGGAAACCGGGTAGGGCCGCAATGACAGCGCCGAAACCGTATTCGGAAGCCGTGTTCATCGAGGCCAATAGTGCGCCGCTGATCGCCGATTTCGACCCTTCGGCAAATTTCCTGGAGACCGGTTTCCAGGCAAAAACGAGCACGGTCAGAATGCCGGCGAGGAGTGCCCCCTCAACGGCCCAGATAGCGGAGATTTTTTTGATCTCCTGGGTCACCGGCACCGCCTGGCCGACGACCGCGGGAATAAATGAATGGGTCTCCCCGTAGCAGAGCGGAATGATCACGGTGAATACTTTGTTTAGGATCCCGACGACAATCAGCGGCAGCAGGGCGATCCACGGACTGGCGAGTCGGCTTTCGGAAACGGGCTCCGGCTCCTCAAGCAGATTCGCTCCATAGCCTTCTCCCGCGCCGACGGCTCGACGGCTGCGCCAATTGATATAGACGAGGCCAACGACAAGGATGAAGACAGCACCGATGCTGCCAAGCCACGGCGCGGCGTAGATGTCCGTCGCGAAATATGTGGTCGGAATAATGTTCTGGATCTGCGGCGTGCCGGGCAGGGCGTCCATCGTGAAGGTGAAAGCGCCCAGCGCAATCGTGGCGGGGATCAATCGTTTCGGAATTCCGCTTTGGCGGAAGATTTCCGCGGCAAACGGATAGACCGCGAAGACGACGACAAAAAGGGACACGCCGCCGTAAGTGAGCAACGCGCACACCGCTACAATGGAGAAGATCGCGTGCTTCGGTCCCACCAGGTGCACCACGGAGGAGACGATGGATTTGGAAAAGCCCGAAAGCTCGACCAACTTGCCAAATACCGCGCCGAGCAGGAAAACCGGGAAGTAGAGTTTCAGGAATCCGACCATCTTGTCCATGAAGAGGCCGGTGAACATCGGCGCCACCAGGGCTGGATCGGTGAGCAGCACCGCGCCCAGGGCAGCGGCGGGAGCGAACAGGATGACGCTGTAGCCGCGATAGGCGGCGACCATCAGGAAAACCAACGCCGCGAGAATGATGATGAAACTCATTGGGACGTCCACCCGCCATCGATCGCGATCGCCTGACCGGTGACGTTGCGCGCGAGCGGGCTGATCAAATACTCGATGGCGGCGGCGACTTCTTCGATGGCGATGAAGGCCTTCTTGGGCATGGGGGCGAGCATCACCTGGTCGATGACCTCGTCCTCCGAAATGCCTCGTGTCCGGGCCTGGCCGGCGATCTGCGCGTCCACCAGGGGCGTGCGAATGTAGCCCGGGCAAATGGTATTGCTCGTGATGTCGGCGACACCCGTCTCCAGCGCCAGCACCTTGGAAAAGCCCAGCAAGGCGTGCTTCGCCGCCGTGTAGGCAGACTTGTAAGGCGAGGCCACGAGACTGTGAATGGAACCGATATGAACGATGCGGCCAAAACCCCGCGCGCGCATTCCCGGCAGGACGGCGCGCGTCATGAGAAACGTTCCCTTCATCATCACGTCCATGAGCAAGTCCCACTTCTCGACGGGATATTCCTCGATCCCCGCGACGTATTGCAGGCCAGCATTGTTGACCAGCACCTCGATGGACGTCTCGCCCAAATCGTTGATAAACGACCGGAGATTCTCCTCCGAAGTCACGTCGAGCGCGTAGGCCCGGGCCTGGCCGCCCACGGCTTCGACCTGGGCGACAGTTTCCTGGGCCGCATCGAGACGCAGATCTGTCACCACGATGGAATGCCCCTGCTGAGCGAGCCAGGTCGACATGCCGCGGCCCAATCCGCTGCCGGCGCCGGTGACGAGAATGCTGCGGGCGGGATTCTTCATAGGGGGGAGGTATAGCGGGCTCGCAATTCGCGGCGCATGACTTTGTTGGACGCGGTTCGCGGCAGCGATTCAACGAGGATAAGGTCGTGAATCTTGAACAGCGGATTGAGGTCGCGCTTGATCGCGCCTTGCATCGCGGCCGCGAGTTGCTCTTTGTTCGCGCCCTGCGAGCCAGCCTGCACCGCGTAGATGACTAGTTGGCTCGGGCCATCACTCGGCGCGACGGCGATCGCGGCCGTCTCGATGATTCCCGCTACCGACTGCAAGACTTGTTCGATCTCCGCGGAGCTAACCTTGATCCCGCCCAGGTTCATGGTGTCGTCCGCCCGGCCCTGCGCACGCCAGTAGCCACCGGGCAATCGCTCCATTTGATCGCCATGCCGCCGCAACGTTTCGCCCTTCGAGCCACGCGGCGTCCCGGCGAAATACACCTCATGGTGATCCTTGTTGAGCAGGGAATTGGCGAGGCCGATCGATGGCGGCACGATGAAAAGCTCGCCGGCATCCGCGGGTTGCCCATCTTCATCGAGGATCACAAAATCCAATCCCAAGGTGGGAGTATTGAATGTCCCGGCCACGCACGGGCGGGCGACCGTTCCCGTGATATAGGCGCCGCCGATCTCCGTGCCTCCGCAGTATTCGATGACCGGCCGTCCGCCCGGCACCTGCATGAGCCATCGCATGTCGTCCGCCGAGGAGCACTCGCCCGTGGAACTGAAGAGCTGGATCGAGCTCCAATCGAGTCCCTCCAGGCAACCGGAATTTCGCCAGGTCCTGACCAAACTCGGCACCAAGCCAAGCATCGTCGTCCCCACATCCTGCACGAACCGTCCAAACTCGCAACCGGTGGGCGCGCCGTAGTAGAGACCCATCGCCGCGCGGTTCATCAGGCTCGCGAAGATCAGCCACGGTCCCATCATCCAGCCGATGTTCGTGGGCCAGACCAGCACGTCACCGGGGTGGACGTTCTGATGAAAATGCGCGTCGACGCCGCACTTGATGGGCGTCGTTTGCGTCCACGGGATCGCCTTCGGCTCGCCCGTCGTGCCGGACGAGAAAAGGATATTCATCGCGTCGGCCGGGTCGCGCGGTGTCGCCTCCCACGGCGCATCGATTTTTAGAAAATCATGCCAGGTGCAATCGCCCGCCCGGAGGGGGACACTCAGATTTTCCCGCGCGGGGATGACAATAGCGGCCAGCACCTCCGCCTCGACCGCGTTGGCGTAGAGCGGAAACTCCTTGCCGCCCCGAAGGAGCACATCCTGCGTGAACACGGCCACCGCGCCCGCGAGCCGCAGGCGCGTGGCGATCTCGCGCGGTCGAAAACTATCCGCGATGCCGACCACCACGCATCCCGCCGCGACGATCCCCAAATAGATGGCGACCGCTTCCGTCGTCATCGGCATGAGGATCGCCAGCGCATCCCCTGGCCGGTAGCCGAGGCGGCGGAGGTTCGTGGCAACCCGGCCCGTCAGCGCCTTCAGTTCTCCATAGCTCATGACGGAAAGTTCTCCCCCTTCCGCCTGATAATGAATCGCTGGAGACTCCGCGGGAGCGGAGAAGCAGCTCTCGACGATATTGAGCCGGGCTCCGGGCAGCCACCGGGGCGCTTCGACCCCGTTCGACAAATCCGCGACCCTCTGGAAGGGCTGATCGAAACGCACGTCAAGCCGCTCGATGGCCAGACGCCAAAACTCCTCGCGATGCTCTACCGACCAGGCGTGTAACTCGTCGTAGGAATCCATCCCCACCGTCTTCATCAGCCACGCGAGATTGGTCGTCGCGATGAATTCCGGCGTCGGCGTCCAGACGGACGCTTGAGATTCGATGGGTTCGTGTCGGGGGGACGGCATCGAGGGTAGCTTCTATGGATTCACGGGCGCTGCACCACCATGGCACAGCCCATGCCGCCACCCACGCACAAAGTCGCCAGTCCGCGACGCGGTTTTCGATGCGCGAGATGGACCAGCAGGCGCGCGCCCGAAGCGCCAATGGGATGTCCCAGCGCGATCGCGCCACCATCGACATTGACCGTCCCTTCGTTGAGTCCCAGTTCCTCCATGCAGGCCAGCGATTGCGCCGCGAAAGCCTCATTCAATTCGATCATGTCGAATTCGCCGGGATTCCGCGAAACCTTCCTCGTCGCATACACGGGGCCCAGACCCATGAGCGACGGTTCACAGCCGACGGACGCACTGTCGGCAATGGTTACGAGCGGCGAGAGTCCCAGTTCCAGTCCGCGTTCTTCATCACAAACCACCAGCATCGCCGCACCGTCATTGATGCCGGATGAATTGCCCGCCGTCACGGTGCCGCTCGCGCCAAACGCGGGCCGCAGCGTGCCGAGCGTGGCCGCGGTCGTGTCCGGGCGGGGATGCTCGTCTTCACCCACCTTATCGACCGCCACGATTTCGTCGCGAAAATGCCCGGAAGCGCAGGCTGCCGCGTAGCGTTGCTGGCTGCGGGCCGCAAAGCGGTCCTGCGCTTCGCGCGAAATCTTGTAGAGGTCCGCCAGGCGCTCCGCAGTCACGCCCATGTGTTCATCGCTGAAGGCATCGGTGAGCCCATCCCGCAGCAGGCTGTCGATCAGCACGCCATCGCCGAGCTTGTAGCCCGACCGGGTGCGATTGAGCAGATGCGGCGCGTTGGACATCGACTCCGTGCCGCCACACAGGACCAGGTGCGCGGCGCCACTCCGGATCGCCTGCGTCGCGAGAATCACCGCCTGCATCCCCGAGGCGCACATCATATTCACGGTGAACGCCGGCGTGCTTACGGGCATCCCGGCGCCCAAGGCGATTTGGCGGGCGACATTCATCCCCAACCCGGCGCCGAGCACGTTGCCAACAATCACCGAATCGACCATGGCGGGTTCGATGCCCGCCAGCGCGGCCTTGGCCGCCGCGACGCCTAGATTGACCGCGGAGTGTTTCGCGAGTCCGCCGAGGAAGCGCCCTTGTGGGGTGCGCTTGGCGGAGACGATCCAGATGGGTTTCATGCTCATGAGTGGAAAAGGGTGTGGGTCGTCCGTGCGGGCGAGGCGTTACAGCAAGTCGAACTCCTTTCGTTTGGCAAGAAATCCCTCAGCCTCAGTGTCTCGTGCGTCTTCCCTTCAAGACCTGGCCTCGTGGCATTCCCACTGCTTCGGAGGGATGCGGCAATTCCGCCGATCCGCACCAAATTCATTGTCTGCAACGCCATGGCATCCACCGCTCCCGAGCCAAAAAGGTCCTTCTTCAAAGCGCATATCCTCCCCGCCCTCTTCATCTTCCTGATCCCCGGTTTTTCCGCGTGGTTTTTCTCCTACGCGGAAGGGTGGATGGATCGGAGGATCCTGAGCGAGGTGGAAGGCCAGGTCCAGGCCAATGGCAAAATCCCCGAAGCCGAGAAGGCCAGAATCCTCACCTTCTACCGGCAGGTCCCGGTCTCGCGGATCATGGCCTCGAGCAAACCCGAGGCCGCGTCCCTGCGGGCGATGTTTGCGCCCTCGAGGCTGCGCTATGCCACGTTTCGCTGGATGAAGCGCATCTCATGGACGTGCCTCGTGACCGTCCTCGCGACGTTTGTCATCGTGGGTGTCAGCGTTAAATTCTCGTTTCGTTCGCATTCCGCCCAGTACGTGGCGCTCCGCATTGGCTGGCCCGTGCTGCGCACCTCCGCCGCCATTCAGGTGCTCGGCCAGGCGATATTGGCGGTTGCCCTTTCGTTTTGGGTCACCGCCATCCTTACCCAGTCCTATTTCCTGAAGCTGATCGGGGTGGTCGGCCTTCTCTCCATCGGCGCCGTCATGGCCCTATTGCGCGCCATCTTCGCGAAGGTCGATGACCGGTGCGAGGTCGAAGGCGAGCTCGTCGCGGAGGCGGATGCGCCGACTCTATGGCAACGCGTCCGCGAATTGGCCGCCAGGCTCAATACCGCCGCTCCCGACCAAATCATCGTGGGGATCGCGCCGAGCTTCTTCGTCACCGAACACCCCATCACTCTGGGCTCGCAAGTTCATCAGGGCCGCACGCTCTACCTTAGCCTTCCTCTCCTCAAGGTCCTGGATGTGGACGAAGCCGACGCGGTGCTCGGGCACGAACTCGCCCACTTCAGCGGAGACGACACTCTCTGGTCCCGCAAGATATCTCCGCTGACAGGCAGGTTTGCTCTCTATCTCATGGCGTTGTCGGATGGACTCTCACTCATCGTGGCGAATTTCATGCACCTCTTCTGGAAGCTTTACAGCCTCTCCATCAGCCGCCTCAGCCGTGAGCGCGAATTCCGCGCGGATCAGATCGGATCGACGCTCGCGTCCAAGGAGGCCATGAAGCGTGCCCTGGTGAAGACGACTTGCTATTGCGAATACCGTGCGGACACGGAGCGGGCCATCCTCGAAAAGAAGCAAGTCGACCGGGAACTGAACCTCGCGCTCCAACTCGAACAAGGGTATCCCGCATTTCTCGCTTCCTTTGTCAGCAGCGACGCGGCGGCCTCCGAACGGGTCCCGCATCCGTTTGACACTCATCCCACGCTCAACAACCGGCTGGCGCAGCTCGGTTTCGATGCGCATACCGCGCTCGGTGATCCCGACCTCAGGGAACCCGCGGCGCATTCGTGGTACCAGGCGATTTCTACCGCGCAGGCACTGGAGGAGCGGATGTGGGCCAGCCAGCAGAAGGCTTTGCAGACCTGCCACAGCCAGGACCTGGCCTGGCGGCTGATGCCCAAGACCGACGAGGAAGCCGCGATCGTGCGCGAACATTTCCCAGACGCGATCTTCCGCAAGGCGGACGGCACGGAAGCGACGCTCACATTCGATCGCCTCCAACTGCCGGACTGGAACGCGCCCATCTTCTTTAAAGACATCATCGAAGCAAAACTGGAGGCGTCATGGGGCAAACAATGGCTCATCCTCTGGCACCAGGAGGACGGCAAACCCAAACCCACCAAGGCCAGGCTCAATCCGGCGCTTTTCACCAGCGAAAAAGGGAATCTCCTCGCCGGCTTCAGTCAATACTACAGCCGGCACAAGACCGCGGAAGCGAGGAGCGAGTAAACTGCGAAGTTGATCCGGTTTGCCGGATCTCATGGTCAGCGCCATCCAGCGCCGGGACATCAGCCAGTGGGCCGCGACGCAACGGATCAAGGTCGACCGTGGAGAAAAGCGCGCCGCCGCGGGATGAGAGCGGTGGCGCTTGACGCCGCAAGTTCGTGTTGTATATACACTAAGTGTGCAGGCCTTCGATTCACCATGGCCTGGCATTTCGTCATGACTGGACCCATTTGCTTCTACCGTGTGGAGGACGCCTTCGGCGAATTCTCCAATTTTTCACGGCATCCTGTGCGGTTGAAGGGCCGCATGTGGCCAACCACGGAACACTATTTCCAGGCGCAGAAATTTCGGGAGACCGAGCACGAGGAAAAGATCCGATTGGCCAGGTCGCCGATGATTGCGGCGCGGTTGGGTCGGTCGCGCTCGACACCTCTTCGGCACGATTGGGAACAGGTGAAAGAGGACATCATGCGAGAAGCGTTGCGCGCCAAATTTACCCAACACGCAGAGCTCCGGGACTTGCTCCTCAGCACCACCGACCACAAGTTAATCGAACATACCCGTAATGACCGTTACTGGGGAGACGGGGGCGACGGCACCGGGCGCAATCGCCTGGGCGCTCTGCTCATGGAGCTTCGCGCCGCGCTCGCGTCGGAGGCGCTCCCATGAATACCACCACGCTGTTTCGACCGGTGGGTCCGAAGGAACTCGCCTTGATCACCGCCAGCGGCTTCAAGGAATTCCCGCCCCGCCTGCCGGATCAGCCCATTTTCTACCCGGTGCTCAACGAGGAATATGCCCGGCAGATTGCGCGCGATTGGAACGTCAAAGCCTCCGGCGCGGGCTACGTCACTCGGTTCCACGTCTCCAGCGCATTTCTGCAGCGTTATCCGGAGCAGACCGTAGGCGCGGCCATTCACCGCGAGCTGTGGATTCTGGCTGAAGACTTGCCCGAACTCAATCGGCACATCATCGGACCAATCGAAGTCATCGCGGAGTTCCGGCCCGAACCAGCGCTGCCAACCGCTCCGTGATCTTCCCATGCCTTACACCTACAAATACCCCCGGGCGGCACTCACGGTGGATGCGGTCGTCTTCGGATTCGATGAAGCGGAACTCAAGGTCCTCCTGATCCAGCGCGGCCTTCCGCCTTTCAAAGGTAAATGGGCTCTGCCCGGCGGCTTTGTCCATGTGGACGAGACGATCGACGAAGCGGTGCGCCGCGAGTTGTCGGAAGAGACGGGACTTTCCGATATCTTCCTCGAACAGCTCTACACCTTCGGTGCGGTCGGCCGTGATCCGCGCGAGCGAATCGTCAGCGTCGCCTATTACGCCCTCGTCACATTGGCCGAACATCCGGCGGCTGGGGCCAGTGACGCCAGTGATGCCGCTTGGTTCCCCGCAACGCACCCGCCCGCGCTCGCCTTCGATCACGCAGAAATTCTGAAAACCGCTCTGCAGAGGCTCCGGAGCAAGGTGCGCTACGAGCCGATCGGATTTGAGCTGTTGCCCACCAAATTCACCCTTTCTCAATTGCAACATCTCTACGAGGCCATGCTCCAGACATCCTTGGACAAGCGCAATTTTCGCAAAAGGATCATCGCCACGGATCTGCTCGTCCCGCTCAAGGATCAGGCGCGGACCGGCGCGCATCGCCCGGCGCAATTGTTTCGGTTCGATATGAAGAGGTATGCGGCGTTCAAGAAACGTGGTTTCAACTTCGACCTATGAAGGCGCCCATGGAAGCGTCCGCCTTCCCCGCGCCGGCGAATTTACCGCGGCCAAGGAATCTCGCCCTGGCCGGCGTCCTCATCGGGACCGCCGTGGGAGACGCGTTGGGTCTTCCGATGGAAGGACTTTCAGCACGGCGGCAGCGGAGACTCTTTCCCGGCCCGCTAAGACATCGCCTACTCGGCCCATGGGGGATGATCAGCGACGATACGGAGCACACTCTCCTGCTCGCGCAAGCACTGCTCGAATCTCCCCACGATTCCACCGCATTTCAGCGCAGCCTCGCCCGCCGGCTCCGCTGGTGGCTCGGGGGTCTGCCCGCGGGGGTTGGCTTTGCCACATTGCGGGCCATCCTTCGGCTTTGGATCGGCGTCCCACCCAACCGCAGCGGTGTCATGTCCGCCGGTAACGGGGCAGCAATGCGCAGTGCTTTGCTGGGCGTCTATTTTGCGGAAGACACGGCGGCGCGACGCGAATTCGTCCAGGCAAGTACGGAGATCACACATCGCGATCCGCGGGCTTCGATCGCAGCTCTCGCCGTGGCTGAGACGGCCGCATGGATGGCCGGTTCCTGCGACGATACACCCACATTCATCGGGGCATTAAACGGCCTCAGCGATCACGCGGGCTGGTCGACCATCGTCGACGAACTGCACGCGGCGGTGGATCTCCGTTTGCCCGTGAGCACGTTCGCAAAGCAAGTCGGCGCGATCCACGCCGTGTCAGGCTATGCTTTTCAAAGTGTCCCAGTGGCAATTTACGCGGCCCTGCGAAATCGCACCGATTTTTCGACAGCGCTTTCCGACGCGATCGCCTGCGACGGTGACACCGACACCGTGGCCGCCATTACCGGCGCGTTGGTCGGCGCGCGCGTCGGAGTGTCCGGCATGCCACAGACCTGGCGCGAGAAGATCGTCGACTATCCGCACACTCTCGAACTTCTCCAACGAATCGCCGAGCGGCTCGGTCGCCAAATCGAGACGCGCACTGCGATCGGACCCGCGGACTATTTCTGGCCAGCCGTTCCCCTGCGAAACCTGGTTTTCCTTGGCATCGTGCTGACTCATGGCCTGCGCCGACTCATCCCCCCTTATTAATTTACCCACGGCGGCCATGAATGAAAAAGAACGCACGCGGGTGAGCAAGTTCCTGAGCCTCGTGCTGCGTCATGAACCTGAAATGATTGGCTTGAAATTGGATGCGGCTGGATGGGTCGACGTTGAAGACCTTCTCATCGCATGCCGTCGGCACGGCCACTCGTTCCGGCGGACGGAACTTCAGGAAGTCGTTTCCACGAATGAAAAGAAGCGTTTTACCTTCAGTGAAGACGGCAGGAAGATCCGCGCCAGCCAGGGGCACTCTATCGACGTTTCCCTCGGTTATACCCCGCAAGCGCCTCCTGTCCGGCTGTTCCACGGAACCGCCATACTCTTCCTTTCGTCCATCCGCGCTGAGGGCCTGCGCAAAGGAGCCCGGCATCATGTCCACCTCTCCTCGGATGAGTTTACGGCGCGCAAGGTCGGCCAACGCCACGGCCAGCCCGTAATTTTGGTGGTCAAAGCCGCGTCCATGGCGACCGATGGACACTCGTTCTTTTTGTCGGAAAATGGTGTCTGGCTCACCGACCACATCCCGGTGGCATACATCGAGTTTCCGAGCGCCGACAGCCCACTACGAGAGCCATGAAACTGCCCGACAATCATGCGGAGAGGGTCGAACGTGCACGATTATCGCTGGAGGGCCTCGCGATCGGTGACGCCTTCGGCGAGATGCTGGCCTACAATTGCGCGCGTGCTCGCGAACGCGTCGAAAAGGGACTGATGAAGTGGGTTAACCTCAAAACGTGTGCAGCGCTTTTTGCGAGTGGCTGGGAGTTATTACCAGTCCAGCCCGGAGGGCCGAAAAGATGTGGGCAATGTCTAAGCCTAGATCCGGGAATCGAAACCGCGGATTTCGCGGTCATTCCCATTCCCGCTTTAGGTTTAGAGCGCGTTCTGCATTTTGGACACCGGAGGATTCGAGCGGAGCGAGAAGTCTCCCGAAGGGAGCCCGCAAGGGGGATCGCGGAGGCGATCCACAATCCCAAGCCCCGGGTCGAGCGATCCCGCGACAGCGGGAGAGCGAACACCCGGGGTATCCTCCCAACAGCGAATGCTCCATCCGTCCCGGCGAAGCCGCATCTCCGCCGACGGATAGGGGAAGGATGCGGCCAGGAGGCCGGGACGGATGGAACTACGTTGTTTTGGTAGGGACCCCGGGTGTTCGCTCGTTACACTCGCTCGACCCGGGGCTAATCGCTGTGACCCCTGCGGGGTCTTTTTTGGCGATGCGGTTGGTACTTTGCTGCTGGGACGCTGGGACGCTGGGACGCTGAAGCGGACGCGCCGGTCCGGCTCGAATTATCCCCAAAAATGGGAATGGGATGGCCAAAATTGGCGGTGGCCCGTACGGCGCGAGGCTTTACACATCAGCATGTTGTCACCCAATGGGTTCATTGCGGAGCGATCGGATTTCGTTAAAGGGTAACGACTTCCGCAGAGCGTCAGAGTTCCGTTCCGATTGTAGGCTAAGGACTTGTCGCCGCTCTGGACTGGCGCGAAGCGCCGCTGGCCCACGCGCTCACGCGGGCAATGAAAAACGGGCCGGAGAATAAGTTCTCCGGCCCGTTCCGTTTGATTCCCCTACCGCCCAGTCAGTGCTTTGGCAGCCAGCCCCGCCGGCACGATCTCAAAGCGTAACGGCGACATTGAGAATTCGGCGCGGCCTTTGGACAGCGAGCGAATCGCATTCGCGTAGCCGAACATTTCCGCCAACGGCACCTCCGCGCTGATCACGGCGGTCCCGAGTCTGGCTCCGATCTCGCGAACGGCGCCACGGCGCCGGTTCAAATCGCCCACGACATCGCCCTGATGTTCCGGCGGGGTGGTGCACTCGACAGCCATGATCGGTTCCAGCAGGACGGGCTTCGCTTTCGCGACGGCGTCCTTGAACGCGAGGCTGCCCGCGATCTGGAAGGCCAGATCGTTCGAGTCCTTGCTATGGAATGAGCCGTCCACGATGGCCACCGACAGATCCACGACGGGATACCCGCCGAGGCCACCGGCCTGCGCGGCCTCGAGGATGCCCTTTCTCACCGCGCCGATGAATTGCCGCGGAATGCTTCCACCGACAATCTTGTCGTTCACGATGAGGCCGCTGCCGCGTTCGCCCGGAGCGATGTCGACATAGACATGGCCATACTGGCCGTTGCCACCGGATTGCTTGATGTGCCGGCCTTCGCCGGACGCGGCCGCCGTAATTGTCTCCTTGTAGGCAATCTCAGGCGCGCCGGCGTGGGTCGCGACTTTGAAGTTCTTGAGCATTTTCTCGCGAATGACGTCAAGGTGCAATTCGCCCATGCCGGAGATCAATGTCTGGCCCGTTTCTGGATCGGTATGGACGCGGAAGGTCGGGTCGTCTTCGGCGAGTCGCTGCAGGACAAAGCCCAGCCGCTCCTGGTCCTCGCGGGTCTCGGGCTCGATGGCCATCGACACCACTGGAGCCGGGAACACGGGCGCTTCCAGCAGCACCGGCGCGCTTTCCGCGCACAGGGTATGACCCGTGGCGACTTCCTTCAGTCCGCCTACGACGGCAATATCACCGGTGAAGATCGCCTCGAGGGCGATCTCCTTGTCCGCGCGGATTTCGGAAACGCGACTAATGCGTTCACGTCGTCCAGTCACCGTATTCAGCACGGAATCACCCGGACGCAGAACACCCGAATAGACCCGCACAAAGACGCGCCGGCGCGAGAACTCATCGGTGCTCAGTTTGAAGACGAGCGCGCGCAACGGTTCATCGTCGGCCGCCGGAATCGCTATGCTCTCGCCGCTCTCCGGCTCAGTGCCGTGAGCGAGCGGGAGATCGCCCGGGCTCGGCAGATAGTCGACCACCGCATCGAGCAGCGCTTGCACGCCGATGTACTTGAAGGCCGACCCGCCGATGACGGGCACGAATCGGTTCGCGATGGTTTGACGGCGGATGGCCGCCTTCAAATCCAACGCGTCGATCTCGCGTTCTGCGAGGAACGCGTCGGCGATCTCTTCGTCCAACTCCGCGAGCGCCGCGACGAGGGCGCGATAAGCCGCAGCCGCCGGTGCGCGTTCGGAGTCGGGCAATTCGCCCACTTCATAGATTCGCCCCTGCTCGTCCGCTGGATCATAGAGGATCGCTTTGCCGTTGATCACGTCGATCTGTCCGCGCAGATCGCTTTCGCGGCCAATGGGAATGAGCACAGGCCAGGCGTTGGCGCCCAGCTTCACGCGCATCTCGCCGACAACACGATCGAAGTCCGCGCCCATGCGGTCCATCTTGTTGATGAACGCCAGCCTCGGCACGGCATAGCGCGTGGCCTGCCGCCAAACTCTTTCGGATTGCGGCTGCACGCCCTCCACGCCGGAGAAAACGGCGATCGCGCCGTCGAGCACGCGCATGGAGCGCTCCACCTCCGCAGTGAAATCCACGTGGCCCGGCGTATCGATGATATTGATGCGGTGGCGCGCGTCTTCACGTGACGCGGCGAGTTCGTTTTTCGGCTCCGGCGGCCAGGCGCACGAGATCGCCGCCGCCGTGATGGTGATACCCTTGCGGCGTTCGATGGGATCAAAGTCCATCGTCGTGTCGCCGTCATGCACATCTCCCGAATGATGGATCGCCCCCGCATGGAAGAGGATGCGTTCGGTCAAGGTCGTTTTGCCGGCGTCAATGTGCGCGGCGATGCCGATGTTCCGGGTACGTTCGATCGGGACATGGCGTCTGGGATTGGGGTTGGTTCTGGTTGTGTTCATGGTGACTCCTGGCTGTTGGTTTGTTTGGAAGTCGCCACGCCTCTCCGCGAAGGGAAACGGGTTCGGGGCACAAAAAAGCCCCGCTGGCTCACTTCGAGGAGGCAGCGGGGCGAAAGTAGAAAGCTCCGTCGCTAGACGGTGTTCGCGCTGCTCCTCGCTGAGAAAATAAATTTCAGATTCCGGCTCGCCGGGGCAATGCCCGTCCGATCACGACGAACCGAGTGGTTCGTGCGCGCTGCGCAATTGCGGATGTTTCGGGCGGGTGTCATGTGGGCCGTTAGGATAGCTCCTTTCGGCCATCCGTCAAATCGCCGCCGCTCAGGAATGGTCGAAGCGCACTTCGCTGCCACCGTTCTCCACGGGCTGCGTCGTGATCTTTCCTGGCAGAAATTGCTGAATGACATCGATGTTAGTCTGCGCGTGGCGCGAGAGGCCGACCGTGCGGAAACCGCCGCCCCGGGCCAGCGCGAGGGGCAGCAGGAGTTGGTCGGTAAGGTATTCGCCCACGGGAGCGCTCGTCGCCAGGTAGTGACGGACCTGATCGACAACCGTGTCGGCGACTTGTTCGGCGCGCATCCCCCGTTCGCCAAAGCCGGTGAAAATCTCCGCGAGATGCTCCGAGGTTACTTCGGCGGTCAGGACAAAACCGGGGCCGCAGTTGGCATGGTGCTCCACGATTTCATACGACGAGCGCGGCCATCCCATGCGTTTCTCGACCTGGTCGAACGCGCGCTCCGCAATGCTCGCAGGGAGCGCCGCCATGTGCGCGACGACCCGCCGTCCGCGATCCTCGCCTCGCTCGAACAATTCGACGGGCCGGAGTTTTGCCGTGGGCGCAATGGTGATCGCGAGCTTTCCCCCGCCTGCGGGATAGAAGCCGGCGCGCAGCAGCCTCGCTTCGATCGTCGGACCGAAGCGGGCGAGCAGGGGCAGGAAAGTCCGCACGAGGAAATCGAAGGGCGGTGCAAAGGGATTGTGCGTCCCGCCTTGCAAGGTCAGAAGCGAAGGTTCGCCGGCCAGCATGAGCGCAGGCAGCACGGTTTGCAGGACGAGCGTGGTACTCCCAGCCGTGCCTACCGCATAGCAATACTCGCCCCCGCGAATGCGCTCCGGACGAAAGACCAACTCCGTCGATCCCATCTGGGCGCCATCGGTCACGGCGTCGCCCACCTGCGTAGCCGCCAGCACCGCGGTGAGGTGCTGGCGAAGCAGGCCGGGCTTCTTCCGTCCGGCCCGGATATTTACCATCCGGAACGGCTGCCCCGTGACCAGCGAGAGGGCGAGCGAGGTGCGGAGAATTTGTCCCCCGCCCTCACCCGCCGATCCATCGATGGTGATCATGCCGGATGGCTTCACGCGGCGCCTCCCAACGACTCATCCGAGTCCTTGATCACGAAACGCGCGCGCAGGCGCGCGACTTCGGTAGCCAGGCCGGCCTGCTCGACGCTGCGCAGCACTTCGTTGAAATCCTTGTAGGCCGCAGGCGCCTCGTCCTTGGGATAGAGGCGGCAGTTGGTCAGGATATCGTGCGCGGTGAATTCGTCGTCCACGGTCTTTTGATCGAGTTCGCGGATGGCCGCCTTCCGGCCCTTCGCGCGCCCGGCGCCATGGTTGACCGAGTAGCAGGTCTTCTTCGCGCCGGGTTCCGCGACCATCACACACGAACCCGCGGTCGGGTTGCCAGGCAGCAGGATCGGATGGCCGGTCTCGGCGTAGGGCGTTCCGCGAAGCGCGTGGTGGCCCGCGGGAAACGCACGGGTGGCGCCCTTGCGATGCACCCAGGCTTCACGGTTCTCGACGATCTCGCGCCGGGCAATGTTATGGCTGATGAAATACACGAGCTGACCGGTCGTGCCGGGGATGATCTCCTGAAACGCCTCGAGGACGAGGGCATTGATCAGGAGATGATTCACCGTCGCGAAGTTCGCGCCGAGCGCCATGTCGTCAAGATAGTCGTCCGCCTCGGGCGTTCCGAGCGGCGCATAGACGAGTTCCTTATCGTGGCCGGGCAGCGCGAGCCCCCACGTCTCGAAGAAACGCTGGAGCGCGCGGAATTGCCCGCTGGCCAGATTGTGGCCAAACCCGCGCGAGCCGCAGTGCGACAGGAAAGCGAGCCCGCCGTCGCGCAGCCCGAAGACTTCGGCGGCGCGCCGGGCGCGGTCGTTGTCGCCGATCTCGACAGCTTCGCATTCGCCGAAATGATTTCCGCCGCCGTAGCTGCCGAGCTGCGTCATTTTGTCGTCGAATTTCGGCAGGACGCCGGTCGAGATCAGGCGCTCCAGTCGCGCGCCGAGGGCGTCGCGAGTGTTGTCATGGCCGACGTGCGCGGCATCCTCGCAGCGTTGCGCCCAGGCGGGCGGGATCCCGAGCACTTCGCAAACGCCCGAGGAAGCACCCTCCACAGCGACCTTGCGGCCGAGTTCGGGCGAAACGTGGCGGGATTTCTTCGCCATGCGCTGGCCACGACCGGCTCCGGTGGGCGTGCGTTCGCAGATGGCATTGATCAACGCCCGGCGGGTGGACTTCTCCGCCACGGCCTCCGCCGGGAGACCGAGGGACAGGAGGCTCATCGAGCACTTGATATCGACGCCGACGGGGCCGGGATAGATGTGCGTCGGCGAAACGAGCACGCAGCCCACGGGCGCGCCATAACCGGCGTGCGCATCGGGATTGAGCACCAGGTCGGTCACGCCCGGCGCGCCGCGCGAATTCAGCGCCTGCTCAAGGCACTTCGCATCGAACCCGCGACGAATCGCCTCGGTTCCGATCACGGTGATCGGCTTGCCACGCGAACCCTTCGCCGGCAGGAAGCCGGTGGCTTCGCCGGTGACGTTGATCGAATGAGCGGGGACTTCGGTATTCATTGTGAAGTGATGTTGAGGAGTGAGTTGGAAAAAGGATGCGACGACAAGGATGATGAGACGTGATACGCGCTCTACCGCTGAGCTACGGCTCCGTCGAAAATGGAGCCGGCGGGACTCGAACCCGCGACCTCGTCCTTAGTAGGGATGTAGTCCCATCGGCATTCGTCGCAAATTGTTGGGGCGCCCGAGTTCGTGACGACAAATCGAGAGGGGCGAAACGTTACTCCGCTGCGCTGCCATTGCGCCATTCGATCTTGCGATCGTTCCGGGAATCGAACCCGGGTCCGACGGTTCATGTAGTTCCGCACGACATTCGTCACGAAAGCCGATGCCATGAGCGTGCCGACAACCGGCGGCAGGACGTTTTTCTGAGCTATTCCGCCGAAGCGGAACCGGGATCTGAACCCGGGACCTCCCGCGCAGATGCGCGGGCGCTCTACCATGTAGTCCGTGCCTGCATTCGGCACGCTCACAAAAATTCAAAGAACAGGAAAGAGATCGCCGACAAGGAATGATTGAGACGTTTCATTGGGTAAATGTAGTCCCAGTCGCATTCGGCGAAAGGTTTGGTGGATTGGCCCGCCCGCGCCGGATTGCGCGGACGGGCATTCACGTTACAGCTCGATCTTTTCGATCAAGCCGACCCAGTGGGCCGGGTTCAATTCTCCGGCGGCGAATGCGGCGATGATTTCGAACACGGTGTCGGAGAAACCACCGATGTTCAGAATGTCCTCGCGCTCGGCGGCCTGGGTCGAGCCGGAGGGCTGCACGTCCAGGCAGACGAGGCGCGCGCACGGATTGCGGGTGCGGAATTTCTCCCACTCCTGCATCGTCGCAGTGCTGCGGCCTCCGCCGTGGCCGTCGACCCACGACATGTTATCGGAGACGAAGATCACCAGGTCTCCCTGGGCGCGGTCCTTGTTCAGGCGGCGCAGCGGGGCCGAGCAGTTCGTTCCGCCGCTGGGCAGCGAGGCGAGCTTGCGCGCATTGGTCATGACCGAGTCGCGGCCATTGAGTTTGCACGCGACCACGTCATCGCTGAAGGCGAGCACCTCGGCATCCGGGTTCTTGCGAACCACGGCGGCGGCGACGAGCGCCGCGACATCGATACAGCGGGTGGCCGTGGTCGAGCCGGGGCGATGGCCGGTCACCGGCGATTGCATGGAGCCCGACACGTCGGGGCACACAAATACCTGGCCCTCAATCGATGGCACGTTCTCGATCGCGACTTCCATCGCATCCTGGAGCGCGTCCCGCACGGAGGCGGGCACCGCCTTATCGGCGGAGTGGTATGCGGTCAGGAGCTGATACGGGAAGCAGCGCGCGCGGCGAACCTTGTGCGGGTCGCGCAGGCGGTTCGCGATCTGGCGCATCAGCGCCTTGTCTTCGAACACGCCGTGGCGGGCAAAGGTGTTCAGGTTCATCCGCGTCATCTGCCACGGAGCCTGGCTGGCGATCGACTGCCACGCGGCGGGGCCGAGCTCCAGCGCGGTCAACATCTGGAAGGGCACCTCAGGGGCGACCTTCGAGTCACCGCGCTTGAACGCCTCGAACTGGCGCACCAGCGGAGGCAGGGCGTCCGCATTGTGCGGGCGGCCGATCATCCAGCCGTAGAGCGCTTCGCGGGCGGCGTTCGCGGGATGCGGGTGAACCATCTTGATCACATCCGCGAGCGACGGGCTCTGGCCGACGGCGGCGCGAAACACCTGGGCGTCGTCGCGCTGCTCGAACCAGCCGCGGACGAGGCGCTTGGGCGCCGAGCCGAGCGACTTGCGCCCGACCACGCCGCTGCGGACGATCTGGACAAAGTTGCGCAGCATGCGGCCGTCGTCGATCACGCGATTGAAGATTCGGGTCAGGAGCGCGGTATCGCGCGCCGCCAGCGAGGCGCACAGCAACGCCGGCATGTCCTTCATGTAGCCGCGGGTGCGGCAGTAGATCGCGGTCTTGGCGACGAACTCGGCGTCCGCCGCGCGGGCCAGTCGGAGCACCTTGTCGAGCTGCGTTTCCGCAGACGCGTAGAAGGTCGAGTTCAAGCAGCCGGTCACGGCGTATTGCGCGAGGGCGTGCTTGGTCGAGAGGGCAAAGGCGGGTCCGCCGGCTTCGTTGCGGGTATCGCTCTTGGGGAGAGCGCGCCCGACAATGGATTGAAACAAGGTCTTGTTGGCCATGATCGTATTCGGGTGAGTGGTTTCGTGGTGGATGTGCGTCGCACTGTGCGACGCCGGGATACCATTGCTCGTCGCGTGCCACGCGTTTGAGACCGCGGTCGTTATCGCGTCGTAAGTGACTTGTTTATAACCGAGTGCGATTATTTTATGCGTATTTTTTAGCTCGAAGATTCGGCTTCTATTCCTAGATAAGCGCGCTTATAAGCTAGCGACTTATCCGTTGCGCTATGCCTGCCAAGAAACTCATCATCCTCGGCCTCCTCGGCACGCAGCTCGACCGCGGGTCGGGACCGCGTCGCTGGGAAGGCTGGCGACCGAGTGTCTCGCTCTGCCAGCACGAGGACTTGCTCGTGGACCGGCTCGAACTGATCCACGACCGGCACGGCACCGCACTGGCCGAAACTATCGCCACCGACATTGGAAATGTGTCGCCCGAGACCGAGACGCGCCGCCACGTGGTCGAGTTTCGTGACGCGTGGGATTTCGAGGAAGTTTACGGGGTGCTCGCGGATTTCGTACGCGGGTATCCCTTCCAGCCGGATCGAGAGGAATACCTCGTGCACATCACCACCGGCACGCACGTCGCGCAGATCTGCCTTTTTCTCCGCACCGAATCGCGCCATCTCCCGGCACGGCTCATCCAGACGGCACCCCCTCTGGACCGCGAACGCGGATCGCCGGGCCGTTATTCGATCATCGATCTCGACCTCTCACGCTACGATCGCATCGCGGCGCGCTTTGCCGACGAGCAACGCGAGGCGCGCACCTTCCTGAAGAGCGGGATCGCCACGCGCAATACGGCCTTCAATCGCATGATCGAGGAAATCGAACAGGTCGCCATCGCGTCGCGCGAACCGATCCTGCTCATGGGCCCGACCGGCGCGGGAAAATCTTCACTCGCCCGCCGCGTTTTCGAACTCAAAAAACAGCGCCACCAACTGGCCGGGCCCTTCGTCGAGGTGAACTGTGCCACCTTGCGCGGCGACACCGCGGCGAGCACGCTTTTCGGGCATGTGCGCGGCGCCTTCACCGGCGCTCAACGCGACCGCCCTGGGCTGCTGAAATCGGCGGATGGCGGCCTCCTTTTTCTCGATGAAATCGGCGAACTCGGCCCCGATGAACAGGCGATGTTGCTCCGGGCGCTCGAGGAAAAGCGGTTCCTGCCCGTCGGCGCTGACCGCGAAGTGACGGGCGATTTCCAGCTCATCGGCGGCACCAACCGCGATCTCATGGGCGACGTGCGATCCGGCCACTTCCGCGAAGACCTGTTCGCACGCATCAATTTATGGACCTTCGAGCTTCCGGGCCTCGCGCAACGCGTGGAAGACATCGAACCCAATCTCGATCACGAACTCGAGGCCGCCGCAAAGCGCATGGGCCGGCGCATCAGCATGGCCAGGGATGTGCGCGCCACCTTTCTCAAATTCGCGCTGTCACCGCGCGCGAAATGGAACGCCAACTTTCGCGATCTCAACGCCGCCGTCACGCGCATGGCCACGCTCGCCCCCGGTGGCCGCGTCACGCGGGACGTCCTGAACGCGGAGCTCGGCCGTCTCGAAGTCTCATGGCATGCCCCACCCCCAGCGGATTCCGACGACGCGCTGCTCGAGGCGGTGCTGGGCGCGGAAGCGGCGGCGCATCTCGATCTTTTCGATCGCGCCCAATTGGCGTGCGTGATTCGCATCTGCCGCACGAGTGGGACGCTCAGCGAAGCGGGGCGGCGCCTGTTTGCGGTCACTCGCGGAAAGCGCAAGGTGACGAACGACGCGGACCGGCTGCGCAAGTACTTCGCCCGCTTCGGCCTGACGTGGGCGGCGTGTGCTGGAAAGGATGGCGACGTTGACAAACGCGCCTGATGGATTCTCCGCGCTGACCGCCACCCACCCATCACCGTCTCCGTTCGAGGGCAACGCAAATTCCGCCTTCCATCTTCTGGCAGGCCCAAGCTCTTGGCTTCTTCCGTCTTGTCGGCGACAGTGCTTTGTTCCCACCGACCCATGCGACGCATCCTCGTCCTTTTCTCGCTCCTGGCTTTCTACTGCGGTCAGAATCTTGCCGCCGATGTTCCTCCCGAAGCGCGCCAGTGGGCTGCCGCTGGCAAGACGCCGCCACCAGCCCGCTACACGGAGGCCGTCGGCCAACTCATTGCGCGGATGCAAGCGGAACAGTTGTGGGACAAGTGCGGGCTGCTGCTTTTCTTCGCGGCGCACGAAGCCACCACGGAGGCGTTCAACCTCAAGGGCGGCGGCACGGTGAAGCTCGTGGGCGGCGTGGAGCATCAACCGGGGCGCGCGATCAAGGGCAATGGCGTGGACGGGTCGGTCGACACCGGAGTGCAATTGCAGAACGTCCCCGGATTCGAGCTCCAGCGACATGGTTTCTACGTCTTCGTCACGGACGACATGCCGGGTGGATTCACGGCCGCGGGAGCGGCGGGCGGCGGAACCGCCATCGCGATTCGGCCGCGCAATCTCTCCTCGCTCGGCGTTTACACCGGCGTCACCGCGCAAATGACTGCCAGAAATTTTCCGTCCGGCGTCGGGCTGGCCGGCTATTCGCGCTTCTCCGAGTCCGACGGTATCTGGGTGAAGGATCAGCTCTCGGGCGCGCTCGGGCTCACCCCGGCCGCCTGGCCGAAATCGACGCTGCGCATCCTGCGGCATGGCGCCTCGACCGCGTTCTTCCCCGGCGGCGTCGCTTTTGTGTGGGCCGGCGCGCCGCTCGAGGCCAGGGAGGCCGCGGTCCTCTCCGGGCTTTTCGACGAATGCCTCAAGACACTCGGCACTCTCGACACGATCCGCGTTCCGCTCGCGCCGCCCTACACCGGTCCCGGCGCGTTCACCCGCGCGGATCTCGCCGAGGTCAAGCCACAGGGCATGAAAATCTTTTGCCTCACAGCGCCTCCAGCGACGGACGCGACGGACGCGACGGACGAAAAGGCGTATTACCATTTCCCGCTGCACTACGCCGTGTGCCGGCCGTGGACGGCCACCGGTTCGACCTCCACAAAGGTAAAATGCCTCGAACTCATCTGGTCCGATCGCGCACTCGGACCGAAGCCGGGCGTCATTTCGGACATCCCTTTCAAAAAGGGCAACGATACCCAGGGCGTCATCACCATGAAACGCGGAACGGGCCGCACCGAGTTTGAATCCTACGAACTGGCCATCGGCTCGACGCTCGGCCGCACGGCGTGGACGGCCGGGCTCAAGCCCTTTGACGATGAGCGCTGCGTCTGGGAGGGCAAGGCGATGGGCTGGTGCGACTGGCTCGAAATGTGGGGCTACGATGTCGCGGCCTGGCGCGCGCTCGCGAAGGCCAGCGACGACGTGACGAAGGATCCGGCATTCATCACGGACGCCAATCTGGACACGGGCGGCATCGTCATGCATCGCGCTTGGGTCGCCGCCAACGCGGAGAAAATCTTCACGCAGCCGGCCTTCACTGGCGGGACCATCTTCGCGAAACGCAACATCGTCATCCTCGGCCAGGCCCGCGCCTGCGACGAAGCCAAATTTGCCGGCTTCCTCATGGATCTGGAGCACGCCGACGGACGGTCGCCGGAGTTGTTCGCCCGGAGCATGGAGATGTGGGCGCACATTATCCACTCGGTGAAGAACGCCGAGGGATCGCCACGCTTCCTCGCCAGTTGCAGCGCGCATCATCTCGATGGCGGTACCGGCAAACTGGCCGGCTGGGACGCGAGCACTGCGTGGCGGGTGCACGCCGCCCTGGAGTTCACCTGCATCAATGCCGGCGGCGCCGGGCTGGCGGTGGACGCCCGGGTGCAATCCCAGCTCAACGTGCTGCGTGGTTCCGCCGGGGACAAACCCGTGGATCTTGGCCGCATCATGCTGCAAACCAACATCGGCATCGGACGCGACCAACTAAAGCTCGAGGAAGCGCGCGCGGTGCACGACTGGCTGGAGGCAAATCCAACGATCGGCGGTCTTTTCATCGCCCCCGTCGCCGCGAATTTCAAGGCGCCGCGCGCCGACATCGTGAACCGATTGCGCGCGACAATCCTCGGACTCACCGGGCCTTGATCGGCACGATGCAGCCGAGTCATCGGGCGGAGGCGATTCAGACGTATGACGCCTCACGATCTCATGTTGCCGCCCGGCACCTCGCTGATGATCTCGCGATCGCAGCTTATTCTGACGCTCGATTGGACCGGGCACGCGGGACGGCATCTGGTTCGGCTCCACCAAACACTCGCGAGCGACGAAGGGGTCGACCGTGACGAAGGAATCGCAAGAGCCGTGGGGCTGTTTCGAAATGTCGTAAGCTTGGAAGTGATCGATGATGCGATGAATGCGGGCGAGTGGGCGCCGCATGGTTCAGACGAAGACTCCGGAGATCTCCCCGAGGATCGACACCCGGCGAATGAATTCTGAAGGCTGGAGCGGTTCAGCTACCGGGAATCGAACTCCTGGAGTCTTTTCGACAAGAAGGACCGTTCGGATTTTAATTCCGTGAGTTGCAGCGCTTTACGCAGATGGGCCGTGGCCTCTTCGTAGCGGCCGAGTTGAGATTCGAATTCTCCGAGCACGGCGTAAGTGAGGTAATACGATTCCAGTTGGCGGCGATTCGCGATCGCTTCCACGGCTTTCAGTCCCGCCTCCGGTCCCTCGACCTTGGCCAGCGCGACCGCTCGATTCAGGGCCACAATCGGCGAGTCCGTCAGCTCCATCCATCGATCGTATTGCGCGAGAATCGCCGGCCAGTTCGTCGAGGCGTAGTCCTGCGCGGTGCAGTGGTAGGCGGCGATCCCCGCCTGGAGATGATATTCGCTCAGGTCCGTGCCCGTGGCCGCTTGCGCCAGATGCCGAATGCCGAGATTGATCAACCCACGATCCCAGATCGAGCGATCCTGCTCCTTCAGGCGCAGGATTTTCCCTTCGGCGTCCGTGCGCGCGGGCAGTCGCGCCGCGTCCAGGAGCATGAGCGAGAGAAGAGCATGCGTGCGCGGTTGATCGGCCGCCGAATGCTCCACGAGCAGGTTCGCGAGGCGGATGGCCTCGTGGCAAAGTTCCGCGCGCACCAGGCTTTCCCCGCTGGAGGCCTTGTACCCCTCGTTGAAGAGCAGGTAGATGCTTTGCAGCACTCCATCCAGCCGGGGCGACAGTTCCTCCCCGGACGGAATTTCGAAAGGGATCTTTTGCTCCTGGATGCTTTGCCGCGCGCGCGTGAGGCGCTTGGCGATGGCGGCCTCCGACGAGAGGAAAGCCTTCGCGATTTCCGCCGGGCTGAATCCGCACAGGGTCTTGAGGGCGAGTGCGATCTGGGCCTCCTGCGGGATAAGCGGATGGCAGCACGCAAAAAATAACCGCAGCCGGCCGTCTTTGATTTCGTCTTCAAACATCGGAGCGTCGTCCGCGCCGGGCTCGGTCATCCGATGTTCGATCGTCGCGATGATCTCCGGCTGTTTTTCGTGAAACCGCTTTTCGCGGCGCACGATATCCAAGGCGAGGTTCCTGGACGTTTGCATGAGCCACGCCGCGGGATTCTGGGGGACGCCGTAGAATGGCCACGTCTGCAACGCACGCACCAGGGCCTCCTGGACGACATCCTCGGCCATTTGCAGCCGATCGATTCCAAAGATGCCCGTGAGCACCGACACGAGCTTGCCCGATTCCTGGCGAAACAGATGCTCCGCCAATTTTGAAATGCCCCCCGCGGGCGTAGCGGGGCCGGCCTCGTCAGGCATGCGCGAGTTCCGAAGTCGCCGCGCGCAGCGAGTGCGCGAGCGGGCATTCCGGAGCCACGGGGCGGACTTCAACCACGCTGCCGTACTCCAGGAGCGGGCATTGCTGAGCGATCGCCACCGCTTCGCTTTCGTCGGCGACACTGATCAGGAAATAGCCGCCGATCGCTTCCTTCGACTCGGCAAAGGGACCGTCCACAACGATGCGGCCATGGGTGCCCGAGACGAGTTTACCTTCGGCGTAGAGCGGGTTGGCGCCCTTCATCTTGCCTTCTTCCTTCAGCCCTTCGAACCATCCCATGAAGTGCCCGAGGGTTTTTTCGAGTTCCTCAGGAGACAGGCGTTTCTGCCATTCATTGCCACGGAAAAGAAGGAGGTAGTCGGTGTTGTTATTCATAGCTTGGAGTGGATGTGGGATGGAGTGTTTCGTGAATCAAACGGTTGCCTCGAGCTGCCGCTCCCGGAGACGCTTCCCTACAGGACATTCGAGCAGGGTGGGACGGACTTCCACGGAAATTCCGTATTCCAGGGTGGGACAGGTTTGGGCAATGGCGATCGCCTCATCGAGGCTGGCCGCCCGCAGAAGCAAGTATCCACCGATGACCTCCTTCGATTCCGCGAAAGGGCCATCCGTGAGCGCGCGCCCTTTATTTCCGGACACGACACAGCCCATGCCATCCAGCGCCTGGCTGGCCTTGACCTTGCCCTCGCGATCGAGAGCCTCAAACCACGCCATCGCACGATCCAGTCTCCTTTGGATTTCATCCACGGTCTGGCCGCGATCCCAATCCGGCCCTCGGAAAAGGAGAATGTATTCGGAGGAAGCATTTGTTGGATTCATGGCGTTACGTCTGCAGTTGGTTGAGTGCGCTTTTGTCTTATGACGAACGGAGATTCATGCTCAGGACATCTGCCGACACTTTTTTAACGTCCGCAACGAAACTTACTTCTTCACTTCGGCCTCAGCCACCGTCTTCAAATCGCGCAGCCCTTTTTCAAATTCGCCGCCGATCATTTTGTCGCAATTCATAAAGAGGCCCACGGCCTTGAAGACGAAATTATTGGTTCCCGACATCCCCCACGTGACCACGGTCTGATCGCCCTCGGGCTTGAAGGTAAAATCGGCGATGTTGGTGGCCTCGAATGGCTTCTTGAAGTCCAGTTGTAACTGCACGAGTTCACCGGGCCGGCTATCGATGACCGTCATGGCTCCTTCCCCGACCTTGCTGTTGCCGGACCAGTGGTATTTGGCGCCCGTTCCGGCAGCCGGCCCTTCGAAAGTCATCGTGGCATTGGGATCGATTTTGGCCCACGGAGACCAGGCTTCCCATTGATGCAGATCATTGATATGCCCAAAAATGAGGGCCGGTGGAGCCCCGATGGTGATGGTCCGGGTGATGCGGAATTTGGCAGGCTGCATCGCCACGATGATCACGAAAACGACCAGAATGGCCGCGAGCACGAGGAAAATAGTCTTGAGCATAGGTCGATGTTGTGAGGATTCGATGGATGGAAAGAATGGGCAGTGCGGGATGACTTATTTCAGCAAGCCGGCAAAGGCTTTGCGTTCCACCCAGAGCAGGTAGAGCGGTATAATAACGATGATCGCCATCATCGGGATCATCATGCCGGCGCCCTTTGCGACCAGGACGGTGAAAGCGAGGATATTCAAGATGATCGGTCCCAGCACCAGCAGCCCGAAATTTCGGGTGCGCGGGATGGCGACGAGGATGCCTCCGAGAAGCTCGAATACTTTGACGAACGTCATATAGCCGGTCGACATAAACACCGCCGAGAACGTCGTTGCCTCCTCAGGCATGGGAGGCGGCGGAGGCATCTTCATGTGGAGCAGGAATGGAACGGAGGACGCGACGAAGAGTAAACCGAGCAGAATGCCCGCAATGGTAGGTAGGTATTTCATGAGGAGAGGCTATTTCTGATCGGCGATGGGGTCGAGAGCGAGTGTCGCCGCGAGGCGGTCAAAGTTTTCCTGGTTGGCCTCGGTGCAGATGGGACGAACCTGCGCGCACACTTCGGGCGATTCGAAGCACATGTTCCACGTGATCCCAGTCTTTTCATCCTGTTCCGCGAGCGTGACGGTCAGCCGAAACTTCGGCCACGAAATATGATCGATGACGATCCGCTCCGGTTCCGCGATCTCGGCAAAGACGTTCTCGTTCGTGTAATCCTTCCCGTCGGGACCGTGCATCACGAAGCGCCATTGGCCGCCCGGACGAAAAGCGAATTCGTCGAAGGTATTCTTAAATCCTTTCGGCCCCCACCATTGAGCAAGCACTTTGGGATCGCGAAACGCTCCGAAAATCTGTTCGCGAGAAAATGCGATGGAACGAGTGGAGACGATCTCCCGGTCCGGGACATGCGTTCCTTTGGTGGGTTCTGCAGCGGCATCGCTGTTCATGGGTGATAAATTGTCGGTCGGTTCAATAGGACGACGAACGAGCGGACACCGCCAAGACATCTTCCGTCAAATATTTTGCGAGAAAAGCCGTAGCGACCATAGACGCCTCGTGAGACGATTATTGGCGATGCTCGATAGCCGTGCTGATTCTCCTGAAAACTCCCATCCGGTCTCCCGCCGTCCGCGGATCCTGCTCGCCGACGATGATGCCGTTTCGCGCAAACTTCTGTCCTCGGCCCTCCAAAGGTTGGGCTTCGACGTGCAGGTCGCCAGTCAGGGTGAAGAGGCGCTCCACCTCATTACGGCTACCGAGCCCGACTTGCTGGTGTTGGACTTTGAAATGCCGGGCCTGAACGGCGCGGAGGTCTGCCATCGCTTGCGCACGAGCGAACGCGAAGCGTTGCAAAACTTGCCCATCATCATGCTGACGGCACATGCGGGGGAAGCCGAGGAGATCTCCTGTTTGCAGGCGGGAGCCAATGATTTCGTCACGAAGCCCGTGAGCCGCGAGATCCTGGCCGCCCGCATCCAGACCCAACTTCGGGTGCGCGCCCTTGCACAGGAATTGCGCCGCCAAAACGATGAACTCGGCCGATGGCGCACCGCCCAGGAGGCCGATCTGGATGCTGCTCAAGCCACGCAGCGCGTTTTGATTCCGTCCACGCCGCCGATCCTCGCCGGTTGGTCGATCCAGAGCCTCTACCAACCGGTCATCCAGGTCGGCGGCGACGTGTTCGGCTGGCGCGCCGTCGGCGACGGACGCTGGCTTTTCTGGCTGGCCGACGCCACGGGGCACGGGGCTGCGGCGGCGCTGTTCACCGCCCTGGCCGCTCAACTCTTTCGCCAGGCCGCCGAGACTGATAGCGAACCCAATGCCATCCTGCGCGCCGTCAATCGCGAGTTCCGCACCGTATTCCGCGGACGTTCGTTCATGACGGCTTGCTGTGCGCTCATCGAGCCCGGCGGCAGCCTGACTTTCTGCAGCGCCGGCCATCCTCCCCTCCTGATTCGCCGCGCCGCCGGCAGCATCGAATCGTTCGGCCCCCACGGCACGGTGTTGGGCCTGCACGAAGACAGCGGTCCCGAACTCGATCAAAGCCGAACCGTTCTCAGCACGGGCGACGTGGCATTGCTCTATACGGATGGCCTTTTCGCGTTTCGCGAAGCGACTGGGGAACGATTCACGCACACGGCGGCAGAGCGCCTTCTGCCGGATATCACTCCTGGCGCCGGGTTTCTCGACCGGCTACTCGGAGGATTGCAGAAGCAGTCGAATGGAGAATCGAGCGAGGACGACGTCGCCGCGCTGGCGTTGACCAAATCGTAGGAGCTTCCCAATACGGTGCGCCGCGCGAGAGAGGCGGTATCACCTATTTGACGGGAACGCGCACGCTCTCCCTCTCCCTCTTCATCTTCATCCCCTCGAAGATCCAGACGAGCCCCATCGCAGCACCCCGCCAAAAAAACTCGCCCGCCACTGGACCCGTTCTCGGGAATCCTGTGTCGGGCGAAAACTGAACGAAGCCTAAGGGCTACGCGTGGGAAAGCGACCACTCCTGTTCGCCGCCGAGCGAGAGAATCGCGGTGCGAATCTTGCGCACCGCAAGTTCCAGACGGGTCTTGATCGTGCCCAACGGAATCCCCGTCTTGGCGGCGATTTCGCGCTGGCTCAACCCGCGGAAATAGGCGAGGTCCAGCGCTTCCCGCTGCGCATCCGGCAGCGTCGCGATGAGGCGTTGAAAGATCTCCGCCCGGTCGGCCGCGTTGACATCTTCTTCGACGCCCTCGTGGCGCGTCTGCTGGGGTTCGTGCTCGGTCTCCAGGCGCAACCGCTCCTCGGCCCGGGCATAGGCCTGACGGCGGCGGATCCGGTCGATTGCACGGCGCCGGGCCAGCGTCACGATCCATCCCAGCGCCTTGCCCTTGGCCTCATCGTAGTGATCGGCGCGATTCCACAATTCGAGGAACACCTCCTGAAGGAGGTCATCCACGTCGTGTTCATTGTGAACGACGCGGGCGATCACCGTCCGCAGGAGCGGCGTGTGACGCCGGTAAAGTGTGCTCAAGGCCGACTCATCCTGGGCCTGAATCCGGGCCATGAGTTGCTCGTCGGTCACCTCGGTGGTGGCGACGAAGCTTTCAATCTGTTGGTGGTCAAATTCGTAGAGCATGGCTGGTAGTTGGTGTGTGATTGACTGACTGCCATTCCCTTATTGCCATCCCCGTGCCATGGCCGATTTACTCTGGAGACTCCCTCCTGTGTCAGAAAAAAGTGTCCTTTATTAATACACTTGTGTCATCCGGACAACGTCCCCGAACACTGCCTTCCTTTTTGTGAAAGCGAACCTCCCAGCGCCGTCCTTACGGACTTGACGGCTTCCGAAAGCGCAACCCGGCCAACCTGCGCGAAGTGTGCGAATCAGCGGCACTATGAACCAAATCACCAAACTCGCTCAAGAATCAGGCAAGGTCGGTTATATCCTGCTCTGGCTGCTCGGCATTCCCCTCCCCGTCCTCCTCATTATCTATTTGCTCCACGGATAAGCCGCTCGTGGCCGTCGCCGTTGGGCTCCCATCGGTGGAGTTGTGGTTCCCGCTCTCTAATCTTTCGGAGAAGCGGCGGTCGTGTCAGCGGTGAATGCCGCCATCGCCCCCACCCGCCTCCCTTCCGCCTTCACGGGGGCCCTGATCTGCCTCCACGCGGCTCCGACGCTCGGCGAGCCTGATTTGCCTGCCGTCAGTTTCACACGCGGAGATGGCCCTTTCCGCCGCCTTCACCACCGATGGAAGCCGGCTGGCGATCGGCGCCGGCGACCGCACGATCCGGTATTTCGACGCGGCCACCGGGAAACAGCTCCGAGTGTTGCGCCCCCACGCCGATTGGGTGCAGTCCGTGACCTTCAGCCCCGATCGAGCCCACCTCCTCTCGGCCAGCCGCGACCGGACCGCGCGCATCACCGAAACAGCCACCGGCCAGATCGAAACCACCTACGGCGGCCACGAAACAGCGGCCCTCACCGCGATCTTTTCCCGCGACGGCAAAACTGCCTTCTCGCTCGCGCAAAACAGCCCGGTGCACGTCTGGGAAACAACCGGCGGCGAGACCAGCCAACAGCCCTTCCCAGTCTCAGGCCGCTCCGATCGCCTCGCATTCGTCAACGGCGGCCTGGCCATCGGCGGCGCCGACGGCCTCGTGGTATTCTGCCTTCCACCACGAATCCACGGCGCGCGCTTTCGAGCGCTACCTCAAATCCGGCTCGGGACGAGCATTCGCAAAACGGTATTTGTAGAACTCGCCGTGCGCTGTAAACCCCGATTTTGACTGCGCAGCCGCGCCTTCGACCCGATCCGAGACAAGCCGCTGGTCGAAACGACGGCAGACGATTTTCTGGCGATCTGCCACGCGCACGGAAACTCTGTCGGCCACTACCTGCGCCGCTTCCACAATCTCGCCCTCAATCTCGGCTGGCTCGCGTGGCCCGTCCTTCACAAAGCCGCGTGGCCGAAGATTCGAAGTGAGAGCAAACGAGCCATCACACCGGAAGAACATGCGGCGATTATAGCCAGCGAGCAGAACGGCGAGCGCCGAGCGTACTACGAACTTCTCTACGAAACCGGAGCGGCGCAGACCGACGCCGCGAACCTGACCTCCGCACAGATCGATTGGCGGACTGGCGTCCTCAATTACCGTCGCCAGAAGCTGGGGCCGATCAGCGAACCGGCAAGACTCACCATCGGCAAGAAACTGCGAGAAATTTTGCTCTCACTCCCCGAAAAGGTGACTTGCTCCCAACAATCAAAAACAGCGGAGCGAACGCACGCGCCACAGAGTATCGCCGACGGAGCCGAATCGCCGGAGCATCCGGCGTGAGCTTGCGCAGCTATCGGCACTCATGGGCACAACGCGCGAAATCTTGCGGGTATCCTCAACGCTTCGCTCAGGAAGCTCTTGGACATGCCAGCCGCGCCGTGCATGAAGCCTGTGCGAAGGGAGCGTGTGTCATTCGTCCCCGCTCGACGAATACGAAACCCTCGCAGATGCTAAAATTGTTTCACTTCCGACCGCGCTAACTGGCCGACCGAATGTTGCACTACAAAGTTGAGCCTAGGCGTCATCTGGAAATTCTCTCC
Source organism: Chthoniobacterales bacterium (assembly GCA_038228205.1). Lineage (GTDB taxonomy): Bacteria > Verrucomicrobiota > Verrucomicrobiia > Chthoniobacterales > Chthoniobacteraceae > Chthoniobacter. The sequence continues at coordinate 72,826 of JBBRPL010000020.1, forward strand.
TGCGATCCCCAATCTTCGCAACAATTTGGTCAAGCAGAATCACAATGTCGAATTTCGAGAAAGTGGCATAGAAGCGCACCCTCTGCTGGTCGGTCAGGACGAATGTGAGGGTGACTAGTCCCTCGCTGTTCCCTCGCGAACCGCGAATCTCAAAGTAGCCTACCGCTTCAGGAGGGTACATACCGGATGGCTCTGAAATCTCTGAGAAGAGTTCTGTCGGTGTGATAACAATTTTGACGCTCCGTTGCGGCACCCCGCCGCACACCGAACCTGTAAGTGTACCGATGAGAGGAACACCTCCGTGATTTGCTGACGATTCATGGTCTTCTTTGGGGGCGAGATCAGGGGTAGCATTCGAATCAGCTAAACGACGGTTTCGTGGCGCGCCGACAAGGTCTTCCGGTTGCCATGAGACCGCGAAACGTGCAAATCGCACCAAGTAGTACGCCAGCAGAAGGACGACTAAGCTACTAGTAACCGCGACTGCCAGCACACTGAAGAGGCCCCTCAAAACGACTAAATGGGCAAAGAACTCCAAAACAACTGAGAGCCGATCATACATACTTCGCTTGTTCGCGGTTACCGAAGGATACGCCTAAAGTGGATGAACTCATTTCGTAGTTAAAGGCGCAACATCTTTACGATGCGCCCCACTCGCCGCGGAACCCTCCCGCCTCATCCTCGCAATCCGGTCAAATCAATGCCCCTGGCCCGTACGCTCCACTGCTGTGCGGTCATTGTCTTGAAACTCCTTGGGAATGGAGAACGTGCCTTCGCGCAGGTCGTATTCGACGATGAAGTCGACAACTTGTTTAATGGGTGCTGGAAGAATACGCGAGTTGAGGCTGAGTCGCACGGCTGCCGGCTTCCATGAATGGAAATTTACCACCCCGCCTTCACTGGGATCGAAGGAAGGGATCTTCGTCGCCTTTTGGAAGAACTTCCAGGCGAGTATGTCGAGCGGTTCCCGTGTCGCCCTTTCGTATGCAACGACTTTCCGAGGCATGCGTTTGTAGAGGTAGGCACCATCCTCAAGGTGGTAGATTTTTTGAGTCCGAAGTATCCACTGATTGCCGGGCGAAAATGCAAAGCCCGATGGCATGCCTATCTGAGTATGATCGTCGCCGTGCGGGTATTCGGGGAGGCGAGCGCGTACGTTGGTCTCATTCGAAACGACCCAAACGTCCTTGCCGGCTTGTTCGATACGCAGAGTGTTATCCGGGCTGACTACCGTATCCTGGTCGAGGCTGTAAAGTTGGTCGGCGACTGACTTTGGCGCCAATGGGATTCCCAGTGTGTCGGCGACTTGCTGCAATTCGTTGACCCGGCGTCGGCCAAGGCTGGCCATCGCAAGATTGCGGCGCCCCTGAACACCATCTTTCAAATATCCCTCGCCATCTGCCTGAAGTCCCGCGTACCAGAGCCATGCCGATTGTGATTGGATCAGGGCGGCAATCAGCCCGGGCGTCTTTGTTGCGATGACTTGCTCTCGAAGAGCGGTATAGATGGTCCTAAGTGGCAGATCGTCATTGGGGGCCAGACCTCCAGGAATTTGATCGGTTCCCTGGTAAGTGCCGGGCTTGAGATCGGCAAAATCGCCGGTTGCGGCAATCGTCCGCAGGTCTTTCAGCCAAGCTCGATCCAAGCGTTCAACACATCGTGCCCAAGCGGCTTCGTCCGGCTTGGTTCGACCGGCGCTCCACGCTTCCAGGGCCGCTTCAGCATCGCGATATTTTACCCAGCGCTGATGGAGCCAATCGAACTGGTATGAATTGCTGTTCTTGCGCTGGAGGACGTCATGAGTCGCCGACCTGATTTCTTTTTCCAAGGACGCGGCGCTTGCGGGCAGCAATGGCAACAGGATGCAAAACAACTGAATGGCAAATCTCCAAGACGGGAATGCGTATCCATTTGGCTTTCTGGGTGAGCATGTGGAGTTCAATGTCATACCCGCGGTCTTAAGAGCATATACGCTGCTGGTGCGCCGAATCTTGCCAGGAAAGCAAAAATCGAAAGCAGAAAGTCCGCAAACGCGACCGGGAACTCGGCGCAACACCAGCAGGGCCTTCGACGGAACGGGCGAGGTGTGTGCAAAACTGTGTGCAAACGGCAGGCGGAATAGGCTTGAGTAGTCCCCGATTTGCTCTGTAGAAGCACCTCAAACGCAGAGAGTAGCAGCGCCAAATCCTACCTCAGGAGCTTTTCTGTAAGTAACTCGCACACAGATAATTCCCGTCATGTTTTCTGCACCGACCTCAGCCGGAGTTCGTGTTCGGCTGCTCGCAAACCCGGAGTGATCTTGATCTGCTGCCGCGAGCAGCCTCAACGGCTCAGGAGAGTGAACAGCGGTTCGTTGATGTAGAAATTCGTCCGCCCCAGCTTCGTCTTGCGCACGAGTCCGGCTTTTTCCATTGCGCCAAGATACTTTGTCGCCGTCGGGCGTGAGACTTCCAGGTCGCGCTCGATAAATTCGATCTTGGTGTACGGATGGCGGAAGAGGTTGTTGAGCAAATCCTGGCTGTAGAGTTTCGGTAGATCACGGCGGAGCCGTTGCTTCGTCTCTTGCATGAGATGGCGGATGCCGCGCACTTTAGTCAGCGTTTCACGGGAAGTTTCCTCAACGGCCTGCAAGACATAGAGCACCCAACTTTCCCACGCAGCGGACTCGCGCACGGTTTGCAGGCCCCGATAGTAGTCGGCTTTGTGCTGGACGATGTAGCGGCTCAGGTAGAGCACGGGCAGATCGAGCAGGCCATGCAGCACGAGGTGCAGCAGGTTCAGGATGCGGCCCGTGCGGCCGTTGCCATCATAGAACGGGTGGATGCTCTCGAATTGGTAGTGCAGGACGGCCATGCGCACCAGTGGGTCCGGGTCGCCGACTTCGTTTCGGTGAAAGTGTTCGAGGAAATTGCTCATCAGCCGCTCCACATTTGCAGAGTCTTGGGGCGGCTCATAAACCACTTCCCCGGTTTGCTGGTTCTTAAGCACCGTGCCGGGCAACTTGCCCAGGCCAGCACGGTTTTCCTCCAGCGCCGCCTGGATTGCCAGCACGTCGTCCAATCGGAGAAAGCCCTGCCGGCGCACGCGATCAAACCCCACTTTCAGCGCCGTTGCGTAGTTGTGAACTTCCTTCGCCGCCGCCGTCGGGAATTGTCCCGAAAAGACGTCACTTTGAAAGAGATCGTCTTCCGTAGTGATGATATTTTCGATGGCCGACGAATCTTTCGCTTCTTGTAGGGCGAGCGTATCAATCAGGATGGTCTCGTTGGGAATCGTGGCCGCCGCTCCTTTCAACTCAGCCAAAGCCCGGTGTGCCCTTGCGACCTGACGCAACACGGTCGGAGTCTCCAACTCGATAGAGGCCGACACGGGGAGCAGTGGGAGATGAAAGGCCATGGACAAAGAAACAGGACAAATTTTGACGCATCCGAGAGATATGTAAAGAATTGACCGTTTTCTTTACATGTCGAAAGAATAGGTGAAGACCAGCGGTGCCCGAGGTGTGTGAAGGAGATGATCGGGTAAAACCGAAAATGAAATTCACCACCCAAACTGCCGCCCCCCCACCCCCGAAAACTCGTGGGTTACGCAACAAGGCAACATCGGCTACGTTTTAGCCTCACTTCCTATGACCCGTTTCGTTTTCAGCCTTTCAGCCATCCTCGTCGCCAGCGTTGGCCTGGCCGGTGCCGTCCGCGCAGCCGAGCCGTTTGACGCCTTCCTGGAGAATCACTGTATCAGTTGTCATGGCCCCAAGAAGGAGAAGGGTGACTTGCGGATCGACCAGCTCTCGCGCGATTTCAAACTGGGCGCGGACGCCCATCGTTGGGCCGATATGATCGAACAGATCAATTCCGGCGAGATGCCTCCGAAGAAGGAGAAGAAACCGACGCAGGAGGAAATCGCGGCGTTCGTCACGAGTATCGATTCGCTGCTCAAGGAGGGCCGGGCGGCGCGGATGGCGGCGCGGCCCGCGGTGTCGCATTACCGCCTGAGCCGGAAGGAGTATCAAAACACCGTCTATGACCTGCTCGGCGTGCGCTACGATCCGGCCAAGCCGGGGGAGCTGAACGAGGACACGCTGTGGCATGGATTCGAACGCATGGGATCGGAGCTGTCGCTTTCGCCATCGCACGTAGATCGCTATTACCGCGCTGCGGAACTCGTGCTCGACCGCGCCTTTCCCGCCGCGTCCGGCGAAGCTCGCAAAGTCCTCAAGACCGCTGCGGAGATGCGTTACGGCGGCGGGAAGACCCAGCAGCCGGCGCTGGACCGGTTCGGCATCAAGCGGCCGCTGCGTTACCTGCTCTTCCCCGGCAACGTCCAGAACGCGCTCCTGCCCGAGTGGCTGGGGAAACCCGGTCCGCAACAGAGCGGGCTCTATCGGATGCGCCTCCAGGCCAGCGGAATCCGCCCGCTCGGCGGCCAGCCGGCCCACCTGAGTATCGGCAAGGTGACTGGCGAGGAGACCGTCGCGGGCCTCATCGAGTTTGACATCACGGCACCGGAGGACAGTCCGCAGGTTTATGAGTTCGAAGTGTTTCTCGAGATGCCGGCGGCGCTGTCCTTCTGCGTGGTGGCCACCGATGTGGTGGACCGAAGGAGCGGAGCGGCCTTCCGCAATGCGCTCACCAGCAGCGGCGGGTATATTTTCACGCATAGCAGCGAGACCCGGCTCCTGAACCCGAACGCTCCGCAGATGTTCGATGACAAAGGGAACGGCCTCTTCTCGACGGTGCTCCTCGATTGGATCGAATGGGAGGGGCCGCTGGAGACGGACGCGGAAAAATCTCGGCGCAAAGACGTGCTGCCGCCCGATGACGGGACTCCCGAGGTGGTCGCGGAGCATCTGCAACGCTTTGCCGAACGCGCCTGGCGGCGGCCGGTGAAGCAGGAGGAGCTGGCGGATTATCTGAAATCCTACCGCGCCGAACGTGAGGCGGGCGAAAAGACGGCCGACGCCTATCGGGTGGCGATGCTGGACGTGCTGACCTCCCGAAATTTCTTCTACCTCGTCGAGGGCGAGCCGGCGGCCCGCGTGCGGCTCACCGACTGGGAACTCGCCTCGCGGCTCTCGTATTTTCTGTGGAGTTCGATGCCGGATGACGCCCTCTTCACCGCGGCCAAAGGCGGCACCCTGAACGGCGAGGGACTGAAGAAGGAAGTGGACCGGATGTTGGCGGACGGCCGGATCAACCGCTTCGTCGACGATTTCTCACGGCAGTGGCTGCAACTGCACCGCGTGGGCATGTTCCCGCCGGACAAGAAGCTCTACCCCGGCTACGACGCCTGGCTCGAGACGAGCATGCGGGCCGAGCCGGTGGAGTTTTTCCGCGAGATGCTCGTGAAGAACCTGCCCATGGATGGCTTCCTCGATTCCGACTGGACGATGGTCAATTCCCGGCTCTGCGATTTCTACGGATTGCCGGAGCCGAAGGCGGGCGGCTTCCAGCGCGTCTCGCTCAAGCCCGAGGATCATCGCGGCGGTCTGCTCACGATGGGCGCGTCGCTCGGGCTGACTTCGGACGGAACGCGCCACCGCCCGGTGCACCGCGGCGTCTGGCTCAGCGATGTGATCCTGGGCAAGACGCCTCCTCCGCCGCCGGCCAACGTGCCCGCCATCGAACCCAATCCGCCGAAAAGCGCCAAGGCAACCCTGCGCGAGAAAATAGAGGCGCACCGCAGCGACGCGAACTGCGCCGCCTGCCACGCGAAGATCGACCCGCTGGGCCTCGCCTGGGACAACTACGATGCCATCGGGCAGTGGCGCACCCGTGAGAAGGTCCCGGCGGGAGTCGGTGAAGACCCGTTGATCAATCCCGCCGGGCTGATGCCCGACGGTCGTCCCTTCAAGGATGCCAGCGAATTCAAGCGCCTGCTGATCGAGGACCACGACAAGTTCGTGGGAGCCTTCATCGAACACCTCTGCACCTACGGCCTCCGCCGCGTGCTCACCTTCGATGACCAGGACGACATCAAGGCCATCGAGGCAGAAGCGAAGAAAAATCAATCCGGGGTCAAGGACATCGTTCGGGCTGTCGCGATGTCGGATCTGATGAGAAAGCGGTGATGGAGAGGGAATCTTGGAGTAATGGAGTATTGGAGTAATGAATAAGAAGCCGAATACCGAGACGGAGAGCAGCGCGACAATGCCGCAACACTCCAACACTCCATCACTCCACTGCTCCGCTCCACCCGCTCCTCCTTCCCGCCGCAATCGCAACCGTGGATACCAGCAGTTGCTGGTCTGGCAGGATGCTATCGAGCTTTATGGGCTCGCTTTGGGTGCTGTTCGTGGGTGGCCTTTTGAGCTGAAGAAACTCGCCTCGCAGTCGATGGCTTCCAGTGATTCCGTTCACCGCAACATCGCCGAAGGCTACTGCCGCCGCACCATTCGTGAGTATCTTCAGCATCTCAATATCGCATTGGGATCACTTGGTGAAACTCTTTCGGGTTTCATCGCCTACTCACGCAATGGCCAGATCGAACTCTCGACTTTTGAGAACCTCGACACGCTGATTTTCCGGCTGGAGAATCGTCTCCTGAAGCTCGTCGAGGCCCTCGAACTGAAACGCAATGCCAACGATTGGACCGAGACACTCGTCGCCCGCGAAGACCCCATCGAGGATGGCGCAGACCCCGCCGTCACACACGACCTCAACGTGCTTCTGAATGGGGTGATGGAGTAGTGGAGTGTTGGAGTATTGAAATACATCGACCCACCACTCCAGCACTCCAGCACTCCAGCACTCCAGCACTCCAGCACTCCAGCACTCCAGCACTCCACCGCTCCATCACTCCAGCACTCCACCACTCCATCCCATGAGCAACTACCTCTCCCAATCCTGGCTAATCAACCGCCGTCACGCCCTCCGCGCGTTGGGCACTTTCATCTCCCTGCCCCTGCTGGAATGCATGATCCCGCTCCGAGCGACGGAGAGTGCCACCGCCGCGCCGAAGCGCAGCGCGTTCATCTACCTGGCGAACGGCGTCCATTCGCTGAACTACCAGATCACCACGCCAGGGAAGGACTACCAGTTTTCCCAGTCGCTGATGCCTCTGGAAAAACACCGCCAGGTCATCACGCCCATCAGCGGTCTGCATCACCCGGGAAGCCTCAGTTATCACCACAACTGCATCAGCATTTGGCTGACCGGCGGAAAGCTCGGCCCCTCCGACCACAACACCATCTCCGTGGACCAAAAGATGGCCGAAATCACCGCGCAGCACACCCGCTACCCGTCTCTGGAGGTCGCCATCACCCAGGACTCCCTCGCCTGGACGGCGGACGGGGTCCGGCTGCCCGCTATGCGCCGTTGCAGTGAGATTTTCGCGTCCATGTTTGCGGAACCGAAAGGCGGCATCGCCGCCCAGCGGCGGGCCTTGCGCCGCAAAGCCAGCGTCCTCGATGACAACCTCGCCGAAGTGCGCCGGCTCGAGAAAAAAATGGGCTCCGAGGACAAAGGACGCATGGATCAATACCTCACCTCCGTCCGCGAGGCGGAGATCCGCACGCGGCGGGCCGATGCGTGGCTCGATGCGCCGCTGCCTGTCATCTCCGAGGACGATCGCCAACGCACCAACCGCGACATCGCCGACACCAAGGCGGGTGATTATTTCCGCACGGTCTATGACCTCATGGTGCTCGCGTTTCAGACGGACGTGACGCGCGTGGCCACCTTCAGCCTGGGTGGCGAGGGCCAGGCCATTGCCATTCCGGAAATCGGCATCACGGAGTCGCGTCATCAGCTCAGCCACCACGGCGGCGATGCGGGCTACATGGAAAAGCTCACCAACTACGACACCTTCGCCATCGAGCAGTTCAGCTATTTCCTCACCCGCCTCGCGGAGACCAAGGACCTCGGGGGCAAGCCGCTCCTGGGCTCGACGATGGCGCTCTTCGGCAGCGGCATGTCCTACGGTCACAGCCATGGCAATGCCAACCTCCCGCTGGTGCTCGCCGGCGGCTCGGACCTCGGCCTGAAGCACGGCCAGCATCTGGATTTCAACAAGACGGCCGCAGGATTCCAAGGCTACGCGCTCGGCGCGGACGGAGCGCTCACTACGGCGCATTACCAGCTCTGCAGCCGCCCCGCGAACACCGACGCCCACATGAGCAACCTGCTCCTCCTCATGGCCCAGCGCATGGGTGTGGAGGCAGACACGTTCGGCGACAGCAACAAGGTGATCGAACTGTGAGGTGGAGTGATGGAGTGATGGAGTCATGGAGTCATGGAGTCATGGAGTCATGGAGTAGTGGAGTAGTGGGAAACAGCACTCCATCACTCCACTACTCCACCACTCCACCACTCCATCACTCCATCACTCCATCACTCCGCCACTCCGCCACTCCGTCGTCCCACCACTCCATCACTCCAATGCCCCGCCCCTCCTGGCTCGTGGCCCTGTGCCTCGTCCTCTTCCTCCTCACAAACGCCTGCGCCACCGCCGCTGCCGACGAGCCGTACCGTCCCGAGGCGGGAAAGTTCCCCCCTCTCGAAAAGGCCTACGCCTACCGAGGCGAGCTCGTCTTCGTCGATCATGCCAACCGCCGCGGCAGCATCCGCGTGCAAGGGGCGGGCACGTATTTCCGAAACGCCCCGCATCCCGTCGCCATGCTGCCCTACGGCATCGTGCGCTCTCACGGTGCTCCGGCGGATCTGATGGACATCCCGCTCGGCACCGTGCTGCACGTCCGGGGCTTTCTCCCGCCGGACCCGAAGACCTCCGCTGTGCCCGTGTTGCCGGTCGATAACCGGGAGAAAACCGCGGGCTACAGTGGCTCCGGTATTGCACCGGCCGAAAACCACGTCCTACTCCTCGAAGACGAGCCCAGCCACTGCCAGCGCGAGGGCATGGTCTGGAAGCTCAAAGAACTGGACCTCAAGAACAACGAGGGGATGATCGTCGCCACCCTCGAACCGAAGAAAGGCGGGGATGGCAAGGCCAGCGAGGAAAAGATGACCTTCGACGCCGCCACCCGCATCTGGCGCGGTCGCGAATGCCTCGGGATCGCCGACTTGATCGCCGAGGGTGCGTGGCCCAGCGATGGCAAAAAATCCCTCGGTGGCCAGGCCGTCCTGCTCGGGATCGTCTGGAAGCCCACGCCAGATGGTATATTCACCCGCTTCCACATTTCGGACATCTGGCTGGACGACGCCGCGATGCAACGCGCCGCCCAGAACCAGACCGAGGTTCACAAGGCCTTCATCCGCAGCCGCTGGATGCCCGCCTGGGTGGATGCCGTGGAGTATGGCAAGTTCGGCCACGCCACCATCACCGCGACCTTGTTCGGCGGCATGGACCCCTCCCTCTACGCCGATTTCCAGAAAGACAGGCAGGTGCTGATGAATGCGTCCGAGAATACCTTGAAGCATGCTGGAGGCTCATACGGCCCCGCGCACATGGCCTCCAAAGGTCCCATCCTCAACGTCACGAAGGCGTCTGGAGATGCCCCTCTGGGCAGCAGCGGCATCCAAATCCAATTTGAGACGGACCTCATCATCGAAGGCATCCGCCCCGCGAGAATCGTCCGTGTCCGTCCCACGGGCTGGCCCCAGGTCCAGGTGCCTCGGGAGGAATTCATGGGCGACGGCTCCAGTCAGGAAGAGCGCTACCCGACCCCGGCCATCTTCCCGAAGTACTGACCTCGGAGGAGGTGTGGAGGTGTGGAGTGATGGAGTAGTGGAGTATTGGGCCTCCGTCACTCCAACACTCCAACACTTCATCACTCCAACACTCCAACACTCCATCACTCCAACACTCCATCACTCCAACACTCCACCACTCCGTTCCCTCACCTTCCCGATCGACGACTTGACTCACAACTTGACTTATACTTGACTTATCGACGTGAGCTATGAACCGCGCTTTTCCATCACGCCACGCCTGCTTTTGCAGGTGGAGACGATTGCGGCGCTGCGGGAGCGGATCATGGGCGCGGCAGTGGAACTGTCGTGGATTCCAGCGCTCCAAAAAGACGCGCGAACCCGCAACGTCCATGCTTCGACAGCCATCGAGGGCAATCCGCTGACGCTGGAGCAGGTGAAGTCTCTGGAGGAAGGCCGGGAAGTTCTGGCGAGCGATCCGCGTTCACGGCGGGAAGTGGTGAACTACTTCGCCGGGCTACGTTATGTGGAAAAACACGCGGACAAAAAGACGATCCGGCACGTTGAGATTCTGGAACTGCATCGCATCCTTGCGGGAGGCGTCATGGACCAGGGCGAAGCCGGCCGCTACCGGTCAATCGACGTCCGCGTGGGCCGCCATGTGCCGCCCGCGCCGGGTGATGTTTCTGGGCTGATGCTGGAACTGCTGGAATGGTGGAACAAGAATTCGGGCGAGCTTTCTCCCGTGCTGAGCTCGGCCATTCTGCACCACCGGTTCGAGACGATTCATCCATTCGCCGACGGGAACGGGAGGACGGGGCGCGCGCTGGCGCTCTGGGAGTTGTATCGGCGCGGCTTTGATACCCATCACATTTTCTCGGTCGATGAATACTATTGGGAAGATCGCCCAAGATACTATGCCGCGCTGGAAGCCGTCCGGAAAGCGGGGGAGGATCTGACGGGATGGCTGGAGTATTCCGCCGAGGGATTGCGGCAGACATTGGAGCGCGTGTGGATGCGCGTCCAGACGTTCAACGTAAAGCCGGGGGAGAAGCTCATCCTGCGCCCCAGGCAGGAGCGTCTCCTGCTTCTGCTTCGTGACCATGGGAGCATGGCGCCCGGAGAAATCTGGAAGGCCCTGGGGATTTCGCGGCAGGGGGCGATGGATTTGCTGCGACCGCTTCTGGAAGCGGGTCTGGTCGAAAAGCGCGGCGGAAAGAAAACGGGCCGCTACGCACTGAGCACGCCCTGAACGGACGGAAAAGCCGCACCTAAAGTGCTGAAGGGGCCAGTTCTTGCTTTTGACGGTCGACCGTAGTCGAAAAACGAAAGACGCAGGCTTCTACAGTGTCGAAAGTAAGAACTGACCCATCCCCGCCACTCAATTGCATTCCTCGGATAAGACGCTCGATTTGAGTCTGTCGTAGGGTCGCGGGATGATTATTGACAGCTTTCCTCTAGCGGACTGTCAGCGAACCACAAAGGGCGCCCAAGCCCCAGGTCGAGTGAGGTGTGCCGAGCGAACACCCCGGATTTCCTTCCCAAAACGCGTAATCCATCCGTCTCGGCGTAAGTCGCATCTCCGACCTCCGTTGGACCGGCCTTCATATTACACCGGAGGTAAAGGCCTTGGGTGGCCAACGTTGAGGGTTTTGTGGTGTGAGACTTTCCAAATGCGCGCATACGGCGCAATCCTTGCCCAATTCGCCGAATGTGGGGAGTAAGACCCGCCTCCTCAGCCGCACAATCAATTCTTGTAGCCGGGCCATAAACAGTACCACCATTCTCGCCATGCTAGAAATTCCGAGTGAACCGCAAATGGACCCCACTAGCTTCTCTGAATTTGTAGGGCAAGAGCGGATTGTGCGCCGTGTCCGCCTTGCGATGAAGGCGGCGAAGCGGCGCGGGCAATCGCTTTTTCATGTTCTATTTATCGGCCCAACAGGAGTAGGAAAGGCGGCATTAGCCAAAACAATCGCGAATGAGGTTGGAGTTCGGGCGATGAGCATCAACGGAATGGCCGGCTGCAGTCCGAATGACCTCGTTGGATTGCTGACAAAGCTCGAGCACGCAGAGGTATTCTTCATAGAGGATATCCATGCAATTGAAAAACGAACGGCAGAGTTTTTGCAACGACCCATGCGCGACTTCGCCACGGATGTCGTTATCGACACAGGCCCCAAAGCGATGTCAGTGCAGCTCAATCTTCCGCTTTTCACTTTAGTCGGAACCGCACCTGACAAAAGGCGAATTCCTGCGGCTTTACTATCAAGTTTTGCCATTGTTGAAGAGTTTGAACCGTACTCCCTTGAAGACCGGATATCATTGGCACACCGTTTCGCCAAGTTCGCAGGGCTTAAACTCGATGTGGGGGCTGCAAACATGATTGCTTCTGGAGGGGCCATTTCGCCGCGAGACGTCCTGAACAGGTTTCGCCATCTCCGTGACTTTGTTCATGTAGAGACTATCTCAAAGCATGTCACGGAAGCAGTCGCAGTCGCGGCATTTGCACTCCTTGGAGCGACTTCATCCGGCATCGAACAGCAACCGAGACGCTCCTCGAAGCAGGAACGTTGGCCTAACCCCCTGCAACGGCGATATCAGGTGTTCGTTAGTTCCACGTTCGAGGACTTGAAGGACGAGCGGCGCCAAGTGATTCAAGCGCTTCTTGAAACAAAATGCATTCCCACCGGCATGGAGCTTTTTCCGGCCGCGCCGGAGGGTCAGTGGGAGCTAATTAAACGAGTAATCGATGATTGCGACTATTATATCATCATCGTAGCTGGCCGTTACGGTAGCCGGGCGAAATCCCGTAAAAGCTATACGGAAATGGAATTCGACTACGCCGTATCACGCGGAAAATCAGTCATCGGTTTCTTCCACGCAGATCCCGAAAGCCTTCCGGGAACAAAAATTGAGAAGAGCGACGACGCCCGTCGTCGATTGTCTTTGTTCTTGCGCAAAGTACAAAGCCGCATTTGCAAGCGCTGGAACACGCCAGATGGATTGGCGTCAGCAGTAAAGTCAGCCATTCTTAACGCCATTGAGCATGACCCTAAGCCCGGGTGGATGCGCGCACCACAATCCTTTGCAGTTGAATTGGTAAAGCCGTCCAGATCATAAGATGCTAGGATTTGAAGTTACTCACATTTGATTAGAATTGGGGAACCTATGATGAAATTTCTAAGAGGTCAGTTCTCACTGTTGACAGTCGACCGTAGGCTAAAACGAAAGACGCAGGTTTCTGCTGTGCAGCCCAGACCGACGCCGCGAACTTGACAACCGCTAGTGTAGTGCGGCGCAAATAGCGTAACATCTTTCTTGTCTGGCGAGAGTTCCTCGGAGAGGTTATCGAGATGGTTATCGTCACCTCTGATGTTCCTTGTTCTGAAGACCTACAATGGCTGCGGAAGCAGGCCACCA
>JBBRPL010000021.1:0-85804 GCA_038228205.1 Chthoniobacterales bacterium
CGATGGCCCGGCCGGTCGGCTGGATCGTCGAATCCGTGGTCACGGATTTAACGACCACGCCCGCATCGCCGACGATGGAAAGCGCGCCCTGCATCCGCGCGAGCCCTTCGATCCGCGGCACGAACAGCGCGAGCGCGGCGCTCGGTGCATTGGCCAGCGAGGGCATTTCGAGCGCGAGCCAAAGGTTCGCGGTGGAGCGTTCGCCGGGTTGGAAAGTCACGTGGAGCTTGCCGTCCGCGACTTCCCATTTCGCCACTTCGTCACCCGTGACCTGGAGCACTTTGCCATTTTCGGGCAAGGCCACCTGATAGGTCTCCGCGAGGTTGCCGAACTGCGTCTCGATGGCGAATCCGTACTCCACGCGCACGCGCTCGGCATCGATGGTGTAAACTCCGTTCGCGGTGACCAGCGGCTCGAGCGCCTGGGCGCCGGCCCCAGCGCTACGCCACGTCAGGTCCAGGAAAGGATTCACCGGGGCGAGACCCACCGTCACGGTGGTCGCCTCCGGGGTCCTGGTAATCCGGATGGGTTGCGCGCTCTCGACACGCTGGCCAGGCGGCAGTTCCAATTGCACCGCACTGGAAGCCGCCGCCGGCAGACGACAGCGCAGGCGGCTGCGACCCGCCTCCACCGCCACCGGAATGGAAAACTCGACCGTGACCAGGCGCTCGCCGCGTCCGCGCAAGAGCAAGGCGGTCGGCAGGCGGTTCACGCTGACCTGGGGACCGTCCCCCGGCCGGAATGCAGCTTCGCCATCGACCTGAACAGTTCCGACGGACGCGCCCTCGAATTCGAGCGGGATCTGCGCCCATTCATCCGAAAGGACGTTCACGGTAAACGCCGCGGACACCTGAACGACTTTTTCCACGAGGCGGGCCTGGTATCGGGCGGCGGTGAGGGCCACGCGCCGGGGAACGACAGGCTTCGAGGTGTGGTCCAGATTCGCGTCGCGCAGCAGGGTCGTGTACTGTTCGCGGGACAGGACGATGGCGTTGGGGTACTTCGCGAGGATCCTGGCGAGTTGATTCGACGGCACCCAGATCTCGCGCTGATCCGGGAGCGGTGCCTTGGCTTCCGGCACGGGCTTCTCCGCAGCCGCGCAGGCCAGCGCGAATGCCGCCATGGGCAGGACGGCGATTTTCCAGAATGTAAACCTCGGACGCATGGGAAACACGGGTCAGGGAACAGGGTCGGCGCCGGCATCGCCCCCCGCCGGAGGGATCGGAGGAGGCGGAGCGAGCGGCGGCTTGGGCTGGCGTTGAAAGCGGCGGGCCATGCTCCCGGGTATGGCCCGCAGCGTGGTCCAGACGCCACACACCAGCCAGACGAGCGCTCCCAGAAATACCCCGAGATAGATGGCCTGCCACAGCCCCGCCACCCGCGGATTTACCGCACCGGCGATGATGAGCGCGCCGAGACCGACAAAAGCGAAATAGGCAAAGCGTGTCTGCCGGGGGGCTCCGAGAAGCCGGGCCCCGGCGAAGAACGCGAGCAGGCAGGCGATGGCTTCCACCGTCGCCGCGTAGGTCTTGCCGCGATAGCCGGCGCGAATCTCCGCGGGAGCATCGAGACGGCGCAGCGTGACGGCCGCGCCCTCCTTTTGAATTTGCGTATCGAAACCGGCGGCCTTCACCGGCGGCAGCATGGGCGGTTCGCTCCGCGTCGGGGCGCCCGGCGGCAGCCACGCCGGTCCCACCCGCGGCACAAAGAATCGGAAGGCATGGAAAACCCGGTCCCACCCGCGGGGGTTCACGGTCTCACGCATCGAGCCGTCGAACTTCACATAGCGATAGTCCGGCGGCAGATAGAGCGTCCACTTCGTCTGCAAGACTTCGGTATCACCGAGCTTCGGCGGCTGGATCTCGATCGTACCGCGCCAGCCCAGCCGCTCGCCGGGTCTCGGGCTCGGCACCTCATAGACAAAGCGCACCGGAAACATTTCATTCCCATCCTGCCGCGCGGGCAGCCGGATCAGGAGTTCGTTCTTATCCGGCCGTTTCGATGGTTGCTGGGGTTCGCCATTCACGAAGGCATCACTGAGGAGCTTGGCCGTCTTGCCCGCTTTCGTGGGAAGCTGGATGCTGAAGAATTGCTGGGCGTTATTCCGCACCCAATAGATGACCTCGGTCGTCTCTGCTTCGTCCTCGGCAATGACGCTGGTGAGCACCGCGTAGCTGACGACCGCCGACGGAACCTCAAGGTAGAAGTTTTTGGAAACATCGAGCGTGAGCGCCACCGGATGCGCACTGTACTTATAGGCGAGGAAGATTCCGTCGCGCTGGAGCACCCCGTGCAGTTCCTTGGGATCGATGAGTTCGAGCCCCCTGGCGTCGGTCTTGGTGAACTCAAGATTGCCATCCTTGATCACCGCGACCTGGCCGGTCTCGCGAAAGAGGTTGAGCGGCTTGATTTCCGTCAGCGCGACCTGGGCGACCGCGCCCTGTTTCTGTTCCCCGCGCGCCGCGTCGTGGGTGAGCGTGAGTTGGTAGGGGCCCAGCACCTTGTCCTGCAAGGTCACGCGCCAAAGCGCCGCTCCGGTCGGCTGGCCTTGCGCATTCACTGCGTCAGTCTTGGTGCGTTCCTTGATGTTTGCGCCCTCGATTTGCAAATCGTCAGCGACGGCTTTGGGCACCTCGATGACAAATTCGTTCACGCCGGCGTATTCGACATGGTAGGCAATCGTCCACCCGTGGTGGATCAAGGCCTCGCGGACTTCGACGAGGGCGAGCACTTCCGCGGAAACGCGGGCCTTGCGCAGTTCGAACTGCACCTGCGCCGGCTTGGCCACGCCGCGATAGCGAAAGCCGAGGGTCAGCGGGGTCGCGGTCGCATCCTTGATCGCGATGCCGCCGAGATTGCGGATGTCTTCCTCCCGCAGATCACCCTTGTCCACGGTGTTCGCCTTGAGGCTGACGTGGATCGCGAGGCCCACTTTGGCCTCATGGCGCTCGACATTCTGCGGAGCGAAGATCGGCACGCCCACCGGTTCGTCGGGCTTGGTGCGAGTCGCCTCGGCGGTCACGACGACGGAAAAGGTCCCGGTGCGGCGCGTCGCGAATTTCACGTTGAGCAAATTGCGGGCGCCTTCCTTCACGACCGTGGCGCTTTCGATCTGGTCGCCCGTGGCTTCGGCCTGGCCGAAGCCTGCCGGCAATTCGATTTGCGTGGTGAAAATGCCCGCCTTTTTCACCGTGTAGTCGAAACGCGCCGTCAGCTCCTGCGTTTCGGGGGTGATGCGCAAGAGGGTCTCGCTCACGACCTCCACCTGCGGCCTGGCCTCCGTGACTGACACGCTGCCCGCATACGGCAGGCGCAAATAGCGATACAGCCCGACCAGCCCGCGAGGACCCTCCTTGGTCTGTGCCGCCGCCTGCTGGGTGAGCCCCTCCAGCGTGCCGATCTCGACCACGATTTCAGGGTCCGCGTAAACTGCGACTGACCCGCTTTGCCGTTCGACGCCCTGGGCCTGGATGACGGGCAGTTTCACCTGCGGCTGCGGCAACGCCGCGAGCGCCGCTTCCATCCGGATCGTAAGCGCATAGGCATCCTTCGCAGGGGTGTGCAGATCGACGTGCAGGCGCTGCCCGCCCGCTTCCGCCTTGAGGGTCCACTCCTTCAAATCCTGGCCGGTGACGTTCAACACCTGCTGATTTTCCGGCAGAAGAATCTCCAGCGACTTTACGCCCGCGCGCAGAATTCGATAGCTGAGCGTCACGTCGCTCCGCACGACGCCCGCGGCCACGCGCACCTCGGTCTGCGCGTCCGCGAAGAGCAGCGGCTGAAGGGCCGTTTCTCCGGTCTTCCGAGTCCAGGCGATGTTCACCTCCTGCGAGGCTCCGAAATACACAATGAGACGCGTGGTTCCGTCCGCATTCTCCACCGCCGAATAAGCCGAGGCTGGGGTGATCGTGAAATCGAGCCCCTTGTCGGGAATGAGGATTTCGAACTGCGAGACGGACGTCCGCGGAAGCTTAAGATGCAGCATGCTCCGGCCGGCCTCGCGGGTGACCCGACCGAAGATCGTGGCTTCCAGCTCGTAGCTACCCTTCACCGGGAATAGGACCTCGTACCCGCCGTCGGCGAAATTCAACACCGCGGTCGATTTCGATTCCGCAATACTCAGGTCCCCGGTCCCGAGCGACAGCCTCGACCAGCCCTCCTTCAAAGCCTCGAAGCTGAGCTTCGCTTTGATTTCCGCCACCTCACCGGTGACCTTGCCCGCGTAGTTCGCGCCCGCGAGCACGCCTTCGACCGGCGGTTCTTTCGTTTTCAGTTTCTCGGGCAAGTTCAACTTGTTCCACATTTCGAGAAACTCGCGGTACGGGAGGAACACGCCGCGCTCCTGCTTCTCGAAGACCTCCTCCAGTTTCTCGAACGGCACATAGATGGTCTGTTCCTTGGTGATGATCTTCGGCGGCGCGGGGGGGACGGCCGGTTCCTGGGCGAAAGCGAGCGAACCAAGGACCAGGCAAAGGAGGGTCGCGAAGCGGGAGGTTTTCATAGGCGCGTGCACGGAAAGATGGCGTCAGCAAACGGGGAAGTTGTCACGGTCATGCGAGGCGATTGTAAAAGATTTGTCTGCAATGCCGTGCCGACGAGGAGGGGTCATACCGGGGGAGGGGTGAACTGCGGCCGAAGCATGGGAGGCGGAATGCGCCGTGGCAAATGGGAAAAGGAAAACGCGGAGGCGCAGAGATGCCCTCGGACTGTTTTTCTCTGCGTCTCTGCGCGTCTGCGTTTTAAATTCACCTCCTCCAAACCCGCGGCTAAGAATCTGATCTTCCGACGCTCTTTCCATACGAGCCCACCCCCCCCATGAACCGGCGCACTTTTTTGCAACAGACAACCGCCGTCGCGGGCGGCTTGCTCACCTCTCCCTTTCGCGGGACAGCTGCTTCGCCGGCGACTCGCGTGGTGGACACGCACACGCATTTCTATGATCCGACCCGCCCGGACGGTGTGCCATGGCCCACAAAGGGTTCGCCTCTCTTTCGGCAAGTCCTGCCGAAGGATTGGCTCGCGGTGGCCTCCCCGCACGGGGTCACGGAGACAGTCGTGATCGAAGCGAGCCGGCTGCTGGAAGACAATGCCTGGATCCTTGAACTGGCCGCGGCGGAACGCAGCATCGTGGGCTTTGTCGGACATCTCGTGCCCAACGAGGTGGACTTTCCAAAGCATTTGCAGCGATTTGCCGCCAACCCCTTGTTCCGCGGAATTCGCGTGTCTCAGGGAGATTTTCTGAACAATCTGGACAAGGCTGACTTTCGCCAGGGAATCGCACTGATGGCCGGGATGAACCTGGAGTTGGACATCAATGGCCCGCCCACGGTGCTGGCGCCCGCGGCCCGGCTCGCGGCGGAGTCGCCTGCGTTGCGCATCGTCATCAACCACGTCGGGGGCGCGGGAGATCCGGCACGTGTGTCGGACCAATGGCGCGAGGGGATGAGGGCGGCCGGCAAACAGAAGAACGTCTTTTGCAAAGTGTCCGCTCTGTTCGAGCAGACCGATGCATCCGGAAAGGAATGGGGTAAAGGGCCGCGGGAAACCGCCTACTATGCGCCGATCCTGGACCACTGCTGGGAGTGCTTCGGCGAGGATCGTCTTGTCTATGGCAGCAACTGGCCGGTGAGCGAGAAGGGCGGGACGTATGGCGATCAACTCAAAGTGGTCACCGAGTATTTCGCGGCCCGGGGAACCGAAGCCTGCGAAAAGTATTTCTGGAAGAACTCGCGCGAGGCCTACCGCTGGGTGGAGCGGGCCCCACGATAGGAGATCGAACTTTATGAGAAACATCGCACTCCTTCTTGCCGGCATGACCATCGTCAGTGGTCCGCTGGCCTTTGCCCAAAAAGGCATCGAGAACGTCACGCGCCAGCCGGATGCCTACAATACCTGGAAGCTCGCGCTGAGCGGGGGCCAGGCGACCGATCCCACGGCGATCACCGTGCCAGCCGGGTTCAAGGTCGAGTTGCTGCGCTCCGCCGAACCCGCCGAAGATTCCTGGGTTGCGTTGGCCTTCGATCCCCAGGGACGGGTCACGATCGCGTGCGAGAAAAAGGGCCTGCTCCGCATGACACTCGGACCCGGGCGCGTCGAGAATGTCGAACGGATCAACGATACGCTGCTCGAATGCCGCGGGTTGCTCTACGCGGACGGTGCGCTCTATGCCGACGCCAACAACAGCAAAATGTTCGTCCGGCTCCGCAGCTCCGCGGGCGATGGACAATTCGACGAGATCACGGAATTGCTGCGCACCGATGGTGGTGTCGGCCATGGGCGCAATCATGTGAAACTCGGTCCCGATGGGCTGCTCACGCTCGTCCACGGGAACAACGTGGTCGCACCTTCGAATGCCACGCCCGACTCCCCGCTGCGCAACTTCCAGGATGACCGGCTCATTCCGTGTCCTTGGGATCCGCAGATGTTCGACGGTGACGTGAAGCTGCCCGCCGGCCACATCCTTCGGGCTGACCGGGAGCAAAAAAACTGGACCTTGCTGGCCGGCGGTTTGCGCAACCCGCTCGATGTCGCGTTCAATGTGGACGGCGAGATGTTCACCTTCGATGCGGACATGGAGTGGGACACAGGCACGCCCTGGTATCGGCCCTGCCGGATCAACCACATCATCAGCGGGGCGGATTACGGCTGGCGGCGCGGCACGAGCAAATGGCCGGAATACTTTCCGGACTGCGGACCGACGGTGCTGAATATCGGCCTCGCGTCGCCAACCGGAATTGAATTCGGCACGAAGAGCGATTTCCCCTCTCCATGGCAGGAGGCGTTGTTCATCTCGGATTGGGCGTACGGGCGGATCATCGCGGTCCACCTGAAACCAAGTGGCGCCAGTTACACGGGCACGGCGGAGAACTTCGTGGTCGGCAAGCCGCTCAACGTCACCGACGTCGCGTTCGGACCGGACGGGGCGATGTATTTCATCACCGGGGGGAGACACACCCAATCGGGCTTGTATCGGGTGAGTCACTCCGCGCCCAGGACGGCGCCGGCTCCCCCACGCACCGATGACAAGGCTGAGGGGGCGCGGGCGGTCCGGCGCGGGCTCGAAGCCTTTCACGGGCATCCGCAGCCCAACGCCGTGCAGGAGGCCTGGCGGTATCTTGGAAGTGACGATTTGGCAATCCGGCACGCGGCGCGGATCGCGCTCGAATGGCAGGACGTCAAAACGTGGCAGGACCGCGCGCTCGCGGAGAAGGACACGAAGACGGAGTTGACCGCGCTCATGGCCCTGGCCCGCTGCGGCAAGGAGGATGCGCAGCGACCGATTTTTGAGCGGCTGAACGCGCTGCCGATTGCCACGCTGTCGGAGGAACTGCAGATTCTCGCGGCGCGGGACTACCAACTCGCATTCATTCGCCTCGGGCCGTGCGACCCGGCCCTGGCCGCGGTCTGCCGGCAACGGCTCGAGGCGCTTTATCCCGCGAAGGACTGGCGGGTCAACCATCTCCTTTGCGAGTTGCTGGCCTATCTGAAAGCGCCTTCGTTCTTCGAGAAAACGATGGCGCTCCTGACGAAGGCGGAGCGCGGCGAGGATTTGCTGGAATATCTTTTCTACCTCCGCCTCGTCCCGGATGGCTGGACGCTCGAGCAGCGCAAGGTGGCATTCGCCGCGCTCAACCGGGCGGCGACGCTGGAAGGCGCGCGGGACTATCAGCGCTCGCTGAACATGATCCGGGCCGAGATGCTGGAAAAGCTCACGCCGGCGGAACATGAAGCGCTGGCGCCGCTGCTCGCGGCAGCGTCCCAGACGCCAGTCCCGCAATCGAGCGGACCGCAAATCGTCGTCCGCGATTGGAAACCGGAGGACCTGGAGGCGGCGCTCGCTCGCGTCGGACGCGGGCGTTCATTCGAAACTGGCCGGCAGGCTTTCGCCGGGGCGCAGTGCATCCTGTGCCATCGCATGGGCCAGACGGGCGGGCTCATCGGCCCCGATCTCACCGCGGTGAGCAGCCGGTTTAATCGGCACGACATCCTCGACTCGATTATCAATCCTTCCCGCGTCATCGATGACAAGTTTCGGAACACCGTCTTCACGCTCAAGGACGGGACGGCGGTCGCGGGGACCATCGAGCGCGAGGACGACAAGGGGGTGGTCATCCGGACGAGCCCCCTCGTGGCGCAGACGACCACGCTGCGCCCAGCGGACATCGTCAGTCGCGAAGTCTCCACGGTCTCGCCGATGCCCCCGGGTTTGATCAACGTGCTGAGCGAGAAGCAGATCCTGGATCTGCTGGCCTATCTCGAATCGGGCGGGGACCCGAAGCACCCGGACTTCGTGCCGTGAGCAGGGCTACGGCAAATCGGTGGCGCCCATCAGCCAGCGGTCGCACTCACGCGCGGCGCCGCGGCCTTCATTGAAGGCCCAGACAATCAGGCTCTGGCCGCGGCGACAGTCGCCGGCGGCGAAAACGCCAGGAATGCTCGTTGTGTACTTCTCGTGCTCCGCCTTGATGTTGCTGCGCGCGTCGCGCTCGACGCCGAGCGCTTCGAGCAGCGGCTGTTCGGGCCCAAGGAATCCCATGGCGAGAAGGACGAGTTGCGCGGGCAGGACTTTCTCCGTGCCGGGGACGTTCTTCGGAATGAACTGGCCCTTCTCGTTTTTCTGCCACTCCACCTGCACGGTGTGGATGGCGCTGACCTGGCCATGGGCGTCGCCCTCGAATTTCGTCGCGGTCGTGAGATAGACACGCGGATCGTCGCCAAATTTTGCGGCGGCCTCTTCCTGGCCGTAGTCCATCTTGTAAACCTTGGGCCATTCCGGCCACGGGTTGTCCTTGGCCCGGTCCATCGGCGGTTTGGGCAGGATCTCCACCTGCACGAGGCTGCGGCAACCGTGCCGCATCGAGGTCCCGACGCAGTCCGTGCCGGTATCGCCGCCACCGATGATGATCACGTCCTTGTTCTCCGCGGAGATGAAATTGCCGTTCCGATGCTGGTCGAGAATCGCCTTCGTATTGGCGGTCAGGAAATCCATCGCGAAGTGGACCCCTTTGAGCTGGCGGCCTTCGATGGGGAGATCGCGCGGCTTGGTGGCGCCGGTGCAAATCACCGTGGCGTCGAATTCCTCGCGCAATTTCTCCGCGGAATAATTCCCGCCGACGGTCGTGTTGCAAACGAACGTCACCCCTTCATCTTCCAACAACTTGATCCGGCGCAGGACGACCGCGGTCTTGTCGAGCTTCATGTTGGGAATGCCATACATGAGCAGGCCACCCGGACGATCCGCACGCTCGAACACGGTGACGGTATGACCGGCCTTGTTGAGCTGCGCCGCAGCGGAGAGTCCCGCGGGACCGGAGCCGATGACCGCCACTTTTTTCCCCGTCCGTTTCTCAGGAGGCTGCGGTGTTATCCAGCCTTCCTCCCAGCCCTTGTCGATGATCGAGACTTCGATGTTCTTGATCGTGACCGGCGGCGAATGAATGCCCAGGACGCATGAGCCTTCACACGGCGCCGGGCAGACCCGGCCGGTGAACTCGGGGAAATTATTCGTCTTGTGGAGCCGCTCGAGCGCTTCCCTCCACAGGCCGCGATAGACGAGGTCGTTCCACTCGGGGATGAGATTATTGATCGGGCAGCCGCTGGCCATGCCGCTGATGAGCGTGCCGGTGTGGCAGAAGGGAATGCCGCAGTCCATGCAGCGCGCCCCCTGGGTGCGAAGCTTGTCCTCCGGCATGTGGAGGTGAAATTCCTGCCAATCGCCGGCGCGTTCGAGCGGCGTCCGATCGGCGGGGATTTCGCGAAGATAGTCAATGAAGCCTGTGGGTTTTCCCATTGCGATGTCCTGGTAACTTTTCCGTGGTTGTGGGCTAACCGCCGCCAATGCGCGCCACGTCGCGAGCATTGGCTTCGAAAGCCGCGTTGAGCGCGTCGTCGCCGCTGAGGCCGTCGTCCTGCGCTTTCTTCAATGCCTGGAGGACGCGTTTGTAATCCTTGGGCATAACCTTCACGAATTTCGGCAGCATTTCCTCCCAGAGCGCGAGGACTTTGAAGGCCTTCTGGCTCTTCGTGTACTCGGAGTGCCGCTTGATCATCTGGCGCACTTCTTCCGCTTCTTCGGGTTCCATTTTTTCCAACGCGACCATCTGCATGTTGCAGCGCGTCGCGAAGTCGCCGGCTTCATCGAGGATATAGGCGGTGCCGCCGCTCATCCCCGCGGCGAAGTTGCGCCCGGTCGGGCCGAGCACCACCACTTTTCCACCGGTCATGTATTCGCACCCGTGATCGCCGACGGCCTCCACGACGGCATTGACGCCGGAGTTGCGCACGGCGAATCGTTCGCCCGCCATGCCGCGAAAATAAACTTCACCGGCGGTCGCACCGTAGAGCGCCACGTTGCCGACAATCATGTTGTCCTCGGCGGCGAAGGTGGAACTTTCGGGCGGATAGATGATGATCTTACCGCCGCTCAAGCCCTTGCCGACGTAATCGTTCGCGTCGCCTTCCACTTCGAGCGTCACCCCGCGCGGCACGAATGCCCCGAGGCTCTGGCCGGCGCTGCCGAGGAATTTGAGATGCACCGTGTTCTCGGGCAGACCCTTGGCGTGGCGCTTGGTGATCTCGTTCCCGAGGATGGTGCCCACCACGCGGTTGGTATTCTTGATCGGAAGCGTCGCGGTCACCTTTTCGCCGCGCTCGATGGCGGGTTTGCAGAGATCGAGCAGGGTGGTGAGGTCGAGCGACTTGGCGAGGCCGTGATCCTGCGTGTCCGTGCAGAAGCGGCCCACTTCAGGACCGGCCGCCGGTGAGTAAAGGAGCTTGGAGAGGTCGATGCCTTTCGCTTTCCAGTGCGTGACCGCGACCTTGGGTTCGAGGGCATCGGTGCGCCCGACCATGTCGGTGATCTTGCGGAATCCAAGCTGCGCCATGATTTCACGGACATCCTGCGCGATGAATTTCATGAAATTCACCGCGTGATCCGGATCGCCGGTGAAATTCTTGCGCAGCCGCGGGTCCTGCGTGGCAACGCCGACCGGGCACGTATTGAGATGGCAGACGCGCATCATGATGCAGCCGAGCGCGACCAGCGGCGCGGTCGCGAAACCAAACTCCTCGGCGCCGAGCAGCGCGGCGATGACCACGTCGCGGCCCGTCTTCAACTGGCCATCCGTCTCGACCGCGATACGCGACCGGAGGTTGTTGAGCACCAGGGTCTGGTGCGTTTCGGCCAGGCCGAGTTCCCAGGGCAAGCCCGCGTGCTTGATCGAGGTCTGCGGCGAAGCGCCGGTGCCACCATCGAAGCCGGAAATGAGCACCACGTCGGCGTGCGCTTTCGCCACGCCCGCCGCGATCGTTCCGACGCCGACTTCCGACACGAGCTTCACGCTCACGCGGGCCTCGCGATTGTAATTCTTCAAATCGTGAATCAACTCGGACAGATCCTCGATCGAATAAATGTCATGGTGCGGCGGCGGCGAAATCAATCCGACTCCTGGCGTCGAGTGCCGCACTTTCGCGACCCACGGATATACCTTCGAGCCGGGAAGCTGGCCGCCTTCCCCGGGCTTCGCGCCCTGCGCCATCTTGATTTGCAACTCACGCGCCTTGGAGAGGTAAAGACTTGTCACGCCAAACCGGCCCGAGGCCACCTGCTTGATCGCACTGTTCTTCGAGTCACCCCGTTCGTTCGTCCAGTTGTACCGTTCCGGGTCCTCGCCGCCTTCGCCCGTATTGGACTTTCCGCCGATGCGGTTCATGGCGATGGCGAGCGCCTCGTGCGATTCCTGCGAGATCGAACCGTAGCTCATCGCGCCGGTCTTGAAGCGCTTGATGATGGACTCCACGGACTCCACTTCCTCGATCGGGATGGGGGTCTGCTTCTTGAACTCGAGCAGGCCGCGCAGGGTGTAGAACTGCTTCATCTGCTCGTTCACCAGCAGCGCGTACTGCTTGTAGGTGTCGTAGCTGCCGGTGCGCACGGCCTTCTGGAGCGAGTGGATGACCTGCGGGCTGAAGAGGTGCGCCTCGCCTTCCTTGCGCCACTGGTAGTCGCCGCCGACTTCGAGCGTGTGGCCGTTCACCTGCCGGTCGGGGAACGCGTGGTTGTGCCGCATGAGCACTTCCCTGGTGATGACCTCGAGGTCCGCGCCTTCGATGCGGGTCGCGGTGCCGGTGAAATACTTGTCCACGACCGCTTGATTAAGCCCGACGCACTCGAAAATCTGCGCGCCGCGATAGCTCTGGATCGTTGAGATGCCGATCTTCGAGGCCACCTTAACGACGCCTTTGGTCGCCGCCTTGACGAAGTTCTTGCAAGCGGTCTTGTGGTCGACCCCGACGAGCAACCCCTGGCGGATCATGTCATCGAGCGTCTCGAACGCGAGATAGGGATTGATGGCGCCGCAGCCGAACCCGATGAGGGCCGAAAAGTGATGCACTTCGCGCGGCTCGCCCGATTCGAGAACGATGCCGACACGGGTGCGCTTGCCACCGCGGATGAGATAGTGATGCAAGCCGGAGACGGCGAGCAGCGCGGGGATGGCCGCGTTGTCCTTGTTCACGCCGCGGTCGCTGAGGAGGATGATATTGACCCCGCTTTCGATCGAACGATCGGCCTGGGCGCAGATTTCATCCATCGCCTTTTCCATCCCTTTTGCCCCGAGCTTCGGGCTGAAAAGGATCGGAATGGTGAGGGATTTGAATTCGCCCTCCGCGACGTACTTCAGCTTTCCCAGTTCCTCGTTGGTCAGGATCGGAGACTTGAGCTCGATGAGATGACAGCTCTCCGGCGTCGGGTTCAATAGATTGCGCTCCGCGCCGATGGTTGTCTCGGCGGAAGTGATCAACTCCTCGCGAATGCAGTCGATGGGCGGATTGGTCACCTGGGCGAAGAGCTGCTTGAAGTAATCGTAGAGGAGCTTCGACTTGTCGGACAGAACGGCGAGCGGGATATCCGTGCCCATTGAGCCGGTGGCTTCGACTCCGTCCTTCGCCATCGGGAGGAGCAGCATGCGCTCGTCTTCAAAAGTGTACCCAAAGGCCTGCTGGCGATGCAGGACGGTCGCGTGATCCGGCACGGGCAGCTCCGGCGCGTCCTTGACCTTCGCCAGCTCGACCATGTGTTTGTTGATCCACTCGCGGTACGGGTTCTCGGAGGCGATCCTTTTCTTGATCTCCTCGTCCGCCACGATGCGCCCTTCCTCCATGTCCACGAGGAACATGCGGCCTGGTTGCAAACGCCCCTTGAAGGCAACGCGATCCGGCTCTACCGGCAGCACTCCCGCTTCGGAGGCCATGATGACGAGGTCGTCCTTGGTGACATAGTAACGCGAAGGGCGCAGACCATTGCGGTCCAGCGTCGCGCCGATCATCGTCCCATCCGTGAAGGCGACCGAGGCCGGTCCATCCCACGGCTCCATGAGGCAGGAGTGATATTCGTAGAACGCCTTTTTCTCGTCGCTCATCGACTCGTGCCCGGCCCACGGCTCGGGAATCATCATCATCATCGCGTGCGGCAGCGAACGGCCGCCCATGACGAGCAATTCGAACACATTGTCGAACATCGCGGAATCCGAGCCGCTCGTATTCACGATCGGCAGGAGCTTCTTGATGTCGTCGCCAAAAAGCTCGCTCTCGAGCAGTGCCTGGCGGGCCTTCATCCAGTTGACATTGCCGCGCAGCGTATTGATCTCGCCGTTGTGGGCGATGTAGCGGTAGGGGTGCGACCGCTCCCAGCTTGGGAAGGTATTCGTGGAAAAGCGGGAATGCACGAGCGCCAGCGCACTGTCCATGTCCGGGTCGCGCAGGTCGGGGTAATACTTGTCCACCTGCTCGGGCATGAGCATGCCTTTATAAATGATCGTCCGTGAAGAAAGGCTCGGGCAGTACCAGAAGTTGTCCACCCCCGCTGTCCGGATTTCGGTGTTGGCGCGCTTGCGCACGACATAGAGTTTGCGCTCGAAGGCCTGGTCGTCCGGGCAGTTTGCCCCGCGCTGGATGAACATCTGGCGCATGAACGGCTCGCTGGCCTGCGCGGTCGCGCCGAGCGACGAGTTGTCAGTCGGGATATCGCGCCAGCCCAGGAGATGGAGACCCTCTTCAGAGACAACCTGCGCCAGGATCTGCGCGCTTTTCTCGCGCACACTGGCGTCGGGAGACGAGAAGACCATTCCCACGGCGTATTGCCCAGGCTCCGGAAGCGTAATTCCCTCCACGGCCGCCACTTTCTTGAGAAACTTGTGCGGGAGTTGCAGCAGAATTCCGGCGCCGTCGCCGGTATTGGCCTCGCAACCGCACGCACCACGATGGTCGAGGTTGACGAGGATGGTGATCGCCTGCTGCACGATCTCGTGGGAGCGCTTGCCCTTCATCTGGCAGACAAACCCGACACCACACGCATCATGCTCGAATTGCGGATCGTAAAGTCCCTGTTTTTCGGGTGGGCTCTTTTGAATGGTCATCTTATTAGGGCGCTAAAAAGCAACTGCGGAGTCAACTGGATGGGGACGCTTTGGTCAAGCCCTGCGCGCCGCTTTTGACCGATTTGTTTCATTGCAGGGTACAAAAGCGCCCAAAATAAGCGCTCCGAGGCGCTTACAACGACCAATTCCCGATGGGATCAGCCCGATTTCCGCGTGGTGGGGCCCAATCACAGCCACTCATGTGGCACCGCCCTCCACACGCGCGAGCGGAGTCGCGGCTTTGACCTCTGGCTCGATCAGGCATTTCTCCAGCATCGCCGCGAGGAACTGAACGTGAGGCTCCTGCAGGACGCTCCAGTGATCGGAGCGCAATTCACAAACCTCAACGCCGCCCCGGCAGAGTTCATCCCAGGGAAACCGCAGCCGCATAGCCACGGACGGCGCCAACAGAGCGCTGGTCCGAAACAATGTGGCTCGACCCTCGAACGGCTCTGGCTCGTAGCGGCTGAACGCCTTGAGGCAACCCCGCTTGACCGCACCGATCCGGCGAGACTGGGCAGCCAGATCGTCGGCATTCGACGCCGCCCCTTGGAGAAGGCCGCGAGGAATTGCCCCGCCCCGCGCCCGCCCTTCGAGCGCTGCGCGAACAAACTCCGCCTTCTGCGTTGCCGGCAGCAACAGCAGATTGAGCAGAAACTTTCGCACCGTAAATTCTCTGCGGGGGTCCAGCAACCCCAGCAGCCGAATCGACTGCCCCTGCGCGACAAGCTGCCGAGCCATCTCGAACGCGATGAAGCCGCCCAGCGAAAACCCGATCAGCGCATATGGCCCCTCCGGCTGGGCACTGCGGATTTCGTGGATGTAAGCTGCCGCCATGTCTTCCACCCGATCCATGGGAGCCTGTTTGCCATCCAGCCCGCGGGCGCGTAACCCGTAGATGGGCCGGTCCAGGTGACGGGCGAGATTTCGAAAGCCAAGGACTTCACCCCCCACTCCATGAACGCAAAAGAGCGCCGGTCCCATCCCCGTCCGTATGGGAACGAGTGACGACCAACGCGCCGTTACCGGGTCCCGTTCGATCACTTCGGCCAGTTGTCCGATCGTTGGCGCCTGCACCAGCACGGAGATCGGCAGGTCTCGTTTCAATTCCTTCCGAATCATGGCGACCACGACGACGGCTTTGAGGGAAGTACCGCCGATATCGAAGAAGTTTTCGTTCAATCCGATGTGGGTTCGTCCGAGCGCTTTTTTCCAGATGGCGGCGAGCGCTTGCTCCAGCTCGGTGGCATCGAGGGCGGGCTCGGGCGCGATGTGGCTAATGACGGTTTGGGCAGAGTGGTGAGCGGACTCGATGGCAGCGGCGACCGCGTCGATGGAGTAGAGATACTCACCCAGTTTTTGCATCGCCTCGGTGAGGCGGGCGCGATTCGTGGCGACTGGGCGCGCGGAGGGAGGGGCCATTGCCGCGGGAGATGGCGCCGCGGCGCGCTCGTCAGCGGCGTAGCGCAGCTCCGCCAATGTGGTGGCCGAGAGGTCGAGCGTGGCGGACACGCTATCGGGAATGGGACGATTGGAGTTGAGTTGTTCCAGGAACGCGTGGGCTGGTTTGTTGCGATCGGTGGGACGATATTCGAAGGCGATGGTCGATTTGCCATCGCGAACGGCGCGGGAGGCCAGTTCCGCGACCATGCGGTGCTCGACGCCTTTGCCGAGGGCGCGACAGCTCAGCAGAAGGGTGTCGATTGAATACCGGTGGGCGGCAGTCGTGTAGATGATTGCGCCGACCATGCCGTAATCGCCGAAACGATCGCTCACGGCGGTGACGAGGCATTTTGCGCCCGATTTCAGGACATCGCGGACTTCCGCTTCCGAGCGGCGGATCGAGGTGAAGTTGAATTGATTCGTACGCTGGGTGAGTTGCGCGACACGGGCGAGTTGTTCGTCGGTGGCCTCGGTGATCTGGATGCGAAGCTGCAGGCCATCGAGGAAGGCGCGCACGGTGGGGGCAGCCGCCTGAAGCTCTTCGCGCTGAGCCTTCACCTGATACCATTGGCTGCGTTCGCGATCTTCGGTGGTACTGGTGGCGCAGTCGAAGAGCCAGATGTTGTCGAGGAAGGCGGGGATGTGACCGGGGTCTGCGGGGAGTTGCAGGACGGTGACTTCCGGACAGGCGGCGCGGACGGCGGCGCACTCGACGGGATTGTCGTCGAGGAAGGCGAAGCTATCGAGGCCGAGGTTGAGTTGCGCGGCGAGGGCGCGGAGATTGGCCGGCTTGGAGTCCCAATTGATGCGCGAGGCGGCAACGTGTTCCCGGCGGAGCGGCATGCCAGGGTTCTCGTCGAAAACGGCGAGCACGTCGGCTTCCTGATTTTTGCTGCACAGCGCGACCAGCGCCCCGGCCTGGGTTTGCCGAATGAGGAATTCCTGGAGGTACCGGAAGGGAGGGGTGACGCTGATGCCAGTGGGGCCGTCCTCGGCGCAGAGACCCTGCCAGAGCGTGTTGTCACAATCGGCGACAATCAACTTCACGGGCGGGGCGGCGATATTGAAGGCCGCGCGCGAAAGCGCGGTGCCAATGGCGATGTAGCCTTCCGGGGTGAAAGGCATGTGGCCCAGTTCATGACTGTGGGCGTCGTGGAGATGGCGGACGGGATAGCGCGCGCGAATGGACTGCGAGCTGATCGACCGAATCAGCGAGTGGCGCGCGGCGCGGGTGAGAACCTGCTCCTCGGCGGCAGCGAGCGTGGAATCGGAGCCGGCAGTGCGCGGCGTGATGGCGAGGAGGAGCGGGGCGGACGTCGCGGTGGCGAACGAGTCGAGGGCGTGGCAGAATTCGTCGACTTTCCGCTGCAAACCTTGTTCGGCCTCGCCGGCGGCGGCTGGCGCGGCGCGGCGCGTGGCGTAGATATTAAAGAGGCCGGAATCCTCGAGGAGCTTTTCCTCGACGATGGCGCAGCGGAATCCGCGGCGGGTCAATTGCTCTTCGACGGCCTGCACGGCCGCGTGCGTGCGGTCGTGGACCTCCATGACGATTTGTTCGATCAACGGCCAGTGCTCTTCCTCGATGCCGCGAAGGATACCGAGTTCGCTCTTCTCCGCGTCAATCTTGAGCAGGTTGATTTTGCGGAGGCCGTTTTCGCGGATGATGTCGGAGACGGAGGTGAGCGGGCAGTCGATCGTCTCGGCGCGGAGGCGGTGGGAGGTGAGTTCCTCCACGTCGGACTCGAGCACTTCGGAGGCGCCGGCGAGTTCGTGCTCCATCACGTTGCGGACGACGGCTTCAACCGCGGCGCGGTCTTCGCGCGCATCGGGATGGAAGCTCGAGAAGACGGAGGAGTGTTCGTAAAACGTGAATTGGGCCTGGCCCTTCTTTTCGGCGACGCCGCGATTGAAGGCGTGGACGCGGGCCGGGTCGCCATAGGCGGCGCAGTTGGCCTGGAGAAGGTTGAAGACCCGTGGGGAGGGCTCGAAGGCGTAAATGGCCGGGTCTTTGCACCGACTCAAAACGAACAGCGAGAAGAGGCCGATGTTAGCCCCGATGTCGATCACAGTGTCGCCATCGGCGAGGTGGATGTCGTGGCGCAGGTAGGACTCGTCCTGGAAGATTTCCTGGTAGACGTAGTCCGTTTCGTAGCGATTGAGGTGGGCGATCTCCAGGCCGTTGGGGAGGACGGTGCGGGCGCACGCGCCAAAGCACGCGGCGGCACGTACGGCGTCGACGGTGTGAAGGGTGTGGCGACTTAAAGGCCACCAATCCTCCAAGGCGAGTACGATGGTGTTGACGCCGCCGCGGTTCCGGTGAAAGGCGCTGGCGGGGTCGAGCAACTGCTGGAAGACCTGGTTGTAGGGGGCGAATTCGACACGAGTCGGATGCGAAAAATGTTCACTCCAAAAGCGAAGTGATTCCTCGAGCGGTTCCGCGGTGAAAGTCGACGCAATGCACAGCTTTGTCTCGTCCGCGGAAATCGGTTTTCCGGATGCCGGCGGGTCGATGAAGGCCAGAGTCGCACGCGAGATTTCCCAAAGCATCGTTCCGTGGGCGTCCACTGCCTGGATGATTCCGGTCAACGTAGCGCCGTCTCCCAGCTGGGTTCCGATCGGAACAGCGCGGATCCACCAAGGCGCCGGTCCTTTGAGGTTACCCAGCGACAAGCGGTCGATGGATTTGAGAACGAATGTCCGGCCGCGCTCTATCGCGAATGCCGAAAGGAGCTGAAAAGCCGCGTCCAGTATCGCCGGCGGAATGCAGCCATTCCCGTCCGGCAGGCTCTTGTCCCGTTCGATGAATCGTCCCGTTGCTTGCAGGTCCGAGCGCCAGGTGCCATCGAGAGTTTGAAAGTGAGGACCGTACTGATTGCCGTTCTGGCGCAGCAGGCGGTAAAAGTCGCCCCTGCCGCCGTGTTGAGTGACATCGTCGGGGAACTCGCTGGGTGGCAACCCTTCGAAGACACTCTCGGTGAAAGTGGGGGGTTGAGCGAGATCGACTTGCATCCGGGCGCAATGCGCCGGGACCGATGACTCTCCGACGGAGGCCGCGCGCCCTTCGAATACGGTGTAGACTGCAAGGCCACTCGCCTGTTGCTCGGCGCGTATCGTGATCGTGACATCGCCAGACAAGATCACCGGACTATCAAATTCAATTCCACGGACGCTGGCCGCTTCCCGATGAAATAGATCGCGGTGAACCTGCCTAACCAACTCGATGACAAATGAACCAGGGAGAACCACCATGTCATGGAAGCCATGATCTGCCAGGTAAGGGAGCGATTCCGGCCCAGCGCGAAACTCGATCCACCAGCATGGAGATTTCGTGCCGGATTCTTTGGACGAATCGGGGACGGGCGTGCTCGACAGGGCAACCGGCATCCATGGGCCGAGTGGGTGCCCGGGCAGATGGGTAACGGTATTCATCATGTTATTTCAGGATTGTCGCCATCGCCGTGACGAGTCCCCAAAGGGCGTCACACCTCTCTTGTGAAACGTCACCCGATGTTTGATTCTGTAAAACACCCGTGCGCGTGGCAAGTTCAAAATGCCCGCCTTGGATTGTTGGGTCGACGAAGAATAGAACGTCACTGCCGCGCTGCGCTAAGAGCGAGCGCCGTCCCCCAAAATTCAGATGAGAGATCCCAACCGCCGGAGGTGCAGAATCGGTTCGTTCCTCGCGCGCGACGCGGCGAGATCGACGCGAAACTCGGCCACCCAGTCGTTGGCTTCGGCGGGATCAACTAACATTTGCTGCACCCGCAAGTGGCTCTTGTCCTCCGAAGGAGTGATGTAGGTGTGCTGGATGTTGCGGGCCGCGGGATCGAGTCGAATGCGCTCGTGTTCGACGTGGTAGTCATCAAGGGCGCGGCGGAGACGCTCCGCCGTCCAGGGTTCATCGTCGGATTCACCGGGTTCATGGAGCACGGCGAGCGCGGCGTCGAAGTCGCCGCTGACGAGGGCGCGGAGGAAACTGAAAATTCGGTTTCGCATTGCCGCGGTGAATGCCCGCACGTCGCGGGTGACGTCGCGGGCGGCTTCTTCCGCGCCGGGAGGCCGAACTTCGGCGGTCTCGCCGCGCGGCTGGTAATTCCGATCGCGCATTTTCTCCCATTCCTCCAGCAGGCTCGAATCAATCTGCCGGAGCATCGTCGCAAGATAGAGTTCCATCTCGCGCAACGCGTCGTTCTTCGCCGCGTCGGGCACCGTTTGCGCGAGCACCTTGTAAACGCTGGAGAGATGCCGCAGAAGAAGCCCTTCGGCCCGCTGCAATTCGTAGATTTTGATGTAATCGGCAAACGTCCGAAACTCCTCGAACATCTCCCGCGCGATGGATTTCGGCCGGATATTTTCCTCGCCCACCCACGGATGGCGGTCGGCAAAAGCGTTGAACGTGGAGTAGATGAAATCGCGATTCGGCTTCGGGTACTCGAGCTTCTCCAGTTCCTCCATGCGCTGATGGTAATCGAGGCCCTGCATCTTCATCTCGGCGATGGCCTGGCCTTTTACGCGGTCGAGCTGCTTGCGCAGGATCAGGTCCGGATCTTCGAGGATGGATTCGACCATGGTGAGGACGACGAGCGCGTAGTCCGGCGCCGCCGGGTCGATGAGCGGGAGCGTGTCGTGCACGTAGAGCGACAGCGTCTGGTTCATCGAAAAATCATCCTGCAACGCCACATTGACCCGCACCTTGGCCCCCTCGGCGGTGCGGGGGATGAACTCCACGATCTTCCGCTCGACGAGGGCGCGGAAGAGCTGCCAGCCGCGCCGCGTGAGGGCGCGCTTCGCTTTCGGCGGCTCGTGGCAGCGCGCGATGAGCTGCTGCATCGCGTGACAGCCATCGCCCGGCCGGCTCAGGACATTGAGCAGCATGCCGTGGGTGACTTGAAACTGGCTGGTGAGCCGTTCCGGAGGCGCGACCATGAGACGGGCAAAGGTCTGCTTGTCCCAGTTGACGAAGTTCCGCTCCGGCGGCTTGCGCTTCACGAACTTCTTTCCGCCGCCCGCCTGTTTTTGCTCGAGCTGTTGATTCTCGATGACATGCGCCGGGGCCTGCGCGAACACCCAGCCGACGTCATCGAAGCCCTTGCGCCCGGCGCGGCCGCTGATCTGGTGAAAATCGCGCGCACTCAAGATGGCGGTTTTCTGGCCGCTGAATTTGCAGAGCTGGGTGAAGAGGACGGTGCGGATCGGCACATTGATGCCGACGCCGAGCGTATCGGTGCCGCAGATGACTTTGAGCAGCCCGCGCTGGGCGAGTTGCTCCACGAGCACGCGATACTTCGGGAGCAAGCCGGCATGATGCAGCCCGATCCCGTGCCGGAGCCATTTCTTGATCTCGGGTCCGTACGGACTGCTGAACTTGAAGCCTTCGATCGCCTGCCCGATCACCACCTTTTCCTCCCGGGTGCACACGTTCGTGCTCATGAAATCCTGCGCGCTCTGCGCCGCCTCCGCCTGCGTGAAATGGACGACATAGACCGGTCCCTTTCCGCCGCTGACCAGCGCCTCGAGGGTCTGCGCCAGGGGAGTTTCGGCATAGGAAAACTCCAGAGGAACCGGCCGATCCTTCGAGGCGACCGTGACCGTCGTGCGCCCATTCAATTGGGTCAGCGCCTCCTCGAAGAAAGTGGTGTCGCCGAGCGTCGCGGACATGAGCAGAAACCGGGTCCGGGGCAGAGTGAGCAATGGCACCTGCCACGCCACGCCGCGCGCGCGATCGGCGTAGTAATGGAATTCGTCCATGACCACGTCGTGCACCGGCGAGTCGGCGCCCTCGCGCAATGCGATATTGGAGAGGATCTCGGCGGTGCAGCAGAGAATCGGGGCGTCGCGATTGACCGTCGCATCGCCGGTGCTCAGCCCCACATTCTCCGGGCCGAAGTCGCGGCACAGCGCCAGCCACTTTTCATTGACCAGCGCCTTGATCGGGCAGGTGTAAACCGATCGCCGGCCTTGCGCCAGGCTCTGGAAATGCAGGGCCGACGCGACGAGCGATTTCCCCGAGCCGGTCGGCGTGTTCAAGATGACATTCTTGTCGTCGAACAACTCCAGGATGGCCGCCTCCTGGGCTGGGTAGAGCTGCAACCGCCGCTCCGCGACATACTCCAGAAAACGGTCGAGCAGTGTCCCGTTGTCGCGCGCGCCGTCGGCGGAGGTCAGGTGGAGAGGTGCGGTCACGAGGTCTTCTATAAGGTTGGTTTCGGCAATGGAACTTGAATAGGCTGGAACGGTCGGTCCAATTCTCCCAGATCCATCATGGTTACGTTCTCCCTCCTCCATGCCTGAGATTCGTCAAAATCGGCTGACGGGCGAGTGGGTCATCATTGCGCCCGAGCGGGCGAAGCGAGGCAGTAATCTCGCGCGTCCACCGGAACCGGCGGAGATTCCGCCCTTCCTGGCGAGCTGCCCATTTTGCCCGGGGAACGAGGGGGACATGGTCGACGAGCGCTATCGCGTGAATGACGGGGCCGGCCAGTGGATGATCCGTTCCGTCGTCAACAAGTTCTCGGTCCTTTCATCGACGGGTGGCGTGACGTCGCCAGTGTCCCCGCCGGGCGGCGAAGCCGCCGTCAACGGCGTGGGACTCCATGAGGTGTTGGTCGAACATCCCCAACACAACCTGACCATGGCGCAATTGACGCCGGCGCAGGTGCAGCGCGTCCTGGAGACCTACCGCCACCGGTTCCAGGCTTTCTACTCCGATCCCCGTATTCGGCATGTCATCCTTTTTAAGAATCACGGGACCGACGCCGGAGCGTCTCAACAACACCCCCACTCACAGATCGTCGGTCTGCCGATCGTGCCGGGACAAGTCGTGGATCGTCTTCACCGGTCGAGGAAATACTTTGCCGAAACCGGGCAATGCCTCGCCTGCACGCTCATCGCGCAGGAGCGGCAGCAGGAGTGCCGGGTTGTGGCCGAGAACTCCGCGTTCGTCGCCTTCATCCCATTCGCGGCGCTCTCTCCCTATCACCTTTGGATCTTTCCAAAGGTCCACGACGCCTGCTTCTCGGAGATGCCCGCCGAGTATGCCTCGGAACTGGCTTCCATCGTCCATATGATTCTCGCGAAGCTCTTTGGGTTGCTCCACAATCCAGCTTTCAATCTGGTCGTCCGCTCGCTCAGTCCGCAAGAAGACGATACGCCGCATTTTCATTGGTACATCTCCATCGTGGCGCGCGTGAACAAGGTGGCCGGCTTCGAACTGGGAACCGGAATGTACGTCAACCCCTCGGCGCCCGAGGTCTGCGCGCAAGCGGTGCGGGAATTTCACGAGTCGTGACGGCGCGTGGCCGGTGGAACCTGTAGCTGACAGCCCCTGCCGGCGACCGTAAGCTAGCGCTCATGAATTCCTCCCATTTGTCCCGCCGCGCATTTTTCCGGAAGTCCAGCACCGCCGCGGTCGCGGCAGCTGCAGCCTCCCTCCACGAACGGCTCGAAGCCGCCGAGGCGGCATCCGGCATGAAAGGGCACATTCACCATTCCGTGTGCAAGTGGTGTTATCCGAAGGTCGAGCTCGACAGTCTCTGCGCGGCGGGAAAGGAAATGGGCCTCACCTCGATCGACCTGCTGCAGCCCTCGGATTATCCGACGCTAAAGAAACACGGACTGGTGTGTGCGATGACGAGCAACCCCACGGTCAAGGGTTCCGACGGAAAGGATCTCGGAGGTATCACGCGGGCTTTTAATCGCAAAGAACATCACGACCTGCTCGTTCAAGCCTACGAATCGCAGATCGCCGCGGTGGCCGATGCGGGCCTGAAGAATCTTATTTGTTTCTCGGGAAATCGCGAGGGTCTCGACGATGAGACGGGATTGAAGAACTGCGCCGAAGGGCTCAAACGCCTGATGTCCTTGTCCGAGAAGAAGGGGGTCGTGATCTGCATGGAGTTGCTCAACAGCCGCGTGAATCATCCCGACTACATGTGCGATCACTCGGCTTGGGGCATCGAGCTTTGCCAGCAGATCAGCTCACCGAACTTCCGTCTGCTCTACGATATCTACCACATGCAGATCATGGAGGGGGATGTTATCGCCACCATTCGCAAGAGCCACGAATACTTCGCCCACTACCACACCGGCGGCGTTCCCGGCCGGCACGAAATCGACGAGACTCAGGAGCTGAACTATGGAGCGATCATGCGCGCCATCGTGGAGACCGGCCATACCGGGCACGTCGCGCAGGAGTTCATCCCCGCCCGGCCTGATGTGCTCGCGTCGCTGAAGCAGGCGGTGGGGATTTGTGATGTATAAGAACGGGGCCACGAAGACGGGTGTCACGGAGTAGGGGCAGGTTTTGATGCAGCGCGGCCGGGCAGCGGGCCCCAGATTTCCGCCAGAAGGTCGAATAGCTCCGGCTCAGCCTGTTTCAATTCGCCGGTGACGAACGGATAGAAATCATTCGAGCCGAAGTAGGCCTCGGTCATCTCGGCGAAGAACTCCTTCTGGTTCGTCAGGCCATAGTGCTCGCGCATGTGGCCGGGGCTGGTGAGGACAGATTTGTACTTCCCGCTCTCGCAGAATTTCTTCCACGCCGCGATGACCCGTGGATCTTCGAAGCCGATGGTCTGGTCATGAAATCCGTGCGCGAGTTCGTGCAGCACGACCCAGGGCATGCGGTGGTTTTCATACGGCGAGAGAAAACCCTCCACGGCGGGAATGTGCACGCACTTCGCGAGCGTCTCGCTGTAGCCATGCTCCTTCAGCCAGCCGACACTCGGGTGATATTGCATCGCCTTCAGATTGCCGTAATTCAAATCCACTTCGATGTTGATGGCGCGCAACTTCGTGAGCGAGGGCTCGGGCACCACGATCTCGATCGCCACCAGCCGCGCCATGAGCAGTTTCAGCGCGCGCTCACCGAGCGCGGCGCCATCGCCGTTCAGGAGACGGTCGTCCACGCGAACGGTCCAGCCCTCGATGTCGCGCGTGGTGTGCGCGGTCGGGAGTGCGGGCGTGGGCTTATCCTCCGCGAAGCTGGGAACGGCGGCGAGAGCGAAGAGGAGGGCGAGGATGGTCTTCATGAGAGCGGTCAGGGTTTGGGAATTTCGTTCAGCGTGTAATAGGCGACGTCGTGGAGGAGCGGCTGCGCGCGGCGATCGCGCAGGCCGGGAAGGTGCAGCTCGTGGATGTGGCCGCGCACGAGTTTGTCCACGACGAGGCGCACGCTCAGGCCGTCAGCACCGGGCGTGGCGGAGACGACGCGCTGGCCGGCCTGTTCGATTTCCGGGCCCCCATACGCTCCATAGAAATGATGCGTGAAAGTCTCCAGCGTGTAGCTGCGCGGATCGCTCGCGGTGGTGGCGTCCACGGGCGCGGTGAAGCGCAGTTCGAAGCCGTCGGGCCGCACGCGCATCGAATGGATTTCGAACGGCGTCTGACCGCTCCAGGCGAGGCGTTGCAGGGCGTTCGAGGCGAGGCCGACCACGGGCCAGCCTCGTTTGCTGCCGCCGACAAAAAGATACCCGCGTTCCGTCAAGGCGCCGCCAATGAGGCCCGTCGCGAAGCCCTGCCGGAACGGATAGCATGCGCCCTGGTAGACCCCGTTCACCTTTTCCATCTCCGCGCGCATGACGATGCTCAGGGTGTAATCCGCGACGAAGAACTGCCCGGCGAATGGCCCGAATTTTCCGCCCGACGTGTCGAGCATGATCGCCGACGCGCTCTGCCCCATCTTTTTGTAGGGGAAGGTGACCGCGGGTAAGACCAGTTGCGGGATGCGCTCGGCGTCGATTTCGCGGCGGCCGTCTTCGCCGCCGGTCGCCGCGGCGGGACGCGGT
Organism: Chthoniobacterales bacterium; assembly: GCA_038228205.1. Taxonomy (GTDB): domain Bacteria; phylum Verrucomicrobiota; class Verrucomicrobiia; order Chthoniobacterales; family Chthoniobacteraceae; genus Chthoniobacter. Next base: position 25,643 of record JBBRPL010000021.1, read on the forward strand.
CCCATGTTCGGCGCGAAATTATACCAGGCATTCCCTGCGGGGTGGCCCATGAAGCCGCCGGGCCGCAGATGCTTCAACGAACAGAAGCTGTTCCACGGTCCCTGATTCTCCGTGTAGAAGGCATCGCCCTCAGCGTTGAAGGCCACGCCGCCGGGGCTGCGCAGGCCGCTGCACATCGCCTCCCAGCGTCCGTCGGGAAAATGCCGCAGCGCCCAGCCGCGGAAGAGCCGGTCGGACGTATAGCTGCCCGTCAGGCAATGCACCGTCCAGATCGCGCCGTCGCGGTCGAAGCCCGAGCCAAACGTGTACTCATGCTCGCCGCCCCACGCCCACGCATCGCTCACGGTTTCGAAGCGGTCCGCGTGGCCGTCGCCATCCGTGTCGAGCACGCGCGTCACCTCGCCCTGCTGCGTCGCGTAGAGAATGCCGTCGCGCCACGCCAGGCCGAGCACTTCGGTGAGGCCGGTCGCGAATAATTTCCAGCGCGGCGCGGCCGGCGTCGTCTCCGCATCGTTGGCAAAATAGATTTCCCCGCGCCGCGTGCCGACCACGATACGCCCGTCGGGCAACGATAGAATACTGCCGGCTTCCAGCACCGCGTCCGGAGGCGGCGGCACATCCACCATCGGATAAAATTCGTTCTCGCGATCGTTCATCGGCACCGCGGCGAGATCGTCCGTGTTGAGATTCTGCTTCGGCCTCGCTTTTTGCTGCGCGGGCGCGGGGCCACACGCGAGGGCGAGGGCGAGGAGGAGGAAAAGCGTCTTACCAGACATATTCGATTTCCAGTTGGGCTTTGCCGTCCTGCGCGCGGATGGGCACGAGGAGTTCCTGCTGCTCCCCGGCGCCGCGCAGCATCGCGGATGCGGGACTGCCGACTCGCACCGTGAGCGCATTGTCGAGCCGCCAGGTGTTCCCACCAAGCGGCGAAAATTTTCCCACGGCAACGCGCAGATGCAAACCGTCGGGCGTCGCGCCGGTGAACTTAAGCGTGCGATGGAGCGCGGGCGCTTCGCCGCCCGGGGCCGGCGCCACGAGATCCTCGATGGCGAGTTCGCGGAAATCGTAAAGCAGCGTCGGGCGCTTGAGAGGATCGATCTGATAGCCGCGAAATCTCATGCCGAGCGACTTGCCGGGCTCCGAGGGCCACGGTGCGGTTTTATCCGCCAGCACCGCGAATGCGGACCCGTGCGGGAACACCACGATGTCCGTGCCCAGCGGACGAATCTGCCCCATGCCCTGCGTGCCCCAATGCGCGCCCGCATTGAGAAAGCGTCCACGCCATAAGAGCGCGAGCCGCATTTCCTCGGCATCGAACGCCGCATTCACCTGTCCTGGGTATCCCGTCGCGACCGCGCGGAAACCCGCCTCCCATAGCTTGCCGCGATACACGACGGCCTCGCCACCTACGACGATCTCCAGGTTCTGCCGGCTCAGTCCCTCGGGAAATTTTGCCGCCGGTCCGGCGGCAAAATAAGTCCACAGCGCGGCGTGCTGCCGGTCGGTGTCACCGTCGAGCACAGCGGGGATGATGCTGCGTCCCCCCGGCCACAGCGGGGGCATGCGGGTGCCGACGTTGAATTGGTTCGGATCGCGCAGGAAGCGGCGGAACCAGTCTTCGTTCAGCCGCTCCGGCGTCGTCAACAGGTCCATCGTTTGCAGCGCGTGCGCCGGCTGGCGGTTAAAGCGGTGGCAAGCAATGCAGGAGAGCCCATCGGTGCCGGTGAGCCGGCGCCCCGCCTCGCGCTGGACCTCGGCCGGGTCGCCCGATGCCGCCACGGGTGTCGCGTGCCGGTCGAGGGCGATGAAGAGCGCGGCGAGATGCCCGACATTCGCGGCGCCGAATTTCGGCATCCGCGTATTCAGGTAAGGCCGCACCCCTGCGCCTTCTTCAAGCACCTTCGCTAGCCACTCCGCACGCAGCTTGTCGCCCACGCCGTCGAGCTTCGGTGGCAAGCGGCCCTCGTCGCCGAGGTCGTCCACATTCGAGGTGAAGAATACGTCGCGCCCCGGGGACACACCGCCATGGCCATCACGCACATGACACGCGGTGCAGCGGAAGGCACTCATCGAATCCGCCACGCGTTGCCGGGGTGTCGGCGGGGCAAGGTCCGGGCGGTTGAGCGCGGCCAGGATTTTGCGCAGCGCCTCACGCCGCGGAGCGTCGAGATGAAAATCGGGAACCGCTTCGGAGGGGCTTTCCGCGAGACATCCGCGCGCGGTATCCAGCGCCGCGAGCGCGGGCAAAGATGGCGCGGGTGGCCTTGCCTCGTGACATGCGGCGCAGCGGAGCGCGCTGTAGAGCGCGCGGCCCTTCTCGGCTTTCGCACGATCCAGCACAAAGGCCGGCGGATCCACCACGGGTTCGGGTCCACTGCTCAAACGCGACGCCGGAATGGCCCCGCGAGCAACGCCGGACCCTTCCCATTCGAGCGCGAGCGCCGGGTCCAACCGCCCGCGATGCACGTATTCGAGCTTCAGTTCATGCGGACCCATCTCGAGACGAAGCGTGTGCTTTTCATTCACCTTCTCCCGCTCCCAGCTTTCGGCGCCCATCACCCATTTTCCGTCGATGGACAGACGGCTTGCGCCGGTCGCATTGAGAAAAAACGTGCAATCACCACTCCGCTCCACGTTCAGCCATGCGCTGACCCGAAAGGACGTTCCCCGGTCGCGCATCGAGCCTTCCAACGCAAAGCCCGTCGCAGGCAACGTCCGTGCCATTTCGGCGGAGTCCAGCCCTTCGAGCGAGCGAACCCGTCCACGGAAGAAGGCGACCTCGGCAGCGGCAGGCACCTTGGTGTCGCGCAGGAGGAAGTGGGCGAGGTCCGCCGCCTCACCGTCCGTAAGATGCATCGCCGGCATGCGCCCGTCGGGACGCGACGCCAGGGGATCGAGCAGGAATCGCCGCAGCCCGTCGAAGGTCCACTTCTCCTCCATCTGCGGCAGCGGCACCGAATCCGCGGGTGCAGCCGCACCGTTCCGCGGTGCATGGCACGCCACGCATCCGATCTGATGATAGAGACTCTCGCCGCGGGCCACAGCCGCCTTGTCGGGAAAGACCCGCCGCGTATTCGGCTTTCCCTGCATCAGGAGAAAGTGCGTGAGCGCCTCCGCGTTTTCCGCATTGCCGTGCAGCACATCCGGCATCGTCGTCCCCGGCTTCGCGTCCCGCGGCGATGCCAGGAACTTCCGCAACCATTCCGCGCTCGCCCGGCTGCCCACATCTTGCAGCCGCGGCGGCTGAGGCGAGAGCAGCCACGCCGCCTGCTTCTCCGATGCGGCGTGGCAGGCCGTGCAGTTCAGTTCCCCGAGTGCGACGGCTGATTCCTCCGCAGCTTGCACGGCGGAGGAAATCGAAAACATTGCCGCGATACGAAGGAGCGCGACCCATGTCCCCTTACGATGGCGCGACAATAGCGTCGCCGGTGCAAACATCTCCAGATGGGTGATGGTGACCGGCGTCATGAGGGGGAACTCAATGGGATTTCTCGATCACGACCACAGGCTCTCCGAGCACTTCCATTTTCGGCGTGATGCCGAGGCCAGGTTGCGCGGATGCGGCCATGCGACCATTCGCGCGCCGCGGCGCGCCTGCGGCGGTGGAGACGGTGACGTAGCTGTTGAAATCCGTGCTTGTGAACAGGAACTCCGTCGGCGTGCTGTGGGCGAGGTGGGCAATGGCCACCGTCGCGATGTCGCTGCCCCACGAATCCTCGAGCGTCATGGCGATCCCCATCGAGACGCAAAGGTCGCGGGCCTGCCGGATTTTCGTGAGCCCTCCCAGCTTGCTGATCTTCAAATTCACCACGTCCATGGCGAGGTCGGCCTTGGCGCGGAGCAGGATGCCGAGGTCGTCGATGTTCTCATCGAGCACGAAGGGATGCGGCGTTTGCCGGCGGACGGCGAGACATTCTTCATAGGTCAGGCAAGGTTGCTCCATATAGACATCCACATCGCGCACCGCCTTGGCCACGCGCACCGCTTCGTGTTGCACCCATCCCGTATTCGCATCGGCCACGAGCCGGTCGCCCGATTGGAGCTTGTCCGCAACCGCGAAAATGCGCGCGATGTCCACGTCTGGTTCGCCGCCGACCTTGAGCTGAAAGCGCCGGTAACCTTCCGCGCGATACCCCGCGACCTTGGCGGCCATTGTTTCGGGTGCTTCCTGCGAGATGGCGCGATAGAGAGGAAAGTCGTCCCCGTATCGCCCTCCAAGCAGCTCGCACACCGGCATCCCGGCGCTTTGGCCGAGGATATCCCAGCACGCGATGTCGATACCGCTCTTCACGTACGGATGCCCCTTCAGCGCCGCGTCCATGCGCTGATTCAGCTTCGCGAGCTGGCGCGGATCTTCCCCCAGCAAATGCGGCCCGAGTTCCCGCAGCCCCGCGCGCACGCCTTCCGCATAGGCGGGCAGATAGAACGGCCCGAGCGGACAAACCTCCCCGTGGCCCACGAGGCCGGTATCCGTTTCCACCCGGACGATCGTGCTGTCGAAGACGCTCACGGATTTGCCGCCGGACCACTTGTAAGTGGTCTCGTGTAAAGGCAGCTCAACGCGGTAAGCGAGGATGCGGGTGATTTTCATGCAATGGACAAGAGGCCTGGCTAGGTGGAATCTGCCGCGAACACTACTCAATCCGCGCCGGTCCGTCTTGGCGCGGAAACCACCCCCCGCATGAAATTCAGCACAACCACCGCCGTGCAAGGAGCCGGCTCGCCCGCTGGAGCCGGCATGGATGTGCCGCTGGTCGAACGGCTCGAACCGCCAAAAATCCTGCGGACTCGATCGAACCATTTGGAACGCGCGAGCTTGCCGTGTCGAAGTGAGCGCCAGCGCCGTCCCAAAATATGTCATCCTGAGCGGAGCGGGGAAACATGGGCGCAGTCGAAGGACCTCCATCTTCTGCGGGTTCTCGCGCGGAGCCACGCCAACGACTCAAGCCTGCCGACGGCGCACATGCTTCAGCTTAACCGTGCCCTGCATCTACAATGGTCTTCACACTGGCTCCGCGCGAGAACCCGCGGAGATTGGAGCTTCGACTGCACCCATGCGTCCCCGCTCCGCTCAGGATGACAAGCAAGACGGCGCTCGCGCTCGCTTCGGGATGGTATTTGCTTAAGCTCAGTTCGACAACTCGGGGCGGCTCGTTTGCGCGGGGTGCAGGCCGTAGGCGGTGAGTTTTTCGCGCAAAGTTAGGCGTGAGATGCCGAGCCAGCGCGCAGCTTTGGCCTGGTTGCCTTCGGCCAGCTTGATGGCCTGGGCGAGCAGTTCGCGCTCGGCGTCCGCCAGCACGGTGGCGTGGAGGTCCTGCAATTCGCCGCGGCTGGCGGCGACGAGCAGATCGCCGATGGATTGCGCGAACGGCTGTGCGATGGCGGGCGAGAGGTGCGCGGCGGCGCAGGCGGCGCGGGCCTCGGCGAGACCCACGCCGAACCCGCGGGCCGAGAGGAGCGCTTTGCGCACCACATTTTCCAGCTCGCGCACATTGCCGGGCCACGGCTGCTCGGCGAGGAAGCGCAGTGCTTCGGCCTGGATGGAAACATCGTCGAGGCCGAACTCCGTGCCATGGCGGCGGAGGAAGTAGTGCACGAGGCCGGGGATATCGTCAGCGCGCTGGCGCAGCGGCGGGAGGGTGATCGTGACGACGTTCAGCCGGTAAAAGAGGTCTTCGCGAAACTGCTGGGCGACGATGGCGGCTTCCAGGTCGCGGTGCGTCGCGGCCAGCACGCGCACATCGATGGGGATGATTTCCCGGCCGCCGACCCGCTCGATGGTGCGCTCCTGGAGGAAACGCAGCAATTTCACCTGCGCGGGGAGCGGCATGTCGCCGATTTCATCGAGCAGAATGGTGCCGGTGTGGGCCTGCTCCAGGCGGCCGATGCGGCGGACTTCCGCCCCGGTAAAGGCGCCCTTCTCGTGGCCGAAAAGCTCGCTTTCGAGGAGGTTCTCGGGGATGGCGGTGCAATTGACGGCGATGAAGGGGCGGCCGGCGCGGTCGCTATGCTGGTAGATGGCACGGGCGATCAATTCCTTTCCGGTACCGGTGGCGCCGCGAATGAGGACGCTGACCGGTTTGGCGGCGATGCGCCCGATCTCCTTGTAGATCTCCTGCATGGCACGGCTTTGGCCGATGATGGCGTCGAGGCTGGCCTCGCCTTCGCCGATGGAAATGGGCTGCGCGGCGAGGCGGCTGCTTTCGATGGCCTTGTCGAGCACGGCGAGCAATTCGTCCATCTCGAAGGGCTTGAGGAGATAGTCGTACGCGCCGTTTTTGGTCGCGGTGATGGCGGTGTCGGCCGTGCCATGGGCCGTCATGAGAATGAGCGGGAGCTGGGGGCGCACGTGGTGCAATTGCTGAACCAGTTCCAGGCCGCTCAGGCCGGGCATCTTTAGATCCGAAAGGACGACGTCGAAGCGCTGGCTGGTGGCCAGTTCCAGGCCGCGCTCGCCGCGGTCCGCGTGCGTCAGGGCGTAACCTTCCGCCTCGAGCACGCTCCGCAGTGCGGCGGCAATGTTCTGGTCGTCCTCAACGAGCAACAGGCGGCGCTTCATGGCAATGGCTCGCGGGGCAGGACGAGGCCGAACGTGGTCCCCTTGCCGGGCTCGGTCTGAAACTGGAGGGTGCCGCGGTGTTTCGCCAGGATGCGCATGGCGATGGAGAGCCCAAGGCCGGTGCCGGTGGACTTCGTGGTGTAGAACGGATCAAATAAACGCTTTTGCACCTCGATCGGTATGCCGCCGCCGGTATCGGATACTTCGATGACGATGACGTCCTGAACCTGGCCTTCGAGCGGCACGCGATCCGCATAGGCCCGAAGGGTGACGCGACCACGCTGACCGATGCTTTCGGCGGCGTTCTGCACGAGATTGATAAGGACCTGCTTGAGTTGCTGCGCATCGGCCCGGAGAGTGAAGTCCGGGCCGCCCGTCAGCTCGAGAGTGATTTCGGATTTTTCCAATTCGGGCGCGAGCAATTCGCGCAGTTCTTCGAGCAATCCACGCGCGGAGACGGCGGCCCAATCCGGATCGCTGGGACTGGCAAAATGCAGGAAATCACGAACGATGCGCTCGAGGCGCGTGATTTCGTTGCTGATCAAATCGGCGTCATTCAGGGCGGCCGATCCTTTCTCCAGCAGCTTTCGCTGGGTGAAGAGGCGCGCCTTGATGGCGGTGAGCGGATTACGAATCTCGTGCGCCACGCCGGCGGCGAGCACGCCGAGCGAGGCGAGCTTTTCCTGGCGCTCGAGCAGGGCGCGACTCTCCACGAGTTGCTTGCGCAAGGGGGCGACGAGCTCGCGGTAGAGCGCACGCAGTCCCAGGGCCCCGAACACGACCAGGAGAACGAGCGCGCCCGTGATCACGGTCTTGAGGAGATTGAGGCCGCGTTCAAACGAAGCGACCAACTGCCCGAGCGCCGCCCGATGCGCATTCGCGAGCTTCCCGCCGAGCTTCATCAAATTCTTCCCGACCGCTTCGACCCTGGCGAGCCGCCGATTGGATTCGGCGTCGGTCTCATCCGGGGTGCGTGTCGCGATCAATTGCCGGCCTTCGGCGAGATAGACGTCGTATTCCTTATTGATCTCCTCGAGCACCTGGCGCTCTTCCGTGGTATGCATCCGGGTCGATTGGGCGTCGATCCACGCATCGAGCGAACGGCTGTCGCGTTCAAAACTGGCGCGGGCGACTTGCTCGCCGGAGGCTTCAAACGCGAACAAGCTGGAATTGAGACGCGCCACCGAGGAGATGAACTGGTCAGCGATGCGAAAACTCTCCATTTGCACCTTGTCGAACTGGCGGCGCAAGGTGCGGAACTCGCGGGCCACCAGCCAGGCGGCTCCGGCGGTGAGGGCGGCCAGCAGGACCAACGCAATCGCGAGGAGGAAAAAGCGCAGTTGCGCGGGGCGGGTCAAGAAGTGGTCAGCCACTGATCAGGCAAGGTAAGTGGCTGGCCTGTTCCGCCGCAAGCGGAGAACAGCCTGAATTACGCAATAAACTATTGCGCAACGCTTTACGTCATATTTAATGTCTGTGGCACGGAGCGAGCTTAGCCGGCGAGTTGATAATTCAAGATATCCAGACCACGGTGAACCGCCCCGCCAGCCCCCCACACCCTCATGAGACGACTCCTGAGACTCACGCGACGCACCCGGCCAGAATGAAAATCCTGGTCGTGGATGATGATGAAGCGGTGCGGACGGGGTTGCGTTGTGTCCTGTTGTCGGAAGGCTACGACGTCCGGGTGGCCTGCAATGGGCTTGAAGCCGTTCATGACCTGGCGAAATCGCCCGCGGACCTGATCCTCGTCGATATGAACATGCCCGTGCAGAACGGATGGGCCACGATCGCCGGACTGCGCGGCATCAAACCGAATCTCCCAATCATCATCATCACCGCCAGGCCCGATCAACTCCGCGCGGCCAGGGCCGCCGGACTGGAACTGATGGAAAAGCCGCTCGATCTCCCGGTCCTCGTGGAGCGAATCGCCACGCTGACCAGGCACACGGAGAAACCCGCGGGCGTCTGATTCGCGGCGCGACCAGTCCCTCATTCATGTTCCCCCACCCCTCCATCTCCGCTCCTCCTCTCGTGATCGACGAGCAGCGGACGCACGATGCGTCTTCTCCGGAAGATGCAAACGAGCGGGAAGAAAAGGCGGGGAGAATTTCACGCACGGAGTGGATCGTGGCGGCGGTTGCCGGGGCTTTGCTCCTGGTGGTGCGCTGGTTCTACGCTCATGGCGACATCTGGAATTCCGACGAAACGCAACACCTGCACGTCGTCTGGTCATGGGCCAATGGATTTCTGCCGTATCGGGACTTTTTCGATAATCACACGCCTCTCTTTCACGTCCTCTGGGTGCCGCTGTTCCGCGCGCTGGGGGAACGGGCGGACATCGTGCTGCCGATGCGCCTCGCGATGACGCCGCTTTTCGCGGCGAGCCTGTGGTGCATCTACCGAATCGGCGCGAATGTCTTCAGTCCTCGCGCGGGATTGTGGTCCGCGTTGCTGCTCGGTTGCTTTCCCCCGTTCTTCCAGCTCATGGGCCAGTTTCGCACCGATGTGCTGTGGACCTTTTTCTGGATCGTCTCACTCACACTCCTGACCGGCGGGCCGCTGACGCCGAGGCGTCTCTTTTTCACCGGCCTGATCGTGGGCGCGGCGTTTGGCGTGTCGATGAAGACGGTCCTGCTGCTGCTCGTGATCGCAGTCGCGGGAACGGTGACGGGGATCGTTTGGTGGCGCTGCGCGCCTCGCGCGGAGGGCGACTCCGCGGGTATCGGCCGGAAGTTGTCCATGGCCGGTGCGGGATTGGGCGGGCTCTTGATCGTTCCCGTGCTGATCGTGCTTTTCTTCGCGGCCCACGACAGCCTCCGCCAGATGTACTACTGCATCATCGAACACAACACGCTGCCGGGCGAGATCAGTTGGCGGCGCAACCTCCACCGGATCATGAGGCCGGCATCGCTGAGCTTCCTGCCGGCGTTCGCACTGGCCGCCTTCTCGCTGCCGCTCTTCAAAACCGATCCGCGTCGCGCCGCGCGGCAAATCTTCCTGATCCTGTGCGCGGGCATGTTCTGCCCGGTGCTCTACGGATTCTGGCGGATGATTACCACGCAGGATTACGCACCGTGGCATCCACTGCTGGCCCTTGTCGCCGCACCGGCGGTGTTGCTCCTCGCCAAAGGCCTGGCGAAATTCCAACCGCGCTACGGCACCTGGTTCGCATACGCCGTGCTGCTCCTCACGGTGGGCGGCGAAGTGCGTTGGTTGCTGCGCCACGTCGATGTATTCAACAGTGGCAGCACGGATCGGATGGCGGCGATCAGCGAAGCATTGCGACTGACCAATCCCGGCGAATATGTGATGGATCCCAAGGGCGATCTCATCTTTCGTCCCCGCGCCTATTACTACGTCCTGGAAACGCTCACGAAGAAACGGCTCAGGCGCGGGCTGATCAAGGACGACCTGGCCCAGTGCCTGATCGAGAAGCGAACGGCGGTGATCCAAACGATCTATTCACGGATGTCCCCAGCCTCGATCCAGTTTGTCCAGGCGAACTACCTGCCGGTCGGCTATCTCGATGTGCTCGGGCAGAAGCTCGCAGTCGGGGCGGATGGCACGGCTTCGTTCCACGTGACCATTCCTGAGCGCTACCGGATCGTGGCCCGGGATGGCGAAGTGGCCGGCGCCCTCGACGGCCAGCCGCTGGAAGGCGCGCGCGCGCTCGAGGCGGGACCGCACGAGCTGAAACTCACGTCCCCTGCCAAGGACGTTGCGCTGATCTGGGCACGAGCGCAGGAGAAAGGCTTCTCGCCGTTCGACCCGCCACCGCCCGGACACACTGAAGGCGACGTCCGACCTGGCCGCGGCGAAGCGGCAGACGACGATCCCGCCGATTTATGATCATGATTACACCCGAGGAGCGCGTCCTCATTATCGCGCCGCATCCCGATGATGAATCGCTGGCCTGCGGCGGATTGATCCAGCGAGCCGTGGCCGCCGGCGCGGACGTGCGGGTGCTGTTCTTGACGAATGGGGATAAGAATCCGTGGCCGCAGCGCTACGTGGAGCGGCGCTGGCGGATTTCCGCGGACGATGGCAAACGCTGGGGCGAACGCCGCCGCGCCGAGGCGATCGCGGCGCTGGCCGAACTCGGCGCAGGAGAGAATGTCGCCCGCTTCTTGAACCTGCCGGATCAGGGCATGACCCGTCTGCTGATGCAGGGCGGCCAATCGATTGTCACCCTTCTTGCCGACGAATTGGCGGACTTCCGGCCGACTCTGGTCCTTGGCCCGGCTGGCCGCGACACGCATCCGGATCACAGCGCCGCCCACGTTCTGCTCCAACTGGCACTCCGCAAGATCGGAGACGGCAGCACCCGCTACCTGGACTACGTCGTCCACGGAAAACCGTTCGCGGTGGCGCCGACATCGGTGATGCTGCACCTGGCCCCGGCCGAGATCGGCGACAAACTCGCGGCGATCCTCTGCCACGCATCGCAGATGGCGCTGAGCCGCGGGCGCTTCTGCGCCTACGCCCGGCCGAGCGAGCTCTTCCACGTCGTGGAGCCTCTGCGCGCCGAGCATCCCACTCATCCGATTCACACCGCTGCGGTGCAGGACGACTGGTTGACCTTGAAAGTGCGGCATTCCTGGCCGGCGTTTGCCACCCGGCGCATCCTGCTTGCCATCGAAGGCGAAGGTGGACAGCCGACCCGCTGGTCGCTGCCCCTGCCGATGTCATCCGGGTTTGTGAAGCTGAAGGACGAACGCTCACACGAGACCGTGTGTGCCGTGGCGGCCCGGTGGAGCCGGGAGCAAACGGAGTTGCGCATTCCGCTCGCCGGCCTTCCAGTCAGCACAGCGATATTTGCAAAGCTCGATGGCTCCCGCCTTTTCTTCGATCAAGCCGGCTGGCGCGATGTGCCGACGGGAAAGCGCTCGCCCCATATCCCGCCCCCGCTCGAACGGTCGGTCGAGATTCAGGCCCTGGTCAGCAGCTTCTACTCCCATCCGAAACCATCGGCGGTGAATGGAAACCTCCATGCGACGATCTCGCGGCCTTCAGCCGATCCGGGCTCGATCCGCGGGGCCATCGAAACGGCGCCCCTGGCGGACGCAAGCCGCTCGGACGCTGATCCCCGCCCACGGCGCCCTGTTCGACGGCGCGACCGGAACAGCCGCAACTGAAAATCACCAACCGAATGAATGCCATTTTGCGGCCGCCCGTGGCCGCCGGAGTCCCGACCGCAGATCGGTGGATCGCGGCCCTGCTGCTGATCGCCGGCCTGGTCGTGCGCCTTTTCTACATCTACCACTTTCGCATCGACTCGGATGAGCCGCAGCATCTCCACGTCGTGTGGGCATGGGCCAACGGGATGCTCCCGTACCGCGATGTCTTCGATAATCACGCGCCGCTCTTCCAGGCGCTGAGCGCTCCGCTATTCCACCTGCTGGGCGTGCGGCCGGATATTCTCATCCCGATGCGGCTCGCGATGCTACCCATCTACGCGCTGACCATCTTCTGCGTGTGGAAGATCGCCGCGACTCTCTTCCCGCCGCGCGTGGCGCTCTGGACGGCGGTCCTCGCCGCCTTTTGCCCCTTCTACTACCGTCCATTCGAAGCGACGCCGTTCTTCTTCACCTCGATCGAATTCCGCCCGGATGAATTGTGGGCGCTGCTCTGGCTGATGACGCTGACCGTGCTCGTGACGGGCCGTGTCACCCCGCGCCGGGCCCTGCTGGCCGGGCTGCTGCTGGGCTTGTCCTTCACGGTGTCGATGAAGACGACCCTTTTCGTTTTGACGCTCGCCTTTTCGCTCGCAGGCGCGCTCTGGGCGCGGCGGGCCATGGGCGGAGCGGCCCTCGACAGGCCCGCGCTCCTGCGCTGCACGGGCGCGGGATTGCTCGGCATCGTGGTCGCTCCTGCGCTCATCGTCCTCTACTTTATCTTCAAAGGGGCGGGACACGACATGTACTATTGCGTCATCGAGCACAATTTACTGCCGCATTCCCGGCACCTGGGTCCACTCGTCCGCGCCACCCTCCACTGGCTGCTCTGGATGCCCGTGGCCGTCGGCGGAAGCTGGATGATCACACGCTTTCCGCTTCCCGCGCCCATCCGCACACGCATCGTGTTCACGTATCTCGCGGGCGTGCTCTTCTACCAGACGCTCGCCTGGTATTGGCCGATCCTGACCGCGGAGGATTTTCTGCCATTCTTCCCGTCGATGATGATCACCGCCGGCGCGGGCGCCGCGTGGCTCACAGGCTACGTCTCACAACGGTTCCGGCTTCCCATGGTGCTTCTGCCCGCGCTGTGCGCCGCGGGCGAGCTGGCCTACCTCGTCACGGAACCACACGGCGTGGCCACCGATCCCCGCACGGGCGATGGAAGCGGCGCCGATGTGCCATGGGTGGACCAAACGACGGACAGGATCGGCCTCATCGCCGATGTCCTCAAGCTCACCGAGCCGACAGACTTCGTGATGGATGCCAAAGGGGAGACGATCTACCGGCAGCGAGCTACCAATATGGTCATGGAAGCGCTCACGGTCCACCGCTTGCTGATGGGCTTGAACAAGGACGAGATCGTGGATCGGTTGATCGAGACGCGCACGCCGGTGCTGTCCTCTCGCCGCATGACGGCGAACGCGCACGAGTTCATCAAGGCTAATTACATCCTCGTCGCGTGGCGGCTCAAAGTGCTGGGACAGGTGATCCGGCTGCGGGACCAAAAGCTCAGCGTTCCCTGCTCGTTCGACATCACGATCCCGGCACGCTACAGCCTGGTCACCCCCACGGGGACACCCACCGGGACCCTCGATGGCGAGCCCTTTACAGGACCGCGCGAACTGGCCGCGGGACATCACGATTTCAAGCTCACCGGCAATCCGGAGAGTGTCGTGCTCGTCTGGGCCAACGCCCTCGAACGCGGCTATTCGCCGTTCAACAAGATGAAGCGGGACTATACGACTCCGCAGGACTAGAGCGAGTTCTGCGCCTTGGACACCGGAGGTGTTATGGAGATTAGACAACAACGAGATCGACCTCGGGAAGTTCCTCGAGCAGCTTTTCATGCAAGGTCTTCCTGAAAAACTGCTTCAGCTTCCGTCGTCCCGGACGCCCCACGACGATGTGGGTGATCCCGTACTCCTTGACGAAGGAGATCAAGGCGCTGGCCACACTCTCGCCCTTCATGGAAAAGACGAGGCCGCCCATTTTCTGCGCGGTCTCGAGGGTGTCCGTGACGCGGCGTTGCGCGGCGGCGTCGATGCGCACCGCGGATTCCTCCGGCGTACGCACATAGACGGCATACCATTGCGCGTTGAGTTGTGACGCCAGGCGGGCCGTCTTGCGCAGGAGGCGTCCGGGGTCCGGTCCCTGGCTGCTAATCGCGACCATGACCTGGCCGAGCGAACTCACGTTCTTCTCCAGGTCGCCGTTGTCGCGCTGTTGCCGATCGAGATAGTTGGCCGTCTCGGTGAGGGTCATCTCGCGCAACCGGGTGAGATTCTTTTGCGTGAAGAAATTTGCCAGCGCGGCTTCGATGCGTTCCTTTGGATAGATCTTCCCGGCTTGCAACCGCTCCTGCAAATCTTCGGCGGGCAGGTCGATGTTCACGATCTGGTCGGCCTTGGTCAGGATTTCGTCGGGCACGCGTTCCTTCACGCGCACGCCCGTGGCCTCCTCCACGAAATTGTAGAGCGACTCGAGATGCTGAATGTTGACCGTGCTAATGACGTTGATGCCGGCGCGGAGCAGGTCTTCCACGTCCTCGTAGCGTTTGCGATTCTTGCTGCCGGGCGCGTTGGTGTGCGCCAGTTCATCGACGAGGGCGACGGTCGGCTTCCGCGCGATGACGGCGTCCACGTCCATTTCCTTGAGCGTGATGCCGTGATAGGTGGCCAGGCGCGGCTGCACGATTTCGAGATCGCCGATCTGCGCCGTGGTTTCCGGGCGCTCGTGGGGCTCGACATAACCGATGACGACATCCACGCCCCGCTGCGCGAGCCTTCGGCCCTCGACGAGCATCGAGTAAGTCTTGCCCACGCCGGGACACGGTCCGAGGTAGATCTTCAGTTTGCCGACCTGCTGCCGGCGGATGATCGATAGAAAATCATCCGCGCTCGGTCGTGGGCTGGATTCCTCGGCGGGCATGAAGAGCGGCTATTTTTGGCCCATACGCCCGTCGAGCGCGAGGTTAAGTTTGAGGACATTCACCCCGGCTTCTCCAAGGATGCCGAACTGCGGTCCGGCGGTGGCCTTCGCGATCTCCGCCTTGACCATGTCCTCGCTGATCCTGCGTTCCTTCGCGACGCGCGCCGCCTGGAGCAGCGCGTTTTTCACGCTGATGTGGGGATCGAGGCCGCTGCCAGAAGCCGTCACCGCGTCACCGGGAATGAGACTGGCGGGCTTGATGGTGAGCGGCTTGGCATCGTCATTGAAGGCGGTGACCAGCTTCACTGAATCGTATTCGCCTTTGCCGGTCTTGAACGCCTTGGGGTCCACGGGCATCCCGTCCTGGAGCAGTTCGTAGGAGATGCCGTTCGCATCACAATAACTCAGGATGCGCAGCTTGATGCCGTCGAAGTCAACGACATCCGGACCGGGCGAGGGCGCGCCGCCCTCCTCTTTTGCCGGCAGCGCCATCGACTTGGTGGTGCCGTTGATGAATTTCTTGCTGGTCGGGCCGAGGTTGCTACCGCTGGAGTTGGCCGCGTCATAGCCCGTGCCCGCCGAAGACGGGCGCGGCTGGAAATACTTCGCGCTGGTGAAGTTTTGCCCCAGCCATTCCGAGCCCACGATCTTGCGATCGCTGCTTTCGATGAGGCTGCCATTGGCCTGATGCGAAAAAAGCAACTGCCCGGCGCCCCAAACGATGAGCGGATAGAGGCCGCAGCAAATGACCGCGAAGAGCAGCGTCGCGAGGATCGAGGTGATGATTTCTTGAACGATGGTTTTCATGGGATGAGGAGGGTTGCGGAATTAGGCGAGGTGCAACGCGTGGACGACCAGGTCGATGGCCTTGATGCCGATGAACGGAATGATCACTCCGCCGACCCCGTAGATGAGCAGGTTGCGCTGGAGGATCTTCCCGGCGCCGAGCGGGCGGAATTGCACACCGCGCAGCGCGAGCGGAATCAGCAGGATGATGATAATGGCATTGAAGATCACCGCGCTAAGGATGGCGCTCTCCTTCGACGCGAGGTTCATGATGTTCAGCGGCGCGATTTGCGGGAAGGAAACGACGAGCATCGCCGGGATGATCGCGAAGTACTTCGCCACGTCATTCGCGATGCTGAAGGTGGTCAGCGCGCCACGCGTGATGAGGAGCTGTTTCCCGATTTCCACGACTTCGATGAGCTTCGTCGGATTGGAATCGAGATCGACCATGTTGCCCGCTTCCTTCGCCGCTTGCGTGCCGGTGTTCATAGCCACGCCCACATCGGCCTGAGCCAGGGCGGGAGCGTCGTTCGTGCCGTCGCCGGTCATGGCGACGAGGTGGCCGCCTTCCTGTTCCTTGCGAATGAGGGCAAGCTTCTGCTCCGGCGTGGCCTCGGCGAGGAAGTCATCGACCCCCGCTTCATTCGCGATGGCGGCGGCGGTGCGCGGATTGTCACCGGTGATCATGATCGTGCGAATACCCATCGCGCGAAAACGCTCGAAACGATCCGCGAGGCCGCCCTTGACGATGTCCTTGAGATAGATCGTCCCGAGCACCTTCTCATTGGTGGCGACGACCAGCGGCGTACCGCCCAGGCCGGAGATCTTGTTGACGTCAGCCTGGACAGCCTCGGGCAGGTTGCGGCCGGTAAACTTGGCGACCTGCTCGGAGGCGCCCTTGCGATACTTCGTGCCGTTCAGGTCCACCCCGCTCATGCGCGTCTGGGCCGTGAACGGGACGAAAATGGCGCCAGGAAGGTCGTGCAACTCACGGCCACGCAACCCGTACTTTTCCTTGGCTAACACGACGATGCTGCGGCCTTCCGGCGTTTCATCGGCGAGCGACGAGAGTTGAGCGGCGTCGGCGAGCGCTTCTTTCGTCACGCCCGGCGCGGGCAAAAATTCGGTGGCCTGCCGGTTGCCGAGGGTGATGGTCCCGGTCTTGTCGAGGAGCAGCACGTCCACGTCGCCGGCGGCTTCGACGGCGCGCCCGCTCATGGCGAGCACGTTCTTTTGCACGAGGCGATCGATGCCCGCGATGCCGATGGCGCTGAGCAAGCCGCCGATCGTCGTGGGAATGAGACACACCAGCAGCGCGACGAGCACGGTGATCGAGAAGTCAACGCTCTGGTAGATGCCGAATGCCTTCATCGACATGAGGACGATGAGGAAGATGATCGTGAGAGCGGAGAGCAGGATGGTCAGCGCGATTTCATTGGGCGTCTTCTGGCGCTTCGCGCCTTCGACCAACCCGATCATGCGATCCAGGAAGGTCTCGCCCGGATTGGCGGTGATGCGAACCTCGATGACGTCCGACAGGACGCGGGTCCCACCGGTGACGGCACTGCGATCCCCGCCCGCTTCACGGACAACGGGCGCGGATTCGCCGGTGATCGCCGATTCGTCGACGGTCGCGGCGCCTTCGATGATCTCGCCGTCGCCGGGAATAAACTCGCCCGCTTTTACGATGACCACATCGTCCTTGTGCAGCATGCTGGACGGGATTTGTTCCACCCGGCCGTCGGACTGGTAACGGTTGGCCATCGTTTCGGTCCTGGCTTTGCGGAGGGTATCCGCCTGGGCCTTGCCGCGGCCTTCGGCCATCGCTTCCGCGAAGTTCGCAAAGAGCACGGTGAACCATAGCCAGAGGGTGATCTGCAACACGAAGCCGAAGGAGGCGCCTTGTCCGCCGGTGAACATCAAGACCGTCGTGATGAACGCGCCGACTTCGGTGACAAACATCACCGGGTTCCCGATCATGTGGCGCGGATTGAGTTTCTTGAACGATTCTCCGATCGCGGGGACGATGATCGCCGGGTCGAAGACGGAATGAGTTTTGGCAGCCATTGTTAGTTGATAGTGGATGGTGGATGGTGGCTAGCTGCTTAGAAGAGTTTGCCGGCGTGCATGAGGAAGTGCTCGACGACCGGGCCGAGCACCAGCGCTGGCACGAAGGTGAGCGCACCGACGAGGAGCACGGTGCCGACGACGAGACACGTGAAGAGCGGGCCGGAGACCGGGAACGTCCCGGCGCTTTCGGCAACGAGCTTTTTACGGGCCAGGGAACCCGCCAGGGCAATGATCGGGACGATCATCGCGAAGCGTCCGAAAAGGGTCGCGAGACCCAGGGTGGTGTCGTAGCGGGGCGCATTGGCCGTCAGGCCCGCGAAAGCGCTGCCGTTGTTGCCGGTGCACGAACTGTAAGCATACAGGATTTCGCTGAAGCCATGCGGGCCGTTGTTATTGGTCCCGTCGGTGAGCGCGCCGGTGGCATCCGGCAGGCCCATCTTGCTCACGCTCGCCCAACCGGAGAATCCGAGGATGGAGAAGGCCAGAATGAGGATGACAAAAGATGCCATCTTCATCTCATAAGGCTCGATCTTCTTGCCGAGATACTCGGGGGTGCGCCCGACCATGAGGCCGGCGATGAAGACGGCGATGACAACGTAGATCAACATTCCGTAAAGGCCCGCGCCGACACCGCCGAAAACCACTTCGCCGAGTTGGATGTTCAGCAGCGGGACGAGGCCGCCGAGGGGTGTGAAGGAATCGTGCATCGAGTTCACCGCGCCGCACGAGGCGTCCGTGGTGATGGTCGCGAACAGCGCGGAGTTGAAGACGCCGAAGCGGACTTCCTTGCCCTCCATATTTCCATCGGCGGGATCAACGCCGAGGGCGGCAAGAGTGGGATTGCCAGCCGCTTCATAGTGCCAGCAGATCATGACGCCCGCAAAGAAGAGCGTGAACATCGCCGCCCATACCGCCCAGCCATGCCCTTGATGCTTTACGGTGCGACCCAGATAATAGGTGAGTGCGCTCGGAATCGCGAAAATCGAGAGCATTTGCAGGAAGTTCGAGAGCGGGGTCGGGTTCTCGTAGGGATGCGCGGCGTTCGCGTTGTCATATCCGCCGCCGTTCGTGCCGAGCATCTTGATCGCGACCTGTGACGCCATGGGCCCTTGCACAATGCTTTGCGTATCGACTTTCTGATCGATCAACACCGGTGTGGTTTGATCGATCATGACCGGCTTGCCCTGGGCATCGACGACCGGCTTGTTATCTTCGGTCTTCGGCACTTGCGTGATGAGAACGACGGGGTTGTTCTTGTCGTCCATCTTCGGCACTTGCGTGGTAAACGGGTCGCTCAAGCTGGCGGAATCAAACGGCTTGAAGTTTTGAATCATGCCCTGCGACACGAGCACGACCGCGAATACGACGCAGATCGGCAGGAGCAGGTAATAGGTGACGCGCGTGAGATCGACCCAAAAATTGCCCACCGTTTTCGCCGTGTGGCGCGCGAGACCCCGCACGAGAACTGCGGCAATGCCGATGCCGACGGCGGCCGAGACGAAGTGATGGATGGCCAGCGCGACCATCTGGGAAAAGTAGGTCATCGTCCCTTCGCCGCCGTAGCTCTGCCAGTTGGTATTCGTGGTGAAGCTGGACGCGGTGTTGAACGCGAGATGCTCGCTCACCGCGCTCAATTTTTGCGGATTGAAGAGTGATTGGAGCGGGAGCACCCCCTGGAGACGCAGGATCGCGTAGGTGAAAACCATCGAGACGAGGCTGAAGATCAGCATGGCGATGGCATACCCTTTCCAATCCTGTTCCTTTCTCGCATCGACACTGAGCAGCTTGTAGGTCAGCCGTTCCAGCGGTTTGAAAATGGGATCGAGAAAGGTTTTTCCTTCCGCGTCCAGCACCTGGCAAAGATAGAGACCAAGCGGCTTGGTGATCGCCAGCAGGATGCCGACATAGAGAATGAGTTGAAACCAACCTGAGCTATTCATGAGTCGTGCGAGTTAGAATTTTTCCGGGCGAATGATTGTGAAAATGAGGTAGGCGATCAGCGCGAGTGAGATGAGTCCGACGATGGTGTTTTCCATGGGAGTGAAGCGGTTAGACTTTTTCGCAGGCCCAGATGAAGACGAGCATCAAGGCGAAGAAGCCGATGGAGGCGAGGAGGTAGAGAATGTCAGGCATGGCGATTAGTTAGGTGGCGGTTGAAATTCATACGTCTTCTCCCAGGGCGAACGGCTCTTTGCTGGAGCCAAAATTGGAAAACTCAAAGACACGCCGCATGTTCTGCTGCGCGGCCTCGTGGTGCTTGTCGAGCTTGAGGGCCTGGCCGTAGTACTTCCTGGCGCGATCGTAGTCTTCCTGCATCTCGAAGAGGACGCCGGCGAGATTGAAGGCTTCCGGCGACAAGGGATCGAGCGCCATGGCCTTGGCCAGTTTGACCCGCGCCTGTTCGAAGTGCCGCAAGTTGAGGAGACGTTTGGCGTCTTGCAGGTAGAGGTCATGCAATTCCTCGGCGCTCAATGAAATGGAGGCCTCCACGTCCGAAGGGGCGGGTTGCGGGGCTTCATGGCGTTCGATGACCTCGCTCGCAATCTGGCGGAGTTGGTCGGGGGTCACCGGCTTTTTCAGAAAGTCGATGGCGCCGAGCTTCATCGCGCGCACGGCGTGCGGGACATCTCCGTAGGCAGTGATGATGACCGTCGGCGTGTTATTTCCCCGCTGGCGCATCTCGGCCAGAAGGTCGAGGCCGTCCATTTCCGGCATCCGCATATCGAAGATCGCGAGATCGATATGGTTGGCTGCAAATTGCTCGAGCGCCTTGGGGCCACTGTTGGCTTCCAGGATGGTGAAGCCCTCCGTTTCGAGCGTGACTCGATAAGTGAGCCGGACATTCGGCTCGTCGTCCACGACCAGGATTTGCTTGCTCATGAGATACCTCCGCTTTTGGCCGGCGGCAGATCGAAATAGAATTCGCTGCCTTCACCGGGGACGCTGTTGACGCCGATGTGGCCACCCTGGCTGAGAACGATTTCCCTGGCGATGGCCAGGCCAAGGCCGGCGCCGGTGACTTCGGAGCCGGGGACGCGAAAGAATCGATCGAAGAGCCGCGATTGATATTGCGGGGCGATACCGGAACCGTGGTCGATGACCGAGAAGCGGACGTTTCCGTCATGGTTCCTCGCACCGAGGACGATTTCCTCGCCCGCCTTGGTGTGCTTCACCGCATTGGAGACGAAATTCGAAAGGACATGCGCGATCTGTTGTGGATCGACGGCGACTTTGGGCAGACCCGGAGTGACCTGCGTGACCAGACGCGAACCACGCGATTCGACAAACGCCCGCAGATCCTCGCCGGCACTCTCCACCAATTCCTTCGGCTCCTCCAACTGCCCGGGCAGCGCGGCTTTGCCGGATTCCAGCTTCGCGAGGTCGAGCAGGTCATTGATCATCCGCAGCAGCCGCTCGGAATCCTCCCGGGCGGCGAGGAGCAGTTCGGTCTGTTTGGCATTGAGGGCGCCGATGCGTTCCTCGAGAACGAGATGCAGTCCCATGCGAACGCTGGTCAGCGGAGTCTTCAGCTCGTGGCTCACGGTCGAGACGAGATTTGTTTTCACCTCGTCGAGCAGGCGCAGGCGGGTGACATCCTGGAGGATGACGGCGGCGCCAAAGATGTGGCCCGCTTCGTCGCGCATCCCAATCACGCGCGGCAGCATGAAGACCTCATGGTCCTCCACGCGAAACACGATGACGCGCTCAAAGCTCGTCGGTAGGAAATCGGGAGCGCCCTTGAAGACGCGATCGACTTCCGCCTGGACGCTGACCGGGAGACTGTCGCGGTGCCCGATGTGGTAGAGAAATTTGTTGGCGGCCGGGTTGGTGAAATCGATTCGCCCGTCCGAGGTCAGCGCGATGATCGGGTCGGGGAACGCGGAAAAGGTAATCTCCGTCATCTGCCGGGCCTGGAGCACCTGGTCGCCCATGGCCTGCCGATAGGCGCGCAGCTTGGTGGCCATCTTATTAAAGGTATCGGCGAGCTGGCCGAGTTCGTCCTGCGAGGCGACCGGCACGACCTGGCCGAGCTTGCCCTCGCCGAGTTCCTTTGAAACCGCGGTCAGCGCCTGGATCGGCTCGAGGATGGAGCGCTGGAGCCGAACGGCGAAGAAGATCGCGCCCGCAATCCCAGCCAGGATGGCGACGATCATATAGCGGGTCGATTGCGCGCTCAGGCTCCGCGCGTCACGGTCGGCCTGGACCATGTTGTCCTGGTTGATGCGGATGATTTCCTGGACCGTGTCCTTGAGCGCCGTGAAAGCAGGCAACATGTCGTCGAAATACATTTTGCGGCGCGTCTCCGGGTCGGGCGTCGCCCAGAAAGTCTCCGCCCGCGCCGCGTACTTTTCGTGCGACTGCCTCACCGTCTCCGCGAGTTTGCCCTCACCGGGCAGGGTGATATTGGCGAGCTCCGTGCGCATGCTGTCGCGGAACACGGGCAGATTCTGCTCGAACATCTTGCGGCCGCGTTCCTCTTCCCCGGCGAGGGAGAAGAAGAGCGCGGAATCCATGCGTTCAGCGGTTTCTTTCATTTGTTGTCCAGCGAGGACGCTGCGGAAATTTTCGCGGAGGATGATGTCGACTTGATTGCCGAGCTTGGCGAAGAGAGTGACGGCGTAGGCTCCGGTGGCGATGAGCAGGACGAAAAGAGGCGCGAGGCCGAAAAAGATGCGTTGCTTCATGCCAACCAGAATGTGCGCGGCCGTCTGCGTGACTAGACACTACTGCGGTGCGCGAAGTCAGAGAGGCTGCGGGACGTGCCCAGCAGCCGCGGCCAGCCAGAATTCCGCCGGCGACTTGGATGCTTGAGATCATGCGTTTTCATAACGATTCACCCCTTTAGCGTGCCCCATGCCACCGGTCGTCACGTTCCGCTTAACATGCTCATAAGTAGCGTCTTGTGTCGCTTTTCAGCGATCGGCACATTGGTTTCCATCGTGCAAAGTGCACGGTCGGCCTCGTCCCCATATTGCGGTTTGCACGACGCCAGGCCGAAGGCATGCCCTACAAATCGTCATCCTTGGCTGTGGAGGGATTCGATCGGCTGCGACCCACTCCGTGGTCGGGCCGTGGAGGGGACGCGATCCGGGGGTATCGCTCGTGCCTCGCTCAACCCCCGGCTAATGGCTGTGAACCCTTCGGGTTCGGGAGGCACGACATCGGAGCCTACCTCAAAGGCATCGCATCCGATCCATCGTCATCGCATCTGATCCATCGACATCGCATCTGATCCATCGTCATCGCTTCTGATCCATCGCATCTGATCTTATCGACACCGCGTCGAAACTCATCTCGCCGGGGGCGGGCTCCGAATCTGAAGGGATTGGTGAATGCCTGGGGCCGGCTCGTGCGCGCGGGTCACATTTTTTTCCGCTTCCGATAGAGCGTCGCGGGATCGATGCCGAGAGTGGCGGCGGCCTCTTCGAGCGTCTTCGTATTCGCCAGCACGCGACGAATGTGCTCCTGCTCAATCTCTTCCACGGTGAAATTTCCACCCAGCCGCATCTCGGAGGTCGCCTGAATCGTCTCGGAAAGATCCGCCGGGACGAGCAGCTCGCCCCCGCAAAAGATGACGGCGCGTTCGATGACGTTGCGCAGCTCGCGCAGGTTACCCGGCCACCCGTATTGGCGCATCGCGACGAGAGTCTCGGGGGCGATCCCCTGCACTTTCCTGCCCGAGTGATCGGCGAAAAACTTGAGGTGACTCAGCGCGATATTTTCGAGGTCGTCGAGGCGGTCGCGCAGCGGCGGCAGACGCAATGAAATCACGTTGAGGCGGTAATAGAGGTCTTCCCGAAATTTCCCATTGGCGACCGCCTGCGCAAGGTCCCGGTTCGTCGCGGAGATCACGCGGACATTGGCCCGCCGCGATTTGGTCTCGCCGACGCGTTCGTATTCCCGCTCCTGCAAGAGGCGCAGCAGCTTCGCCTGAATCTCCAGCGGCATCTCGCCGATCTCATCGAGGAAAAGCGTGCCGCCATCCGCCGCGGCGACCTTGCCCTGGGTATCCGCATGCGCGCCGGTGAAGGCGCCCTTCACGTGTCCGAACAGATCGCTCTCGAGGAGTTCCCGCGAAAGGCTCGGACAGCTCACGGTGACAAACGCACCGCCGCGCCGAGGGCTGCGCTGATGCATGGCGCGCGCGAGCACGCTCTTGCCCGTGCCGCTCTCCCCGAGCAGGAGCGCGGTGGCTTCGCTGTCGGCTGCTTTGAAGGCGATCTCCAGGGTCTTTTGCATGACCGGCGATCGCGACGTGAGATCGCCCTCGGAGCCGTCGCCGCCGAGGCGCGACTCGAGTTCCGCCACACGCCGTTCGAGTTTCTTTGTTTGTTCGATGCGCGCCAGGACGTGGCGCACCTGGTCCGGAGTGCAGGGCTTCGGCAAATAATCGAAAGCTCCCCGACGCATCGCCTCGACAGCAGTCTCGACCGACGAGTAGGCCGTGACCATGACGACGGACGCTTGCGGCGAGATACGCAAGGTTTCCTCCAGCACATCGAGTCCACTTTCCTGTCCGAGCTTCAAGTCCAGCAGGACGGCGTCGAAGGGTTTGGCGCGCAACTCCGCCAGGGCAGTCGCCCCGTTCGACGCGCACTCCACGGCGTGCCCGTCCGCTTCCAAGGCCAGCGTCAGGGTGCGGCGGATGTTCTTTTCGTCGTCAACGATCAGGACTCTCATGGACGCACGATAGATGGGCAGGCAACTACGCTTTCAGCTTCCGCGCCAGGTCCACGAGGTTGCCGGCCAGCATGGTCACCTGCTTCGTTTTCCGTTCATCCTTGAGCTGGCCTGCGTCGTCGAAGGCTTCGTACGCCTTGGAGATACAGACCTGGGCGGGATGGACGAAGACTCCGATATTGCCGAGGATGGACCGCAGGGTGACGAGGCCGCGCAGACCGCCCAGCGCCCCAGGCGACGCCGAGCAGACGGCGGCGACTTTTCCGCGGTAAGCAACGAGATCTGGCTCGTCGTCCGACTCCGAGCGCGACGCCCAATCGATGGCGTTCTTCAACGGTGCGGTGATGGAACTGTTGTATTCGGGTGAGGCGATGAGGAAGCCGTCGCTCGCACGGAGCAGCGCTTTGAATTTCTTTGCTCCCTCGGGCAAGCCGCTGGCGTCCTCGATGTCTTGATCGAATAGCGGGAGGGCGAGATCGCGCAGATCCACGACGGTGACTTCCGCGCCGGCCGCGCGGGTGGCGGCGGCCGCGATGGCGAGGAGTTTCTTGTTGAAGGATCCCGCGCGGAGGCTGCCGGCAAAGGCGACGATGTTGGGTGTGGTCATGATGTATGGATCTCCCGCCGTGACGCTGCTCAGTAAATCGACCAGATCCCCGGCGTGACGAGCTCGAGAAGGTGTCCGTCGGGATCGCGAAAGTAAAGACTGGTCCCGCCGAGTTTGGGCATGCGACAATTTTCCTAATCCAGCGTCTGGCGATAGCGCTTGATGCCAACGGTGAGCATGATGGTCGCGAAAAGGAGAATGGGCCAGAGCTCCTGCGCCACGTCGGAGATGCCATTTCCTTTGAGGAGGATGCCGCGGACGATCCGCAGAAAATGGGTGAGCGGGAAAAGTTCGCCCACGATTTGCGCCCAGTGGGGCATGCCGCGGAACGGAAACATGAACCCGGAGAGCAGGATCGAGGGCAGGAAGACGAAGAAGGTCATCTGCATTGCCTGGAGCTGGTTCTTGGCGACCGTGGAGAAGGTGATGCCCATGGCCAGATTCGCCGCGATGAAGACGAGCGCGACGACCAGCAGCAGCAGGATGCTGCCGTGCATCGGCACGTGAAAGAGGAAGTGCGAGGCCACGAGAATGACGCCGACCTGGATGTAGCCGATCAGGATGTAGGGCGTGATTTTCCCGATGAGCACTTCGCTCGGCCGCGTGGGCATGGACAGCAGGTTTTCCATGGTGCCGCGTTCCCGCTCGCGCGTGATCGCGAGGCCCGTGATCATGATCATGGTCATGGTGAGGATCACACCCATGAGACCGGGCACGATGTTGTACTGTGTGTTGTTTTCCGGGTTGTAGAGCGCGTGCACGCGGAGGTCGATGGGCCCTGGCGTCGAATTGAGGAAATCGAGCGGACCCTTCAGGTCATTGTGCAGGGCGCTGCTGAGTTGGGTGCCGAGCGAGCCGAGGGCGATGCCCGTGGCCGCCGGATCGGTGGCGTCGGCTTCGACGAGCAGGGAGGGCCGGTCGCCGCGCAACAGGTCGCGGGTAAAATTCTGTGGAATATTGATGACAAATTGGACCTCGCCGCGCGCGAGCAGATCGCGCCCTTCGCGCTCCGTGTGCACCTGGCGCACGATATCGAAAAAGGTGCTGTTCTGCATCGCGTGGAGAATCGTGCGCCCCTGCGGACCGGAGTCGGCGAGCAGGACCGCGGCGGGAAGGTGGCGCGGATCGGAATTGATCGCGTAGCCAAAGAGCGTGAGCTGCAGCAAGGGAATGCCGAGCATCATGGCGAACGTCAGCCGATCGCGGCGCATCTGCGTGAACTCCTTGGCGATGATGCCGCGCAGGCGCTCGAATGAAAATCGCGGGTGCCGGCTCATGGCGCGAAATTGTCCTGGGACGAACCCATCAAGTGAATAAAGACGTCCTCCAGGCTGGCGTGGACTTTCGTCCATTCATAAGGCGCGCGGCGAAATGGCGCGATGGCGCGCTCGAGGGCGCCGGCGTCGTCCCCGCTGACGTGCAGGGCCGTGCCGAAGGCCACGGCCTGCTGGATGCCGGGCTGGCCGCGGAGTTGCCCGGCGAGTGGGAGCAGTTCCGGGCCGCTGACCGTCCACGTGGTGAGCCCGACGTGATCGACGACTTCGGCGACGGTGCCATGCGTCAGCAAATTGCCGTAGGCAATGTAGGCCAGACGATGGCAACGCTCGGCTTCGTCCATGTAGTGCGTGGTGATGAGGAAGGTCAGCCCCTTCGCGGCGAGTTGGTGGATGTGCTCCCAGAAATCCCGCCGCGCCTTGGGATCGACGCCCGCGGTGGGTTCGTCGAGGAGCAGCAGCTTCGGCTGGTGGATCAGGCAGGCGGCCAGGGCGAGCCGTTGCTTCCAGCCGCCCGAAAGCTGGCCGGCCAACTGACGCTCGCGGCCGGCGAGGCCGAGCTGTTCGATGCTCGCGCGCACTGCTTCGCGGCGTTGTTTGACCCCGTACATACGCGCCACAAAATCGAGGTTCTCGGCAATGCTCAGATCCTCCCAGAAGCTGAACTTCTGCGTCATGTAGCCGACGTGCCGCTTGATCATTTCGCTCTCCTTGATGACGTCATAACCGAGGCATGTGCCGCTGCCGGCATCCGCGCGCAGCAGCCCGCAGAGCATGCGGATGAAGGTCGTCTTACCGCTGCCATTCGGACCGAGGAAGCCGAAGATCTCGCCGGTGCGCACCTGCAGCGCGATGTCGTTGACCACGGTGCGATCGCCGAAGCGCTTGGTCATCCCGCGCACATCGATGGCGAGTTCGTCATTCATACGCGGTCAAAATTGCACATCCACCGGCTGCCCTGGATGCAGCTTGACCGCGGTTGCCGGATCGAAGCGCGCCTCGATCATGAAGACGAGCTTGTGGCGACTTTCCTGGCTGTAGATGACGGGCGGCGTGTATTCGGCCTGCGGCGAGATAAAGCTCACCGTGCCGACGTAGGGCTCCTTCACCCCATCGACCGTTACCCGAACACGGTCCCCCGGATGAATCGAACCGATGCGCGTCTCCGGCACGAACGCGCGAATCTTGATATTCTGCGGCGGCAGGAGCACCACCACGGGCCGGCCGGCCGGGACCCATTCCCCGGTCCAGTAGAGTGTGTCGAAAACCAGGCCGGCCTGTGTCGCATTTTGCCGCTTCTGCGAAAGATCCCAATCGGCCTTGGCCAGCGCGCCATCGAGCGCCCGTACATTCGCCTCTGCCGCCACGATCTGATCGCTCCGCGATCCGAGTTGCGCCGTTTTCAAGTCGGCTTCCAGCCGCGACACGCGGTTGCGGTCCTGATCACGCGTCGAATGCGCCCGGTCGAAATCCTGGGTGGCCGATGCGCCCGAGCGGACCAAATCTGTCTGGCGCACGAATTCTTTCTCCGAAAGGACAAGAGCCGCGTGCGCCTGATTCAATTGCGCCTCAAGGGATTCAATCTCCGGCTGGCGCATCCCCTTCTTCGCATCCTCCAGTCTCGCCTGGCCTTCTTCGAGACGTTTCACCGCCTGGTCGTGCGCCGCGAACTCGGCGCCGGACTCGAGCCCGAAAAGCGGATCGCCTGCCTTGACCTGGGTCCCGCGGCTGACCGAAAGGGTCTCCAGTGCGCCCGCGAGGGGCGACGCCACATAGACAAACTCGCCCTCCACATAGCCTTGGACGGAATCTCGCTGCGACTTGTCGCATCCGGCGAAAGATCCGATGGCGGCGAGCGCCGCGATGCCGCAAGCACCGACCCGCAGACGACAAAAAATAGGGGGCGATGTTTTCATGATTTGGCTCTCCCCTGATCGGTCATGACCCCTTCCAGGAAGATCGTGACGATGGCCGTCAGCCCTGTCTTTGCGGGCAGATCAAGCTGCGATAGTTTCTGCGGATTGACGATCGCATCCGTGGCTCCGACGAGAATCTCGATCATGAGATCGGCGGGGATATCCTTGCGGATCATGCCGGCCTTGCGGCCTTCACCGATGAGCTTGCCGAAGTGGCGCTGAATGAGCGCGCGACGCTTGACCTGCACCACCTGAAAAAGATCCGGAGCCTCGCGCGCCATGTCGCGCATGAAGGCTGGCTGGAGTTCCTCGGACTGCCGCCGCACACAGGCCAGGAGCTGATGCAAGGCGCCGAGGAAATCGGATTCGAACTGGCAGGTAATCTCTCCAAATTCCGTATCAGCGCCGCGCAATTTGTCTTCGACGACGGCCTGGAGGAGAGCGCCCTTGCTCGAAAAATGAGCGTAGAGCGTTTTCTTGCTCATGCCCAATTCCGACGCCAGGTCGTCCATGGTGACCCCGCGAAAACCGTGCGCAAGAAAATGGCGGCGGGCCTCCGTGACGATGCGCTGCCTGGCCGGGTCGGTGACAGGCGACTTCCCGGTGGTGGGCGGTGATGGGTTTGATGCGCGCATCGAGCGAATATCCTCAGGAAACGCGTTTAGTCTTATTGGTTTCCTCCGTTGGCGCAACCGTTATTTTTGCGTTCGCATCCACCCGCCTGGGGCGTGTGATGCACTTTGACAGTGCGCGGGAGCCCCTACGCCGAAGGCATATTCCGAACTCCGCCCTACCTCGAAGTTCAGAACTCGCTCTCGGGATCGCTTGGCCGGATGATTTTTCAACCCTGGATGCGCCGCGGCAATTGCCGAATCCCATGGGTTTACGGAGTGCGCACGATCCGTGAGGAAGCGGCGGGCTTGTCTTGTGGATTTCGCGTGGTTTACTCTCTTTGCCGTCCATCACATACCATGAACCAAATTCTCAAAGGCCGGCGTGCGCTGGTCACGGGTGGCAGTCGCGGAATTGGAGCGGCCATCGTCAAGAGGCTCGCCACGGAAGGCGCGGATGTCGCGCTCACCTATAGCAGTTCACCGGAGCGCGCGGGCGAAGTCGTCAAGACGGCCCAGGCGCTCGGAGTCCGATCCCTGGCGATCCAGGCCGACAGCGCGGATCCCGTCGCGGTCGTCGCGGCCGTGGAACGCACGGCGGCGGAATTTGGCGGAATCGACATCCTCGTGAATAACGCCGGCATCGCAGTGATTGCTCCGCTCGATGATTTCAAGCTCGCCGATTTCGACCGCGTCTTCGCGATCAATGTCCGGGCGGTGTTCGTCGCGACCCAGGCCGCGGTCAAGCACATGAAGGAAGGCGGCCGGATCATCAACATCGGCAGCACCAATGCCGAGCGCATGCCCTTCGCCGGCGGTGGAGTGTATGCGATGAGCAAGTCGGCGCTCCAGGGGCTGGTGCAAGGGTTCTCACGCGACCTCGGACCGCGCGGGATCACGATCAACAACGTGCAACCCGGCCCGGTCGACACGGAGCTGAATCCCGCGAGTGGCGACTTTGCCGAATCGCTCATCAAACTGATGGCCTTGCCCCGCTACGGGACGGCTGACGAAATCGCCGGCTTTGTCGCCTATCTGGCCAGCCCCGAAGCTGCTTACATCACGGGCGCAAACCTCATGATCGACGGGGGATTCAGCGCGTAGCTGATCCGCTCCTTGAGACCGGACAAGGTCAAGATACTTTTCCCGATAGACTCTGATCTCCGATGAAAGCGATCAGCCTGGACACTTCAACGGCGCGTGTGGCCTTGGTGGAGCGCGATCTTCCGATTCCGGCCGCCGGTGCCGGCGAGGTGCTCGTTCGCGTTCACGCGGCGGGCGTCACACCCACCGAGTTGATTTGATTACCACGCCTATGAATGCCGAAGAACCAAAGCCCGAGTCAGCCACGCCGGAGGTTGCGCCGAAACCGGAGCCGCAAGCCCCGCCAACCGTCGAACGAAAAAGCCCCTGGCGAAAGATCATCATCGTTGTCGTCGTTCTCCTCGCGCTGCTCAAAGGCGTGCCGTGGGTGTGGCACTCCATGCGCACCGAGTCGACCGATGATGCCTATGTCAACAGCTACGCGACCTTTGTCGCGCCGCGCGTAGCAGGGCAGGTGGCACAGGTCCTCGTGGAGGATAACAACCGTGTGAAGAAGGGGGACATCCTCGTCCAGCTCGACTCCGAGCCGTACCGCGTGCAGGTCGCGATCAAGGAAGCCGCGATGGAATCGGCCAGGGCCGCGCTGGTCGTCGCGCAGGCGAGTGTCCGCGGCCAGGTGGCCCAGGCGCGGAGCCAGCGCTTCAAGCTCACCCACGCCATCGAGGACGTGGACAATCAGGTGGCCTTGATTCGCGCCCGCGTCGCCACTTGGGAACAGAGCAAAGCGACCCAGACCCTCGCGGACGCGGAATTCGAGCGCGCCAAAAAGCTGCTTTCGACCAAGGTCGTGAGCACCGAGGAATTCGACCAAAAGCGCGAAGCGCTCGACGTCGCGCGGGCGCAGGTGAAGCAAGGCCTGGAAAGCGTCCTGCAGGCCCGGGTGGCGCTCGGGCTGCCGGGTCAGCCGCCCGCGGGCGCCAGTCTCACCGACGTGCCGGCGGATCTCGATCAGACGTTTTCCTCCGTCCGTCAGGAGGCGGCGGCACTGCTCCAGGCCGCATCCCAATTGGGCATCGAATCCTCGTCTTTCGACCTTTCCCCCAAACAAATTCTGGACGAATTCTACAAGCGCGATCCGGGCGGAGACATCGACAAGATCTACGCTGAAATCATCAAGAATGCGCCTGCCCTGAAACAATCGCAGGCGGCTTTGCTCCAGGCGCAGCGCGACGTCGACCAGGCCAATCTCGATCTTCGCTACTGCACGATCGTCAGCGAGATTGACGGCGTTGTCACCCGTCGCAACGTCAATCCTGGCAACCATGTCCAGGTCGGCGAAAGTCTCATGGCGGTGCGTTCGTTGCGCGACATCTGGATCGATGCCAATTTCAAAGAAACCCAACTGCGTCATCTGCGCATCGGGCAGAAGGTGGAACTCGAGGTGGATATGTACGGGAGCAAGAAGGCGTTCGCGGGTCGCATTTCCGGATTCACGATGGGCACAGGCTCCACCCTGGCCCTGCTGCCGGCCCAGAATGCGACCGGGAACTTTGTGAAAGTCGTCCAGCGCCTGCCGGTCCGTATCGACCTCCTGGACTATGATCCCGGCCAATTGCCGCTCTTCGTCGGTCTCTCGGTGGAGCCTGTGGTCGATCTGAAGTCGGAACCCACCGGGCCGCATGCCGGGAAGTTTCTCCAGGAATCGATTCCGGCCGCCGCCCAGCCTGCCGCCTCCACACCCCAGCCGTGAGCGCAGCCTCGCCCGCCATTGCGGCGCCGGTGGCCACGGCGGCACCGCGCGTGATCAACCCCTGGATCATCGCGCTCGCCGTCGTCATCCCGACGTTCATGGAAGTGCTGGACACGACCATCGCCAACGTGGCGCTCCGCTACATGGCGGGCGGCCTGTCCGCCCCGGCCACCGACAGCGAATGGGTGATTACGAGTTATCTCGCGGCCAATGCGATCATTCTCCCGATGTCCGGCTGGCTCCTGGTGCGCCTCGGACGGCGCGACTACTTCCTGGGCTCCATCATGGTCTTCACGCTCGCCTCGGCGCTGTGCGGGATGGCCACGAGCCTCGGCATGCTCATTGCCGCACGGGTGCTGCAAGGGCTCGCCGGCGGCGGCTTGCAGCCCTCCAGCCAGGGAGTCCTGCTCGACGCCTTTCCCAAGGAAAAGCAGGGCGCCGCCCAAACCCTCTTCGGCATCGCCGCCCTGCTGGCACCCGTGGTCGGCCCGACCCTCGGAGGATATATCACCGACAACTACGGCTGGCGCTGGATCTTCTATCTCAACCTGCCCGTCGGAGCCTTTGCGCTCTGGATGTGCAGCAAGGTCGTGCACGACCCTCCCTACTTGAAGGCCGAGAAGCTCGCCATGCGCGCGAAGGGCGCTCCTTTCGACACCCTCGGCCTCTGCCTGCTCAGCCTCACGATGGTCTGCTGGGAAGTCGCGCTGAGCAAAGGCCAGGAGTGGGATTGGCTCGGCGATCCGTTCCTGCGCGTGCAGACCTTGCTCGTTCTCTTCGTGCTCAGTCTCGGCGCGCTCATCTGGCGCGAAATGCGAATCGCAAATCCCCTGATCAATTTTCGCACCCTTGCCGAACCGACCTTCCGGTGGTGTTGCGTGATTGTCTTCTGCGCTTTCGCTTCGCTCTACGCGAATACCACCACCTTGCCGAGTCTGTTGCAATCGCTCTTCGGGTACGACGCCACCACCTCCGGCCTCGTCCTTTCGCCGGCCGGTGTCGGCGCGGTCATGATGCTCTTTGTCGTCGGGTTGCTGCTGGGGCGCGGGACCGATGCGCGCTATCTCATGGCCGCCGGCCTCGCGACCATGGGTGCGGCCTCCTTCTGGATGTCACGTTTCACCCTCGAGATCAGCCCTTGGGACGTCGTCTGGCCGCGCGTCCTGTTCATCGCCGGCCTCTCGATGATCTTCGCGCCTCTCAATGTCGCGGCCTTTTCGCATATCCCGCCCAAGCTGCGCGGCGCCGCCGTCGGCCTTCTCGCCTTGCTGCGCAATGAAGGCGGCAGCGTCGGCACGTCCGTCGCGCAGACGATCCACGACCGGCGCGAACAATTTCACACGCTGCGCCTCGGCGAGAGCCTCGACTCCTTCAACCCGGCGGTGAACAACTTCCTCGCGCAGGCGCTCCCAGGCCTCACGCGGGCGACCGGCGACCCTGTCGCCGCGCACCAGATGGCCCTGCAATCCCTCGAAAATCAGCGCCTGCTCCAAAGTTCGTCCCTCGCCTATTTCGACAGCTTCTTCATCTTCGCCGTGGTCTCCGTCCTGCTCGTCCTGCTCGTGTTCCTGATGAAGCCCTCGATCGCCACCAAAGGCGCGCACGTTTCGGCGGAGTGAAATAACGGCTCAGTGTGTCATCAGATACACGATGATGTTGATCCCAAGCGGATAGGCGATTTTTTCTGAGAACTCGTCGAAGTAGCGCTTGTTCTCTCCCTCCCGCTCCCAGCCGTCGCTCACGTCGCTGTTGTGGATGGCGAGGATCACGATGCGCTGCTGATTATCGAGCAGGGCGCGGACATGCATGTCCTCGGAACCCTCGCCGCGGTAGATGCGTTGCAATGGGGAGTTAGGGTCGTTCGGATCGTGATCCTGATTCCAGAACTGGAGGGTCGGGATTTGCAGCTTATTCATCGGACCCTCCAGATTGTAGATGCAGTGAAAGACCGGATGGTCGAGGCCAAGATCGATCCAGTGGCGATCCGGCAGCACCCGCTGGATCTCATCGGCGAAGCCTTCCCATTCCTGCTCGCCCCAGAAATCGTTCACGAGCAACACCCCGCCGCCGGTCAGGTATTTTCGCAGGAGCGTTACCTCTTCGTCCGTCAAAGCCATGTATCCGGCGTGCTCCATGTAGAGCAGCGGGAAGCGGAAGGCGTCGGGGTCGGTCAACCGCAGGACACGGGCATCCGGGTCGGTCCGGATCGAGGTCAACTGCTGAAGGCGATAGGACAGATTCAAATCGGCATCCGGATAGTCGACCCACCACCCCAGCCTCCGCCCGAGCCTTCCACCCGTGCCCGGCCGCGGATTGGAATCAAACATCACGCGGGCAAAGGTGAATACGTCGCCCCTGAAATCCGGCGGGTTCGTCCACTCCGGCGTGCCCGTGCTGTGAGAGGCGGTTTCCCGCGCGGTGCGGACGGCATCTTCATCGATGATTCGCCCCTCCTCGATGCGAATGAGGTGACCTGGTCCGCGGCTGGGCGTGGAAGGGTTGAAATCAAGGCGCGGCGCAAACTGCGCGCAACAAACACCGGCCCCCAGAATTCCCGCGAGTTTGAGGATGGTTGTCGCGAAACGCACGGGTCTGTCCTTGCTCGCGATCCGGCCCACGGTCAAGGGGACTTCGGGGCGGCCCGGCGGTCATCACCCCTGGAAACTGCTTGCGCAGTTTCGCGGCGCCGATAATACTTAACGAAATGGTTAAGCGTTTAGCCACCCTCGACACGGTCTTTGCCGCGCTCGCCGATCCCACCCGGCGCCGCATTCTGCATGGACTGATGGGCGGTCACGCCCAGGTGGGGAGACTCGCGCGGCCCTTTCGCATTTCCGCGCCCGCGATCTCGCGGCATCTGCGCGTGCTCGAGCGCGCGGGACTCATTCACCGCACGAAGCGCGGCCGCACCCATGAGATCGAGTTGAGCGCCGAGCCGCTCCGACGCGCCGGCGACTGGATTGCCGGCTACCGGAAATTCTGGGAATCCAACCTCGACGCGCTCGCCCGCTATCTCGAAGCCCCCGAACCACCCCCTTCCACCAAGCCCACACCAAAAACGAAAAGCCAAACCTCCAAACGCCCATGAGCACCGCCAAACCCGCCACCAGCCTGCAAGTAAAACGCTTCATCAAATCTCCGCGCGAACGCGTCTTCGCGGCGTGGACGAACCCGGAACAGATCAAACAATGGTTTGGGCCCGCCAGTTGCGAGGTGCTCGATGTGAAGCTCGACCTGCGCGTGGGCGGCGCCTATCGCTTCCACGTGCGCAATGAGCCGCACGGCGAACTCTTCGTGCGCGGCGAATACCGCGAGGTGAAAGCCCCGGAGAAGCTCGTCTTCACCTGGCAATGGGAAGATGACGAAGAATGGACGAACGTGACGAGCGTCGTCACCGTGGATCTCATCGAGAAGAACGGCGGAACCGAAGTCCAGATCACCCACGACGGACTGCCAAGCGCCGAGCACGCGGGCCGCCACGAACACGGCTGGAATGGCTGCCTCGACAAGCTGGCGGCGCGCGCGGCGGCCATGGCCGAGTTGAACGGCCCCGGCCCATTCAGTTGGAACGAGCTCCTGACCAGCGACGTCAACGCGGCGGGGGCCTTTTACACCCAGCTCTTCGGCTGGCAGACCGAGGCGATGCCGGGAGGCATGCCCTACACGCTCTTCAAGAAGAACGAAATGTTCGTGGGCGGCATGATGACCCTCCCGATGCCCGGCGTGCCACCGCACTGGCTCACCTATGTGACCGTGGAAGGCGCCGATGCCGCCGCAGCGCGCGTCACCGAACTCGGCGGCAAGATCGTCGCGCCGCCCTTCGACGTTCCCAATGTCGGGCGGATCGCCGTCGTGCAGGATCCCCAAGGCGCGTTTTTCGGAGTTTTCGAGATGGCGAAAAAGGAATCCTAAAGGACCCCGCCGGCGAGACAGAGTCTCGCTCCCAAGTGCGCGCCCAAATGGAGTTTGGGCGCGAGCGCCGCGCGCCGAATTTCTCCTCGTGCAATCAGCGGAGCCTGTCGCTCGTTCTTTCATCAACACCGCCTCACTCCGATCCGTGTTCACCGCGCCTCCGTGGCGCGCGACCACGGCGGGGATGCGGCACCACCCATCGAACGATGACCAAACGCACCTTCCTCACCACCGTCCTCAGCGGCACCGGTCTCCTTGCAGTGGCCAGCCAGCTCCGCTTGGGTAAGGCATCTATGAACACCGACACCTCCCCCGTCAACGTCCGCCTCCTCGATGAATCCGGCGCACTGACTGCGCTGATTCCCGTGCCGAAAGTCGTGAAATCCGACGAGGCCTGGCGGGCGCAACTTACCGACGAACAGTTCCGCGTCACGCGCACGCACGGGACGGAACGCGCTTTCTGCGGGATCTTCCACGACAACCACAAGGACGGCCTTTACACGTGTGTCGGTTGCGGTCTGCCGCTCTACCGCTCCGATGCGAAGTTCGAATCGGGCACCGGCTGGCCCAGCTTCTTCCAACCGGTGGCCCTCGAGAATATCGGGAGCACCACAGACTCCAGCTTCGGCATGGTTCGCACGGAGATTCATTGTGTGCGGTGCGATTCGCATCTTGGCCACGTGTTCGAGGATGGGCCGGCGCCGACCGGCCGGCGCCACTGCATCAATTCGGCCGCGCTCGATTTTCGTGAGAACGGCGTCAAGGCGGCTCACGAGAAAGTGGTCTTCGGCGCCGGTTGTTTCTGGGGCGTCGAGGCCACATTCGCGCAAGTAAAGGGTGTCACCTCCACCCGCGTGGGCTACGCGGGTGGCGTGACGAAGAACCCGACCTACGAGGACGTGTGTTCACACGGCACCGGTCACGCGGAGGTCGTGGAGGTGGAATACGATCCCGCGCAAATCACGTTCGCCAGACTGCTCGATGTGTTCTGGGAGAACCATGATCCGACCACGAAGCACCGCCAGGGGCCGGATATTGGCAGCCAGTATCGCTCGGCCATCTTCTTCACCACCCCCGCGCAGGAGGCCGTCGCGCGGGCATCCGCTGCGCAACTCGAGCAAGGCGGCAGGCTGTCGGGACCGATCACCACCGAGATCCTGCTCGCGACGCCGTTCTACGCCGCGGAGGATTACCATCAGAAATACTATGCGAAGCATGGCGGCGGGAGTTGCCGCATTCCGTGACCACGTCCCCACACGATCCTCTCCGGTCACGGCCCCTTGCACAGTGCAGAACACGCTCTGGACGGCGCTCGTGGTCATCACCTCAGTCACAGATACCATAAGTTCTGCGCTATAAGGTTGCCCCCCGATCGAATTATCAGGAGGGAATGTTGAATTATACCCGGCCAGTATGCATCAGGGGAAACGATCCTTGTGTGCAGATGAAAATCGGAAATGCCACAAAAAGCCGTGTTCGACTGATATTCGGTGAGCGGCGGTGGATGCTGATCGTGGACCAAGCCCCGGTCATTTCGACGACCGATCGGCACTGGCTGCGGCGATTCGCCGTGAGGCTTCGCGAGGCGCTCTCGAGAGAGGCAGGTCTGTCACGCGCCGATGAATTGCCTCAGGGAGCTGGGCATACCTCGATTTCGAACGGCGAAATGCATGGACGAGCCCGATAAGCCGTCATCGCCTACCGCACTGCGAATGGCTTGGCTTTGTTTCACACGGCGATACGCTGCTGTGGACATGAAAGATCCTCGTGCAGTTTCAGCGTGCAGGTGGTTGGCGGCGATAGTTGCGGCAGGCCTCTTCGGCGGCTGTTCCTTGCTTCCGAGTTCAGAGCCGCCCGGCAAGAACGCCTTCATCACCTACTGGCCGCCGGTGGGGGACAGCACGCGGCTGAAGCTGGCGGTGAAGGATAACATCGACATGAAAGGCATCGTCACAACCGCGGGCTCCGAATACCTGGCCAAGCACAGCCCGCCGGCCCGGAGGGATGCGCCATGCCTGGCGATCGCGCGGCAGCGCGGGGTCGACATTGTCGGGAAAACCAATCTCAGCGAGTTCGCTCTCTCGCCCTCAGGGCTCAACGAATATTTTGGCACGCCCCGAAGCCCGCTGAGCCGGCACCGGCAGTTCATCCCAGGGGGATCGTCCTGCGGTTCGGCCGTAGCGGTGGCGGTCGGCCTCGCCGATGTCTCTTTCGGCACGGATACGGCGGGGTCCGTCCGGGTGCCCGCGGCGTGTTGCGGGGTCGTCGGGTTGAAGACGACGCATGGCGATATTTCCCTGCACGGCATTTATCCGATCGAGGCCGAGCACCTGGACACCGTCGGGCCCATCGGAAAAAATGTCGCGCGCACCGCGCAGGGGATGGACCTTCTGGAAAATGGTTTCGCCGCACGGTATGCCGCCGCCAGCGTCGCCAAGCCCGATGCGCATCAGATTCGCATCGGGCGGCTCCGTGTTTCGGGCACCGATGCCGCCATCGATCGCTCCGTGGATCGGGTGCTGAAGGAGACAGGGTTTCAGGTCATCCCACTCGATGAGGCTTTCCAGAAAGCGTGGGAACAAGCGACCGAGGACGGAAACATGGTCGCCGCCTCGGGCGCGTGGCTGAGCGACCAAAAATATCGGAACATGCCGGGGATCGCGCTGCGCACGAAAACCGCGATCCTCGTGGGCAGCATCGCTTATCGCCGAGGCTACAAGGAGGCTTTGGCGCGCCAGGCGCAGTGGCAACACACCTTGAAGGATATCTTTCGCAAGGTGGACCTGATCGCACTGCCCACCATGAAAACGCCTCCACCGATTCTCCCGCCCGATCTGAAAATCGGCCTGATGGAGGCGCGGATGCTCACGATTCAGAATACGGTGGCGGTGAATTTTGCCGGCAACCCCGCGCTGGCGGTGCCGATCCCGCTCCGGCACGGAGGCGTCCCCGTCACCAGCCTACAGTTCATCGGCCCGCGCCGCGGTGAGCCCGAATTGCTGAATGCGGGCCGCTTGGTCGAACTCGCGGTCCCGATCAAGAAAAAATAGCCGCAACGTTAGGGTTGCGTGCCACGAAACTTGGGTGATCGTTCCTTCCCCGCGCAAACTCGGCGGATAAGGCCGGTGTGGCGAGGGCCGATTTTTCCCATTCAGAATTGCCCGCGCGGAATTTGAGTTTTTTCCCAATCGCCGTATAAAAAGAACAAGACCTGCCATCCACTCGCGGCAGCCGAACCTTTCCGACCTTTTCACGTCCGAATTCAGCGGTGCTCGCGAAACTATTTGAAGACGGTATTTCACCCCGACATTCGCATGCGCCCCACTCTCGCTTCCCTCCTCCTTCCGCCCGTCCTCTCCCTCCTCTTCTCAGCCGCGGCGTTCGCCGATGAACCCGCGGACGCGCTCATCAAGAAAGGGGATGTTTTCTATAATCGCCTCCAGCCCTCCGAGGCCTTGAAATTCTACCTTCCGGCCGAAAAACTCGAGCCGGAGAATGTGCCGCTGCTGGTCAGGATCGCCCGCCAATACCGGCACCTCCAGTGCGAGTGCAGTGACAAGGACCAGAAGGCGAAATGGGCAGGCGTCGCGGTGACCTATGCGGATCGCGCGGTCAAGCTGGCGCCCAATGACCCGGATGCTCAACTGTCGGTCGCAGTGAGCTACGGAAAACTACTGCCATTCCAATCGACCCAGCAGCAGCTCAACTGCTCGCGAACCATCAAGGCCGCCGCCGAGAAAACCATCGAGTTGGACCCCCAAGGCGACCTCGCGTGGCAGGTCCTGGGACGCTACTACTACGGGTACGCCGACGTGAGCGCCGTCCGGCGGGCGCTGGGCACTTTGCGTTACGGAAAGATTCCCACGGCAAAATTTGAGGATGCGGCGAAGTGTTTCGAAAAGGCGATCGAGCTGAACCCGAATCGCCTCATGCATTACATCGAACTCGGGCGCACCTACGCGAAGATGAATCGAACCTCCGAAGCTCGAAAGATGATCACGAAAGGACTGTCGCTGCCGAACACCGAGAAGGACGATCCGGAGGTGAAGCAGATGGGGCGGGAAGTGCTGAAAAGTCTCTGAATTTAGGGCAGCTCCGCTAGGCTCTGGTCGATGTGCAGGTGATGCCAGAGCTGCGTGGCCACGACTGCAGCCAGGCCACCTTCGATCGATAGCCGCGGCAGACCCGGCCGCATTGTCTTATAGGCCTGCCGCCACTTGCGGACCGACGCCGGGTCAAAGTAACCGGTCTTGCGCAGCGACTCATCGCTGAGCAATTGCGCCACGTAGGGAGGCTCGGGGTCCAGGTGGAAGCTATCCAGCGGGGCGCGGAAAATGACTTTGCGGCGGTTGTAAATGGGTTCCGGCACCCAGCGCGCCGCGAGCAGGCGCAGGATATGTTTGTCCCGGAATCCGTGCAGTTTCCAATCCGGATGCAACGGCGCCAGAAAATCAAATACCGCTTCGTCGAGGAAAGGATACCGGACCTCGACCGACGAATGCATGGCCACACGGTCCCCCTTGGCCTGGAGCAGGAGACCCGCGAGGGTCACTCGGCCAGCCACCCAGATGCCGCGGTTCAGCGGGTGCCAGCGTTTCGCGCGCTCGGCGGGTATTTGCAGGTCCGCCCATGGATTGGCGCTCTTGCGCACCTCGTGCATCGAGTCCGAGTAGAAGCGCAGCTTGGAAAGCCCCAGCAACCCGTAGGAATCGATCCAGGCATTCGGTCCGCCCATCGTGGCTTCGATGTTGCGCCGGAATTCCTTGGAATATTGCGGCACGTTGTTCAGCCGCAGATAACTGCGCCGCGCCAGATCGCTCAGGCGCAAGCCCGGGAGGATATCCAGATAGCTGATGGCCTTCGCCGCCTTGTACCAAGGATACCCGATCATCCACTCGTCCGAGCCCTCTCCCGTCAGCACCACCTTCTGCCCGCAGGCGTGGACCCGCGCCGCCAGTTTCAGGAGCGCGGCGCACGAGGTATCGATCACCGGAGCTTCCGCGGCGCGAATGAGTTCCGGATAAGTATCCACCGCATCTTTCGCGGTAAAGTCCTGGACAATCGGCGGCTTGGTCTTGATGTGGCGCGCCACGGATTGGGCCCCCTCCAGCTCATCCAGGTCGGGCGAATCGACTCGCACCGTATAGGTATTGATGGCCGATCCGCGCAGATGACAGGCGAGGGCGGCAATGATGCTCGAATCAACACCACCTGAGAGATATGAGCCAACCGGCACGTCGGCCTTGAGGCGCGTGTCCACCGCCGCCAGGAGCACCTGCTCGAACTGGTCGACCAACTTCTTCTCGTCGCCGCCCCGGATTTCATCGCCTCGATCGGGGAAGTCCATCTGCCAATAGGTCTTCTCTTCCACCCGGGAACCCGTGATATCGAGAAAATGGCCGGCCCGAAGCAACTGCACGCCTTCGAAACACGTGATCGGCCCGGGTAGCGCCGCGAACGAGAAAATGTGATCGATGCCGCGCCGGTCGGGCCGCGCCGGCACCATGCCCGAGGCCAGTAGCGCCTTGATCTCGGAGGCAAAAAGCAGCCAGTCGCCCTGGCGGCTCCAGTAGAGCGGGCAGATGCCGAAGCGGTCGCGCCCGAGGACCAGGCGCCGCTGCCGCTCATCCCACAGCGCGATCGCGAACTGGCCGCGCAATCGCTCGAACATCCCCTCCTGGTACTCCTCCCACAGGTGAGGAATCACTTCCGTGTCGCAGTGCTTGATGAGGCGATGCCCGCGCGCTTCGAGTTGGGCTCGCTTCTCCAGGTGGTCGAAGAGTTCCCCATTGAAAATCGCCACGACATTCCCCTCTTCGTTCGTGACGGGTTGCTGGCCATCCGCCAGGCCAACGATGCTTAAGCGGCGCGAGGCGAGGGCGATCCCGGGATTAAAATAAAACCCCTCTTCGTCTGGGCCGCGATGAATGATGGCCCGTGCCATCCTCCGGACGACTTCGTCGGGGACAGGGCGCTGGGCGGTGAGATCGATGATACCGGCAATTCCACACATGTTTTCGCATTTAATTCGCACATTGGCGTGCAAGCGACCGGATTTTTTCGTTTCCTCCGCCCCCTATTTGCATTGCACCATGGACCCTCCGGCAAAAAATCGCCTTTTCTGATGCCCTTTCTTCCCTTACGCGTTCGCCTCCAAATTATCCAAGTTCACGCGATAGGAGTCGCTCTTCCAGCCGACAAATGGCGACGGAAGGCCGGCGCCTGACGCGTTATTGTTCCCGTCTGCTCAACCATTTATGTCCAAAGAACGCATCGCAATCATAGGTATCGGATGCCGATTCCCCGGTGGAATCAACAGCGCTGATGATCTCTGGAAGTTACTGGTCCGGGGGGCTGAAGCCGTCAGCGATGTCCCGCCGGATCGGTGGAACATCGAGCGATTTTACGATCCCGAACCCGGGATTGTCGGCAAATCGGTCGCGAAACGCGGCGGTTTTGTGGAGGGGATCGACCAGTTCGATCCGCAATTCTTCGGCATTTCTCCTCGCGAAGCGCCTTATGTCGATCCGCAGCATCGCCTCCTTCTGGAGACGGCTTGGGAGGCCATCGAGGATGCCGGTTTGGTCCTCGATTTCGAAAAAGGCACCGATGTCGGCGTCTTCGTGGGCATTTCGCATAACGATTACCAGGTCATCCAGGGCACACCGTGGGATTCCGCCGGCATCACCGCGCACTCGCCCACGGGCAGCGCGCACAGTATCGCGGCCAACCGGATTTCCTATTGCCTGAATCTGCGGGGGCCCAGCGTGGCCATGGATACCGCCTGCTCGTCCGCCCTCACGGCGGTGCACGCGGCGTGTGAACACATCTGGGCCGGTCGCGGCGACGTCGCGATGGCGGGTGGCGTCACCGTGATGATCACTCCCGGAGGATTCATCGGATTCTCGCAAGCGGGCATGCTTTCTCCCGAAGGCAAGTGCAAGGCGTTCGACGCGGCGGCCAATGGCTTCGTGCGCGGCGAAGGCGCGGGGATGGTGCTGCTCAAGCGGCTTTCAAAGGCCATCGAAGATGGCGACCCGATCCACGGCATCCTCCTCGGCTCCGCGCTGAACCAGGATGGCCACACCAACGGCATTTCCCTTCCCAGCCCGGAGGCCCAGGCGCGCCTCGTGCAGGATGCGTGTGCCGATGCGGGAATCGATCCCCTGCAAATCGGTTTCGTGGAAGCGCACGGCACCGGGACCGCCGTCGGCGATCCGATCGAAGCCCATGCCCTCGCCGAGGCGCTCTGCGCGGACCGGCCTTCCGACAAGCCGCTCATCATCGGCTCCGTAAAGACGAATCTGGGACACTTGGAAACCGCCGCCGGCGTGGCTGGCTTGGTCAAGGCGCTGCTCGTGCTCAAGCACCGGCAAATCCCGGCCAATCTCCATTTCGAAACCCCCAGCCCGCACATCGATTTCGAGGGCTTGAAATTGCGCGTCAATACGACGCTCGAGCCTTTCCCGGAAACCGACGGACCCCGGCGGGTGGGCGTCAACTCCTTCGGATTCGGCGGCGCCAATGCGCACATCATCCTGGAGGAAGCTCCGGCGCATGCGCACCAGAAGCACCCCGAATCGACGGCCACCCGCTCCTGGCCGGTGGTCCTCTCGGCTCGTTCCGAGGAAGCCCTGCGCGGCTCCGCGGCGGAACTCGCGAAGTGGCTCGACGAACGCGCCCACGCCAATGGCGACTCACCAGTCCTGCCCGACCTCGTCTATACGCTCGGCGCCCGGCGCAATCATCACCCGTACCGTTTGACCACCGTCGCCAAATCGATGGGCGACCTCGCCCGCGAGCTGGAAAGCATCGGGAAAGGCGAGGAAACGCCGGCGGTCCGCAATTCCTTCACCCCGCGGCCCG
Organism: Chthoniobacterales bacterium; assembly: GCA_038228205.1. GTDB lineage: Bacteria > Verrucomicrobiota > Verrucomicrobiia > Chthoniobacterales > Chthoniobacteraceae > Chthoniobacter. The sequence continues at coordinate 68,827 of JBBRPL010000021.1, forward strand.
AGCATGCGCCGCGGGTGGCCTTCGTCATGAGCGGCCAGGGGCCGCAGTGGTGGGGCATGGGCCGCGAGTTGATGCGGCATGAGCCCGTCTTCCGGGAAATGATGGAACGTTGTGCGGCTGCGATGCGCCCATGGGCGAAATTCTCGCTCCTGGAGGAACTCGACCGCACGGAGGAGACCTCGCAGATGAGCCGCACCGAGATCGCGCAACCCGCGATCTTCGCCATGCAGGTGTCGCTCGCCGCGCTCTGGAAATCCTGGGGCGTGCAGCCTGCGGCCATCGTGGGTCATAGCGTGGGTGAAATCGCCGCCGCTTGCGTCGCCGGCGTTTTCAGCGTCGAGGAAGGCGCCCGCGTCATCGTGCTTCGGTCCCATTTCATGGATTGCTGCGCCCGCGGCGAAGGCACCATGCTCGCCGTCGGCCTGGGCGAGGAGGAAGCCCGCGCCCTCATCGCGCGGCACGACCGCACGGTCACGATCTCCGCCTTTAACGGCCCGCGTTCGCTCACCCTCGCCGGCTCCCGCATCTCGCTGGAGGCCATGATCGCCGAACTCGAACCGCAGGGCGTCTTTGCCCGCCTCGTGCGCGTCGATCATCCTTTCCATCATCCTTTGATGCGTCCCGCATCCGAATCCCTGGAGGAGGCGATTGCCGATCTCGACCCGCAGCCGGAAACGACGCCCTTCTTCAGCACCGTGACCGGCGACCGTTGCGCCGGCGAATCCTGTGCCGCGGTCCACTGGGGCCAGGGCGTGCGGCAGCCCGTGCTGTTCGCCCCGGCGGTCAATGCGCTCGCGGAATTCGGCGTGGATATCTGGCTGGAACTCGGCGCGCATCCCGCGCTGGTGCATTCCATCCAGGAATGTCTCGCGGGACGCGGCACGAAGACCCCGGTCTTCTCCTCCGCGCGGCGCGAGCGGGAGCACGAGTCGCTGCTCGAGACCGCGATGGATCTGCATCGCGCGGCGGTGCCGCTCGATTTCACGGCTATCACGCCCTCGCGCCGCCTCGTCTCGCTCCCGGCTTACGCCTGGAACAAGAGCCGCTGGTGGAATGAAGCCAGCGATTGGCGCGACGGCCGCCTTTCCCCGGGCGGGCGCGGCCTCCTCGAGATCCGCATGCCGCGCGCGACTCCCACGTGGACCGCCCGCCTCGACTCCCGCCACATGGCGTTCCTCAAGGATCACCAGGTGGACCATCACATCATCTTCCCCGCCGCGGGGTTCGTGGAACTCGTCCTGGAAGCCGGCGTGCAACTCTTCGAAGGACGGCCTTTCGTCATCGAGGATTTCGAAATCCGCAAGCCGCTCATCCTTCCCGAGCAGGCGTCCAACGTGCACATCGAGATCTCCTACGAGCCGCTCGAGCGCACCTTTGCCATCCAGACCCGGCTCGAGCACGGCGCGGCCTGGTCGCTGCACGTCATCGGCTCGATGCGTGGCGAACGCACGGAATCCACCTTCGGAACGACGCACTGGAAAGACGCGCCCGTGGCTGGATTGGAATCGGTCGAAGTCGGTGGGTTCTACGGCTACATGAGCGATCTCGGCCTGCGCTACGGCGAAGAGTTCCGGCCCATCCGCGAGCTCGCGGCCGGCGGTGGCAAATCCGAAGGCCACGTGACGTTGTCCGAAACCTCCGCTCTGCGCGCCGATGAGTTTGCCCTGCACCCCGTCCTTCTCGACGGTGCGCTCCAGACTTTCTCCGCCGGCGCGGCCACCGTGGAAAATCGCCGTTCGCGCATGAAGCTGCCGGTGCGTTTTTCCCGCATTCTCTTCCTCCGCTCCCCGGGCGCCGGCGTGCGTGTGCGCACCAGCGTGGTGGACCACAGCGACGATTTCGTGGAAGGCCGCCTCAGCTTGTACAACGACGCCGGGGAGCCGTGCGTCCTCGTCGATGGCTTTCGCGCCATCGCCGTGGCCGGCGTGCGCCGTTCCAGCGCCCCGGGAGGCACGCGCGATGTCGTCTATCATGTCGGGTGGCAACGCACGCCATCGACCAGCCCCGCCGCCGCGCTGCCACCCTTGCCACTCAAGCAGTTGCATGCCGCCGCCACCAAGGCCCTCGATGGAATCCTTTCCAATCACGGCCGCGATTCGTTGCAGGCCGCCATGGCGGCGGGCGACGACCTCAGCGCGGTGCAGCTCTCCCACGGCTTGCGTGAGATGGGAGTCAAGGTCGGGGAAAAGTTCACCCTGGCGTCGCTGGGCGTCGCCCCGGCCATGCAACCGGTCGTGGCACGCCTGCTGACCAACCTCTCCAAACGCGGATACTTCACGAAGAGCAAGGATGCCTACGTCGCGACGCCCGCTTTCAACAAGGCCGCGGCTTCCGCGCAGGGAGCGCTCCGCGACTTCATCGAAGGCCATGCGGGCCATCTGCCCGAGGCATTGCTCTGCGCCGCCAACTGCGCCGAACTCGGCCCGATCCTCCGCGGCGAAAAGGATGCCGTGCAAGTGCTCTTCTCGGGAGCCGGCGCGGAATTGCTCGAACAATTCTACGGGGATGGCCTTTACACGAGCCGCTGGCTCGGAGCCATCGCCGCCGCCGTGCAGGAAGCCGCGCTGCATCTGCCGGAAGGGCGCGGCCTGCGCGTTCTCGAAGTGGGCGGAGGCACCGCGGGTCTCGCCGCGCATGTGCTGCCCTTGCTCGAGCCCGGGCTCCATTCCTACACCTTCACCGATGTGTCGGCCGGTTTCTTCCCGAGCGCGATGCAAAAGCTCGCCGCCTTCCCCGAGGTGGAGTGCAAGATTTTCGATCTCGAAAAGCCCGGCACGGAACAGGATCTCGCCGCCGGTTCCTTCGATTTCATCATCGGCACCAACGTCATTCACGCGGTGCGCGACATTCGCCTCACCCTCGGGCATCTCCGCGATCTCCTCGCCCCGGGCGGGAACCTCGTCTTCATGGACACGGCCACTCCCCAGCTCTGGACGGAGACCGTTTTCGGGCTCACCAGCGGTTGGTGGAAGTTGACCGATCGCGATTTGCGGCCGGACCAACCCTTGCTGGAACGTGCCACGTGGGAGCGTGTGCTCAAGGAAGTCGGCTTTTCCGAAACGGCCTCGTTGCCCGGTCTCATCGGGCCGACCGGGGGCGAAGGCCAGATGGCCTTGCTCGCTCGCAAGGCGGGGCAACCCGTCGCGGCGGAACAGTCCGTGCCGGCGGCCATGCCTCCGGAGAAATCGTGGCTCATTTTCGCGGATGCCGCCGGTCTCGGCGACGAACTTGCGACGCAGCTCCGCGAAGGCGGTGCGCGCTGCAAGGTCGCACATCGCGGAAAGGAATTTGCCACCACGGGCCTCGAATCGTTCACCCTCCGGGCCGAGGAGCCGGACGATTTTACCCGGCTCCTCACTTCGTGCGCGGACTCCGCGCTGGAGCGCATCGTTTACCTCTGGAACCTCGATACCGCGACCGTCGCGCCGGGTGACGCGCTCATGGGCACGGATGCCTTGCTACATCTCAGCCACGCGCTGGACACGATCTTCCCGGCTGCCAAGCTGCGCATCGACACCGTGACGCGCGGCGCGCAACCGGTCGGACGTGCAACGCACCCGACCGCCGTCGCGCAGGCGCCCAGTATCGGTCTCATGCGGGTGGTGCAAAACGAATACTCGAACCTCACCTGCCGGGGCATCGACTTGCCGCACGCGGAAGGCCGCGCCGATCTCGGCCTGTTGTGGAGCGAGTTGCTCCGGAGCGAGGCGGATCGTGAAGTGGCATTGCGCGGCGAGGCCCGCTACGTCCAGCGCCTCGGGCGCGGCCGTCCGTCCATCCGGCAGGTCCTGCCTCCGGAAGTCCCGCTGCGCCTCGAGTCCCGCGAGCGCGGGCACCTCGATACGCTGGGCTTTGCGCCCTTCTCCCTGCCGCCCTGCGGCCCGGGCGAAGCACTCATCGAAGTGAGGGCCGCCGGTATGAATTTCCGCGACGTGCTGAAAGCGCTGGCCCTCTATCCGGGTGAAGCGCCCGACGCTCGCATCTATGGAGATGAGGTCGGCGGCATCGTGAAGGCCGTGGGCCCTGGCGTGACGCACATCGCCCCCGGCGATCGTGTCTTCGGCCTCGCGGTCTTTGGCCTCGCCACGCAAACCCTCGCCCGAGCCGGCGACCTGCGCCGGATGCCCGAGGGAATGTCCTTCGAGGAAGTGGCCACCGTGCCGGTTGTCTTCATGACTGCGTGGCATGCGCTGCACAACGTCGCGCGCATCCGCCGCGGCGAAATCGTGCTCGTGCACGCGGGTGCGGGCGGCGTCGGCATGGCCGCGATCCAGATCGCGCATCACCTCGGCGCGGAGGTCATCGCGAGCGCCGGCAGCCCGACCAAGCGCGGGCTGCTCAAGACCCTCGGCGTGAAGTACGTCGTCGACTCGCGCCGCGGCGACTTTGCCGAAGCTGTGCTGGAATTGACCAATCGGCGCGGCGTGGACGTCGTCCTCAACGCCCTCGCCGGTGAAGCGATCCCCATGGGGCTCTCGTGCCTCGCGGAGTTCGGCCGCTTCCTTGAGATCGGCAAGCGCGACATCTACCAGAATTCGCGCATCCCGCTCTGGAACCTGCGGCGCAACGCTTCCTTCCATGTCGTGGCCATGGACGCGGTTTTCCGCGGCGACGAAGCGCTCACGCGCGACATGCTGGGAGAGATCGCCACGCGACTCGAAAGCGGCGCTTTCAAGCCGCTCGCCTTCCGCTCCTTCGCCGCCTGCCGCGTGGATGCCGCCTTCCGCCTCATGGCCAGCGGCAAGCACATCGGTAAAGTCGTGGTCTCCTTCCCCGACGCGTTCGTGCCACGCCTCGCCGTCCCGCTGGCTTCGCCGTTCTCGATCAAGCCGGACGGTTGCTACCTCATCACCGGCGCGTTCGGCGGCTTCGGCAAAGTCATCGCGCAATGGCTGGTCAAGTCCGGCGCGCGCCACCTCGTCCTCTCAGGCCGCAGCGGCGCCGCGACCCCGGAGGCGGAGTCCTTCGTTCAGAGTCTGCGCGCCCAAGGCATCGCCGTCCAGGTCGCCAAGGCAGATGTCGGCTCCGGGGCAGATGTCGCCCGGATGATCAAGGAAATCGGCAAGGACAAACAACCGCTCCGTGGTGTCTTCCATCTCGCCATGGTGATCGACGATGCGCCGCTCATGGACCTCAACCGCGAACGCATGAGCACCGTGCTCACACCCAAGGCCTACGGCGCGTGGTTGCTCCACGAGGCGACGAAGGACAAGCCGCTCGACTGTTTCGTGATGTTCTCGTCCGTCTCGAGCATCTTCGGCAATCCCGCGCAGGGCAATTACAGCGCGGCCAATGCCTTCCTCGACTCGCTGGCGCATCATCGCCGGGCGCTCGGCTTGCCCGCCTTGACCATAAACTGGGGCGTCCTCGGCGGCGAAGGTTACGTGGCCCGCAACGAGCGTGTGGCCGAATACCTCGCCCGCCAGGGCACCGGCGCGCTCTCTCCGGGCGAAGTCACCACCATCCTCGAGGCCTCGCTGGTCGCCGGCAATGCGCAGGTCGCGGCCATCCGCGTGGACTGGGCAAAGTGGCGCCAGTTCTTCCGCAGCGTGCAGGAAAATCCGCTACTCGAGCAGATCCTGTCCGCCGTCGAAGGGCAGGAAGCCGGCGGGGTCACGAGCGATTGGCGGCACAAGATCGAGTCGGCCTCCGCCGACGAAAAGGAATCGGTCATCGCCGCCGCCGTCCGCGACGTCGTTGGCTCGGTGCTCCGCGTCAAGCCCGACAGCCTCCGCAACGATCAGCCGCTCACCGACCTCGGCCTCGACTCGCTCATGGGCGTGGAGATCGAGAACTCGCTCGAGGCCGCCGTCGGCGTCTCCCTGCCGCCGGCCAGCTTGATGCGCGCGCGCACCATCGGCCAGATCGCGACCCTCATCGCCGGGCACATGGGCGGCAAGACCGGCGCTCCCGCCGCGCCCGAGCCTGTCGCCGCCGCAGCCGAAGCCGTGACGGCCGACGAAGTGGACCTCGAAGCGCTCTCGGACGAAGACCTCGACCGTCTGCTCGGAGCGGAAGCACCGTCCGACGAAGACCCCGACCCACAAGGAGCCGCGCGCTAAACGCGGCGCCGAACCCAAAAATGGCGGACGATAAACGGGCGCTCCTGAAGCAACGACTGGAACGGGGAGAGATCCGTCTCCAGCCCCTCACCTTCCCACAACGCGAGCTGTGGGAAGCATCGCCAGTACCGGTCTCCGACCCGGCCAATCACATCTGCTGCCTCATCCTGGTGCGCGGCAAGGTGGCGCCGGAAGATGGCGCAGGGGCATTGCAACTCGTGGTGGACCGGCAGGAAGCGCTGCGCGTCTCCTTCCTCCCGGGCAAGGAACAACCGGTGCAGATGATTCGCGCGGAAGCGAAGGCCAGCATGCGCTTTCGCGAATTGCCGGCGGAGCAGCGCAGTCCGGAAGCCGTGGAGGAAGTGGCCGCCCAAATCTTCGCCGAGCCTTTCGACATACTCCAGGGGCCACTCTACCGGGTCGAACTGTTGCGCCTCTCTCCGGAAGATCACGTGCTCGTCTTCGCCATTCACCATGCGATCGCCGATGGCTGGACCCTGGGCGTTTTCGTCCAGGAGCTATGCCTCGCGTTCATGCAGCGCGTGCGCGGAATTCAGGATGCGCTGCCCGCCGTGCCGCAGACCTACAGCGCGTGGGGCGCGGCAGAGCGCGCGTTCTGGCAGCCTTCGGAGCTCGCACCGCGCCTTGCCTATTGGAAGGCGCACCTCGCAGGCCACGCCCGGCTGTGGGAATCATCCGAGGGACCTGCCACCGCCTCCGGAGTGGCCGCCCGGTTCGTCACGCACCTCTCTGCGGGGCGCGCCACGGCTACCCGGGAACTGGCGCGCAAATCGGGGGCAACCCTTTTCAGCACTCTCCTCACCGCGTTCCAACTGGCCTTCTCGAAATGGGCTGGGACGGATGACATCCTCGTCGGCACCCCCGTCGCAAACCGCACGAAGCAAGCCGCGAAGGAAACCATGGGTTACTTCGCTGGCGTCGTGCCGATCCGCGCTCAAATCGACCCCGACCGCCCGTTCATCGAGACCCTCAAAGCGACTCACGAAACGACGATGAATTGTTTCGCCAATGCCATGCCCTTCGCGGAATTGGCGCGCGCCCTCGGCGACCAGGGCGCCCCGGGCCACAATCCCATCTTCGAAGTCCGCTTCGCCTTGCAAAACCACCCCATCCCCGATGTCGCCCTCCCGGGCTTGTCGGCTAAATTGCGCATGCGCTCGACAGGCACGGCCCGTTGCCACCTCGCGTGCGAAGTGACTGAGGATGGCGAACAACTCGAAGTGGTCTGGCTTTATCGCCCCCAACTTTTTCCACAAACCGACGTGGAAAACCTCAGCCGTATGTTCGAGGAAACTCTGGCCCGCGCCACCGAGCCGGAATCCACGATCGGACGCCTGGCCACCATGGCCTCGTAGAGCGCATGACGAACATGAGGCGCCGTCACAAAATTAGAGCGCATGATGAACACGAGGCGCCGCCACGAAACTAGAGCGCATAATGAACATGAGGCGCCGCCACGAAATATGCCGAAGTCATTCAATAATCCAGCCCAGGGTTGCGAGGAACGAGCTACCCTGGGTTTCCACAAAACGCGCGTCCAACCCTGAAGGGGTTGAATAAGCGCCCGCCACCAAATGAGCACGCCGACGACCATGATCGAAGACCCCGAAGTCGAGCGCGTGCGTCAACTTAAGCGAGTCCGGTACCAGTCCCGTCGGGCTGAGTTAAGATCGGTCAAGATGCGGCGCGGAGACATCTGCCGTGTCGCGACAAGCGCGAGCGCCGCTTCCCAAATTGTCAGCCTGAGCGGAGCGGGGAAGCATGGGCGCAGTCGACGGACCTCCAATCTCCGTGGGTTCTCGTGCGGAGCCACTGCGATAGCCTTGTCAAATGCAAGACCCGCTTCGGTTGACGCCCGCTCGTATTCGCATCCGCTGAAGAGCGTCATCCATCTGAATAGATCGATCACAGAGGCTCCGCGAGAACCCGCAGCTATTGGAGGTCCTTCGACTGCGCCCATGCTGCCCCGCTCCGCTCAGGATGACAAAGTTGAGGGACGGCGCTCGCGCTCGCGGCCAGACTGCATTTTGCTTAAGTTGATGCACCAATGAGCACACCGACGACCATGATCGAAGAGCCCGAAGTCGAGCGCGGCCCGCACTGGGTCAGCCGAACGGCTTTTCCCGTCGTCTCCGGCCTCTTCTTCGCCACGCAGGCCCTGCTGGGCCTGGCGCTCTACCGCAATAATTACTGGCTCGCCGTTCCGCTCGCCTTAATCGCCAGCCACCTCATGCACGGCATCCTCATCGGTTTCCACGAAGCCTCCCACGGCCTCCTGCGCAAGAGCCGCCTGCTCAACGAAATCGATGGCGTGATGATCGGCATTTTCAGCTTCATGAGCTTCAGTCTCTATCGTGCGGCCCACCAGTTGCATCATGCCTACCTGGCTTCGGAACGCGACGAGGAGCTGTGGCCCTTCGTCCATCCGGAATCCTCGCGTTTCGCCCGCGTGTCCGCGGCCCTCCTTGAACTCACGCTGGGGATGTTCTTCACCCCGGTCCTCTTCTTACGCACGTTCTTGCGCACCGGCTCCCCAATCCGAAACAAGAAGCTGCGCCGCCGCATTTGGATGGAATTCGGCAGCACCGCCGCCGCCTGGGCAATCATCCTGACCGTCGACGCCATTTTCGGCCTGTGGAAATATTTCTTCTGGCAATATTTCATCCCCGGTTTCCTCGCCGCAAATATGCAAAGCCTCCGCAAATACGTGGAGCACGTCGGCTTGACCGGCCCCACGCTCAACAGCGCCACGCGCAGCATCGTCGCCGACGGCTGGCTCGCGCAGGCGTTCTGCTTCTCCCTCCTGCACGAACCCTTCCATGGCGTGCACCACTGGCGTTCCGGCCTGCCGCACCCCGAGCTCCCGCTTCACGTCGACGCCCTCCAGCCCAAGGTCCCGGGCGACCGCCCGCCCTTCACCAGCTACCGCGCCGCGCTCTACGATCTTTTCATCAACCTCGGCAACCCGCGCGTCGGCGCACAATGGAACGGCGGCAAAATGCTTTCCCGTCAGGAAACCGTAGAACAGGGCCTCAACTGATGTCCGATCTCTCCACTGGCGCATCATCCGATACGTCCCATCCACCCGCCGCGCCCGATGCCACCTGCATCTTCGAGGCGATCGGCCTGCAAAAGAGCTACGACGACGGCCAGGTCCAGGCTTTGCGCGGCGCCGATTTCTGCATCCACGCCGGCGAGTTCGTCGCCATCGTCGGCCAAAGCGGCTCCGGCAAATCGACCCTTCTGCAAATGCTCGGCGCGCTCGATCTGCCCAGCGCCGGCACGCTTCTCTATCGCGGCGCCTCGCTTGCCGAACGCGCCGACCTCGCGGGCTATCGCGCGCACGAGATCGGATTCATCTTTCAGGCCTTCCATCTCCTGCCCACCTTCACCGCGCTCGAGAACGTCCAGATTCCGATGTTCGAATCGGACTTCCCGCTGGCCGAGCGCAGCACACGCGCCACGGAACTCCTGCGCCTGGTCGGCCTCGAAAAGCGGCTCAACCATTTCCCCGCCAAACTCTCCGGCGGTGAACGCCAGCGCGTAGCCATCGCCCGCAGCCTCGCCAACGGCGCCTCCGTCCTGCTCGCCGACGAGCCCACCGGCAATCTCGATAGCGAAAACGCCGCCATGATTCTCGATCTGATCGTGCGCCTGCGCCGCGAACGCCAGATCACGCTCATCCTCGTCACCCACGACATGGGCATCGCCCGCCAGGCCGAACGCGTCCTGGAAATGCGCGACGGCCGCATCATCGCCGATACGCGCAACAACCACTGAGCACTGAGCACTGATTACTTCCGCCAAAATGACCTTCCTCACCGTCGTCACCCGCGGTCTCTGGCGCCGCCCCGTCCGCACCGGCCTCACGATCGTGGGCATCTCCATCGGTATCGCCGCGGTCGTGGCGCTCGTCGGTATCTCGCGCGGCTTCGAAACGAGCTGGGAAGCCGGCATGAAGACCCGTGGCACTGACATCGTCGTCAGCAACATGGGCAGCGCCCTCACGCCGAAGCCCTTCCCCGCCACCGTCATCGATCGCATCACGCCCATCCCGCACGTCGGCGCGACCTGCGCCCTCCTCGTCGATCTCATGAGCGTGGAAAACGCCGAGATGATGATCGTCTCCTCGCGCGAATGGGGCGGCTTTTCGTGGAGCAACCTCAAGATCGTCAATGGCCGCCTGCCCAACGACGCCAACGAAAAAGCCCTCGTCCTCGGCACCACCGCCGCCGAAGTCCTCAAGAAAAAAGTGGGCGATACCGTCCAATTGGAAACCGAGGAACTCAAGGTCGTGGGCATCGTCGACGGCGGCGCGGTCGTGGAAAACGGCTCCGTCATTCTCTCGCTTCCTGTGCTCCAGGAGATCACCGGCAATCAAGGCAAGATCAACATCATCGATCTCCGCGTCACTCCCGGCACGACCCGGGAGGAGACCCAGCAGCTCTGCGCCCAGATCACCAAGGCCGTCCCCGAGGGCCGCGCCGTCATCGCCGGGGAGCACATCCGCGACAGCCAGGCTTACAAGATGATCCGCGCCATGAGCTGGGGCACCTCCCTCCTCGCCGTCCTCGTCGGCGTACTCGGCGTCATGAACACCATGCTCATGACCATCTTCGAGCGCACCCAGGAGATCTGCGTCCTGCTCGCCATCGGCTGGAAACGCAATCGCATCGTCCGCATGGTCCTGTGGGAATCCGCCCTGCTCGGATTCCTCGGCGGTATCGGTGGCGTCACTGTCGGCCTCATCGGCGTCAAGATCCTCATCCATACCCCCGCCATGCGTGGCCTCCTCGAACCCGACCTGAACCCCAAGTTACTCTCCACCGCCGTCGCCATCGCCGTCATTGTCGGCGTCGTCAGCGGCCTCTACCCCGCGTGGCGCAGCTCCCGCCTCACGCCGAGCCAGGCCTTGAACGGATAACTCTATGAAAGCTCCCCACAGCATCATCTCCTTCCTCGCCGTCGCCGTCGCCGTCGTTCTCGCCACGCCACGCCCCTCCGCCCGCGCCGCCGACCCAGCCCCCGCCGCGAGCGCCAAAGATCTCGCGGCAAAGCTCAGCGCCCTCCGCCAGGACGGCTCGTCGTACGTCCGCCTGCGCATGGAAATCAAAACCGGCGCCGCGCCCGAAACCCTGCAACTCCAGATCAAACAACGCCGCACCAAGGATTCTTCGGAAGTTCTCTACCAGGTCCTCTTCCCGAAAGAGCGCAAAGGCGAATCCGTCCTCCTGCGAAAATCCGGCAATCGCGCCGCCACCGGCTCGCTCTTCGTTCCGCCCAACAAGCTCCAACCCATCGACGACATGAAAACCACGCTCTTCGGCAGCGACCTGTCGTATGAAGATATCGTCGAAGATTTCTTCTCCTGGGACCAGCAAACCCTTGCCGGCGCCGAGCCGATCGACGGCGTGAATTGCCAGATCCTTGAATCGAAACCGGGCAAAGGCGAACGCTCCACTTACGGGTCCGTGAAAACCTGGATCGACACGCGCCGCCTCGTCCCGCTGCGCGTCGAGAAATTTTCCAACGCCGGCAAACTGCTTCGCCGCATCGACACTACCCGCGTCGTCAACGATGGCGGCCACCCCGTTCCCGCGAACCTCGCCGTTCACGGCGCGCGCGCCGATTCCACCACCGATCTCGACGGCTCCAAAATCGTTCACGACATCACCTTCACGGAAAAAGACTTCACGCCCGAAGCAATGAAGGAAGTCACCGCCACCGCCCGCCCATAGTTCGCACGCTGATCCGCGTGCACCCGCTCCGCCCTCGGCGCGTAGGCGCAGGAACCACGGCCCGCAAACTCAATAGATCAACGACGGCCCGCAAATGTAGATCTCCCCCTTCAACCGCTGACGGGACGCATTGTCGAGCACGAGGACTGAATCGAGATCGATGGGGTAATGGATATCTCCGTCACCGGCTCCGCTCCAATTCTCCAGTTTTTTCCCGGGGCGATACTCCATGGGAAACTTCACGTGGCGCCAGCCGGTCCAGTCGACCGGAACGCCGATCGTTTGGAAAAACTGATTGGTCGAATCGATGAACCGCATGTGCGCTACGCAGCCCCGGCTGTCGCCATAAATCCAGATTCCAAATTCGTGCGGCTGCCCGATGAGATTCTTTTCACTCGGCGGCGGCCACGTCGGATTGATCACCCGCAGCGACTTCCAGCCCTCGTCAAAATCGTAACCCACGCGAAGAGCGGGCAGCCCCTTCATTAGCGGGCCATCGGGCGGCTCGGCCGGCTCGCGCGAATGGCGCACCTTCACCTTGGGGTCGCCATCCGGCACCACTTGCACCCCGTTGGGATCCAGTTCGAAGAATCGATCGTCCGTAATCAGAAAATCGCCGCGGACACCCTTCGCCCCCACGAGAGAGACGGCGCGGATTCCCCGCCACCACGGATCGCCTTCCCGGGTCTTGATCGGAATGCGGGCCACCGACATCGCGGAGCCCAGCGGCACCTCGAAATCGAGCGGTTCAGTGAGAACGGGGACTTTCAACTTATTCGCGGGGTCGCGGCGGGCCGGCCTCGGCGCCGGCGCTTGCCCAAATCCCAAAATGGCCAAACCTCCATCGCCCGAACCTCCGCCGCCGAAACCTCCACCACCCCAGCCACCCCACCCTCCTCCACCGCCTCGATTCTCGGGCGTATCGATCTCCGGCTGTCCCACGGCAACGATCGGCCCCTTCCATACCGCGCCCGACGTGTTCTCAAACTTCACGACAATCTCATCCGGCTTGCCCGGCATGCGCGTGACCGTGAGCGGATTGGCCGTGATCAACTTGACCTTCTGCGCGATGGAAATCAGCTCGTCATCGTCCGTCACGCCGAGCGGCACCACCTCGATGCCTAACATCAGCGCGGATTTCTCCGAGGCCTGCGCCCTCGATAGCGCGGCGATGGGCAGATTGAAGTAATCTCCCGCGACGACCTCCTTCGTGTCGGTCTTGCCATCGAGAATGGCCCACTTTTCATTCACCCGCTTTTCGTCGTCGGAAGTCAGGCGGACCTTGATGGCATGCGGAGCGTAGTTCTTAAAACGGAAGCGCACGGCAGGGGCCGCGCCCGGCATATTGTAATGGTACTCCAGCGGCAACCGCGTCGCCGAGGTGGCCATGAGCAGCAAGGCGTTCCCGGGCGGAAAGCACACATACAGCGGCGCGGCACTGGGAATGAACTTCAGGCCAAATACCGTCCGGCGCTCTGCCTGCGCGCCGCGCACGCAATCGCCGTCGGTCGCAAACAGGGTGTGGGCGCCGTAACTCGCCGGAATCCCGATGATTTCCGGCACGGCCCTCACCGTCCAGACCGCGGTGCGCACCTCCTCCAGCCTCTCAAAGAGTAGCATGTAATCCTCGTCGCTGTTCCAGGAAAACAGCCGCTTGTTGAAACGGAATCCGCCGAACTGCTCCTGGAGCGTCTTCACCGCCGCGTAGGCCGGCTTCGTCTCGATCGCCGGCCCGCCACTCCCGGTGTTCTCCACGAGCCCGCAGCCGCGCTCCCCTTCGCGCTGGGTGGCATCGTCCCGCCAATCGGCCCAGATCGAGAGCGCCACATCGTTGGCGATATTCGTCAGAAAATGACGCGCCAGATAGGTCGCCTGTGTTTCGCCACGCGCCCGGCTGTTCGCGCCCAGCGCGGGCGCATCGCTGGAATACCCCCCCGCGCTGCTAATCACCGGGACGGTCTTGCCCGCGGGCGCATACTGGCCCACGAGCAGCCGCACGCGGCGCAACTCTTCCTCCACCGTCTCCGGCGCATTTTCGTGCGATGGATGCACCGACACACCGTCCCAATACTCGAGCAAGCCTCCGCGGAAACACGCCTCGAGAAACGGCAGATCGATCCTCGCCGTGGCGGGCCCGATGAAACCCTCGCCCCTCGGCCCGAGCAGGCCCGCGGCGCGGAGCGCTCCTCCCGTCGCCGAGGCGAGCGCAATGTAGGAATCCGTATTCGCAAAGCCCTGCCGGTTCGGCTCACTCCACATCTCCCAAAGACAACCGCCACCCCGGCAATGCGCGACCGCCGCCACCGCCCACGCCGCAAAAGCTTCGCGAAATTCCGGCGTGCCGGACCGCGAAGTGAACGGCGGCGCCTCACCCGGCTCGGCGTAGAGCGGGTTTCCATAGCCGAGCACAAAAACCGCGCGCAGCTTGCGGCGCGTCAATTGTGCGACCAGCCGGTCGTAGGCGGAAAAATCGTACTGCCCTTTGCTTCGCTCCGTCGCCGCCCACATCAGATCCATTCGCACCCAGCGAAATCCGGCAGCCGCGAGCAGATCCAATTCGCCCGGTTTCATTTCGCCCGCGCGCAGGTTGACCCCGAGGCATTCCGGAATCACCGGTCGCGGCAAGGATGGATGCGGCCCAGCCGCATTCGCGGCCGCGACCGCGCATCCCAGTACGACAAGAAGGAGCCAGAAAGTTTTCATCGGGGGCGAGCGGAGAAAGGATGAAGGCAGAAGGATGAAGGATGAAGAGATTAGTGGCAAGTTCGGGGGAGGATTTTCCGCCATCTGGAGTGGGCGGAGATCCCTCCCCCGAAACTCCCTCACCATTCTCTTCATCCTTCATCCTTCATCCTTTCTCTGCTATTCCTCCCTCCGCCCCATGAACACCCCTCTCCCCTCCACCCCACTCACCCGCCGGCAAATGATCGGCGCCGCCGCAGCCGCCACCGCGGGACTCGCCTTCATGCGCGAGTCCTTGAGAGCCGCGGACAACCCGGCGGCGAATGTCGCCGACAAAGCATCCGCCATCCGCATCTCGAAATTGACCGCGATGCCGGTCGCCACCAAGGCGTTCATTCGCCTCGACACGAACCAGGGGATCTTCGGCTGGGGCGAGGTGACGGGACTCGAGCCGCACGTCGCCTGCGAGCTGGCCAATTCGCTCTTCGAGTTGCTCGATGGCGAGAACCCGACCCGCATCGAACACCTCTGGCAAAAGCTCTACCGATCGCATCGCGACATCCGCGGCGGCCCCTTCATGGTGCACGTCATCTCAGCGATCGATATGGCGCTGTGGGACATCACCGGGAAGCTCCACGGCGTGCCGGTCTATCGGCTGCTCGGCGGACCGACGCGCGACAAGATCCGCATCTATCCCACCGCCAAAGCCCTCAAAGTCCCCAGCGCCCCGGCGGAATTCTCGGGCAACCCCAAGCTGATCGACCACTACGTCAAGAATATCGCCGACGCGCGGGAGAAGGTCGGCCCGGATGGCATCGTCATGTTCGACGCGCACTGCGCCCTACCGCCGCCCTTCCTCATCCAACTCGCCAGTGCCATTCATGCCTACGACATCTACTGGATCGAAGAGCCCGCCGTGCCCGGCAACATCGAGGTCTTCAAGCGGCTCAAGCAAGCGATCCACATTCCGCTCGCCACCGGCGAACGCGACCGGACGATCTGGGGGATGATTCCCTATCTGCAGGAGGGTTGCATCGACATCCTCCAGCCCGACGTGGGGCAGACCGGCGGAATTACGCAGATGAAAAAAATCGCCACGCTGGCCGAGGCCTACAATGTCCCCCTCGCCCCCCACAGCACTTGCACTCACCTCGGCCTCACGGCCAGCCTGCATTCCTGCGCCGCCATCCCAAATTTCCTGATCGAGGAAGGTTACCCGGACAACGTCTGGTCCGCCGTGGCGCACAAGAACTGGACGATCGATAAGGACGGGTACACGTCGCTCCCCGAGGGCCCCGGCCTGGGCGTCGAGGTCGACGAGCAAGGCATCGCCGCCGCTAACGCCGACCCCAAGAGGACCTATAAATGGCCCGTGCGGACCATGCCGGATGGTTCGGTGACGGACTATTAGGTAAGTGGTCGAAAAATCCGTCCCCGCGGTCATGCTGAGGATCCAAAGACAAAAGGCCGTCATCGTCCGTGCGGAGATGGGGTTGGGCTTTGGCAGCGATCCGGCGCGGCGAGCAGCCCAAGGAGCAACGGTCTCCCTACCGCCGAGGCGGTGGCCGAGGTGCTGGTGGTGGCCGGTGCCTTTCGGGCGAGTCCGACTGTCCAATCGCGGCGGAGTCGCCAAACTTCGTGGCACTGATTTCTAACGAGTTACGGACCACGTCATTAGCAGCGGAGCTCCATGCGGGCGAAGGAGGCATGGAACGGAGTCGAAGAACCCCGTGGTTTTACCAGCGATTCCGCCGCAGGTGGAGCGGCGAGACATACGCCGCCTCGAACCAGGAGCAGGGGCTGGCCAAAAAGGGCGGGCGCAGCGGGCTCGTCGTGTTTGATATCACCGACCCGCGCCAACCGGTCGAGCGGGCGTTCATCCCTGCCGCCACCTGGCGGAAGAAGGAAGGCACCGCCACGGTGATGGACATGACCGTGCACGAGAACTTTCTTTACCTGGCGGACTATTGGGCGGGCGCGTTCGTCTTCGAGTTGACCGACCCGGAAAAACCACGACTCCTGAACCCGGAGCGGTTGCCGCGAAGCATGTATGCCACGGGCATCGCGGTCGCGGCTCGCGCGCTCTACATCAATCGCATCAACGGGATGGCGTCTTATACGTTGCCACGGTTGAAGAAAAAGTAAGACGCGCTGCGCTGCGCCCGCCTTTTTGCCGCGCTCGGCAGCGGATGACGTGTTTTGTAAGTTGCTCGGAGTCACGTTGCGTGGGGAATCGCGTTTGCTCCCGCATGCGGGACGCTGAGAAAGAGGTCGCGGTTCCGTCGCCAAATCCAGAACTTGACGGGCATCGTGTGCGTCGCGCCTTACGTAGCGGCGAATTCATTCACCGGACCGGAGCCGGAGGCTCCGCATCCGTGGTCTCCATTCCCCCGCGGCGCCCCGCGGGCGCGCGGGGCCCCCCGGCGCGCCCCCCCCCCCCCCCCCCCCGCGGCGAGGGGGCCCCCGCCGGGGGGC